>CAXMNA010000105.1:0-37501 GCA_964194715.1 uncultured Gammaproteobacteria bacterium
TCAATCGAGACTGGTAAGAGTTTGGTCCAAAATCCCTGACTGAATCGGGCTATTTTTCTGTTACCACTGGAAATCCGGATTCCGGTACGAACCAGGCTCCGACTGGTAACGAAACTCGTAAGGGTGAGAATGAAAAGGTGAGGATAGCCTGGTAAACCGTGGGGTTCCCGTCACGGCGATGTAATCTCATAATCCATTGGTCGGAGGTTCAAGTCCTCCCGGGCCCACCATTATCTCCTTGTTTTAACTTGTAATTTAACCTCTCCATATACACAGGCCTAATTAACTTCATTAAAATGGCGCACTTTTGGCGCAATTGATCACAACACTAAAGCCTATATACCCTGTTTTACCTAGCTTCTCTAACAGCCTATGAGACACCTGAATCACCACATGATAAATGTAACGGTTACCAACTTAGGTGCCAGTTCAGTTCTCCAAAGCAGACACTCAGAACCTGATTACCAGCGTCGGCTTCCGACCCAACTCGGACACCAAGCTCTTCAATAATTCTGATTATCTAACCATTTTAGACTTTTCTAACGACAGGGAGTATAAAGGGGTCAGGACAAATAACGATAAAGCCAAACCCGCCGAAAGACGGAGACGGAAAGCCACGGGTCCTCGCTTCCTCCGAGAAAGAGCAGAAATCTTCCCGAAGGACCCAAAGATCGCCGGACTGCCACTTCTAATACAGCAAGGGGGGGATGGCTATGTTTTCGCGTAATGTATCCGATCGGCTGATTGAGAAGTCTCAACGCAGGGTTCTCAAGAAAAACCTTCACCACTTCGAATTACCTAATAACAAACAAAAAGGATTCACGCTAATAGAAATCGCGATCGTATTGGTTATCGTGGGCCTACTATTCGGTGGTGTATTGAAAGGTCGGGGTATGATTACCAATACAAAAATGAAACGAATCCAAACTGATAATTCCGGTATTGCCGCTATGATGTTGTTCTACCAGGATCGCTATAAACAATTACCAGGTGATCATGGTGGGGCGGACCAGCAATTTTCAATTTATACGGATGGAATTAACGATCCTGCGGCTGCCGATATCAATGGCGATAGTAGTGGTACGATAGATGGAAGCTGGAATGGGGCAGCAAATTCAGAAACTGCGAATATTTGGAAGCATTTAAGAGCAGCCGGTTTGATTAATGGTCATGGTGATGATGATACACAGCCGATTAATGCCTTTGCTGGAAAAATTGGTGTTCGAGATGGTTCTTTGACGATTTCAGGTCATGTAACGATATTAGGTTCCATTGAAGGGAAAATTGCAAAAATCTTAGAAGATCGATTGGATGATGGTTATCCTTCAACCGGGTTTGTTCAATCTGATGTAACAGCCGCTCTTATGGATGGTACAGCAGTCAGCAGCATTGGCGGGAATTATGTGGATTCTTCGAAGTATTTTTTAGCTTTTCGCTTATAACAAGACATCTTACACATACATGAAAGCAGACCTTGGAAGTTAAAGGAGGCGCATCTATTTAATTAATAATAATGAGTATATGAATGTCCGTTTATGGCCGAAGGACGACCCTGGCGGTGCGAGTTTGAGTGTCTGTTATCGGGAAAGCTGACCCTCAAATGGTATTTTTCAGCTTCCGCTAACGACCCAAAACGGTCACCCGAATTTGAAACAACATGAGCTGCTTCGCGCCGAAACTTTCCTGGTTACCATTAAATTGGAATGGCAGCGGTGTGTAAGCCGCCATTCAGATTCATCCTGACGACCTCGTTGTTGCTAGAGGTTGGCCCACCAACTTTATTTAATGAGTCTCAATTTCCATCTTGTTTCACGCTTGAACTAGTTTCTATTTCAGTATGAGAAACAAACGGAGGAAACTTCCAGGAGGCGTGGCGTAATATCCAGACACATAATGCTAAAATCAATGTTCCTCCGGTAATAGAAATTATTCGTATATCCGTTAAATCCGATATGCTGAGCGTGCTAGCCAACGACCTTGTCATAACGGTAATAGCGACGTAGAGCAAGAACTGAACAGGCAGTCTATTCGTTTTAAAATAGATGCCAACCATTGCGCCAAGCTCCAGAAAGATAAACAAAAGCAATATATCATCGATATTAGCCGATCCCTTCGCAATCATTCCCGCATATGTCGTTACTCCAGACCACACTATCGTCGCACCAATTACAAATAGGGCGACAAACTGAAATAGGTCAACCATATAGTTGCCAAGCTTTTCAGCATACTGCTCGATAGTATCTAACTTGATTTCGGCATCCTTGATTTGAGGCATGGTGTCCTCCCGCTAAAATAGGGGTAGTTAAAGGAAAAATCACTATACTTTATCTTTTATCGGAATGTCCGCTTCTGGCCGAAGGCAGAAGCTCAGGTGGCATTTTTCAGTGTCTCCTTTGGAGAAATCGTCTGGTTATTCAGGGAAATATTCTTGAATTTCGAATTTAGCAGTAGTCATCGGCACTAAATTCTCCAAAGCAGACACTCAGAACCTGATTACCAGCGTCGGCTTCCGACCCTAAGCAGTCACTCGGCTTTCATCATTCATAGACTGAAAAGTGCCCAGAACGGACCCTTAGACCGCAATCGAATTGCCGGAGCGGATACAGGCTATTGGTAACAGGAGAAAAAAGGAGACAGTCCCCTTGAATCTTCAGTTATCCGGATTTATTCGGGCACGCCCGCTGCGCGCAAACTATCGGCTATTGTTGTCGCGCGACTTTCATCCTGATACGGCATGAAGCCAACCACCCGCACCGAGTAGTCGGGTTCCTGTTGTAAAAGAATTCGGACCTTTTCGATAGCTTCCACACTTTTGTTTGTGCGCATCAATGCATCGATATACAGGGGAAAATAAACCGTCGGCAGATTGTTTATTTTCGCAAACGTTGCACAGGCGGTATCCTCGTCACCCGCTTCGAGTTGCGCCCAGGCAAGCTGGGCGAAAAACCATTCGGGGTGATTGGGATTGACCCGCATCGCTCGCTGAATTTGATCGATGGCCTTGTCCATTTGCCCGGTCATTAAAAAGTGCGTCGATCCCTCCGCTAAAAAACCCGCATGGTTAGGATTTCCGGCGCGCGCTTTTTCGTACTCGGTAATTGCCCGGTCGAATTCACGCCGATGCAAATAACAACTGCCCAGCCTCCAGTGGCACGCCGCATCTGCCGGATCGAGCGAGAAGGCTTTACGTGCGCACTGCATGGCAAGATCCAACGACTGTTGCGGATCGTCACTCCAGCCATTTCGATATTCGTAAATGTACACGAAAGCCAGAAAACCGTGCGCGCGCGCAAACTGATCATCCATGCTTATGGCTTGCTCGATTAATCGCTTTGATTCGGCATTTGCTTCTCGGGTTCGGGAAAAGAAAATTTCCCGGCCCTTTGTGTAGAAATCGTATGCGGAGAGCATGTCGTCGTCGACACGCATTTTTTGACTCGCTTCCCGCGACTCTATTTTGTGTTCAAGCGACGCGCTTACAACCTCAACGATGTCATCCTGCACCTCAAACATGTCTTCGGTTTCACGCTTGTAGCGTTCGGCCCACAGTTGTTGTCCGGTCACGCCATCGCTGAGTTGAATGGAAACTCGGAGCCTGTTTCCGGAGATTTGTACGCGACCTTCCACTACATACTTCACCCCAAGCTGTTCAGCAATATCGACAACGCTCAGCGATTGACCGCTATAAACAAAAGATGAGTGTGGCGCAGCTACCGAAAAACTACCAAATCGACCGAGTTCAACAATAATGTCATTGGCGAGGTCTACGCCAAATGCGGGGTCGTCGGTGCTCTCAAACGCTAGCACGGCAATGGCCGGTTTTTCACCCGAAGAGAAACGATCGCCTGCTACTCGAACCGCTGATGTGCGAGTGTTCAGCTCGGGTTCGGGAGGTTTTGCCCCGGCACTTAGCGCAACGCTAAAAGCGCGCACGGGTGCCTCAAATCCCTTCAGCGATTGTTCGCCTAAATCGGTGAAATCAAAAGGAAGTCGCCGCGGCAGGGTTTCGTGGGCGGCGCCTTGAATAACTACACCGCCTGCTTCTGCCAGCTGTTCCAGCCGCTGTGCCAGAACGATTCCATCTCCGGTCACCGTATTATCTGCAACCACTACTTCCCCCATAGCAATGCCAATCCGAAGTACGGGTCGAATATCATCGGATATTTGCTCATTTAGAATAGTGTTGGCAGTCTGGAAAGCCAGTGATGCACCGACCGCATCCGATGCCTTGGCAAATTCAGCAACTAGCGCATCGCCTCGAATCTCGAGTGCGGCACCACCATAGTTGCTTATAATTTCAGAGAATCGTCGAAAAGTGCCTTGGATACGTTCGTGTGCCAGGGTTTCATTCTTTTGCACGAGCGAGGTCGACCCGGTCACATCGGCATGGACTAGAACAGCTAACTTGCGCGATAGATAATCCCTTTCCATGGACGGTCCAAGTTTTAACTATGCGGGAAATTCTATCACATGCTTGCTATAGGTTTATCGCAAAATGATTTGGGCGCGAGAGTCTCTTATTGGCCGTTTGTCGCCACTGGTAAGAAGTTTTTCAGTGTCTCCTTTGGAGAAAACAGACGCTCAGAATCTATTTTTCAGAGGCGGCTAACGACCCAAAGCAAAAATTCACGTTTCAGAAAAAAATTGCCAAATGTAAATTTTTTGAGTTAACATCCAGGCCATGCACGAACACACACACAAAACTCTCGTGATTAAAGCGGCTCTGTTCATGGCCTCTTCCGCCTATGTGTGTGAATTCTGTTGTATGTGAAAATTTAGAACCTCCCTGCTTATTCTAACTTTTTACAAAAAAGTGCGCCCAATAAAGGCGTGCTTCTAAAACAACGGAAATAGATCGTGACTTATACAACAGAACATAACTTCGTAATCTCTGCAAATAAGACAGGCTACACTAATAGTAATTGGAGTTTAACAGCGTTTGAGCGTATCAAATGGGCTCATGATCAGTTCGGTGAATACTTGGCTCTGATCAGCAGTTTTGGACCGCAATCAATTGTAACTTTAAGTCTTGCAAGAGTAGTCAATCCGCATATCCCGGTTGTTATGATAAATGTGCCAGGCTCTGAATATGATGTGCAGCGTCAATATAGAGACTACCTAAAGATTAGCCTCAAACTTAATTTACATGCTGTACAGGCAGAAGGTTTGGATCAGAAGAAGGTCGCTCTTTACGAATATTTATCTGCGCTGGGTGTACAGGCAACTATAGATGGCATTCGGTGGGATCAAACAGAAAATAGAGCGCAAAAAGAATTTCTGGAACATGATCCTAATTTCCCGAATATAAAGAAAATCCATCCTCTTGTAGACTGGTCAGACGAGCGTACTTACGAGTTTATAGAGCAGTTGCCGGTTGAATTGCGTCATCCTAACTACAAACGTGGTGTGCAATCAGTAGGCGGCGCCCTTTTAAGCGCGGAGCAGGCAAAAACTGAATGTGGATTGCACATTTAGCTAAAGCAGTAATTTGCAATCAGGTGTGTTTTTGAATGTCGGCTCTTGGCCGAACTACGACACTCGGCGGGCGCAGTTCAGTGTCTGCTTTTGAGAAACCGAACGCTCAGAATTCTTTTGTGAGAGGCGGCTAATGACCCGAAGCGGACTCCCATCATTTTCAACTCAGTAGTGAGAGAGCTAAGTTAGGTTAACTGTCTGCATAATTAATAGATGGTGCGCAATGTTACTCTGATTGCAGCGCAAACACTGCCTGTGGCTCGGCGATGCCTTTCATATTGTGCTCACCAAATGACTGCACCGGATCGTCGATAAGTTCGGCAAACTCTTTTGAAAAAAGGATATTCCTGTCAAGTTCCTTGGTTAATGATTCAAGACGAGCAGTGCGGTTCACAGCCGGACCCATGACCGTGAAGTCAAGCCGGTCTGGGGCGCCGACATTTCCATAAACCACTTCCCCGACGTTAAGGCCGACCCCGAACTCGATTTCGGGCTGACCATGGCGGCGTCGACGATGGTTAAGACTCGCGAGCGTGCTTTGAGCATCGATCGCGGCATCGATCGCGGCCCTGCAGGCCGTTTGCCTAGAAGAGTTATCATCGATCGGGAACACGATCAGCATTGCATCGCCGATGAAACGCAGAATCTCCCCTCCCCGCGCCGTGACGGCAGCAGCCACAAACTCAAAATAATCGTTGAGCATTCCAATCACCTGGTCCGCCGCAAGGGTTTCGGTAATTTGTGTAAAATTGCGCAAATCACTGAACCATAAGGCGGCGTTTATGATGTCGGCGTCACCCCGCTTGATCATTCCCGCCAGGACTTTCTCTCCGGTACGCTTGCCGACGTAGGTATTCAACAGCGATTTTGACATATGTCTAAGCGATTGCACCTCGATAATTGGGACCAGGTAGTTTCGAATCTCGCAAAAATTCTCGATATCCTTTTTACTGAATCCACTGCTTCTCTTGGTCGTCACAATGATTGCGGCACCAATTCCATTTGCGGTCATCACGGGTAAGGACAGGTAATCAGTGAAACCGTCCTCGGACAACTCGGTATAGGCACGGTGCGCAGTTTCAGGTAATTGATCAAGCCGCCGTCGAACTATTTCCCCGGTATCATACAATTGCTTCATCGGGCTGCCGATGTATCGATCAGTCTCTTCAATACGGCGTTCTGTTTCCATGTGACGACTGACGTCGGTTGACTTAAGCCAGAAATTGGAAATTCCTATAATTTCTGGATTCAAGGCCCGCATTGTTAACCGAAACTGGTCGACAGGTGCACCACAGGCGATCAACTGGTGAGCGAGTTCATATACGAATTTAGTATCATCATTCATCAGGCAGCCGCTGGAAAATAACCAGTCTATTACCGGTTTTGATGGCCATTCGGCCATTAGGCTCGAGTTTTTAGCTGGCATGAATTTGGAATTAAAGGGCCGGTATTATCAATTAAATAATATGCTAACAGAATTCACTTTCGGAAACTCAGGGCGTCCGCTTATGGCCGAAGGTCGCCACTGAACTCTGCATTTTGAATGTCTGCTATCGCGAAAGCAGGCGCTTAAAACTCAAAGATGAGTTTCCGAGAACGATACAATACAGTCACCCACCCTCAATGGAGAATCTCCTTGATATTCAGAATTTCAGTCGAGTGCGACCCACACGAAACCATCGTGTATGCGACAAGCGTAAACGGGCAATTTCGTTCGATTCTTAGAAATATCGCCCAGGAATTCCCAACCTTTTGAGGTGCCGTCCTCCTGCAACCGAGTCGCCCAGTCCCTGACCTCGCCTGTTTGTAGATCGAAACAACTGTGGTGCCATCGGCAGACTACACCTCGGTCCTCCGTAAACGTGCTGCGGATGGGGCGCGGCGTGTCCGTGCCCGGATAATTGCCAAGAGCTCCCTCCACCATCGCCCTGCGCTCGAAAAGCGGCAGATGAAGGTGGGGGCAAGCATTGTTAAAGGCATGATATCCTTCGGCCCTACGCAGGACGACCACATCATAGTCGTCTTCCAACGCAATGATCCGCCATTCGTTCAAGTCAATTTCGTCTTCCGCGAAGACACGAATCCACTTCTTGCCCGCGAACTGCACGATCTCGCGCTGCTCTTCTAGATTTAGCGCCGCCTGGGCTTCTGGTTTCAGTCCATTGAGTTCGTATAGCGTAATTCGATCTTTGGTCCCACGTAATAATACTCTGACGAAATCGGCGACTTCGACATCATCCTCGATTATGTCATGAAGAGCTTGCGACATAAGCAATCGCGTTCCAACTTCCTTGTTGGCGGCTTCGATCCGGCTGGCAACGTTTGGCACTTCGCCGATGGCCGTGACACGTTCGTGACCGATTGATCCCAAAGAGCCGATTACGGCCTCGCCGTAGTGGAGACCGATACGGATATCAAACTCGACGTCATACATAGCAGCAAAATACGGCTTAACTTGATCTGCGGCAGCTAATATTTGCAAGGCCGTATTGACGGCATGGAGCGGCGCATTGGGCTGATCCTCGAGGCCAAATATGGCCATCACACCGTCACCGATGAATCTGTCAATAAAGCCGCCATTGCGTTCGATAATATCACCCACTTGCACGAAGTACCTGTTGAGCAGGTACAGCAGGTCGTACGGCGATAATTGTTCCGACATTGATGTGGAATCGGTAACATCACTGAAGAGAATCGTGACGTTCTTAGACTCGCCAGCACGTGTCGCTACGGCACGATCAAGCTGACTACACATCATGATATCGGTTTCGTCAAGAACCAACCGGCGTACGCAAAGCTCACCTTCGAGTTTCAGTTGACACGCAAGCCGTACCTCGCTGGTAAAGCCCAGACGTTCTGCCATCAAAGTCTCGGCCTCCGTCCGTTGTGAGCAAGCTTCCAGACCATCGACCACCCAAATGCGGCAGGTCGAACACTTTGCACGCCCACCGCAGGCATGGGCGAAGGCAACATTTGATCGAAGGGCGGCTTCGAGCAGAGTCTCGTCGGTTTTTACGTCAAATTCCAAATTATCCGGAAGAGAAGTCACTTTGGTCATTTGTCAACCATTGGCCGCCAGGCTTGAACTTGCTGAATAGAGCAGATTACCCGTTTGGAATCGGTCCATCAGCTGAAAGTTTCGCATGTTGTTTCGTTAACGACCCGTCACGCAATCACTTAGGGGCATTAGCATACCCCACCTCCTCGGCGCAGGCTACGCCAGTACACTACGCGTTCATTCAGATAAAATGGGTCATATTAATTTTTATTTCATACTATTACTGGGCGTCCGCTTATGGCCGAAGTACGACCCTGGATATGTGAATTTGAGTGTCCGCTAACGAGAAAGCAGACGCTCAGAATTAAAGGAAAGTAATAGGGGTCAGACCACGTTTTCCCTGCTTTCAAGCTTCGTTTTTTGATGGCCTGCCAGGTTTTCCCGGCGTCACCCGGCGACCCAGCACATTGGCGATTTGCTGTTTGAACCGGCTGTCACCGAGCACATAGTTACCGTTGGTTGCAGAGCAAATCTCGTCAACCAGTCCCGGTTCCAAGTGGCTTCTGTAATTCCGGAAACAGTATACCGATTTAAAGAATTTACTGATGCGTTAGTATTTCTAGAATAAGTAACCTGTCGCCCTAATACTGTGCTTTCTATACTTATCGTCTGGGTATAGCCAATTGCTAAGTGTAGCGAAGTTCAATAACCTTTGAACATGGTTTCCAAAGTCTCCTTTGGCACACTTAGTTATCGCATCGCTATTTTGAGTCTTCTCGCTTTAGTGCTGGGAAGTTTGGCTTCACTGGCCGCTATAGCCTTTATCGAAAGTGTGCATTGGCTCAATGATGTGTTGCTCATTTCACCGCGTTCTCGAATACAAGTACAGAATCCCCTTTTACTCTCGGGCGCAACAATTATAGTGCCGATGTTGGGTGGACTAGTGGTTGGCATTGTTTTACAGCAATATTCACCGGAACAACGACCCCTGGGGCCTCCTGATGCGATTCGCGCTGTCCAGCTTCGTGCTCCTTTACCATCAGTTCGTTCTGGGGTCGTATCCACGTTCGCGGCCATTGTATCGATCGGAAGTGGCGCCTCAGTGGGGCAATACGGTCCTATGGTTTATATGGGGGCCATCGCTGGGAACCTTGTTTCACAATTAAAACTACGCATAGCAAATTTGCAAACCATTGCGATTGCCTGTGGTGTGGCAGCCGCCATTTCAACTGCGTTCAATGCCCCCATTGCCGGGCTTGTATTCGCCCATGAAGTGATACTGCGCCATTACTCTTTACAGGCATTTGCGCCGACCACCGTTGCCGCTGCGACGGGTTATGTCATTGCGAATATTATTTTCGAGCGCCCACCGCTTTTTCTGGTTGAATTTAGTGGAGTTGGTCATAGTTATGAGTTCGCTCTGTTCGCGCTGCTTGGCTTCACTTGTGCCTTTTTATCAGTGGGTTTTATGCGGTTGATTTTTTATATCAACGCCATTGCGCCTAAACTGCCAGTTTCGGCAAAGTACCGACCGGCACTCGCGGGATTATTGGTCGGCATGGTGGCACTACAATTACCCGAAGTGCTCGGAGTTGGGAAGGAAACCTTACGTTTTGCCACCATTGAGGGTGCGTTCGAAAGTTGGGAACTGATATTGCTCGTGCTTGCAAAAATGGGCCTTACCGCGATGTGTATCGGTTTAGGCTTTGCAGGGGGTGTTTTCAGTCCATCACTTTTGATCGGTATTTTATTCGGTGCATTTTCGTGGACCATATTAGAACTGATCGGAGTACCCAATTCAGGAGTGGTAGTGTATGCCATCTGCGGGATGATGGCTTTAACCAGTCCTATAATCGGTGCACCTTTAACGACGATTTTAATCGTCTTTGAGCTCACCCATAACTATGATTTAACCATTTCAGCAATGGTCGCGGTTGTTTTTGCCAATCTGTTAGCTTTTCGATTGCTAGGACGCTCGATGTTCGATGTTGTTTTGGCTCGCGCAGGCGTTGATTTGTCATTGGGTCGAGATCGGGCGTTATTAGAGCACACAAAAATTATCAATCTAGCCATCAGTGATTTCGTTCGCGTTGATCTAAATGATACCCCGCAACGGGCCATTGAAAAGTTGCAACAGGGTAAACGTTCTGAAGCCGTGGTGGTCGATTCAAAAGGAATCTACCAGGGCATAATACGTATTGTTGATTTGATCGGGCAGGATTCAAACAGCATTTCTAAGATTTTACATGTGGACTCTCCCTTGTTTGATGAAGACACGACATTGTGGCAAGGCATGAGTGCCCTGGAGGGATTCGTTGGCGAAGCCGTGCCCATTGTGTCTGTAACGGATAAAATGCTTATTGGAATGATTGCCGAGAGCGAGCTCATCACGGCCTATCAAAAAATCGCCCGGGATCTAAGGTCTGAAGAAAATGAAGCCGTTTAATATTCGCCTTTCAATATATTTTATTATTTGTCTAGGATCACTCTCGGCACAGGCAGACCAACAATCGCTGACCATTGCTACTTGGGGCGGTAGCTATGAAAGTGCACAGCAAAAAGCCTTATTTGGCCCGTTTGAAGCCGCTACGGGAATTCAGATTAATACTCAATTTTACAGTGGCGAAATTGCCATATTGAAAGGGGATTTAGTCCCAGACATCATCGATATGACCATGGATGACGCTCTGCTTGCCTGTGAGCAAAATTTAGTGCAAAAGTTAGAGTTGTCGAAAATTCTTGCACCCTCCCCTGACGGGCTTGAACCGGAAAAGGATTTTATTGCGGGGGCACTTATGCCCTGCGGCGTTGCACATCTGAGCTATTCAACACTAATTGCCTATGATGATCGTGCTTTTACGGGAGAAAAGCCCCAAAGGATTGCTGACTTTTTTAATGTTAAACGTTTTCCTGGAAAGCGCGCTTTACGCAAGCAGCCATCGGCAATTTTAGAATGGGCACTAATGACAGAAGGTGTCCCCATTAATCAGATCTACGATCTGCTCAGTACCGATCGTGGAATGCGCCTGGCATTGCGGCGTTTGGATAGTATCCGTGACCATATTGTTTGGTGGGAAGATCCCAAAGAGCCAGCGGCGTTATTAAAATCGAGACAGGTGGTAATGTCATCTGGGTTTAATGGACGTTTTTTTGATGCCCAAACTCACGGCGATACTATAACCATGATCTGGGACGGGCAGATCGTTGATTGGGATGTTTGGGTGGTTCCACTGAAACCAAATCAGACGAATTTTGCCACTAATAAATTCCTCCGCTATGTTACCCAATCTGAAAACATGGCGCATTTGGCGGAGCATATTCCCTATGGGCCCAGTCGCTTGAGTGCTTTGAAACGCATCGGCCTTCACCCGCAAAACAAGATTTCAATGCGTGAGCATTTACCCACAGCCCCACATCACCTTGAGCGTGCTCTGTTTCGTGATGCCAATTGGTATGCCCGAACTTTAGCGCTACGCAAGAATCGATTTTGGGGATGGATTAATTCACTTCAAGATAGCGAAAATTAACAATCTGTTAAACCAGTAATAGGGGACAGACCACATTTAAATGGGCAGGGAATCAAAAGGGGAATCAAAAGGGTCAGCGTCGATTGATTTTTATTAAATTTAGTCAAATCAATCGACACTGACCCCTTTGAATTTCTTTACGTCAGGTTAGCAACTGGGGCATGAGCAAGGATGCCAGGCTTAACACGAGAAAAAACCCCGCCATGTCCGTAACCGTTGTCAACAACGGGCCTGCGGCGACAGCCGGATCAATTCCGAAGTTCTTGAGTATTAGTGGTACCGTACCGCCAATCGATACAGCAATCATGGTGTTAGTCGCCAATGCCAGTCCAATCACAAGGCCAAGATAACCATTATCTTTCCATACCCACGCCACTATTCCAATGAGGATTCCAAGCACAATACCATTAATGACCCCAACGCCGAGCTCCTTCTTCAAAACGTGGAAAAGGTCGACCGGGCGGGTGAGTCCGAGCGATAGTTCGCGCATGCTGACGCCAACGGCCTGGTTCCCAGAACAACCACTCATGTCGGACACCATGGGAAGAAATACGGCGATAGCAATCACCGCCGCGAGGGTTTCCTCGTAAGCGGAGATTACACTCGCTGCGATAATGTTCAGTACAATATTGGATGAGAGCCAAGCCAGCCTACGCCTGGAGCGCAGCAAGGTCGGCATCGAACGTAACTCATCACTGATTTGCTGCCTCGAAAGGCTTTCATGCTCCGCGCGCTCGAGCTCGGCTTCCGCTAGTTCTAGCCTCGACACCACTCCCAGTAACATGCCCTGTTCATCCACTACGGGTATGCCGAGAAACGGGTTATCATGAAACAAATTAGCCAGCTCATCCTGGCTTGTTTCCGGCGCCACCGAGATTGGAGTGTTCATGATGTCCGCCAGCAGGACTGCACGCTTGCTTCTCAGCATGTCACGTAGAGACACTACACCAATCAGTTTGCCAGAATCATCGATAATATACGGATGCTGTCCACGATGACGCTCAAACGCTTCATCACCTTCCATCAGCCTTTTTAGCACGGTCCCCACAGTTTCGTTGACAGGAAAGGAAAATGCCTCCAACTCCATCAATCCGCCTGCAGTATTGGGATCGTACTGAGAAAGGATTCGAACACTTTCGGCACTCTCGGAATCCATCTCGTAAAGAATAGCTTCCGAATTCCCCTGTTCCATTTCCCGTACAATATCGGCCTGCGTATCGGTATGAAGTTCCCCCATAATCTTCGCGGCTACGGCGGAATCGAGATTCTGAATCAAGGCAACAGCGAGTTCAGCAGGCGCCTCTTCGATTAATTCGGCGGCTGTTTCCGGTGTCAACATTGATATCAAATTATCACGCTCGATCGATTCCATCATAGAGACTTGACGCAATGCCTCATGGCTGGAGATGGATTCAACAATTTCTGCAACTTGCTGATTATCGGAAGCATCAATTGCTTCTCGCAGCGCATCTTCATGGTTATCAATACTTGCGGCGTTTTCCTTTTTGGGTGTGTCACTCATGACGATAAGATCCTATTCGTTATTTAATACTTCTATCTATGGGGACGTTTGTTTTGACTATGCGCCTCAAATTACCTTTTTTGCATTGGGCCTTGGCGCTTTACAAAGCGTTTAATAATTAATTTTAAGTAATTAAAGGGGTTGCTGACAATCGAGAATATAGGGATAAGGTTGAGGTTTCCCCAGTAAAACGGATTAAATAATTGAAGGAAATCAATCACTTGAAAACTGTAATTATCTCCCTATCCAGTTTTATGGCATACCCGATAAAATATACCAGCAGGCTTGTGGCCTTCTAAATTTACTTTTAGGGATATCTAGTGAACTTAGTTTATGAATATAGGTAAAACCATAACAACTCTCAGTCTAGTAGTTGGAATCCTTGTTGGATTGGCAACTCTTTGGCAAATTTACAAACCAGGGCCTCAGCTAGTGGTACGCATAATAACAGTCAAAGCGCCATTGCCACCCAGGTTAGAGGAAAATATAGACCAATTAAGCGAGCTAAGTTTAGAGAACACCAAAGCACTATTAACAGAGTTAAAGGATGCAGAAATCTACGAAGATGAATTCGCGAAATTCCTAGAGGCCTACAAAAAGTTTGTTGAATCTCAGGAAGATCGACTAAAAGATTACAATTTTCTAGGGGACCCTTATTTATTGGTCTTGTCGATCCAAAACCGTTCAAATAGTAGCCTTTCAAACGTATTTATTAGAAATAAGTTTTTTACAGACGAAATTGCAATTATTGAAAAAGAGTCCGGACAGATTAGTAAAATCAGTTTCACCGGAAAACTTGATATAGGGAATTTATCACCAAAAGAAAATGTAACAGTTTATATTTACTTAGATATCGCAGGTGTATCTATAGCAGCTCTTACTGTCCATCATAGTAACGGTGAGGCCGAGGTTTACAGCACTTCTCAATTAGGTTGGGAGTTTCCTGGCGGCAGTGGGAATTACGTTTCGTGGCAAAATTTATTTTATTTGGTGTTTTTGGCTTTAATCGTAATTGTGATTGAAAAGGCTATAGGCCCATACCTAAAAGAAATATTCAAACGAAATACCTAACATGCACATGCAATCGGTATAACCACTTGGGTGGATCAATGAGGTCAGACTCCATTGATTTAGATTTGTGAAACGATGCAAAGGACCGGGGTCACAGTATCGAAGGGGTCAGTATCAATTGAAAATTTTGTCTTGTGCGCATGAATCAATCGAAACTGACCCCTTTGATCTTCAGCGTATTGCTGTGGCGCGTGCCCTGGTCAATAATCCTCCCATAATCTTGGCCGATGAACCCACAGGCAGCTTGGATTCAGATACAGGAAAACGTGTAATCGATCTGCTAATTGATTATTGCCATCTAAATCAAGCCACACTGATACTCGCCACCCATAACAATTCAATTGCAGAGCGAATAAACAATAGGGGACAGACCACGATTTTCGAGTACCAAATTTAGTCCATCAGGGGAAAGCGAAACCCAACACACAGCGACACGAACACCCTGCCCTATCGTTCATAAGTGATTGATTTTCAGTAAAATCGAATCGTTTCGTAATCAGATTATGAGCCAAGGGAATTAGGTTTTTATGCTGTGTCCTTCCATCTGAAAAATTCGACCAAATCCGTCGATAGTGTCGAGTATTCCCGCACGACGCAAGCAACTCCACATCTGTGCCTGGTTGCTGGTAACTACTGGTTTATTGGTTAACCTTTCTATTTCATCGACCACCTCAAGTGCACGAATTCCGCCACAGCTTAGAAATATGGCATCCGCATCTGGCCTGTCGATTTCAAGGGCAAACTTCTTCCAGTAACCAGGTGTGACAGTACCAAATTCGATTCCAGTTTTAAGGTTCAACCCTTGAATGTCCAAAACCTCGAAACCTTTGTGGTATAGAAACTCGGCTTCATTGGTATTTATTTCATCGAGATATGGCGTGCCTACTACGATTTTCTTTGCCTCAAGTTCCCGTAAGGCATCCACAACGCCTGTTACCAAAGTCATTGGAATAGCATAAGGGGCACCCTTTCCGATTTCTTCCAGGATTTTCTCTTCTCCAATAACAATCGAACCTGATGTGCAGCTATAACTGACGACATCAGGTTTGGTATCGGGCTGAATCCGGGAAGCCGCATCAGCCATGTATTCGATATGACGCGACAGAGTTTCATTGGTTGTGTAGTCATCGGTCTTCAAACGGGTAATATGGACAGCGACACCCTTGGGTGCCATATCATAAAAATCAGCTTCAGCCGCAAGGTCGGTAGACATCAATATAAAGCCAAGCCTGGCACGATGGTGCCTGCCTTTATCAAATTCAACGTCTCTTCTTAATGAGGTGATGATATTTCCGGGTTTATACATAGTGACTATTCACTCTAATTAATGATCACATCATCTACTGATATTGGATGAGAGGCGACCCATTCATATCAGGTAAGCATTATATTCCCCCTCACAAGTAATTCATTCTAGATTTAAACGGGGCGTTAACCGCTGTCCAGGTGTCAACAATGGATCGATTTCGGCTGTTAATGTTAGAGTTTTAGGATGCGGATTCCCCAAAAACAGACGTTCAATCTTGCTCTTGGAGCTTTTGAAAACGACCAATAGCGATCGCTCGTAACTATCAGATCACGACCCTCATTTCATGCTCAATTTGTAACGCGTGGTCTGTCCCCCAAAATTAATGCGTCGCATTAACCGGGAATAACCGGGGACACCACTCCTTTGTAATGGTGTAGCGTCCCCTTTCGAGTTGGACTTAATCGGCCGCAAAACAATACAGGAAACCGGCGCCTCCGGTGCTCCTCAGATTAGCCTGGCTGCAACCGCGCGAACCGTGGGCCGAAGTCCACGAGGTATTGCCACCGCCGTGGCGGTCGTGGTGGCCGACCTGCGCGCTGCCCGCGCCATCGGCGGAACTGGTCCAGTTGCTGCAGGTATGCTCACCCTCTTCCCATGGGAAATACGCAGTGCCGTCATTCTTTGATCCGGTCAATATGTCATGCTCATTCGGCTTGTCTCCGCGCCCCTTGATCAGATTGCCATTTTCATCGAGTGCCGTGCGTTTCACGATATTTGGATTCAGGTGTAACTGGTCGAGATCGCTCGCGATCAGCTCGCCGTGGGCATTATACCAGGGGCCTATGCCAATCCGGTCGCGAGCCGATTTGCCGCGTGTCTTGCCGTCTGTCGATTGGGTGCTCAGGTAAGCGCGCCAGGTCCGGTCCGTGGAACCGGCGGCTTTGGCCAGTTTGGCGCAATGTGCGTCGGCGCCATCGAGGCCGCCGAGGTTCGCCCCGTTACCGATACTTTTGCTGGTGATGAAAAAGCCCATTGGGTGCTCACCCGCTGCCTGCGCACCCGTAATTATCAGGAACAGGATCGCAGCGGTGGATAGGATGGTTGATTTGATTGTATTCACGTTTTGTCTCCGAGGCCGTTGATTATGTCTGCCCCCGGCTGGGACCGCTCTGACCACCGAGGATTGAACAAACTCTATGATCCCCTCGAGGTGACGTCAATACCGCAATTTTGCATGCTTTCCGTGCAATTTTGCGGCTGCTTTGGGTCGCTCTCTGCCGCCGTAAAAAGGATTCTGAACGCCTTTATTCTCCAAAACAGGCGCTGAAAAAACAATCTTGTGGGTCGAAAAACGACCAGCAGCGGACACTCAGAAGACTGAGACGAATATCTCGAATTGCTTGTGAATTAACTTGTTAGTATTCTCTCGGTTATTGCAGGACTGGATAGCCCAGATTAGTAGCATAATCCTCAATCTCGGAGATTTTAAGATACAAATTGATATCAGCCGGCCTGATCTTTTTTAGAAACAGGGCCTGACGCGCTGAGGCCAGTGCCGAATCCTCAAAGGCTCGTAACAGCGCCGTACGTATTCGCTCTGCGAAGGCGTTTCCGTATTCGGTTCGAGTAACATAGGGTGGTGCTGGGGCATGGTAGGTTCGCCCCAGGACTCGAGTTCCTGCCAGGCTTTCAGGCTGGTAGACCGAAAGCAACGTATAGGTCACGCAGTCAATTGCCGCTACATCTGCGTCACGTCGGCGCAGCATGGCCAGGCTCTTTACGTGGGCACCGCTGATCACTATTTCGTTGAAAAAACGGCCATCAATGTGCCTCGAAGCCACAAGCTGCCGAAGCGAACTCATTCCCGAGTGGGATTCGGGACCATTAATTGCTGCCACGGTGCCGTGCATCTCCAACACATCATCGTATGGGCAATCTTCCCCTACTACCACCAGACTAGAATATTCGCCACCTGCACAAGCAGTGACATCGAAATGCGGCACCGCCAGTGGGGTCAATG
The DNA here is from genome assembly GCA_964194715.1 of uncultured Gammaproteobacteria bacterium. Taxonomy (GTDB): domain Bacteria; phylum Pseudomonadota; class Gammaproteobacteria. The sequence continues at coordinate 17,863 of CAXMNA010000105.1, forward strand.
TGTTTTCGAAACGGTGCATCAAGTCATAGCCGCAGCACTGGCTGAACATTAGGTTAGGATCGCTCCAGAGGTTGTGGAGTGTCTGGTTAAACTCCAACCGATCAGGCACTTTCTCGACCCCTTCCAATCGTAGGTATTTAGCTATTCCGTTCCACAACGACGAGGATGCGTTGCGGACTTCCGGAATGTTATACATGGGCAAACTGGCAATTTGCATAGGTTGTTAATTCTCTTCAGTAACTAATCCTATAAAATCATGTTTTGCGACGCTGCGACCCAGTTGGCATTCCTTTACGAAAGCGTAATGCAATTTTTTGGGTACCGCGCCCCTGAACAATATATCAAAAATGGCTTTTTCCCGATAGCAGACGTTCAAATACCAGTGTTCAGGGTCAGAGAACGGCCAAAGCGGACATTAAGAACAGGCTCTGTCTAGCAGTACCCAGGTCCAAAGAGAACTAGTCGATCTTATCCTATTTAACGCTCGGCCTGGGTTCGATGAATCAAGTGTCGGCGTCGCCAACGTAACGCGAGCAAAACGCTTAAGACTGCAAGGAGATATTCCCATATTCTTTCGTACAATGGGCGAAACGATAGCAACCGCTCCATCATGACTTTAACCAGCAAAAATTTTCCCACGGATCACCATGGCTGGGCCGAGCTTCTTCCCGATCGCCAGGCCAACCAGCCACTGCATGGTGCTCATCGACAATCCTGGGTGGTTGTTGGCGCGGGATTGACCGGCCTGGCCTGCGCGCGCCGATTGGCCGAGCTTCATCCCGACCAGCAAATATTACTGCTGGATGCCCGATGTGTCGCCGAGGGAGCCTCGGGCCGCAATTCCGGATTTGTCGTTGCTACCAGCCAGTTCCCGGGCAGGGTCGAACAAAACCAGCTCGATAACTACTGTCGCGTGAATCGCATCAACCAAATGGGGCTGGATCTACTTAGTGCGCAAGTGTCACAGCATGCAATTGACTGCCAGTGGCGACGGGAGGGCTTTTATCATACCGCTGTCGACCGCAAGGCAATCAAGGAGTACGAATACTTCCGACAATACCTGGATACGCTAAAGGTTGACCATGAGCCGCTTGATAAAACTGTTTTAGGTGAGCACCTGGGTACCGATCACTACCAGGTCGGTATTCATATCGCCGACGGTGCCCTGGTTCAGCCGGCCGCACTGGTGCGCGGGCTTGCCGATACATTGCCAGCGAACGTCTCACTGCATGAACAAAGTCCGGTACTCAAGATAGAGGACGGAAAACCCCTGACACTTCACCTTGCAAATGCGGAAGTCAAGACCGACAAGCTCATCCTGGCAACAAACTATGAGGCGCCTGCCCTGGGCTTCCTGGTCCCGTACATTGTCGGCAGCACCCTGGCAGGCAGTTTTACGCGCAAGCTAAGCAAAGCGGAATTTTCGAGCCTCGGCAATCTGACCGAATGGGGCGCAATTTCGCTTCACAGTGGCGGGGCTACATTGCGCCTGACAAGAGACCATCGCATTAGTATTCGTAACACGGCGGAATATCACGGCTCTACCCTGCTATCGGATAAAGAGCTATCCCGACGCCAGACCACTCACCGGGCCGCATTCGATAAACGCTTTCCACAACTGGCACAGGTACCATTTGAATATTCCTGGTCTGGCGTGGAAGGCATCTCCCGCAACGCCACCAATTTTTTTGGTCGGCAACGAGAGAATATTTATCTCGCTGGCGGCTACAATGGTTCCGGTGTCAGTCGCGGGACAGCCTTTGGCACAGCCATCGCCGACTATGCCAGCGGAGCAACAACACCCATGGTAAACGACTGTCTCGCGTCGACCCCGGGTACCAGGATGCCGCCCCGTCCCTTGCTCGACATCGCTGCCTTCTTTACGGTTCGCTCACGTTTCCAAGGTGTTGGTCAGGACAGATAATGGGGCGGAGAGCAATTTCGCCTTAGTTTCGAAACAATTACTCTCCGCCCCGCTGTTACGCTGCTAAGATGTCGTTCGATGGCTTTCAGATCCCGACGAATATTCAGCTCGAAATCGCGTCTTTCTATCGTGACTCGGTCGCTGCGTTGGGGCGTGCGATTACTGTTGGTCCTGGTGGTAATCGATGTTGTTTACCTGGCCGTAATCTGGCCGGATTGGGAAAAGTACACGAAGGGACCGGTGCAGCGTTCCAGCTTCATTCGCAATTACGAGCTCGAGCGGCGCAGTCACGCGGATTGGCCAAAGCTCAGATGGAATCCCGTCTCGATCAGGATGATTCCGAAAAACATGATCCGGGCCGTAATCGCCGCCGAAGATTCACGCTTTTATGAACACGATGGTGTCGATTTCGATGCGCTTAAGGATGCGATGGAATACAACCTGTCCGAACAACGCATGGCCTACGGCGCCAGCACCATTTCGCAACAGACAGTGAAGAATGTCTTCCTGAGCCCATCAAGAAACCCACTGCGCAAATGGCATGAGCTCTTGCTGACGCTTGGCATGGAAAGAAACCTTACCAAGAAACGTATACTTGAACATTACCTGAACCTTGCGGAATTCGGCAAGGGCATTTACGGCGTCGATGCCGCGGCGCGATACTACTGGGGAATTCCTGCATCCAGACTCTCGAGTCGACAGGCGATAGAGCTTGCGGCGACACTGCCATCACCGGTTAAAAACAATCCCAGGACACGCACAAAATCGTTTCAAAATCGCGTCAAAAGGATTCGTCGTTATTTTTGACCGGATTTAAAAGGGTCAGTGTCAATTGATCTAGTTTCACTCGATCGATAAAAATCAGGGTAAACCTGTCAGGTAACTTTCAAGACGCGGTCAGTTCCGTTAATCTGGCAATATCTCATAGATAAGGCGATAAATAATGACCACTGGTATCGGCGGTTCTACCGCAGCAAAAGAACATTCGTTGCTGGCCTCGATGCGTGACCAGGCCATACCGATTGGTCTCGATGAGTATCATCAACGCCTGCAAAAGGTCCGAGAGTTGATGAAACAGGTGGGTATCGATGCGCTTTATCTGGATGCCACCACCAGCTTGCGCTATTTCACCGGCATGCAATGTTATGCGAGTGAACGCCTGCATGGTGCGATTGTGTCTATCACTGGAGAGTTATTCTATATCTGTCCGGCCTTCGAAGCACAAAAGACGCGTACCGAAATGGTGGTAGATGGCGATTTTGTTTTGTGGGAAGAGCACGAAGATCCGACGGCGGCAGTGTCAAGCACTGCATTGAAGTGTTCGAGGCGGCCAAAATGTACGCTGGCTATCGATCATCAGACGCCTTTTTTTACCGCGAGTCGCCTACAAAATTCGGCTGCGAATTTAATCATCGTCAATGGGGAGGATTTGATCGCCGGCTGTCGTAGAATCAAGTCCGCGAACGAACTGGCGTTGCTGTCGCAAGCCAAGACAATCACCTTGCATATTCATCAGGTGGTAGCCCGAATACTATATGCTGGAATCGATACGCGCGAGGTACAGACCTTTCTCGACGACGCCCATGTTGCCTGCGGAATGGATGGCCGCTCCACTTTTAAAATCGTATTGTTTGGCGAGCCGACCGCCTATCCGCATGGCGTACCTTACCCACAAACGCTGGCGGTAAATGACATGGTGCTGATCGATACGGGTGCAACCCTGCACGGCTATAACTCGGACATCACCCGCAGTTATGTTTTTGGTGAACCCGATGCACGGCAACGCGAGATCTGGGAGCTGGAACAGGTCGCACAATTAGCCGCGTTTCGGGCCGCGCAAATCGGTGCGCCGTGTTCGGCACCGGACCTCGCCGCACGTCATGTGATCGAAGCTGCGGGTTTCGGTCCTGATTATCAAGTTCCGGGGCTACCGCATCGAACCGGGCACGGTGTTGGCCTCGATGTACATGAGCACCCGTACATTGTTAAAGGCAACGATTTTCCGCTTGCGCCGGGCATGTGCTTTTCAATCGAACCGATGATCTGCAGCTATGGCGAGTTTGGCGTGCGGCTCGAAGACCATGCTTACATCGCTGACGATGGCCCTCGTTGGTTTACCGAACCCAGCCCGTCCATGGACAATCCGTTTGGTATTTAGGTATGCGGATTAAGTAGCCTGCTTCTAGTTTCTGTATTATTGTTTTAGCTTTTAATCTAGCGAGCAAACAGCATGACCACCCTACAATGTATTTCCCCGGTCGACGGTAGCGTTTATGTCGAACGTCAGACTGCCACTGCCGAAGAAATCCAGCAAGCCCTCTCGGCTTCTGCAGCGGCCCAGAAATTATGGAAAAATACTGCCGTGGTCGAACGCCAGGCCCTGTGCAGTAAGGCGGTCGATGCGTTTGTCGCCCACAAGGCCGAAATTGCGGAGGAGTTGACCTGGCAAATGGGGCGACCCATTTCACAGACACCCGGTGAAGTAGGCGGTTTTGAAGAACGTGCGCGACACATGATCGAAATCGCCGATACCGCGCTGGCCGATCTGAAACCCGAACCAAAAGATGGCTTTACGCGTTACATCAAGCGTGAGCCACTGGGCGTGGTATTCATCATTGCGCCGTGGAATTTTCCGTACCTGACTTCGGTTAACGCGATCATGCCCGCCTTACTCGCGGGTAATTCGGTAATCCTCAAGCATTCGGCGCAAACCCCGCTATGCGCAGAGCGACTGCAGCAAGTCTTTACCGAAGCGGGCCTGCCGGAGGGCGTGTTTCAGTATTTACACCTGAATCACAGCGATACCGAAGCCGTGATCCAATCACCATTGGTCAACTACGTCGCGTTTACCGGGTCGGTACCGGGCGGCGAAATGGTCGAGCATGCCGCGGCGGGCCGGTTTATCGGTGTCGGCCTTGAACTCGGCGGCAAAGATCCAGCTTACGTGCGCAAAGATGCCAACTTGCAACACGCGATCGAGACGGTGACCGATGGCGCCATGTTCAATTCCGGACAGTCCTGCTGCGGAATCGAACGCGTTTATGTAGACGTCGCGATATTCCAGGAATTTGTCGATGGTGTGGCCGCATTGGCTCGTCATTACAATCTTGGCCGTCCCGACGACGCTGACACCAATCTCGGACCCCTGGTCAAAGCCAGCGCTGCCGATTTTGTGCGTGGGCAAATTGACGAGGCAGTTGCCGTCGGCGCCAGCGCGCTGATCGACCCATCGACATTTAGCGCAGACAAAATGGGATCGCCCTATCTTGCGCCACAGGTGCTGATCAATGTCGATCACTCGATGCGCGTAATGACTGAAGAAACCTTCGGCCCGGTGATTGGCATCATGTCGGTTAGCGGTGACGAAGAAGCGGTTCAGCTGATGAACGACAGCGAGTTCGGTTTAACTGCGGTGGTATTTACCCAGGATGAAAACGCGGCCATTGAAATCGGCAATCAAATTCAAACCGGTACCTGGTTTATGAACCGTTGCGACTATCTCGACCCGGCACTGGCCTGGACTGGAGTAAAAAATTCGGGGCGCGGTTGTACACTCTCTACGGTTGGCTTTGAATCACTGACCCGCCCCAAGTCATATCATTTAAAAAGGCTTTAAAATTAAAATTCCGGGGACAGAGTGTCGAATCAACGAGCCCGTATATGATTGATGATAGCGTCATAAGCAGAGCCGTGGAAATACGTAATCTGCCACCCTCGATGCTGGACGCTGGCATTCTTGCCGAATATGTCAAAACCGGTGAGGCATATGATCTGTCCGAATTGTGCAAGAAATCCGACATCCCACTTAAACAGGTAACCCAGATAATCGTCGCATGCGGGCTCGATGAAGTGGATAAGTTGCCTGGTTACACCATGACACGGGAATATTTTGAACTTGCCGAAAACTTGTACTCTATCGGCACCTCCAGGCAGCAATGGAAGCAAATCCGAACCCGGCATAAACCGGAATACATGGAAGGTAAACTGTCGAGGGAAGCATTGAAACGCATCGATAGTGATTCAGCATCCAGCAAACGGCATTACGCCGACATTTTTTTCCGGGCCTGGGCAGTATTTTGGGATGACGCCTTTCTAAAGCGCATGATAGACAAGATCGATAGCCAAATTATTGCAAGCGTTCCCGAAACGCTGCTTACCGAAAAAGTCTGTTTTGTAGCAGTTTCAAAGTCGGGCCTGGCGCTTCGTTACGTCCCGGAGTCACTACGTAGCTTGCCGGTTTGCACCAGTGCGGTAACAAACAATGCGGCTGCTATTGCTTTTACCCCTTCCCACCTGCGCGACAAAATCAGACAATTGCAAATTGCCGAATTCGATTAAGACCCCTGGTCCTGACGATTGCTTAGCGCAAGCTGACCTTCATCTCACGATGAAGAATTTTCAAAAATGGCCAGAAAAGAACCCTCACGCTTCGCCCGGGATAAATTACCGGCGTTTCTTATTTCTCCTGCGCTTTATTACCCTGGTCAAAATAGGAGAACAGAAGGCAAAGATGATGCTGGCAGCCGGCCAGCGCTGGGAGAAGCAACAGATCGCTAAACTTAAAAAGTTAACCGCAAAAAAACCCAAGTAATATTACCCAACCGGTACTCATCGGAGAGAACTGGGGATTAGATTGGCAAAATCATGACCTGTCTCCGATTTTCTATGATGACAATGGCATTTCGATCGGATGCTGTTAGACTGCGCAGCTCGAAATTTCCCCTACATCGCGTTTAAGGACAGGCTTCATCCATGTGGTTTAAAAACTTACAACTTTACCGTTTCACCAAGCCCTTCGAACTAGACGCCGCAACGCTTGGCCAGCAGCTGGAGCAACACAGTTTTGTACCCTGCGGTAGCCAGGACTCAACCCGCTCCGGCTGGGTGCCGCCGCTAGGTCGCCATGGCAGTGAATTTGTACATTCAACCAATGGCTACCTCATGATTTGCAGCAAACGGCAAGATAAACTGTTACCGCCTGCGGTAATCAATGAGGCGCTGGAAGAGAAAGTACTGCAAATTGAAGAGCACGAGGCGCGCAGTTTGCCGGGTAAAGAACGCCGTTCTTTGCGGGGCGAAGTGATCTTTAGCATGCTGCCCAAAGCATTTGCCCGTTCATCCTTGCACTACGCCTATATTTCGCCACGCGATAATTTACTGGTGGTAAACGCCGCATCTGCCAAACGTGCCGAGGAGTTGCTGCAGGAACTTCGCGATGCCCTGGGTTCGTTATCCGTGATTCCCCTGGTCTCAAAAAAACTGCCGATTGATGTTATGACGCGATGGGTAGAAAGTGGTCATCCAGGACAAGAGTTTACGCTCGGCGAAGAATGCGAGCTGCGTGACAATGCCGACATCAGTTGCGTGATTCGCTGCAAAAACCAGGATCTGGCGACCGCTGAAATTGTCAACCATCTGAAAACAGGAATGCACGTGAGCAAGTTGGCATTGAACTGGCAACAGCGCATCGAATGCGTGCTTGACGAAAAGCTAATCATCAAACGCCTGCGCTTTTCCGACCTGGTACAGGAGCAGGCCAACGAGATTGAAGCCAAGGACGTGGCCACGCAATTTGATGTGGATTTCTCCATTATGGCACTGGAATTGTCGGGCTTTTTCGAGGCTCTGGTGAGCGCGTTTGGCGGCAAAGACGCGTCGGAATCGGCGCATACGATCTTGCCTGAGGGCGGCGTTAGAGTCCCTGGTCCTGGCGCATATATATCAGGCCCTGCGGTTTAGGGTTTATGGAGCGTCCCCGGCAGATTTATTGCGGGCAAAAATCCTGCCTGTTTTTTGCTTGATCGAGCTCCAACCTGCCTGCAGGTTTCTCTTCAGCGAGGATTTATTAGCCGAGCTAAAAATAGCTTCGATGTTTTCAATCGCTTTTTCATCTCGCTGATCTATTTTGCCATCAACTCGCACGATATTGCGCAGAAAACCGAGTATCTCCTGTGACATCATCTTGAAGTTACAATCTGGATTCTCACTGGCAAATTCAGCCATGGTTTGTGCCAGTTCCTTGATGGATAACCCACTCAGGGTCGATTCAATATACTTCATTCCCGCAACCACGAATTTCGGATCGTAGCCCCATTCCTTAACAAAGTAGTCGTGGGTTTGTTTTCTTTTTGAATCATCGATGAGCCCCTCGACAGCGGCAACCTTTAGCGCCAAAGGCACCAATAAATCGAATAGCCCGAGCGCCAGAACATCCAGCGGCGTATTGATGAAATTTGGAATTACAGTTAGCCGGCTAGCCGAGGCTTTTTTCAGGTGCCGAGTGATGCCGTACCAGGCGCCCCCGGTAACCACTCCGGCAGCAATCACCCAGCCGATCGGAGTGACTGCCGTGCCAATGCCTATCGCCGCCAGGAAACCACTGGGGGCGAAAAAGGTTGATGCCACAACCGAAGATTTCGCGACTACTGCTGCGGTTGTCGCCACACCAGCAACATCCCAGGCTTGAACCACCGTATTCTTGACTTTCAATGAGGTAAAGGCGTCCTCGCCAATCGCTAGCTTCGCCTTAAAATTCAAAGGCGTGGAAACAATCGTTTCAATATCCTGAAACCAGTCAGTTTGGTTTTGATCGTCCATTACTATTCGTGAAATTGCATGCGTGAATCCCCGCCAGTATAAACCACTGTAGTTATTCAGCGGATACATTCGGATATTCCTGATTTAGGTCAATACTCGATTCTCTGCCAGGTGATTTACTAGGCGGATTAGAAACGGATGCCTCCAAACATATTCCGACTAGCCGGTGTAAAACATGAACAGATATTACCTAACAAGAACCACGCTTTCTGAGCTGACTCGCGGCATCATACCGGGCAGTCGAGTGACCCAATTGCTTGTACTCGCTCGGTGCCGGCAGTGTCCGGACCAACCACCTGGTTATCGACGAACATATCGACCAGTTTAAAACCGACGTCACCGTCGCGCTACGCGATGCGTAAAACTGGCAATAACGCGTTCTCAGCGTTATTGTGTAGGCAAGCATCCACCACGCGACTTATTCATGGCTCAAGATCCGTTTCTCGATGAGATTGTACCTGCGGGGCAACCCTGGCCGGCCGTCGTTCAGGAAGGACACTACCTGACAATCATCGATCCTTGGGAAAAAATTAGGAGCACCATTTGATGGACTGGTCATTACTAATATTCATATTTGTCGTGCTTTTTTTCGTCTACCGTGGCTATAAAAGAGGTCTACTCAAATCTGTTTCCAGGGTTTTAAGCCTTGTGGCCGGCTATGTCGCCGCCATTTTCTACACCGAACAAGTTTCCGCTATCCTGGAATCCCAGTACCAGCTTCACGGCATCGTCTCGTATGTTAGCACTGCGCTGGTATTATTTTTCGGTGCAGCCATTGCGGTCAGTTTACTATTCTGGCTGTTCGAAAAACTGCTTCCTGCGACAGAGGACACCTCGGTGGCATCATCTCTTGGGGGCGCAACGGTAGGGTTGCTGATCGGGGTAATAGCCGCGATCGTTATTGTCTGGACCTTTGCTTTTGTACGGGATACGCGTCCTGTGGAAGATCTGGATGCCGTCGCGAAAATAAAAGATAGTCGGATAGAACGCCTTGCCAGTCGGGTCGCAAGCAAGGCCGTCAATACTGCACTGTCCATGGCTTCGGCCAAACCCGAAGTCACCAACCTGAGTACCGCATTGATCGCGGCGCCTGCCGAAATTGCACAACATGCGCAACGACTCACGGCCAGCAACGATCTGAACAGGTTATTGGGTGACCCCAAAAACCAGGCAGTATTAAACCGCGGTGATATTGGAGCGGTTAAAAAACTCCCGGCCTTTCAGCAACTGGCCAAAAATCCCGATATGCTGGCACTGGCAAGATCCGCGGGGATGTTGGGCGAATCCACTGATAATACGCAAGCCGGGGAAGCTGCCCTGGCAAGACAGATAATCGATATCTGGAAGCGAACGCAACGTGTAAAAAACAATAAGCGCGCACAGGAAATTCTAAACGACCCCGAGTTTCAGCAAAAAGTACAATCCGGTAACGCGATAGACTTGCTTACCAATGCCCACTTGTTAGAGCTCGCTGATATTATTTTCGCAGACAATGCAGCGCCGGCTAATACCAGGAACAATAACTCCAACAGTGTTCAACCTGATGATAGCTTGCAAGAGATATCAGAGGAGGAAGTCAAAATATTCAGCTGGGTTGATGAAAACGGACGAATTCACTACTCGGACGTCGAGGGTGAACCTTGATGTTTGAATCTAAATTCATACGTCGCAATTGAGCCCTCTTAATTCTGCAATTTCTGAATTTTTAACTGACCATGAGTAAACAAGACCGCGATAAGTGGAATCAACGATACGCCGAGGATAACTATCACAAAAATAACCCGGTGACATTAGTAGCGGACTGGTTACCGAGAATACCCGTGGGTCGTGCACTAGACATAGCCTGTGGCGCCGGGCGCAACGCTATATTGCTGGCGCAAACAGGATATCAGGTCGATGCGATCGATATTTCCGCTGAAGGCCTGAACCAGGCCAGACAAATAGCCGAAAGCCAGGATCTCGACATTAACTGGATAGAGCATGATCTGGATGAACATTATCCATTCGACAAGGATTATGACCTGATCATTATTATGTGGTACGTCGATCTTGCACTCATCACCCAACTGTGCGGCTGCCTGGCACCCGGCGGCTATCTAATCTGCGAAGAACATCTGATCACCGACCAGGAAGTGATAGGTCCTGCCAGTTTAAGCTATCGGGTAGCACCTGGTGATTTACGTGCAGCAGTATCAGGGGTCGATGTTTTATTTTACGAAGAATCCATTGAATTAACTTCCGAGGGCGAGCAAGTCGCGAGCGCAAGTGTGGTCGTTAAAAATGTGTGACGTCCATTACCCGGGCAGTCGACTCTTTTAAGCTAACATGCCGCTTCGGTTGCGCGCTATTTATCTGGAATAGCCTGTACCTGTTCTATACTCTATTAACACGTAACCACACGACATAACCCTGATGCTACCGCTGAATCTATCCGTCAATGAAGCCCGTGTTATCGGTTGCCTGTTGGAGAAGTCCGTTACTACACCGGAGCAATGCCCCTTAACGCTTAATGCGCTGACCAACGCCTGCAATCAGAAGTCCAGCCGCGACCCGATTATGTCCCTCCCACAGGGCACGGTACAACATACTGTTCGGGATTTGGAGAGCAAACATTTATTGCTCGTTGAAGATAATTTCAAACGAGGGGTAGAGAAATATTCACAACGTTTCTGCAATTCATCTTTCAGCGAACTGCAATTTGATTCGGCCCAGTTTGCGATCGTTTGCCTGTTATTGTTGCGCGGACCACAGACGCCGGGTGAATTAAAATCCCGCAGTGGACGCCTGCATCAATTCGACGACAACTCCGACGTCGTCACCGCGCTCACCAATTTGATTGAGCACGACGGCGATGCGTTAGTGGTTAAGTTGCCACGCACACCCGGGCGCAAGGATGCAGAGTACATGCATCTGTTTTGCGGTCCTGTCGATGTTGAGGCATACGAGAGCAATGTCCAGGTCAAGAGTTCGACCGAACCTTCAGTGCGCATCGGTGTTACCGAACTGGAACAACGGATCAGTGACCTTGAAACAGAGGTCGCCAAACTAAAACAGCTGCTGCAGTAAATTCTTGTACCAAGACTCAACCGCCGACTTTCGCAAACCAAGCGAATTCTTTCAGCAAGGCTATTACACCTAAACGCATATTTTTCATTGAAATAATCTCAGTGCCGCCTGGTTAACTTTGCTTCAATACTTTGTCAGTTTTCTGTACCCTGAAAACTGACAACAACCCTGGAGGGAGATAATCATGCCTGCAGCAAAAAAATCGACCAGGAAAAAGTCCGTTAGTGCCAGGGAAAAATCCAAGGCCTCGATAAAAAAAGCCCGGCAAGGCTAAATAGGATTTTTGTCGCAGCAAGGTCCCGTGGTGGCGCTATAATCCGCACCAACGTCATTCTATTAATTTAACTTAAGTTTGCGAAGCCAAATCGCTGCTTAGGCCTGTACCGATAAAATCAATTGCATATGAATACGCATCAATACGGACTGAAATCTTTTATTCACCGCAGGCTCGCTGTGCGCCTGCTAATCGGTGGCAGCCTGATTGCTATCTTGCTCAGCATGGCCACTTACCTGACGCGTTACGACGACATCGGTCAGGCGGCAATCATTCATGCAGTAAATGCGATCGAGCGGCTTAGAGTTCGCGTACGTGCCATCGGTGCTGAACCCGGGAATACGCTTGCCACGGCAATCCAACAAGCCCTCGATGAGGTACCCGACTACCGTGTCATTTCACGCTACGGACACTTTGTGTATGGGCGTTTCTACACGCCTGACGGTAAAACTTTGGCGCATAGCAGCATGCCCGGTGGACCTGAGCCGACACAGCTCAACAACTTTCTGGAGCAGTCCTCATTGCATTTTCCTGGCCTGGATGAACCCTGGCGCGACACGATCCAGATTAATGGACGCCCCTACATACATGTCGCGATTGCCATTGCCGATAAAACGGGAGCATTGGTCGTTTATGGCGAGGGTCTGTACGCAATTTCGGATTCGGCTATTACCACAGCGCGCAGCGAAGCATTCCGTACGGCGGGTTATGTCATGCTGATCGTGATCGCAACCAGCCTGCTGCTTTACCCGGTAATCCTGTCATTGATAAATCGTCTCGCTAATTTTTCTGAACGCCTGCTTAGTGCCAATCTGGAAACAATCCAGGTGCTGGGTAACTCGATTGCCAAACGTGACAGTGATACCGATGCACACAATTATCGCGTCACGCTCTATGCCGTCCACCTGGCCGAGGCCGCGGGACTCGACACCGAAACAATACGCGGGCTCATTAAGGGAGCGTTCCTGCATGACGTTGGAAAAATTGGCATCCGTGACCATATCCTGCATAAACCAGGACGGCTCAACGATGCTGAATTTGACACCATGAAGACTCACGTGGACCAGGGGCTTGAGATCATAAATCGATCTAGTTGGCTGGACGATGCCATCGACATCGTCGGCTCTCACCATGAAAAATTTGATGGTAGCGGTTACCCGCAGCAGCTGCGGGGAGAAAAGATACCACTTGGGGCACGCATCTTTGCCATTACTGACGTTTTCGATGCGCTTACTTCACGCCGGCCTTACAAAGAACCGTTCCCATTTGAAGAAACGATGCAAATCCTCGAACAGAGCCGTGGTACGCATTTCGATCCCACCATGCTGGATCTGTTCGCCACTATGGCAGAAGACCTTTATCAGCGATATGGCGGGCGCGAAGACGAACAGCTGCCAGAGGAACTGAACCAGATCGTGCAACGCTACTTCGCGGCCGGGCTGAATTCCCTGGTGTACTGAACGGATTGCCCATCAAAAGGAGCAGACCAGGGTCAGATAAGCACCCCATCACTGCGTAACCGAGCGCCGATAAAGTCGATGAAGCTGCGCGCCGTAGCGGAGGAAAAGCGGCCTTCGCGATGCACAATATGAATCGGTTTTGGTTCGGGTTCAAATGTTTCCAGGATAATTTCGAGGCTCGCGTCGGCAAGATGCGGTGCAACCTGATAAGACAATAATCGGGTAACACCAAAATCCCGCACTGCAGCTTCGATCGCAGCGTCGTTTGTGTTGACGACCAGGCGAGGCTTTAGTCGCTGGGTCCGCATACCCTGCTCGCTGCTAAATCTCCAGGCTGGAGCATCGCTGACGGCGCTAGACAGGATTATCGAATGATTAGCTAAATCTTCAGGGCTTGATGGTCTGCCGTTGTGTCGCAGATACCCGGGCGAGGCGCAGACGACCTGTCGTACCGATCCCACCGGCACAGCGCGCATGCTCGAGTCCGGTAATTCACCGATGCGTACCGCGACATCGATACCCTCCTCCAGCAGATTCACGTCCCGGTCGAGAAACAGTGCGGAAATTTCGGTATCAGGGAAGTGCTGCAAGTATTCGGCGATCCCCGGCATTACAAACATGCGTCCGAACATTACTGGTGCGGTAATCGCCAGATGCCCACGTGGTTCGGCATTGGCACCACTGATCGCTTCATCAACGGCGTCGGCCTCTGCCAGCACACGACGCGCATCTTCCAGGTATCGCTGTCCCGCTTCGGTGGTACGCACGTGACGAGTGGTTCGATTTAACAGCTTGACGCCGAGGCGTTGCTCCAGTGCGGCGATGGCACGGGTAACCGCGGGTGGTGACATACCCAGGCGACGTGCACCGCTGGCAAATCCCTGCTCTTCCGCGACCGCTATATAAACGCTCATCAAATGAAAGCGATCCATATATTATTCCATTTAGTGAAATAATATATTGTAATTCTTGAATATTCTTATTTCAATCGGAATTCTCTATAGTTATATCAACCTCAAAGAAAATTAACTTTTAACCCTGGACACCTCTCATGGGACACAAATTTGCAGAGATTGCCTTCACCGAATCGGTACGCGAAGTCCAAAGCCAACTCGGCAGCCGCGCAGGCTACGCCTCCCTCGATGATGGCGAGGACTTTAACAACTCGCTGAGCGAACGCGAGACAAGCTTCATCGCTGCGCGCGACAGTTTTTACATGGCGAGCGTCAGCGAAACGGGCTGGCCTTACGTGCAACATCGCGGTGGCCCGATTGGTTTCGTGCGCATCATCGATGCGCAAACCATTGGTTTCGCCGATTTCAGCGGCAATCGTCAATACGTCAGTGTCGGTAACCTGTGCAAGGATGACCGGGTTTCCCTGTTCTTCATGGATTATCCAAATCGCACCCGGCTCAAAATGCTCGGTCGCGTGCGCCTGGTCGGTGACGACGAACTGGAGTTACTGGCACAACTCGAAATGGAAGATTACCGCGCGATAGTCGAACGCGGCTTTGTAATTCATATCGAGGCATTCGACTGGAACTGTCCACAACACATAACCCCACGCTACACCGAGGCGGACATGGAATCTACCATCGCTCCATTGCTGCAAGAGCTCAACCAACTCAAAGCCGGTGGCGCCCGAACCAATTCACCTAAAGAATTGGGAGACGGTCCGTTGCCACTGGTGATTTCAGGGGTGCGTCAACTGGCACCGAAGATTCGTGCATACGAGTTGCGCGATCCTGATGGCAGTGAATTACCCGAGGTGCAAGCGGGTTCGCACCTACAAATTCCGGTGAGGCTAGCGGATGGCAAAACCGACATACGCCATTATTCAATCTGCTCCAATCCACAACGGCGTGATATTTACGAAATCGCGGTGCTACGCAATGACGACGGTAGCGGCGGCTCGCTAGCACTACACCAGCATTTCGATATCGGGCAGCGTCTTAATTGTGCGTTACCGCAAAACAATTTCGCGCTGCATGCCGACAACAGCCCTGCGGTGCTGATCGCGGGTGGGATCGGCATTACCCCGATTAAGCCGATGGCGCAGGCGTTGCAAGCGCGTGGCAACGCGATGCAAATTCATTACGCCGCTCGCAGCGGCAAAGACATGGCCTTCAAGGACCGTCTGCAGAGAGAATTCAGCGATTGCATCAAACTTTATAGTTCTGCTGATGACGAACATATGGATGTTGAACAGCTGCTATCCGCTGCTCCCGAAAATGCCATATTTTACATCTGCGGACCGGAGCGTCTGATCACGTCGGTCACCGCCGCCGCAACCAGCCTTAATATCGACCTCCACCGAATACGCTTCGAGCGTTTTTCAGCAGCACCGATAACCGACTCGAAACCGATTCAGGTCGAGTTACGCCGCTCGGGCAAACAAATCGAAGTGGCCGCCGACCAGAGCGTACTCGATGCTATGCTCGACGCGGGGATTGACGCGCTTTACAGCTGTCGCAGCGGCAGTTGCAGGACCTGTGCGGTGAAAGTGCTCGACGGTGAGCCGGATCACCGCGACTCGGCCCTGTCCGACGCTGAGCGTGACCAGGATCAATTGTTCTGCCCCTGCATTTCGCGCGCGCAGGGTGATGAACTGGTGCTGGACCTTTAACAAATTACCCCTGGAACACCGGGCAAGGATGGTGGATCAGTTGGTGAACTCCAGGATTTCTCCTGCAGTCAGCCCGGGACAGATCATTCCTGGGTTTCGGTTTGCACTTTGTGGATACGCACATCGAGCGGTTTTGAAGTGTCCAGATGGATATCGCGCTGCGCGAACGCGACGACAATTCCAGCTTCGGTGAATTTTTTATTGATGGCCTGGTGAAGCTCGCTGATGGTTTGCCGCCAGTAATCCATCGAGCCGATAAAACAGCGCAACATTATCGTCAGCGAACTGTCGCCGAAGGCATCGAAAGTTACCAGCGTCGCCGGTTCATCAAGCACGCGTTCATGTTCGTCGGCGGCTTCCTGAACCAGCCGGATCGCCCGGGTCACATCGCTGCCATAAGCGATGCCGACCGGAATCACGATACGCGTCACCGGGTCTGATAGCGTCCAGTTGAGCAATCGACCGGTAATGAATTCCTTGTTGGGTACCAGCAGTTCCTGCTGGTCCCAGTTACGAATCGTGGTGGAACGGATGCGAATCCCGGTTACAACCCCATCGGTATTACCCACCGTGACCACGTCACCTATCCGGATCGGTCGTTCGAACAGCAGGATCAACCCGCAGATAAAATTGGCCACGATCTCCTGCAAGCCGAAACCGATACCGACACCCAGTGCTGCAATCAGCCACTGGATCTCCGACCACCTGCCGCCGAGCAGGTTAAACACGAGCACTATTCCGATCGTAACAATAGCGTACTGGGTCAGGGTTGTTGCTGCATAACGACTGCCGGCGGTGATATCGAGGCGCGCCAGCAGCACAAACTCGAGCAGCGCCGGCAGGCGGCGTGCGCCGGCGATAATGATCACGATCGCCAACACGCCAAAAATCACGTCTTTCAACGTGACCGGAACCAACTGCTCCACACCGTCGACAACCGTGCTGTACTGCCACATCGAGACTCGATCAAGAATGCTCAGGGCCGGGAAGACGTCAGACCAGATGATTAACAGGCCAACCGCAGCAACCAGCACCAGCGCGGTATTAATCAGCTTGGACGTATCGTCACTGAGCGCCTCGAAGTCGATCTCCGGCTCTTCCGGCGGTTGAAAGTGGTCAATCTCACCGGCGGCTGTCTCACCTTCCGCGTCTTCTTGCGCGGCACGCTGCGCTCGATGTCTTTCCAACGCATCGTTAAACGCAAGTTGGCGCTCGGTCAACAATAACCAGCGCACCACGAGCTGATGAATAAGGATAATCGCGACGATCAACCAAAAAGTATCCACCATGCGGGCGCCTAACTCTACCGCGGTATAGGTATATCCCGCTATTGCCAGTAACGCCAGCATGACCGGCAATGCAAACCCGAGCGCGACCAAAAGATAGCGCAACAACACCCATGGATTGTCGCGCTTGGCCGCATGGTCGTTGCCCGCCACCCCACGATGTGGCGACAGGATGCGACCGAAGAACCAGGCCAGCGCCGCCATAACGATAACAAAACACAGCCGGCTCAAGCCACCGGCCAACGCGGCAGGATCGTAGGTGACCGAGGTAACCAGTAGAAAAACCGCCGGCAGGAAGATCCACATCAGGCGTCGTGTTTCGTGACGCAGCCGTTTGGCGGTTGCCGGGTTCCAGCCAAAATGGGTGACCGCGAGCCCACCGGGTTCACAGAAAATACGAAACGCAACGAAGTAGAAGGTATAAAGTGCGATTCTATAGAATGCGACACCTATCGCGGGCACGAACTGCCCGGTCCATTCGCCAGTCTGGTAGATGTGGGTTTCAAGATCAAACGAATCGATGCTCTGTACGAACTGAAAGTGTAAACCGAGTGCCGTAAACAGTACTGGCCACGGCAATGCCAGCACCAGGGTTAGCATCAGCGCTCTCAGGGTTGTAATGTAGCGATCATGGCGCATCTGCCCCACGTTGCGGCCACTGCGTTCGAGCGATGCACGCAGTATTCCAGTTATTTTCATCAACAAGACAAATAATGCGAGACCCATTAATAAAACCCACGGGAACGAGTCCGGCAATACCAACGCCCGTCCCAGATGCAGCCAGTGCTGCGGGGAAGCGAAGACGGCAATATCCTCACCGGCTGACTCCAGCGTTTGCCAGGAAGGGGGCTTGCCAGTGCGAATCCACAACAGGCGCTCATCGAGAAAGTCGTTATAAGCCGTGACCGTCTCCGACAATTGCCGCTGGGTAAAATCGAGTTCACTCAGCGCCTGCAAATAAGTGTCATCCGATGCAATGGCCTTGTCGAGCAAATCACGCCGTTGTTCGGCAAGCGCCAATAGGTCAACGCGTAACAGGTTCTTCCAGGTCTCCGACAGATCCACCACCAGATCATCGACATAAAGATTGATATCACGCAACCGAGCCCGTTCTTGCTGATTTCGAATCTGCCGCAGGCTGGAGTCGATTACCAGGCGTTGGCGGCGCTTTTCGGCGGCTTTAAAATCGCTGGAATCCGGTAAACTTCGTCGCTGCTGCAGTAATACCTGACCGAATGCCTCGCTTAAGCCGGCGATATCGAGCTTCTGGCGCGCCAGGCGAAAGTTATCGGTAATGCGCTTGACCCTGCTGGCAGCAATGTTCTCTGCAGCGTTAGCGCTCTCAAGCTCAGCCACCAGCTGGTTTAATTCGTCACTCAGCCGTGTGTTGTTCTGCGCAATTTCCTGCAACAGCTGGTGTTTTCCAAAAGCCTGGCGCTCTGTCTCTTCGGTTTCCTCTTTTACCGTTTCGGCGTCGCTGAGGCGTCGCTCGGCAACCAGCTTTGCAAGCAGTTCGACGTAATTTGACTGCCGGTTCAACTCCAGCGTCGCCTTGTCGCGCTGCACGCCGAGCAATTCGATCCGCATCGGTTGACTCAGCAACTCCTGGTTTAACATCTCGATCTCGGCAGAAAGTGCCCCGGCCTCCTGCTCCAGCGACCAGCGCCGGGCTTCGACCAGTCGAGGCAATTGATTCTCAGGTGGTGGTGTTTGTAGTGCGCCCGCAATTTCAGGTTGACGCTGCCTGGCCTCATTTAGCCGATCGCGTGCCAGCTGCGAACGCTGCGCCTGGGTTTCCAGCGAAACTTCTATATCAACCAGGTTGCTGGACAGGCCGGACAGATTCGCTTTTTCGCTGAGCAGCTGCTGCTCGAGTTGCGGCAACGGTTGACGCAGCAACGCGTCCGGAAGCTGCTGCATATCCGTGGTTTCCAGATTTTCCAGTTGCTGTCGAAGCGCTGCCGACTGTTTTGGTGCCGATTCACGCGCCTTGACAAACCCATCCGTAGCAATTTCATGGGATTGTCTCTGCACTATCTGGCTGATGGTCTTACGGTAAAGATCGTGTAACGCCTGTTTACTTTTCTCGTCTAAATCAGTCGACGCGTCGATTTCCTGGATACGGCTTTCGAACAACTCGACCGTGACGCCTGTTTCCGGCGATATGGGGGATTGCGCCTGGGCAACCGAAAGCCACAGGCTGGAGCATGCAAGTAATAAAAGGATGGGCGGTACCGCCCGTAAAAATGACAACGTTGGCTCTACAGTTGGGTTGTTAAATCCGCGTTATCTTAACATTGTCTTTCACTCTGGAATTGATAAATAATGGGCTTGTGTGAAAAATATTTGACGCATGTGTTTTTACGTTAAAAGTCGTCTATTAGACAGGAGTAAACCATGACCTGG
>CAXMNA010000106.1:0-1822 GCA_964194715.1 uncultured Gammaproteobacteria bacterium
AACTGGAGTTCGACAATAGGCTTCAATCCCTGCGCCGCCATACCGATTCCCATGCCGACGATTACCGATTCGGCGAGCGGCGTATCGACTACCCGATCACTGCCAAATTCGTCGATCAAGCCATCGGTAGCCCGGAACACGCCGCCGTTAACGCCGACATCTTCACCGAGCAAAACCACGTCTTTATCGTTGCGCATTTCATAAGCGAATGCCTGGTTGACTGCCTCAATCAGGGTTAAATCAGCCACGCTTCACCGCATCGAGCCATGCTTTTTTCTGACGCGCCAGGTCGGTGGGCAGCTCGGCAAACATATGGTCAAAAAACTCGCCGGCTGCCTGGTCTGTGGTGGCCTGGTAGACCTCGGTAGCCTTTTTTACTCGATCATCACAGTCGTCGTAAAGCGCCTTGTCGTCTGCATCGCTCCATTCATACTCGTTTTGCAGTAAGCGTTTGAATCGAATCAATGGTTCGATCTCGCGCGCCTTATCGTATTCCTTCGCATCGCGGTAGCGCGTTGCGTCATCGGCCGTGGTGTGGTCGCATAGCCGGTAACTGAGGGCCTCTACCAGTGTCGGTCGATGGTCACGCCTGGCACGTTCGAGCGCCTCGATCATTACCTCGTACACCGCGATCGGGTCGTTACCGTCCACGCGTATACCCTTGATACCAGCCGCAATAGCCTTTTGCGCTATTGTTTCGGCGGCGGTTTGTTTTTCGAGCGGGACGGAAATTGCCCATTGATTATTGTTCACCACGAAAACCACCGGTAAGCCCATCGCGCCGGCGATATTGATCGATTCGTAAAAATCTCCCTTTGATGTAGCGCCATCACCACAGGTGGTCACTACCGCGCGATCCTGCTTTCGATACTTGATCGCGTAGGCGACTCCTACCGCATGGCAGGACTGGGTCGCGATTGGTATGCAAACGGGAAAATCCTGCGACTGGCGCTGATAGTTTTGACCACGCTCATCACCACCCCAGTAGACCAGAATCTCTTCCATTAGCACGTCGCGGTGGATCTGGGTCGCGACATCGCGGTAATAGGGTACCAGAACGTCGTTATCGCGCATCGCGAACCCGATGCCGGTTCCAATTGCCTCCTGCCCTTCGCAGGAGGGATAGGTACCCATCGCCCCGGTGCGTTGAAGATTGATCGCGGCGCGGTCAAACACCCGGGTCAACACCATCAACTGGTAAAGACTGACAAGCTTGTCACGGTCGTCAAGACCTTCGGGTAGCGGGCGCTGGAGCTTTCCCCCGGCATCGAGGGTCTCGATGGTTTCGATATTAAATTCCGAATCCTGCATTGTTCAGTTTTGTCAGCACAATTCCGGGATTTTGCTCTCCAGTCTACAAATTAGTGAATTCGAGCCCCTTGCTGATGTTAGCATCGAGGATGGAGCGCATATCCTCACGAAGCTGTTGCTCGTAGTCGCTCAGTGTCGGGAGGGCTGGAATCGACTCGACACCGTTCTTGCCGAGCTGCACCGGCTGCGCGTGGAAACTGCTGGTATCCTCACCGGTTTGTACGAAACAACACTCTACAACTGATTCACCGTTTAACGCGGCGACCAGCGACAGGGTAAAGCGCGCTGCGGCCTGCGCCATCGACAGGGTTGCCGAACCGGCCCCGGCCTTGGCTTCGACTACTTCGGTTCCCGCTTCCTGGATACGTGGCGTCAGGCTTTCGATTTCGTCCTGGCCCAGTTTTACCCCGGGGATACTCGATAACAGGGGCAATATGGTCACGCCACTATGGCCGCCGATAACATTGACGTTGACCTCGTCACAACTGATGCCTTTCAGTTCGGCGACAAA
>CAXMNA010000107.1:0-5228 GCA_964194715.1 uncultured Gammaproteobacteria bacterium
TGGTGCCCGAGGTGTAGTAGTTGGGTTGCGGAATTCCGACCACCTTACGGCGATTGGCCTTGTCGGACATGGTCGCGATCATCAGATCAATCTTGCCTTGCTCCAGGAATTGCATGCGGTTGGACGACTGCACCGGTATCAGTTCGAGTTTGACTCCGAGTGCGTCGGCAACGTCCTGGGCCATGTCGATTTCCATGCCGACCAATTTACCGCTGGAATCGCGAAATCCCCAGGGTTTGTAATCGGCTTTTACCCCGACCACCAGCACACCGCGTTCCATGACCTTCATGAAACGGTCATTGGCGGCGTAGGCCTGGGTAACGGCTAACGTAAATGTGGTGAGAAGAAAAGCGCATAGCGCCCTGTGAGTTATTGTCTTGATCATTGGATTGCCCTCTAGCGTGTCGAGTTATTTACTCTAGTATCCGATTATCGTGAGTCGGACCTAAAGCCTCATTCTTATTAGCCTGATCGAATCTACGGAAACACTAACACCCTGTCAAGGCTGGCTAGCGGTAGGGGATTAGTGTCGACTGGGCTGCTGATTTGACAAATCTGCCGTTATATTGCTATAGCGCGCGGCCAGGTTAGGCAATTGGTGTGAATTTTCCCGCTTCCCAGTCATAGGCGCTAAGCTCGGGGCCGGCGATGTCGACGTACCAGCCATGCAGCTGTAGCGCACCCGACTCGACCCGCTCGCGTACCCACGGAAACGTGGTCAGGTTCTCGAGCGATACCAGCACCGCGTTCTGTTCGCAGGCCCGGGTGCAGGCTTCTTCCCCTGCATTTGACATGGTTGCGAGCACCCGGCGGTGGGCGGCGCTCAGCATCGATACCCAGGAGGGGACGAACTTAAAGGCAATGTCATAGGGCTTAGGGTCCATCATCAACTTGATACCGCCGCAGTGGGCGTGGCCAAGCACTACCAGGTGTTTCACATTCAGTCCCAGTATCGCGAATTCCAGTGCGGCACTGGTGCCGTGATAGGTACCCTCGAGCTCCATCGGAGGCACCAGGTTGGCGACATTTCGAACCACAAACAAATCTCCCGGATCCGCCTGAAACAGGATGGCCGGATCAACACGCGAATCGGAACAGGCAATCACCGCCACTTGCGGATGTTGTCCACGGGCTACCAGGCCCTCGATTAATGGGCGGCTTTGCTCGTAGGATCCGTCGCGATAATTTCGGTAACCCTTTAATAATTTATCTACTGCAGTCATCAGTTGTTAAACCTTGTATTAGCGGTTCTGATTAAAAGGGCAACGGTAGTTTGCTGGTTCTGCCACCATCGATAACAATAACTTGACCAGTGACAAAGGTCGAATCGTCGCTCGCGAGGTAAACGGCGAGCTTGCCGACATCTTCAGGTTCGCCAATTCGTCCGCACGGGTGCATTTTATACAAATCCTCCCAGGCGGTATCCGGATCGTGCTGCGCATTGAGGTAATCGTCACTCAAATCGGACCGTATCCAACCAGGGGCGATCGCATTAACACGGATATTCTCCTTGCCAAGGTCGACCGCCATGGCTCGGGTTAGCGCATGCACACCACCCTTGGAAGCGCAGTAGGCAGCATGTTCGGGATTAGCGGCGAGACCTTCGATCGAACCAATGTTGATAATGCTGCCACCGTTGTCGGCGCGTAGCAGCGGTAATAACTGCTGGCTTAAAAACACGGGCGCGGTCAAGTTGACCGCGAGCATCCGGTTCCATTCTTCAAGTTGCATATCGTCGAGTGTTTTTTCGAACATGAACCCGGCGTTATTGATAAGCACGTCGACCTTACCAAATGTTTGTTGTGCAGCGTTTGCAACACCTGCATAACTTTCCGCTTGCGAAAGATCTGCCTCGACCCAGTGTACCCAGTCCTGGTTTGCAAGCTCCGACGGTAGCGGGTTGCGTTGTGCTACCAGGATTGCTGCCCCGGACGCAAGCATCGCCTGGCTGATACCAAGACCAATACCCTGACCACCGCCGGTAATGACAATAACCTTGCCTTCAAGGTTAGTCATCGTTTAGTCATATACGGGTTTGGCGCCGGTCACTTCGACGGTTGCACCACAAACATAGCGTGCGTCTTGTGATGCGAGAAACGCAATTACGTCAGCAATTTCCTCGGGTTCCGCGATGTGCCCCAGCGGTACTGTCTTGCCAAGATCCTCGACTGCATTAACCGGATCGATCCCGCGACGGATAAAGCCGCTGCGCAGCATCGGGGTATTAACTTCGTTGGGGCACACCGCGTTGACGCGGATGCCATCAGGGGCGTGATCCCGACCCAGGTTTTTAGTCAGCGCGGCCACCGCCGCCTTGCTGGTGCAATAGGCAATATGATCAGGGCCGGGATAAATGCCCCAGGCCGATGAAGTATTTACAATCGCACCGCCGCCTGCCTGCTGCATATGCGGAATCGCGGCCCGGCACAGGAAAAAAACCGCGGTCAGGTTGACGTCCAGCGCGCTAAACCACATATCGTCGTTAGTTTCGAGGATGTTTCCGCGCGGGATGATCCCTGCATTGTTAATCAGAATATCGATACCACCCAACTGTTCCACGGCCTGGCTGATTAGCGATTCGCAGTAGGACTTCTGGCGCAAATCACCCGCCAGATAGCTCGCCTCGAGGCCCTTGCGACTCAATACATTACTGAGGTCGCTGCAATCTTCTTCGCTACGATCGGAAAACAGCACATGAGCACCCTCGCGGGCGAATAACTCGACCAACGCCTGGCCGATGCCGCCGGTTCCACCGGTTACGACTACCTTTTTATCGTCAAATCGCATTGTTATAGAAATCTTCTCGGACTGAAGGGGGTTATATTGTGGCTCGGTTCTTCCCGGTTGGCTAGTTCAGCGATGAGCTTACCGGTGATCCCGGCCAATGTCAGGCCGAGGTGCTGATGCCCGAAAGCAAACAGGATGTACTCCGAGGTCGTGCTGAAACCGATGACGGGCAATGCATCCGGACAGGTGGGGCGAAATCCGAGCCATTCTTCGTCGGGCCGTTCGGGCAGCTCGAGCATTTCGTGCGCCTTGCGGTTCAGGTAGTTGATAATCCGTGGGTTTTTTTCCTTGTTGTTGCCCGCAATTTCGATGGTTCCGGCGAAGCGCATTCCCTGGTTCATCGGCGTTGCATAAAATCCGGCGTGATGCCAGCTGACCGGGCGTTTCAGCAAATGCTGCATATTGTTGTACTGCACGTGGTAGCCGCGCTCGGTATCGAGTTTCAACGATTGCATCGGAATCCCATCGATGG
Source organism: uncultured Gammaproteobacteria bacterium (assembly GCA_964194715.1). Taxonomy (GTDB): domain Bacteria; phylum Pseudomonadota; class Gammaproteobacteria. Next base: position 3,260 of record CAXMNA010000107.1, read on the forward strand.
ATTTCGAGAATGCGCCGGCGGCAATGACAACGCGTTCGGCGTCGACGGTTTCACCGTTATCAAGTCTAATCTGTACCGAGCCGTCACCATGTATGATTTCAAGTGCGCGATGACGTAGCAGCTGTCCCTGGTTGCGCTTGAAACACTCCACGTACCGCTGGCAGAGTGTCAACGGATTCAGCACGTGACTGATGCTGTCGAACAACAATCCACGCTCGAATGGTATTTTCAAATTGGGTTCAAGGTCGCGGATATCACCCTGATCGAGTTCAACGAAATCCGAGCCCTGCTCACGACGCGCTTTGTTGGCTCGTTTTGCAGCGTCGAATTCACGCTGATTGACATAAACATGCATGAAACCCTGTTGAGACAATAGATCACGTGCATCCGCCATGTCGAGCAGTGGATCGAGGCCGTCATAGACCTTGGTCAGTAACTTACCAAGCAAGCGGATAATTCGGGCTACCTTTTGCTCACGGCAATTCAACAGGAATGAGATCATCCACGCGGGATGCGACAACACATACCTGGGGTCAAGGCTCAGGGGGCTTTCACTGGAGAAAAGCAGTGATGGCAAACGCCGGAACAGATCCGGGCTATTAACCGGCACGCAGCCGTACTCGGCAATGGTGCAGGCGTTTCCTGACGAGGTACCCGAGCCCGGATCCTCGGGGTCGATCAGAGTTACCGCAAAGCCTTTCTTCTGTAACCACAACGCGCAGCTGCAGCCGACGATCCCGGCGCCGATCACGGCGATGTGAGTCTGGGTGGTCAAACGGATTCTCGTTTGGTTCTTTTACTTGGCCCGCTAGTGTATTGAAACTCGTAATGAACCGAAACCGGTAATTTTTAACGCCTTGCTGGCCGACTTCTGTTACAAATCGAGCGCCTTGCGCTGCATTTCTCCCAAATGGATTCACTGGCGTCGGCCTCGATCAGAGTTGCTGTTTTGGTGTCAGCCATATTCCTATCCCATTGTTTTTTGCTTGAAAAAAGCTAACACTGTCGAGCTTTCCACTTATTGACAGGTATCAACCTAACAGGAGTCCCTGATGAATGTACTTAAACCCCGTCAGCCAGTGCCCGCACTGGAAGTCGATACCCTCGATGGCACCTGGTCGCTAGCCGATCAAAGCCCTGAAAATTTCACAATGGTCGTTTTTTATCGAGGCCTGCATTGTCCAATATGCAGCAAGTACATTGGTGAACTGGACAAGCTTGCTGGTGAATTTGCCGAAATCGGCGTTTCGACCCTGGTACTGAGCGGGGATGGTCGAGAACGTGCCGAGCAGGCGCGCCAGGATTGGAGTCTAAGTAATATCGATATCGGCTACGGAGTTATCGCAGAGCAAGCCAAGGACTGGGGTTTGCATCGTTCTGCAGGCCGCGGAAAAACTTCGATAGGTATCGAGGAACCCGATGAATTCAGCGAGCCAGGGCTTTTCATCGTACGCCCGGATGACACGCTTTACTGGGCCCAGGTCAGCACCATGCCCTTTGCGCGTCCGCATTTCCGGGAGATTATCGGTGCGCTCAAGTTTGCATTGGAAAATGACTATCCGGCACGCGGCGAACTTAGCTAACGTCGTCAAGCGTCATCCCACCTCGAATAATGTCACCCCCCGCGGACGCGGGGTTCCGCGCAAGCGGGAATCTTGTAAAAAGCCATTATTGTAAGATCCCTGCTTGCGCGGGGATGACGCTGCTACCTGATGTCCTCAGAGTCGGCTATGGGTCGTTAATAGCTCCTGAAAAATCGCTTCCGAGAGTCTATTTTCTCTAAAGCAGACGCTGAAAAGTGATTGTTCAGAGTCTGAGAACGGCCAGTAGCGGACGCTCGCGGATTCAAGTTAAGATTTCACTTTAATTACAACTTTGATCGACAAAATACAGGATTAACCCATTTGAGTGATGCCGACTTACCTCGTCCTATGTTACAAGACCTTGTTGATATGGCTATTCGTTTCCT
>CAXMNA010000108.1:0-11204 GCA_964194715.1 uncultured Gammaproteobacteria bacterium
GGTACTGGTCATTTCATTTACCGAACTCAAGGCCAGCGAGCATATCGCCAAAACCGCGCGCGAGTTAAGCAAAGACATCCCGATGATCATTCGAACCCGCGACGATCGCCATCTTGAGCACCTGCTCGAGTGCGGTGCCGATGTGGTGATCCCGGATACGGTCGAATCGAGTATGATGCTAGCCAGGCATACATTGACCGCGCTGGGTGAGGATCCGCATTCCATCGACGAAATGCTCGACGAGGCACGTGAAGGGCACTACGCCCGGGTACGTGCATTTTTTCACAGCGCGGACGACGTCGATCTCGATACACCCGACCATCACCATATGCACAGTATCGAAATACTCGGCACTTATTCTGCCGTTGGTCACAGCATCGAATCCTTGAAAAGTCTCGACAAGGTTAAAATTATTGCGTTGCGTCGTAACGGCGTCAGCAGCAACAACCCGCTCGTCGAGGTTGAATTTAAGCCCGATGATGTCTTCGTCATCGAAGGTCACCCGGATGATATTCAGGCAGTCGAGATCGAAATCATGTCAGGTTTGTAGGGAAATTTTATGGTCGACGAAGAAACCGTATCACCGTTAGCGCTGCAGTGGAAACTGCGCATATCGCCGCGGGCGCGATACGCCAGGCTGCAAATCAAACCGTATGGCGGGCTTGAAGTGGTAATTCCGACGCGGTTCCCACGCAATCAGGTTCCGGACCTGGTCGCAAAGCATGAAGCCTGGGCACGACATCAACTCGCACAGCAGTCAAAGCTGCGTCAGTCCATACGCCTGCCGCAATTTCTGTCTCTCGCTTTCAACAACAGTTCGACCCCGGTAATTTACCGGGGTGATCCACTGCAATTCAATTTCGAATTATTCGACGAGCCAAGCGCTGATCAAATAGTCATCCAGGCGAGCGGCCATCGTGAGCGAATCCAGGAGTTACGCGCCTGGATACGATGCAAGGCTCGGAAATCGTTTCCGGCACTGCTCAGTGAAATATCGATGCGGACAGGTCTCGCATTTAATAAATTAAGTGTCCGTAGCCAAAAAACCCGTTGGGGCAGTTGCTCGCTACAAGGTAACATCAGCCTCAATGATCAGTTATTATTTTTACCGGCAAAGACGGTGGAATACCTGATGATTCACGAACTTTGCCATACGCGTCACCTCAATCATTCCAGGGCATTCTGGGCACTGGTGGAAACACATTGCGCCAATTTCCGCAGCCACGAACAGCTACTCAGCACTTCACGCGACCTGGTGCCGGACTGGTTCTTGCTTGACCTCTATAGCTGACTTAAATCACCGCCGAAGTTTCGACCGTAGCATTAATTTGGCAGGCTACGCTGCATGTACTTGATTTCATTTTCGATCAGCAGGTTTTTGGCACGTGACAATTTGGTTTCGCTGGCAAAGGGCCCGAGTTGCACGCGATGCCAGGTTTCATCGCTGACGACAGCGGATTTTATAGTTGCCTTCAGGCCCAGGAATGCCAGCTGCGCCTTCAGGCTGTCGGCTTCATCTGCGCTCTGGAAAGAACCGACCTGCAATATCGATTGATCGACAACCTCCTTGTTGATGCTCGGGTTTTCGATCGCGGCACGTTCTTCTTCCGAAATCGGAATTTCGACTTTTCGCTGCGGTAATACCGAGTAAAAATCGATGGTCGGTTTATTCTTGCTACCGGTCGATTCCTGCTGCTGACTGTCACCGGCACCGTTATTAACAATCTTTTGATCGAGAAACAGGACGAAGGCCATAAATGAGCCCAGCACCAGTAACAAAAATACCCAGAGTAACGGTGAAGTCGATTGTTTTTGTGCCATTAGAAGCGTTACATTGTTTCGGGTGCCGAAACACCCATTAACTGAAGACCATTACGCAGCACCTGGCTTATCGCAGACGCCAGCGCGATGCGCGCATCACGCAATTCAACATCATCGACGATAAACTGGTGCGCGTTATACCAGGAGTGGAATTGGTTAGCGAGCTCTCGCAAATAGTTAACCATCAGGTGAGGTTCGCGGCGAATGGCGGCCGATTCCACCTGATCCGGAAACAGGCTTAGCTGCTTCACCAGGGCTTGCTCGTGAGAGTTTTCGAGCCGTGTCAAGTCAGCATCCTTTATGGCCAGTTTAATTCCCTTGTCAGTACACTGCCGCTTAACACTGCAAATACGCGCATGCGCGTATTGCAGGTAATACACCGGATTATCGTTGGATTGCTCACGCGCCAGGTTGAGGTCGAAATCCATATGGTGTTCTGCCTTGCGCATCACGTAGAAGAATCGCGCCGCATCCAGACCAACATCTTCACGCAGTTGCCTGAGCGTGACAAATTCCCCGGAACGCGTCGACATCGAAATCTTCTCACCATTTTCGAACAAGTTGGCGAATTGCACTAAGTGAACCTCGAGGTTATCAGCATCGTAACCCAGTGCACTCATCGACGCTTTGACACGTGGTGTATAACCGTGATGGTCTGCACCCCAGATATTAATGACCTTGTTGAAACCGCGATCGAACTTGTTCATGTGGTAGGCAATATCGGAAGCAAAATAGGTGGTCTGCCCATTTTCACGACGCACCACGCGATCTTTCTCATCGCCAAAATCGGTGGAGCGAAACCATTGCGCACCGTCCTGTTCATAGACGTTAGCACTGTCCTGTAGGCGCTGTATAGCCTGGTCAATCAAGCCTTCGTCGGTCAACGAACGCTCCGAAAACCAGTTATCGAAATCAACCCCGAATGCATGCAGATCGTTCCGAATCACGTCGACCAGGATAACCAAAGCAAGGTCGAACACGATGCGGTACTTCTCCTCGCCCAACAACAACTGCGCATTCGCGATCAAGTCGTCAATATGTTTTTCCTTGTCCCCGGCTGGTGCATCTTCACCGACACCAGCCATCACTTCTGCTACCGGCTTTCGGAAACCCTCGTCATTTTCGCGATGCAACGTCGCCGCGATGTCCCAAACATAGTCACCCTGGTAACCATTGCTCGGAAAGGTGACGGTTTCCCCACAGAGTTCGAGATATCGCAGCCACACGGAGGTACCGAGAATATGCATTTGCCGACCGGCATCATTGACGTAATACTCTTTCTGCACCTCGTAGCCGACGTAGCTCAACAGATTGGCCAACGTCGCTCCATATGCGGCCCCCCGACCATGTCCGACATGCAACGGCCCGGTTGGATTCGCGGATACAAATTCGATCTGGATTCTATGCCCCTTGCCAAGTGCGCTGCGCCCAAAATTATCACCCTGCTCGAGTATCCTGTCGATGACCGAATGGCTCACGGTGCTGGTAATGAAGAAATTGATGAATCCCGGGCCAGCCACTTCGACTTTTTCGATCGTGTCTACGCTCGGCAGATTGCCAACGATCAGTTCCGCCAATTCACGCGGCGTCATGCCAGCCGGTTTCGCCAGCATCAGCGCTATATTCGATGCATAGTCGCCCTGACCCGGGTCCCTGGCAGGCGTTACCTGAATGCTGGCACTGAGTTCTGGCGGGATCAGCGAAGCCTGCTCAAGCTCGAGCAGAGCTTGCGCGATCAGATCGTTGATGATTTGCTTCAAGAGTTAAAACTCGCACCCGAATGGGAAAAATGATCGTGGATTTTACCCGAGCTGCTCAGCCTGAGCCACCCATCATTTTTCACATTTTACAATTTATTTTCTACTTCGGGTAATTGCCTTTGTCCGGGCGCCATCATAGATTTAGAGGTCGTAGGCGTCGACATCGATGCTCCAGCCGACACGGGCGTTAGCGGCGAGTTGCTCGATCGCTGGCAGGGATTGCTGCAGTACCGAGCGCAGTGCCTGGTAGTCCTTTGCGATAAGGCACAACTGCGCGCGGTAGCGACCCACGCGACGTGCCATCAATGCCGGCATCGGCCCGACACAGGATAGCGCATCGAATCGCCGAGCGGTTTCCAATATTGCTCTGATTTCTTCAAGCTTTGCAAGCGCCGGCCTGAGCTCGAACGCATCGGCGCGAAAAATAACCACTCGTGCATAAGGCGGAAATCCGAGTAGACGGCGTTCCTGCAGCAGGCCGCTCGCTATTTCACGGTAGTCCTGCCTGACTAACGCCTGCATTGATGGGTGATCCGGAAACCTGGTTTGCAGGATTGCCTCGCCCTCATTGTCACCGCGCCCCGAGCGTCCAGAAACTTGGAACAGGGTTTGTGCGAGGCGTTCGCTGGCACGATAGGAAGCGCTGAAAAGCGCCTGATCTGCATCCAGTATCACGCTTAACGTAATCGCCGGATAATCATGACCCTTGGCGATCATCTGGGTACCGATCAGAATGCAGGGCTCACCGCTTTGCAGTTGTTGCAGCCGCGACTTCAGTGCGTCACGAGATGCGATCACATCTCGGTCGATACGCAGCACCGGGGTATCCGGATAGCGCTGCGTCAAACCTTGCTCAAGTTGTTCGGTACCAATGCCATAGTGTTTGATTTCGTTATGGCCACATTCCGGACAGACTTCAGGTACCCCCTGGGTGAAGCCGCAATGGTGGCACAACAGGGTTTGCACCGACTGGTGCAGGGTCAGCCGCGCATCGCAATTCTGGCACAACGATTGCCAACCGCATTCATGGCACATCACGATCGGTGCGAATCCGCGGCGATTCAGGTACATCAACACCTGCCCGTCTTGCGCCAGGTGTCGCTCGACATAGGTGAAGGTTTGCGCCGCGCAGCCGAATTCGAAGCGACTATTGCGTACATCGATTAACTGGAGCGGCGGGGGTGGGAAACGAGTAGGGCGCTGATCAAGCCGATAACGAAAGTAATAGTCACGATCACAGTTACTGATGCTTTCCAGTGATGGAGTGGCGGAGCCAAGCACAATCGGTATATCGAGCATTTGCGCGCGCTTGATTGCAACATCGCGAGCTTGATAGCGGACCCCGTCTTCCTGTCGATAAGAATGATCGTGCTCTTCATCAATGATGATCAGGCCGAGATTGTCGCACTGTGAAAACAGGCTGGAGCGGGTGCCCAGCATGATGCTGACCTCGCCACGCCGAAACCGATCCCAGGCCTGGTAACGCTGAAACTCGGTCAAGCCCGAATGCGAAATCGAGAAGCATTCGCCAAAACGTTGCGCTACGCGTTCAATCAACTGATTGGTCAACCCGATTTCCGGCACCAGGTAAATGACCTGCATCCCCGTCGCGAGCTGTTCCTGAATCAATCGCAGGTAAATTTCTGTCTTGCCGCTGCCGGTGATGCCATCGAGCAAATGCACGGCAAATCGACCCAACCGGGTTTCGATCTCGGCGAGGCACTGGCGCTGCTCGGCGCTTAAATCCGGCAACTGCGGTGCTGGCGCCGTGCTAGCGGGTTTTTCCATCCACTCCCAGCGCACTATCCGCTTGGCCTCCAATGCTTTTACTACCGGATGCCAGTTGGGATTGATTTCCTTAAGTTCAATTGCAGTCAGCCCTGATTGTCGCAGTAGTGAAGTGCAAATTTCGAACTGCCGTGGCGAGCGCTGTTTGAGCTCTTTAATCAGATCAGGGCTGGATTCTGCAAGACGCCAACATTTGATCCGGATCGGGCTGTACGGGCGCGAACCACGCAGATAACCGGGTATACATAGAAACACCACTTCCCCGAGCGGCTGCAGGTAATAGTCGGACATCCAGCGCGCCAGCGTCAGCATGTGCTCTCCGAGTATCTCCTCCTGGTCGAGACGGTCCTGCACCGGCTTGATTCGAGCAGGATCGAATTCACTGGCATCACTCGAGCTCAGCAACACCCCGGTTTTGGTTCCATTACCAAAGGGCAAACGGTAACGGGTTCCCACCACCACAGGATCACCAGCCTCAAGCGAATAATCGAAAACACTATATAGCGGGAGCGCGATGGCGAAAGAGGCGAAGCGGGGTTGCGTCACTCGGTTTACTCAAGCGGAAAGCTGAATCATACTCGAATTGCGAGTCACACTCAGCCGGATAAATGCGTTTAGTTTAGCGAGTAAAGTTAAAGTCTTTTCTAGCAATCAAAAGCTAAATTATTAAGAAATGACAACAAATCAGTTTATCCACATTTTCTGTGGATAAGTCTGTGCATGAAACGCACATAACTGGCTGAAAGCCGCATTCCTGTTGATAATTTATTAGATTGCTCACTTTTGCAGCGATTTTATTTTCTTATATATATCAATAAGTTATCGAACATGAACAAAAATTGATCGCTATTCCAAATATACTTGGGGACAGACAGCACAGATTTTTTTAGCGTGTGTATATCTTGGCCATGTCAAGAGCTCCAGAGCAAATTTTCAAATAAATTTATGAATTAATAAATAATTATTAATAGTGAAAATATATATTTATAAACGGTAAAAATATTACGCGCCGGATTAGCAGTGACTTTGCCATGCTCGCCGATTAAACTGGCCGCGTTTTTAACTCGAGTCGATCGTAATGCCCGCCAATACCGCGGTACTACTGACCAACCTGGGCACCCCGGATCGGCTCGACCGCGCATCGGTTAAGCGTTTTTTAAAAGAATTTCTATCCGACCCGCTGGTTGTCAGACTGCCGCGCGTTTTCTGGCTGCCATTACTCTACGGCGTCATTCTGCCGCTGCGTAGTGGCAAAACCCTGCAGGCCTATAGTCGCGTCTGGGACGACGACAGTTCCCCGCTAATGGCTTACTCAAACAAGCAGAGATCGGCATTACAGCAAGTCCTGTTTGAGCAGGCTCATGTCGAGCTCGCGATGCGCTATGGCAATCCTTCCTACGCATCAGTACTACGCTTGCTTAGAGATGCCGGGGTTGAAAAACTGGTGGTATTGCCGCTATACCCACAGTACTCGGAGACGACGACCGCTACCAGCTACAATCATTTGATGAATACCTTGAAAGATTTGAACTATGCACCGGCGCTAAGCTTCATCGATTACTATCCGGATCACCCGGCGTACATCGACGCACTTGCCGAATCGATCCGCGAACACTGGCAACAGGGTCAGCGACATCTCTTGATGTCCTTTCATGGCCTGCCACAGGCGAATGTCGATCAAGGCGATCCCTACCAGGTGCAATGCGAGAAAACGGCCAGGTTACTGGCCACCAAACTTGAACTCGGAGATTCTGACTGGTCGCTCGGTTACCAGTCACGTTTCGGCAAGCAGGCCTGGATTCAGCCTTATACGTCAGACGTATTGCGTCAACTGGTCGATCGCGGCGTCAAGTCCGTCGATGTCGTCTGCCCCGGTTTCGCGGCCGACTGCCTCGAAACCCTGGATGAAATCGAGATTGAATACCGCAACGAGTTTCTCGGGCTAGGCGGGGAGCAGTTTGGTTATATCCCTGCGCTCAACGACCGCGTCTCACATATCGAAATGATGCAGAGTTTGGTTCAACCTTATTTATCTGCAGGTGACCTGTCAGATTCAGTTTGAATCATAAACATAATGCAATGTCTATAAACACTTTCGCGTTAACATCGCCCACAGCAAACATAAGGGTTCTAAATCATGTTTAAGTCTTTTTTCCCAAACCCCAGGCTTTTCTTCACTTCTGTCGTCGTCTATGCCGCCATATGTAGCTTTGTCTGGTACAGTTTTAACGTGCAAATCGGTGAATTCTTAGGTTTTGACCTGTCCCCATCAGCACCTGTTATCGGCCTGGGACATTTTTTCACAGACTCTTTTCTGCTGTTTTATATTTACTACTTTACTTGCACCGGACTGTTCGCGGCATTCTGGTACAAGGTTGAAAATCACCCGTGGCAATGGTGGTCGATCGCAGGCTCGGTACTTATTTTGTTTTCCACCTACTTTTCGGTACAGGTATCGGTTGCCATCAATAACTGGCGGCGACCCTTTTTCGACCTGGTTCAAAACGCCTTGGGTGGTTCAGCGTCAAGAGCAACCGATCAGCCTGAAGTCGTAGCGTCAGCAGAAACGATCTCGACAGTTTCAACTGAACTATTCGATTTGATACTCATATTTGCTGAAATCGCTTTTCTTGCCATTTTCATGTTCGTGGTTACCCGGTTTTTCGTAAGCCACTTTATTTTTCGCTGGCGTACCGCGATGAATAATTACTACACCGCTCAATGGACAACGGTTCGGCACATTGAAGGGGCATCCCAACGCATACAGGAAGACACCATGCGCTTTGCTGAAATTATGGAAAGCCTGGGGGTTTCGATTATCGATGCAGTCATGACGCTATTTGCATTTTTGCCAGTGCTTTGGGCGCTTTCGGAATATGTAAAAGAGCTGCCCGTTGTCGGAGCAATTGCCCATCCCCTGTTTGTTGCTGCACTGGTATGGTCTATTTTTGGCACCGGCCTGTTAGCAATAGTCGGTATTAAATTGCCAGGATTGTTTTTCAAGAACCAACGCGTTGAAGCTGCGTTTCGTAAAGAGCTGGTATACGGCGAGGACGACGCAGAGCGTGCGCAACCCCCGACGCTCAAGGAATTGTTTGCCAACGTACGCAAAAACTACTTTCGAATTTATTTTCACTATATGTATTTTAATGTTGCACGCATGCTGTACATACAGGCCGACAACATATTCGTATATGTTCTTTTGATACCGACGATTGCCGCCGGTGCCATTACCTTTGGCATATTGCAACAAATTTTGACTGCGTTCAGCCAGGTCAGTAATTCGTTTCAATACCTGGTTAATTCGTGGACGACAATTGTTGAGTTGCTGTCGGTTTACAAGCGCCTGACTTCTTTCGAGGCCGCGATAAAACATGAGCCGCTGCCTCCAATTGATCAGTTAGCGACATGATTACAAATGATCACTTCCTGCTCGACAGTCACTAGCTACAGATGTGCTTGATCCTGTTTGCTTATCGTCAGCATGTCGATTATCCGTTGATCGTAATCGCCAACCGTGACGAGTATTATGCGCGGCCCACCCGGGATGCGCACTGGTGGGATGACGCTAATATATTTGCCGGACGCGATCTCGAGGCCGGAGGTACCTGGCTCGGACTTAATCGCCAGGGCCGTCTCGCAGCGGTGACCAACGTGCGCGAGCCTGGCGACATAAGCCCCGGCAAAAAATCACGCGGCGATCTCACCCGCAATTATCTCTCTGGCACAGCACAGCCCGAGGAATATCTGCGGCAGCTCACCCCGTACGACCAGGATTATGCAGGATTCAATTTGTTGCTCGGTGGTCCGCAGGGATTGTGGTTCTACTCTAATCGGGATCACGGAATCCACAGCATCGAGCCCGGTGTCTACGGTATCAGCAACGGTGATTTTGACGAGCCCTGGCCCAAGCTCAGATCGGGCAAGGCTGAACTCGAAGCGATGCTGACCGGCAACATTGATGATGTGGAGCTAATGGAAATACTCACCGATCACGAGATGGCACACGACCACGAACTACCAAGCACCGGGGTCTCGCTTGATATTGAGCGCATGTTGTCGAGCCGCTTTATCCGCTCACCTGAGTATGGCACTCGCGCCTGCAGCGTGGTTACAATAGACGTTAACAACTGGATAAGTTTCAGCGAACAAAACTATCCTGATGCCGAGCATAGCGGTAAGCTGATACAGGAAAAATTCGAGCTAAACCAGTGACGAACGATTGCATCCCCCAACTGAGCTCGGCCAGCATCGACGATGGACTGGTCAAGCTAAGCTGGAGCGATGCGAGTAACAGTATTTTTCACCCGATCTGGTTGCGCGACAACTGCCGCTGCGAATCCTGTGGCGACCCCGAAATCGGTTATCGTAGCCTGCGCCTGACCACGCTCGAGCTCAACTTCAAGCCCAAGGCGCTCAACGCAGAACCTGCACAGCTCACCGTTACCTGGCATGACAACCACCGTTCGATATTCAGTTCAGCATGGCTACACAGACACGCCTACGACGACACAGCGCGAGCGGCACGCGCGTTTAAACCCAGGCTTTGGGACCAGAGTTTCCGCGATGCTCCCCCACGCTTCGATTATGCCGAGGTCGAGTCCAGCGATAGTGCCCTGCTGCAGGTATTGCAGCAGCTGCGTGACTGTGGGATTTGTTTCCTGCGTAAAGCACCGCCCGAACCGGGTATCGTAGAGGCATTCGCGCGGCGTTTCGGCTACCCGCAGGAATCGAATTTCGGGCGTGTACAGGATCTTGTTTTCGATCCCGGAAAGCGCAGCATCGCCAATGATGTCAAGGCCCTCAAGCCGCATACCGATGAGCCTTATCGCGCTTCGCCACCGGGATTGTTGCTGTTTCACTGCATCACCAACGACCAGACCGGTGCGGGATCGTCGCTCTTCATGGACGGATTCGAAATCGCGGACCGCTTACGCGACCAGGATCCCGATGGATTCAATGCACTGTGTACCAACGCACAACCCTACCGGCGTCATTTCGCAGGCGACGTCGATCTGATCGCCGAATTTCCGATTCTGAATGTCGACGAATTCGGCAACCTCTGTGGTATCCGCATAAATGATCGCGTCGCCGCACCCCTGTCAATATCGCCCGACCAGGTTGAAACTTATTATCGCGGTTTGCAATTTCTGCTCACGCTTGCAGAAGACGACAAGCTGATGATGAAACTGACTCTGCAACCCGGCGATATCGCGATTTTCGATAACCACCGGATATTGCATGGCCGCAGTGACTTGAAGATCGACGGCCAGCGCTGGTTACAATGGGTGCAGATCGAACGTGGCGACTTTCATTCGAGCTTGCGTATTATCGCCGACCGGCTCGGACTGACGCGTAGCACTAACCCATTGCTGAAGGGTGCCTACGGGTCCTGCGGATACCTGGGGCGGAAATTAATGCCGCTAACGTGACCGTTGGATCCCATGAATAAGGAATGAAATCGCTATGAAGGTATTGGTTGTGACCGGCAGCAGTCGGGGAATCGGGGCTGAAATTTGTCGCCAGGCGGCAGCCGACGGCTGGAAAGTATGTGTTAACTATACCCGTTCCGAGGACGAGGCCGATCGCGTAGTCGCTGATATTCGCGAACAGGGTGGCATCGCAATTGCACTGCCGGCAAACGTCGCCAACGAGGACGAGGTAATCACGATGTTCGAACGCATCGACCTTGAACTGGGACCGGTGACGGGACTGGTGAACAATGCCGGTATCAACGGTGGCGGTACCCGTGTCGATGAAATGGATGCAACCGTGTCGGGGAGGGTGTTCGAGGTCAACGTGCTAGGTGCTTTTATTTGCGCCAAACACGCAATC
>CAXMNA010000109.1:0-6886 GCA_964194715.1 uncultured Gammaproteobacteria bacterium
CGATCGGCTAGATTTAAATCCATGAGCTTGTATGGAGAATAGATGAACAAGATTGGCACACTCGAAACTATCTGGCGTTACCCGGTAAAGAGCATGCGCGGGGAACAGCTCGATAAGGTATTTGTCGCCTACACCGGTGTCATGGGCGATCGAATTTATGCGATTTCGTCCTCCAGCGCGACACCGGAGTTTCCGTGGCACACCAATCGCGAACAGGAGGAGTTCGTACTCTACAGCGCGGGCTTCGTTAATCATCAAAATACGCTGGAACCGCTGGCACTGGAAGCGGCTCATCAGGAATCTTTGAATCCGCCATATCCCGAGGCCAGCGCGTTTGTAGTCGAAATTAAAACGCCGGACGGCAAGACCCTGGATATCGAAGATCCGGCGTTTCTCGAAAGCCTGAGTGATAAATCCGACGGCGATCTAAGGCTGCACTTCACCCAGAAAAACGCGGTCGATTGTCGACCGTTGTCGCTGTTTTCGCATCAGACGCTGAACCAGCTCGTACAGGAAACCGATATGGAGATCGATAAACGCCGTTTCCGCGCGAATTTTTACGTTGACTGGGTAATGGCAGATGGGTTTTACGAAAACGAACTCGTGGAGCGAAAATTGAAGATCGGTGAGCGCCTCGAAATCATGATTGTTGAACTCGATCCGCGTTGCAAATCGATTACCATCGATCCTGAAACAGCGCAAACCCAGCCCCGACTATTGAAACACATTGCCAGGAAACATAATGGATTCGCCGGTGTTTACGCGGTAATTTTGAAGGAAGGCACGGTGAAAGCCGGCGACAAGATATACCTGCTTGATTAGTTGAATGAAATCGAAATCTGTATCTACTGGCGATATCGCCCGTTTTCGCGCTACACTCGACGGAGTCGAGCACGAGATTGCCTATACACCAGGCCAGGTGCTTCTGGATTGCATGTTTGACGCCGACCTGGATCCTGCCTTCCAGTGCCGGGAAGGGCACTGTGGTACCTGCATGGTAGCGATGAAAAGTGGTGAGGTGAAAATGCGCAAGAATAATGTGCTCTCCCGGCGGGACATCGAACTGGGCTATGTCCTGGCGTGCCAGAGCGTACCGATAACGGACGATGTGTGGGTAGATTGCGACGAATGAACCCGCGCAAGCTCTTTAAAACCTGAATATTCCATAGGATAAATTTATGACTGCTATCAACGAACTCAACAGGCTCAGTAACCAGGTGTTTATCAACGGTGAATTTCGCGACAGTGCAACCACCGATAGCCTCGAGATCATTGACCCGGCGACCGAGCAGACCACTGGACAAATGCCTAATGCAACCGCGGCCGAGGTCGACGAAGCTATCGCTGTCGCCAATCAGAGCCAAAAGGCCTGGAATAAAGTCAATGCCTTGTCTCGCGCCGAATTGATGCATCAAATTGCGGCCAACATGCGCGAGTCACGGGGCGTGTTGGGTGAAATGCTGACCCGAGAAATGGGCAAGCCTTACAAGGAAACCACCGACGAGGTGGACTGGTCGGCATCCGCGATTGATTACTACGCCGAGATCGCGCGCCACGATTACGGTAAGGTGGTCGGACCCGCGGTGGATGACCAGTTCCATTTCACGCTGAAAGAGCCGATGGGCGTAGTCGTCATTATCCTGCCATTTAATTTCCCGTTTTGCCTGTTGTGCTGGTCTGCGGCTGCGGCACTGGCCACTGGTAACGCGGTAATTGTCAAACCCTCGGAAAATACGGCGTTATCAACATTAAAATTCATGGAAACCTTCGCGCCTTTCCCGGATGGGCTGATTCAGTGCCTGCCCGGAGGTGGCGACGTGGGCCGACAACTGGTGGAAAGCACCGATACCCACATGGTAGCGTTTACCGGCAGCGTGCCGACAGGTCAGCTTGTCGCCAGGGCCTGTGCCGATCAGTTCAAGCCCTGTCTGATCGAAGCTTCCGGTAACGACCCGTTTCTGGTCATGCCATCGGCGTCAATGGGGATGGCAGCACGTGGTGCGGCTTTTGCTGCCTATCTCAATTGCGGCCAGGTGTGTACTTCGGCCGAGCGAATATTTGTGCACCAGGACATACATGACGAGTTTGTCAAGAAACTGGTCTCTAACGCCCAGGCCCTGCGTATTGGTAACGGGCTGGACAAGATAGATATGGGACCAATGGTGAGTGCCAGGGAACGCGATCGATTCGAGGGGATACTGCAACAGGCTATCGATCAGGGCGCCAAGGTCGCCACCGGTGGCGGTCGGCCGAAGGCACAAAAAGCTGGATGGTTTGTCGAACCTACGGTGTTAACCGAAGTCAGCCCCGATATGGATATCATGAATGAAGAAAGTTTTGGTCCGTCGGCTCCTATCTGCAGGGTATCGGGCCTGGATGAGGCCATTGAACTGGCCAACAAATCCAGATTTGGACTGGGCTCAACCATTTATACATCCGATCTCAACGAGGCCATGCGCGCGGTTAACGGAATCGAGACCGGGATGGTGTGGGTAAATGCGCCTTTGCTCGACAATGACGCCGGCCCTTTCGGTGGCCGCAAGATGACTGGAATGGGCCGGCAACTGGGTGCCGAGGGTCTCGATACTTTTCGCCACACCAAACTCGCGATGATCGATCCGGGCGCCAATGACCAGGATTTCTGGTGGTTCCCTTACAAGGACGAGGAAGCCTACCCGGGTAAGTAGCTGTCGGAGACTTAAATTCGATCCGGCCTTTCCAGATGCCTGTCTGTAGGCGCTTGCCCGGAATTAATCGTCGTCGTAAAACACCCGGTCGTACCTGATTCGATTGTCTGGATCGACTTCGGTGTCGAGTTCGCGGGCATAGAGATGACCGGAAAACACTGCGCCGGCAATTATCGATGGCGCCTCGCAATCTCCGATTCGGGACAGCGAATCGGGATTGAAATCTGCATCGGCATCGATTTTTCGTTGCAGCTCGTGATACAGGGCATCGTTTGGGCTTCGCATGGTTACGGTCACGATTGACTCTGCGTCAATTCGTTTATGCTTCCCGGTATAGACGCATTCAATTTCTGCCTGTTTGCCATCGAAGGCGGTTAAGCCATGCGCAGTGATAATATCCACTCCCACTTCCAGCATGCGCCTTTGAATTTGTTCCTGTTCTGAAGTTTGTTGACCCCAGGCGGACACCATGTTTTCCGGGGTCACCAGCGTAACCGGTACCTGTTTTTCGCGAAGTTTTTCGGCAATCACGCTTGCCATGTAATAGTGATCATCGTCGAATATCAGGGTCGGGCCCTCAGGTAGTCGTCCGCCCATAATGTTATCGGGTGTAAATATCTGCTGTGACGGGCCAAATTCGGTGAGCGCGGTTTTATTGTAGAAACCCCTTCCGTTTTCGAGCCAGCTAGCGCCGGTGGCAATGACGATATGGTCTGCTTCAATCGCAATCACATCGTCGGCTTCCATCCTGTTTTCGAGGTAGACCTCGACATTAGGCATCGACTGGATTTGTTGCACCCGGTAATCACGAACCCGGGCCCACTCGCTCAGACCCGGTAGTTTGGATTCTCGATTCACGCGTCCACCCAGCTCGCGTTCCGCTTCGGCCAGCAGCACCTGGTATCCCCGGTTTCCGAGCGAGCGCGTCGCTTCGAGGCCCGCGGGTCCTGCACCTATCACCAGCACGGTAGATTCAGAGCCCTTCGGTGCTATTTTTTCCGGGTGCCAGCCACGCCGCCATTCCTCGCCGATAGTCGGGTTTTGGGTGCAACGAATGGGAGTCGACTTGCTGTCGCCGACGTAGCAATTGTTGCAACCGATGCATTCACGAATTTCATCAAGTCGACCTTCTTCTATCTTTTTGGGCAGGAAAGGATCCGCGATCGAAGGTCTTGCCGCGCCGATGAAATCGACGATACCTCGATTGATCTGCGAAACCATCGTGTCGGGAGATGTGAATCGACCCACCGATACGACAGGCTTGCTGGTAATTGATTTAACATAGGATACGTAGGGTTCGAGCGACGCCTCCTTGATAAAACGCGATACCCCCATTTCGTGAGAATAATGGTGGATATTGATATCCCAGAGATCCGGCAGTTCAGCCAGAATTTCCAGCATATCGCGCTGTTCACCAATGATTGGATCGCCATCACCCTCGCCACCCTCGTCGGCCGAGAATCTTACCGCGACTGCACAGGTATCCCCGACCGCGTCTTTGGTCTCTTCGATTAGCTCGCGCACCAGCCGTACCCGGTTTTCGAGTGATCCGCCGTATTCATCGCTGCGCGTATTGGTTTTGGCAGAAAGGAAATGCGAGAGCAGGTATGCGTGGGTGGCATAGACATAGACGATATCGAAGCCTGCTGCCTTGGCTCGCAATGCCGCGTTCCGGTGCCAGCGCCGTAGTTCTCGAATATCGGATTTGTCCATCGCGCGAGCCTGGTAGGGGATCCCGACTGAATTCGGCAGGTTTGCTACATCCATCGATACTTCATTGGTAAACAGGTTCGCGCTACGCGAGCCGCCAACCCAGAGTTCGGCGCCGGCGAGCCCGCCGTGTTCATGCACTTGTTCGGTCATGATCGAATGGGCCCTGATATCACCCTTATCCCAGAGCGATGCGTAAGCATGGGGCAGGTCGTCGGATGCGGGATGGATCGAACAGTACTCGGTGCAGACAACCCCCCAACCGCCTTCCGCTTTCATACCGCGCAAGGCAGCGACCATCCGCGGCCTGAGCCAACCAAGGCCGGTACAATGGGGTACCTGGTAGAATCGGTTCTTGGCCGTGACCGGGCCAATTTTCACCGGTTCGAACAAGACGTCGTAACGAGGATCGCGTTCGCTCATTGGGAAATATCCTGCTTTTCGAACCCTTCGAGCGAGATTTGTTCGCGCCGAAAAGGCATATCCGGATCCTGCGGTGGTGCGTCCATTTCGCGCGCGACGCGGTGGCCTTCGTATACGGCACTCGCGATGGTCGATGGGCAAAGGCAATCGCCGATCGCGGTAACAGACGCAATTTCCGATTCGGCAAGTCGTTCGGAATCTTCGGTCAAACCCAGGTAAAGCTGGTTATCGGGCTGGCGCGACGTGACCATAACCACGGCCGAAGCAGCGACAACGCCGGGTTTTTCCGTGTAAACACAGGAGACTTCGATTTCATCGGTACCGACCCGGGTAATATTGTGCGCGGTGATAACCTTGATTTCGAGTTCGAGTACCCGGGCCTGAATACGGTGTTGCTCGAGCGTATTGTGGGTCCAGGGTGAAACCTCGGGCGCAGTGGTGACAAGCGTAACTTCGTATCCGTCGAGTTTCAGTTTCTCGGCGATCACAGCGCCCATATAAAAATTGTCATCGTCAAACACGACCACGGGATCGACCAGCTTTTTATCCGCAAACACGGATTCGGGCGAAACAACGTGGCCCTGATCACTACCTGGGATTAATTGCCAGTTGGTGATCCCGACACCGTCGCTGCGCCAGTGAGCGCCGGTCGCGAGTATCACCTGGCGGTAATCGAGCGACAGGATATCTTCTGCCAGCAACCTGTTATCAAGATAGACTTCGACATTCTCCATTTGCTGGATCCGTCCCACGCGCCAGTCTCGCACCCGGCCCCAGGCGGCCAGCCCGGGCAGGCGGCATTCTTCCGAAACCCGTCCCCCTGGCTCGGTCTGTGCTTCGGCCAGGGTTACCCTGTAACCTCGCTGGCCGAGCGCCCGCGCGGCTTCAAGTCCCGCCGGCCCAGCTCCAACGACAAGCACACTGTCATCAGATCCTTTTGGCGGAATATACTCGGGGTGCCAGTTCCTGCGCCATTCTTCGCCGACGCTGGGATTCTGCGTACAGCGCATCGGCGTAAAAGTTAGCTGCCCCGAAACACAGATATTGCAACCAATGCATTCGCGAATTTCATCGATCCGCCCCTGTTCTATTTTCTGTGGTAGAAAAGGGTCCGCGATCGATGGCCGCGCCGCTCCGATCATGTCGAGAACACCGCGGTTGATCTGGTTGACCATTGCATCGGGCGATGTAAAACGCCCAACCCCGACCACGGGCTTGCTGGTTACGCTTTTAACGAATTTTACGTATTGCTCCTGGAATCCTTCTTCGCTGAATCGTGACGTCTGTGAGTCATTTTCCCAGTCGCTAAGATTGACATCCCACAGGTCGGGCAACTCGGCCAGCATTTCAATAATCTCACGCCCTTCGTCTTCGCTGGTGATACCTTCGGGTCCGAGCAATTCTTCGACCGCAAAGCGAATCGCGACCGCGCATCGGTCACCCACGGCATCCTTGGTTTCTTCGAGTACTTCACGAAGCAGGCGGACCCGGTTTTCGAGGCTGCCGCCATACTCGTCGCTTCGTTGATTGTGGCGGATGCAAAGAAAATGCTTGAGCAGCGTCGTATCGTGCCCGGCGTATACATAAACGATGTCGGCATCGGCGCTTTTTGCGCGTAACGCGGCGTTGCGGTGCCAGCGTCGAAACTCGCGGATATCGCTTTTACTCATGCCGCGGGTATGACTGGGCTGGCCCAGGACTGCGACCTGGTCCGACGGACCGATCGGCGGAATTCGCGTGTACAGGTTCTGGACACCTACGCCGTTGTGCGCGAGCTGAACCCCGGCAAGTGCGCCGTGGCGGTGCACCACGTCGACCATCAGGCCCAGGCATTTAACATCGTACTCATCCCACAGGCGTGCCTGGGGTTCGGGCGAGTAGTCCGAACTCGGGTGGATCATGCACTCTTCGGTACATATGACCGCCCAGCCACCTTCGGCCTTGGCTTCGCGCATTTTAGCGTGGCTTTGTGGCGAATTAAAACCCATGCCGTTGCAATGGGGAACCTGGTAAAAACGGTTTTTCGCCGTGACCGGACCAATCTGGACAGGTTCGAAGAGCACGTC
>CAXMNA010000110.1:0-25369 GCA_964194715.1 uncultured Gammaproteobacteria bacterium
ACAAGCGCCATCAGTATATTTCTCAGTGTATTGCGTAGTATTTCTTGCATATCGATTTAGAAATGAAGCCCGCGTGGGTTAATTTCAACACACGGGCTTCACATTAACTAGTCATCTAGCTCCGCTTTATCAAAGTTGCCATTGCTATCGGTATCCTTAATCTTGATGAACTCTCCCGTGCGGAGCGAGTTATAGAATGTATCCGCCGGGATATTTTGGTCAAATTCATTCTCGTAAACTGCCCCAGTGAGGTCAAATTCAACACCCAGTAGCACTACCTTCTGGTTGCTTTCGTCCCCCCAGTTTTCCGCGGGGGCAACAATCCGAACTTCGTCAGGATTTTTACGCTCAATTTCAACGGCATTGATAATTCCGGTGCCATCATCGAAGGCTTCCATTTCGACAAAATCATCTATCGACAATTCTCCCAGTACAATATCGGTATCGTTGATATCGTCTTCCAACTCGGTCTGGTGATTGACCCTGACTACGATTGCATTCGAGTTAAAGCTAAAGCTTATCGTAGACGCGTCAGTATTTACTTTCGACAAGGTCGCATTAATCTTGATTTTTTTGCCTCTTTGTTTGACTTTATGCGCCAATAGAACGCCGTTCAAAACATGTCCTTCGGCTTCAACGATTAACCCATTCGCCAACACCAGAGACGCCGGTTCAAATACCGCGTTACTGGCATCGATAAACTGGTCCTGAATCGTGAAAGTCTTGTCGGTGTCATTATATCCGGATATCACTCCCTCAATTTCCGCCTCATCCATATCATCATCAAGACCTTCGTGTTCGGTTTCTATTTTATCTGCCAACAGTATTGTTCCGGTGCCGTTGAGTTGACCTTTGACTTCAACAAATAAACCTTCTACCAATGCACCGATATCATCGAGCTCGGTGGTTCCGTCGTAACTGACCGGAAAGCCCTTGATGTTGAAGCTGTTGGTAGTCAAATTTTCAATATGCCCCTTAATCTCGATTTCCAGATCGTTATTCTGTAGTTCGATATGGGTAGCGATCAGGCCCGATGCAGTGACAAATCCACTTACCTCGAGAACATCGTCGAGCTGTATGTTATCGAAAGTTAAACCACCATCATTGTCGATCGTAGTATTTGAATTGACCTCGATGGATTGACCGAGAATGACCAGCGTCTTAATAGTTGCATCATTCGGATCGGGAACGATGCTGCTGACCGGACCTTTCAGTTCATTGTCATAGGTAATTTGGGTTGCCTGTCCGTTAGCGCCACTATCATCGACCGATCCTTTCACAGTAACAATCATGCCGACTCTTAAATCAGACTCAACGCCACTATCATCATCGACTGAAAACTGAGTCCCGCCGGTGTGGAACCGGATACCGTTGACGTAAACACTACCGAACCCGGTAATCAAACCACGACTGACAACCGTGCTATCGGCATCATCACTGCTCGAAGAGGAGCCACCACAACCACTAGCCAGCAGAATCGCTGCCACGAGCGCGGATGACCCAATTAATCGTGTCGTTTGCAAGAACATCATGTTAAATCTCCTTGGGATTATATTCCCAAAATAATTAAAAGTCTTTAAAAAAACCCGGTAATGGGAACTGGTACCGAATTTCATTATTTGGGATTATATTCCCAAATTAATAATAATCAATCTTTTTTACCTGGATGAGGATTATTCCCCTCTGACAATTGTAAGGGGTTACTTGATACGGTTTTCGGCGGAGCGTGCGTGCGCCACCAGGCCCTCACCGTGTGCCAGTGTCGAGGCTATTTTGCCGAGCTCGGAGGCGCCTTCCGCGGAACAACCGATCAGGCTGGTGCGCTTCTGGAAATCATAGACTCCGAGCGGGGAGGAAAAACGCGCAGTGCGCGACGTGGGCAATACGTGATTGGGACCCGCGCAGTAATCGCCCAGCGCTTCAGCGGTATAACGCCCGAGAAAAATTGCGCCGGCGTGCCGAATCGAATGCGCCAGCTGCTGCGCATTATCGACCGAGAGCTCAAGGTGTTCGGGTGCGATATAATTGGCCACTGCTACCGCATCCTCAAGATCCCCGACCTTGATTAATGCGCCGCGCGCGCTCATTGATTGCTCGATGATTTGCCGGCGCGGCATTTCTTCGATCAGGCGCTCGATACTGGCAGCTACCCGATCGAGAAATTCACTGTCCGGCGAAAGCAGGATCGCCTGGGCGTCCTCGTCGTGCTCGGCCTGCGAAAACAAATCCATCGCGATCCAGTCCGGATCGGTGTTGCCATCGCAGATAACCAGTATTTCTGAAGGGCCGGCAACCATGTCGATGCCGACGGTGCCAAAAACCATGCGTTTTGCAGTGGCCACGTAAATATTACCGGGACCTACAATCTTATCTACCGCGGGAATTGTCTCGGTACCGTAAGCGAGCGCCGCCACCGCCTGCGCCCCACCAATGGTAAACACTCGAGTGACGCCGGCAACGTGAGCCGCCGCCAGCACCAGTTCATTGACCACACCTCGCGGTGTCGGCACGACCATGACCAATTCCCGCACCCCGGCCACGACCGCAGGAATGGCATTCATCAACACCGAGGATGGATAGGCAGCCTTACCACCGGGTACGTAAAGCCCGACCCGATCCAGCGCGTTAACCTGTTGGCCTAACAGCGTGCCATCGGGCTCGGTGTATTCCCAAGACTCCAGTTTCTGGTGCTCGGCGTAGGTGCGAATCCGCAAGGCAGCTTGCTCGAGCGCCTCTCGATCCTTGTGGTCGATTCCATCGTAGGCCTCTCGAAGGCGATCCAACGGCATTTCTAACTCGGCCAGATTTTTAGCCTTGAGACCGTCGAAGCGCAGGCTAAAATCGAGCACTGCACTATCGCCCTGGTTTTTAACCGATTTCAGTATTTCGCTGACTGTTTTGAAAACTGCTTCGTCGGATGTCGAATCCCAGGCAAGCAGTTTATCGAGTTGTGCCCTGAAATCGCTATCGAGAATGTCGAGCCGCTTTATATCCATCCTATTTCACCGCTTTTTCAATCTTGTCCACGAGTTCTTTAACCGGTTGATTTTTCATCTTCAGCGAAGCGCGATTTACGATCAGGCGCGAGCTGATATCCATGATATGTTCGAGCGGTGTCAGGCCATTCGCCTTGAGCGTGTTACCGGTATCGACCAGATCGACGATGATGTCGGCAAGCCCAACCACGGGCGCCAGTTCCATCGACCCGTACAGCTTGATCAGCTCCACCTGCCGTCCCTGTTCCAGAAAAAACCGGCGCGTAATTTTTGGGTACTTGGTCGCAACTTTGAGGCGGGTACGCGGCATTGGTCTGTCAGCGATTCCAGCAGTCATCATTTTACAGGGTGCAATTTTCAGATCGACACGCTCGTACAGGCCCTCACCACCGTGCTCGGCGAGTACATCCTTACCCGCCACTCCGATATCAGCCGCACCATACTGGACATAGGTAGGCACATCCGCTGAACGGATTAATACCAGGTTGATGTTCGCCTGGGTGGTGGCAAACACGAGCTTGCGGCTGCTGGATAAGTCATCAACCGGTTCGATGCCGGCGCGCGCCAGCAGTGGCAGGATTTCATCGAGAATCCTGCCCTTGGCGAGCGCAATGGTTAACTCGTTTGACATGGTTGATTAGTTGGGAACGCGCTGGATCCTGGCGCCCAGAACTGCGAGTTTTTCTTCAATGTGATCATAACCACGATCGATATGATAGATACGATCAACCACGGTCTCTCCATTGGCAACCAGCCCAGCTAGTATCAGGCTGGCGGAGGCGCGCAAATCGGTCGCCATTACCGGCGCTCCGTTGAGTCCCTCGACACCCTTAATGATTGCAGTATTACCCTCGAGATGAATATTCGCACCCAGTCGCGTGAATTCCTGGATATGCATGAACCGGTTTTCAAACACCGTCTCGGTAACCGAACCGGTGCCCTCGGCAATCGCGTTAAGCGCACAAAACTGCGCCTGCATGTCGGTGGGAAATCCGGGATATGGCGCAGTTCTGATATTGACTGCATTGGGTTTACGCCCCTCCATATCGAGCTCGATCCAGTCATCACCGGTGTCGATGATGGCGCCTGCTTCCTCGAGTTTGGCCAGCACCGAATCGAGTAGTCTCGGATCGCTTCGCTTGATTAAAACCTTGCCACCGGTAATCGCCGCAGCCACGAGGTAGGTGCCGGTTTCGATGCGGTCGGGTAATACCGTGTAGTCACAGCCACTCAATTTTTCGACGCCGTGTATCTTGATCGTATCGGTACCAGCCTCTTCGACCCGACCACCCATCGCGTTAATAAAATCGGCAAGGTCCACGACTTCAGGTTCGCGCGCCGCGTTTTCGATGACGGTGGTACCATCGGCCAGACTGGCTGCCATCATCAGGTTTTCGGTGCCGGTTACGGTGACCTGGTCCATTACGATACGAGCGCCTTTAAGCCGATCACAACGTGCCTTGATATAGCCCTGTTCGACATCGATGTGTGCACCCATTGCTTCGAGACCACTGAGATGCATATCGACCGGTCGCGCACCTATTGCACAACCACCGGGGAGCGATACTTCGGCTTTCCCAAAACGCGCCAGCAGCGGGCCCAGGACCAGGATCGAAGCACGCATGGTCTTAACCAGCTCGTAGGGAGCAAAGGTATTTTCCAGCGTCGTCGGATCAATTTCGATACTCATTTTTTCACCGATGGTGAGCATTACTCCCATACGACCAAGCAACTCCATCGTCGTAGTGACATCGTGCAAATGCGGTACATTGCGAATAATCACCGGGCTGTCCGCAAGCAGGGTGCCAGCCAGAATCGGCAAAACTGCATTCTTGGAACCAGAGACTCTTACTTCTCCCAACAGGGGGACGCCACCTTTGATGATTAACTTGTTCATTCCTAACCGCAGAAATAAGGGGCGGCCATTCTAGCAGGAAAAATCTGAAAAGTGACGCCTTTAGGCGTCATGCCGGAACCTAACAAGCAAGTATCGGGAGCCTTGTGATAGCGACGTGAATAGTGGATTCCCGCTTTCGCGAAACCCCGCATTCGCGGGGGTGACTTAATTTATTACTGGTCCTGGTTGCGGTCCCGAAGCGTTTTGATCAAACCCTCGACCCCGTTCTTTTTAATCGCGCGTGCGAAGCTCGACCGGTAATTTGTCACCAGGCTGACCTCGTCCACACTGATGTCAAAAACTTTCCAGCCACTATCACCGAGGCGCAGCGTGTAATTGATCGGTATCGGAAATCCTCCCGTCTGTTCGATCTCAGTCCTGACGATAACTTTACCGTCGGCCTCGGTGCCTTCCATCGGCAGGTAAATCAGTTCCTGATCGGTATACTCAAGCAAGGCCGAACTGTAGGTGCGCACCAGTAACGTGCGAAACTCGCTTACAATCGCTGGTTTCTGCTCGGCATTGACATCATCTTTGTATCGTCCCAGCGCCAAATCAGTCATCGCCAAAAAATCAAAATGGGGTAAAACCACTTCGTCGACTAACTTGTGGATCTTTTGCGGATTACTTTCATAGCTATCCGAGTTGGCCCTGATCTCGGCCAACACCTTATCCGAGGTTTCTCTGATCAATTGTTGGGGTCCGGTCGCAGCCAAAACTGGAATTGCAAACAACAACAGCATATAAGGAAATATTTTTTTCACTGAAAAACTCCACTGACGCTTCGTAACTTGGACACATGGTTATTGAAATCATTCACCGCACGCAGATACTCCGCATAGGCGAGGACATATACCTGCAAGGCATTGATAATATCATCGGCTTCTTCAAGACCCGCCTCGAAGTCGGAATACGACGCTATCATCCAGCGACGTGCAGCCTTTGAACTTTGCCGCATTGATCCGATGGATTTATGCCTGGCCTGCATCTGAATATACTGTTCTCGTACCTGGAACGGAATCCCCATCCGTGCAAAAGAAGCCTTATGCACCAGTGCATCCAGGTCAGCCTGCGCCTGGGCCACGCGTGCGGGCTGTGCGCCTTGCTCCCATTGCCAGCGCATACCAAGCAGTGGGGAGACAGCCGCATGATTAAACGGATCATAAATATGCGGATTATCAAGCGTATCCCGGTCCGGTGCATAGGCCAGCGATCCAGCTACTCCGGCAAACACAATCGGTTTTTTTTCGGCGCGTGTGGCCTCCACTAATGCGCGTCGCGCTGCCATGCCTGCTTCAACTTGCTTGAATTCGACCCGATTGGAAAGCGCCAGATCGATCCATGCTTGCAGACTTTGTTCGGGTAACGGCAGAGGCTGCAGACGTCGATCCGCAAGCTCGATCACGTCTTCATCACGGCCGGTCAAAAACTTCAGGCCGGCCATCGCGATTTGTTCCAGGCCGTTCGCCTCGGCAAGAAAATTATCGATCAGGCCAAGTCCTGACTCTAGCGCGTATTTATCCGACTGACTGGCATTTCCGGAGCCTTCTTCAAGCCAGCCATCAACCAGTTCGAGTGCCGCCCCCAGGCGCTCGCGTGTATCTTCAAGCAGTAACCGGCTATCGCGCGCAGTGAGGTAACCGTAATAAGCCTTGACCACCTGCAAGCCAACTTCATCACGTTGCAGGGTGACGTCCTGCTGCTTGATCCAGATATTGTTTTGCGCGGCCTCCTGGTAATTTTCCAGGCGCCCGAACGTTGCCAGCGGCTTTACGATACTGAAAGTCAGTCCACCCCAGACCGATAGTCCGTCATCGAAGTCGTAGGCATCATCGCGTGGCGTGCAACCACCGCTGCAGGAGTTTTCACCACCTTCGTAAAAGCCGCCATCCAGACCCGTCGAGAGCGCAAGGAAACTGTCCACCGAGTAGCGAAAACCTTCCGAGCCTTCGGCCTCCTGCAGTAAACCCTGGGCCTTACGCACGAAGGCCTGCTTTTCTTCGATTCGGGGGTCGTGTGCCAATGCCAGTTCGATGGCTTGCGCCAGGCCCAGTTTTTCCTGTGCGTGAAGCCCGAAACTAACGCAACACAAGGCAATAGGCCCGATAAACTTTAATGCAATTTTAATCATGTCCGCGAATCTTCCATAGCGAGGATGAATAGGAGCTGACTCAAAACGCCTTTCAATAAGAAATCCACGCAGAGTCTATCCGCTAAAGCGCTCCAAGTGAACGCCGAACCGATGGAAATGCGAATCATTCCTCTGATTTACTGGCATATTTGCCGCAGAATCGTTAGTGTTCGCATCATCAATCCTGATGACACATATATATGTCCAGATCTCTAACCGATCGACATAGCTTTAGCTATGATGAGCTCATCGAATGCGGCAAAGGTGGCTTATTCGGACCCGGCAACGCACTATTGCCATTGCCGCCGATGTTGATGTTCGATCGTATTGTTAATATCGATGAAACCGGCGGTAGATTCGAAAAAGGCGAAATCATCGCCGAGCTGGACGTCAATCCCGATCTCTGGTTTTTCAAATGCCATTTCGAGACCGATCCGGTGATGCCAGGTTGCCTCGGCCTTGACGCCATGTGGCAATTGATCGGTTTTTACCTGGGTTGGAAAGGTGGCCCGGGACACGGGCGTGCCCTCGGTGCCGGTGAAGTCAAGTATTTCGGGCAAGTGTTACCCGCAGCGAAGCTGGTTACTTATCGTATCGATATGAAACGTGTAATCATGCGTAAACTGGTGATGGGCATCGGCGATGCCTCGATGGAAGTCGATGGCAGGGAAATCTATAGCGCGCGCGATTTGCGCGTCGGTCTCTTCACTTCCACCGACGAATTCTGACCACTAGACCTACCACGTCTTGAGCTTGCTTAGCCACATCGCAGCCGTCATAACAGGATTGGCGTTGCTCATCTGGAGTGCCGACAAGTTTGTTGAGGGCGCCGCCGCCCTGGCTCGCTTACTGGGTGTGTCGATCATGATTATCGGCATCACGGTCGTGGGATTCGGTACCTCTGCACCTGAGATCGTGGTCTCGATCGTGGCGGTCCTACAGGACACGCCCGATATCGCAATCGGCAACGCCCTCGGCTCCAATATCGCCAACATCGGTTTAATTCTCGGCATCACCGCGATACTCGTGCCGATACCGGTCGCAACCCGCCTGTTCAAAACCGAGTACCCGTTACTAATGCTGGCCACTGTAATAATGACGTGGAGCCTGTTTGATTTATCGCTCGATTTTGTCGATGGATTCGCCCTCCTCGGACTGCTGATTCTGAGCCTCTTCCATCTGATCCGCGAACATAGCCGGCATCCAGCCGCATATGCCAGGGAGGAGCATGAAAGTGAAGATATGATCCACGATTTAAAGATGCCGGCAGCTATCGGATGGTTGCTACTGGGACTGGTGGTGCTGGTCGGCAGTTCCAAGCTGCTGGTTTGGGGTGCATCTAATATTGCGCATACCCTCGGCGTCAGTCAATTGATCATTGGCCTCACGATCGTGGCGCTAGGCACCAGCCTCCCAGAGCTCGCGGCATCGATCGCGAGCCTGAAAAAAGGCAAGCCGGATCTCGCGATCGGCAATGTCATCGGCTCTAACCTGTTTAATTCGCTCGCCGTTATTGGGTTACCCGCATTATTTACAACATTTAGTATCGATGCTTCCGCCCGCTCGCGTGATCTGTCAGTCGTCATTGGGTTGACACTGGTATTACTACTATTATCACGTTTCCCGACCGCGGTGCCGCGTCACTTGACCCGTACCAAAGGCATTTTTCTGCTCGCAGCTTTTGTCATTTACCAGCTATATTTGTATTATCAGGTCGCCGTGGGATAACTTATGACAAAACATGCTTATATCGAGCTTGGCCTCGCTGTATTAAAAGCTGAAGCAGACGCAATTTTAGCCTTGTCCGAGCGACTGGGTCAGAGTTTTCATGACGCCTGCGACCTGGTATTAAATTGTGAGGGTCGTATCGTTGTCACTGGTATGGGCAAGTCCGGGCATATCGCCAATAAAATCGCAGCAACGCTGGCGAGCACCGGAACACCTGCTTTTTTCATGCATCCTGGTGAAGCGAGCCACGGTGACCTCGGCATGATCACCGCGGATGATCTGGTGATCGCACTATCAAATTCCGGTGAAACTAGCGAAATTACATTATTGCTGCCCTTGCTGAAACGCCTCGGTATTCCCTTGCTTGCACTGACCGGGAACCCGGCATCCACCATGGCAGGCAGCGCCAATATCAATCTCGATGTGAGTGTAGCCAAGGAAGCCTGCCCGTTGGGCCTGGCACCGACATCAAGTACCACCGCGGCACTCGCAATGGGTGATGCACTGGCCGTGGCGGTATTAGAGGCACGCGGTTTCACCGAGGAAGATTTTGCCATGTCACATCCTGGTGGCCACCTGGGACGGCGCTTGCTATTGCGGGTCAGCGATATTATGCACACCGGAAGTGCCATTCCCCTGGTCACTGCCGATACCACGCTCAAGGACACTTTGCTGGAGATGACAGCCAAAGGTCTTGGGATGGCAGGGGTAATCGATTCCGATAGTCACCAACTGGTGGGCATATACACCGATGGTGATCTGCGTCGTACCTTTGAAAAAATGCCAGATATCAGCTCAGCACGGGTGCAAGACTATATGACAGCAAACTGTGTGACCATCGAGGCCGATCGCATCGCTAGCGAGGCATTGAAAATCATGCATGACAAGAAAATCAACGCATTGATGGTCGTCGACAGTAAACTAGC
Organism: uncultured Gammaproteobacteria bacterium; assembly: GCA_964194715.1. Classification (GTDB taxonomy): domain Bacteria; phylum Pseudomonadota; class Gammaproteobacteria. The sequence goes on from CAXMNA010000110.1 coordinate 9,679, forward strand.
CATTCAGGGTGCGTTAAACATGCATGACTTATTAAGAGCTGGCGTTGTATAGGAGAAATGCATGACAAGCACCGCTAGCGAAATTGCCAGACACGTTAGCTTGCTCATCGTCGATATCGATGGGGTACTCACCGACGGTGGCCTGACTTTCGATAACCGTGGAGAAGAATACAAGACTTTCAATTCACTCGATGGCCACGGCATTCGAATGTTGCTTGATTGTGGCATTGAAGTAGCGGTTATCACCGGTCGCAAATCGGAAATTGTCAACCACCGCATGGGCGATCTCGGCGTCAAACATATCTACCAGGGTCATCGAGACAAATTACAGGCGTTCGAAAAACTGCTGCAGGATACCGATCTCAAGGCTGAGCAAGTTGCCTACATCGGGGACGATTTGGCGGACCTGCCGGTAATGCAACGCGTGGGACTGGCGATTGCGGTGCAGAACGCGCACAGCTTTGTCAAACAACATTGCGACTGGGTAACCACTTCGCTCGGCGGCAAGGGAGCAGTACGCGAGGTTACCGATTTCATCTTGCATGCTCAGTCGTTACTCGATGCCAAACAGAACAGTTACCTCAAATGAATACGCGAGTTTTAGTTTTTGTTTTAGTGCTCGGCATCGGCGCGATCGCGTTCGGCTGGGTTTACGAATCACGCCTGCGAGCAAAAGTCGAAAGGGCCGATCTCATAATTCCAGACAATATCGACTATTACCTGAGTAATTTGCGGTATCGCTCGATGAACGTCGATGGTACGGTTGATTACGAGCTTAATAGTCCGCGCCTTGAGCACTACGTCCGTACTGACGTCAGTAACATCGAAGTACCATCATTGCAAATTTTCAGAAACACGGATCACTGGCAAATCGATGCAATGAACGGTGAGTTCGTGCACCAGGACAATCTATTGCGACTGCGAGAACAGGTGGTAATGCAAAGGCAGGGTGACAATCCAATACAGATTTACACCGAAAGCATTCGCTTCGAACCGGATCGGGATCTGGTCAGCAGTGAAGCAAAAGTATTAATACGGAGCAATCTCTCAAAAATTGAAGCCGAACAGGTGGTTTTCGATCTCGCTGGTAAGGTTTATCGATTCAATAAAACACGTGCGATTTATTATCATGGCGATAATTAAACCTATTCTATTACTGTTATTGTTGCTGCCCTCCCAGCTTTGGGCGCTTGCCGACGACGGCGACCAACCAATCGAAGTTGAGGCCGACAGTCTTGAAGTCAGGGAAGAGGACAACATCAGTATTTACCAGGGAAACGTTTATCTGGTGCAGGGCAGTCTCGAAATCAGGTCCGACCGACTGGTGATTCATTTCAATGATGCCAATGAATTGCAGCTCATGGAAATGACTGGCACACCTGCAAAATTTCGTCAACTTGATGATGATCAGCAGGAAATGCTGGGGCAGGCAAATCAAATCGATTACACCGAATCCATGTCTTTACTCGAGCTGCGTGGCACTGCCCGATTTAGTCATGGCGGGGATATCATCGAAAGTGATTTGATTCGCATCGACACGGAAAGCAATGGCATCCAGGCAGGCAATTCAGAATCGGATCAGCGTGTCAAAATGCTAATCCAGCCCAAACAAGATACAAATTCCGCTGAATAAAGCGTTGATGAAGGATACCAATCTACTCGAAGCTACCGAGCTGGCCAAGGCTTATAAGAAGCGAGAGGTCGTCAAATCGGTTTCGCTGCAAGTTGCAGGTGGGGAAATCGTCGGCCTGCTTGGCCCTAACGGCGCCGGCAAAACCACCTGCTTCTACATGATTGTCGGCTTAATCGATAATGACTCAGGCTCCATTCGGCTCAATAACAAACCCATTAACCACTTACCAATGCATCACCGCGCTAAACTGGGGATAGGTTATCTACCCCAGGAAGCCTCGGTATTTCGCAGCCTCACCGTGGCACAGAATATTTTGGCGATCCTGCAACTGCGCAAAGATCTTGATAAGCCCGCGCGGAATCAAATGCTGGAACATTTGATGGAAGAATTTCAAATCGAACACTTACGCGATAGCGACGGTATTTCACTCTCCGGCGGAGAACGGCGGCGTGTCGAAATCGCGCGGGCGCTTGCAAATCAACCCGAATTCATACTCCTGGATGAGCCCTTTGCCGGGGTTGACCCGATTTCGGTCATTGATATCCAGTCAATTATTCGTCAACTCGCCGAGCGTGGCATCGGCGTATTGATAACCGATCACAACGTGCGTGAGACCCTGGGAATATGTGATCGTGCCTACGTAATGGGGAATGGCGAAGTTCTGGCCGAAGGAAATCCAGAGCAAATCCTTGAAAATAAAGTAGTCAGAAAGATTTACTTAGGCGACGATTTTAAGCTATAACAGTATCCATGGCAGACCACAAGAATCCTGGCCGAATACTTGACAAGGAACGCTCTCGCCTATGAAACAAAGCTTGCAACTGCGAATTGGGCAAAGCCTGACGATGACACCTCAGTTGCAGCAGGCAATCAAATTGTTGCAGCTTTCGTCGCTCGAATTACAGACCGAAATCCAGGAAACTCTGGATGCCAATCCACTACTCGAACAAGAAGACAACCTTGGTGAAATAACCGTTTTAGATCCCGATGCATCGCAGGACGGTGGCGCCAATAGTGAGGATTCTACCGATTTTAAAATACTCGAAAGTCCGGTCTCCGAGAATCGCGCCGAACAAATGCTACCGGACGAGCTTGAAATCGACGCTCGCTGGGAACACATCTACGATAACCTGCCGAATTCACCCAGTCAGGCCTCCAATCCCGGGGTCGATAATCGCGATATGTTTGAAAACCAGGCAGGTGAAGAGGATACGCTCAAGAACCACCTCACCTGGCAGCTTGACTGCGCGCATATATCGGAAACTGATCATGACATCGGGCTCGCGATTATTGATGCGATCGATGACAGTGGCTACCTGAACGAAACTATCGAAGACATCCACCAGGGCCTGGTGCAACAATACGAAGACCTGGAGCTTGATGAAGTCGAGGCAGTGTTGCACCTGGTGCAACGCTTCGATCCAGTCGGGGTTGCGGCCGGCTCTCCAAGCGAATGCATGACGATCCAGTTGGAGCAATTCGATCCTGAAACACCGTACCTCGCCAAGGCAAAGGTACTGGTTAACAAGTACCTTGAACAACTTGCCAGTAATGATGTGGCATTGCTTAAACGTCGCTTGCAGGCAAATGATGCCGAGCTGGCAGAAATAATCAAACTGATACAGACCACCATTCCGCACCCCGGTCATAGCATCAGTCAAAACCACGCTGAGTATGTCGTGCCGGATGTTTATGTCAGCAAACGTTCCGGGGTTTGGAGAGCTAGCATAAATCCGGATCATGCTCCTCGTCTGAAAGTTAACGATCGGTACGCGAGCATGATCAAGCGCAGCGACAGCAGCGACCAGAACACTTATTTAAAAGATCATTTGCAGGAGGCGCGCTGGTTTATAAAGAGCTTGCAAAGCCGCAATGAAACTTTGCTGCGCGTTGCAAATGCAATTGTTGAACGCCAGCATGCTTTCCTCGAATATGGCGAAGAAGCAATGCAGCCGATGGTACTGCGTGATATCGCGGAATTGCTGGAATTACATGAATCCACCATCTCGAGGGTAACAACTCACAAGTACATGCACACACCGCGTGGCATACTCGAATTCAAATACTTCTTTTCAAGCCACGTGGGTACCGCCGATGGCGGTGAATGTTCGGCCACCGCGATTCGGGCAATTATCAAAAAATTTGTCGCAGCTGAAAAACCCGAGAAACCATTAAGCGACAACAAGATAGCAACATTATTAGAGGACCAGGGGATTAACGTAGCCAGGAGAACAGTAGCCAAATATAGGGAAGCGTTAAATATTCCTCCATCCAATGAGCGTAAACGTCTCTTTTGAGACATTAACGATTCGCAGTAATGCGAATCAGACAGCCGAGGAGGTTACAGATGCAAGTAAGTTTAAGCGGTCATCATGTAGATATAACTGATTCCATGCGCAACTATGTAAATGAAAAAGTCGGAAGGCTTGATCGGCACTTCGACCAGGCGCTGGACATTAATATCATCTTAACTGTGGAAAAACTTCGTCATAAAGCGGAAGCCACATTACATGTCAGTGGCAGTAATCTGCATGCCGATGATGTCCAGGAAGATATGTATGCTGCGATCGATGGCCTCGTTGATAAACTTGATCGACAGGGAAAGAAACACAAAGAAAAAATGAAGAGCCATCGGCTTAAGGGTGCGCCCGCTGAGCTGGTCTGATTTCCAACTGGGGGAGATTGCTCCCCCTTTTTTTATCCACAACGAGATCCAATGCACTTGCATACTTGTGCAATTGGACTAAGATTCGCGCATCAAATTCAGGCAACCTGCATTCTAAGCTTCGAGTAATGACAATTTCGGCACTTTTGTCACCGCAAAGTATTTTCCTTAATACTGAAATCTCCAGTAAAAAGAAGCTGCTGGAATTGATCGCAAACATAGCAGCCGATCGTAGCCAGCTGTCGGAATCGGAAATATATAACAATCTTTTGAATCGTGAGCGCCTTGGCAGTACGGGACTTGGTCAGGGTTTTGCGGTGCCACACGCTCGCCTCAACGACCTGAAGCAGACGATGGGTTTTTTCTTTCGACTTAAGGATACGGTTAATTTCGATTCACCCGATAGCCAACCGGTTGATCTAGTGTTTACCATTATCATTCCCGAAGAAGCCACCGAAGAACACTTGATCATTCTGTCCTCGCTCGCCGTCATATTTTCCAAACCAGAGGTATGTGAAGCGATCCGCAGTGCAACTAGCAAAGAAGAAATCGCAGAAATTATCCAGTCGGCTGAGCAATGACACCCTCGTTAAAAATCCACGAATTTCTCAACCAGTACCAACAAAAATTAAAATTAAGCTTCACGTCTCGTCAGGTCGGGCTAAACTGCGAAATCAAACTGTCACGCCAGGCATCGGACACTTTTGATGCCGCTGATTACTTCAACGTTATCCGCACCTCCAGTGTTGTCGTCGTCGGCTATCAGGAATCGCGCTATATCCAGAAACTGAGCGCCGACGAACAAAAAAGCTTGTTCAAAACCCTGTTCCATGGACCGGTTTGCGTGATTATCTGCAGCCAGGGCAACTCGCTCCCCGACGCCGTAATCGAACTCTGCGAGGCACGCGAAGTGCCAGTTTTGCATTCGGAACTGAGCGATTCTGAACTGCTCGACAATGCCCGCTACCTGCTATCACGCGCCCTCGCCGAAAACACCCATGAACATGGCGTCTTTATAGAGGTCTATAGTGTCGGAGTACTTATCACCGGTAAAACGTCTGTGGGTAAAAGCGAGCTGGCATTATCGCTGATCTCCAGGGGTCATCGATTAATATCTGATGATGTGACGTTATTTTCGCGCAGCGCCCCGGATGTGGTCGAGGGAAGCAGCCCACAATTGCTTACCGATTTTTTAGAAGTACGCGGACTCGGTGTTGTTAACATACGCGCAATGTTCGGTGCCAATTCCTTAAAACGGAGCATGCCGTTGAGTCTTATCGTTAACATGGTCGAGCTGGATCGGGAAAATAAAACCGAATTTGACCGGCTCGGCAAAAATCTTAAAACACGGAGTATTCTAGAACTTGAATTTCCGGAGGTAACTCTCCCAGTGGCGCCTGGGCGTAACCTGGAGGTGTTGGTCGAGGCAGCCACGCGTAATCATGTGTTACAGATGACAGGATATAATGCTGCGCAGGATTTTATTGCGCGCCAGAACCAGGCTATTGAGCGGGATTTAAATACTTCAGACTAGTGCTCTTTCAACATTATAATTACGGATTCAGCGTCCCTGTGCTGTTTCGCAACAAGGCGCAGTGCGAAGCGCAAGGGCCATTCCCTTGTCGAGCGCTGTAACGCGGTTGCGGGGCAGCACAGGGACGCCCTTCGGGTAAGCTTGTCAACGCCCACGGACTGCGTTGCGCCTCTTGACAAGGGTGTGGCCAAAGCTGGCCCCATGAGCGAAGCGAATGCCTTGGGTCTTGCCTGCGAAGCGCGCCTTGCCGTGAACGTTGACAAGCTTACTGAACTCGCAATTATAATGTTGAAAGAGCACTAGAGCTTAGAGGTGACGACAAAGTGAAACTGGTTATTGTCAGCGGCTTGTCCGGGTCCGGAAAAACCGTAGCCCTGCATACCCTGGAGGATGCAGGTTACTATTGCATCGATAACTTACCGCTGGGAATGTTACCAGAACTCGTCGATAACATGATCAACGCTACTCCGGAGCCATATGAACTGGTAGCAATTGCAATTGATGCTCGCAGCGGTGTCGATAGTTCAGATCGTTTCGATGTCATTATGAAACGCATTGGCAAACATCCATTGCAGCTCAAAGTTCTATTCCTGACCTCGGATACTTCCAGACTTCTCAAGCGCTTTAGCGAAACCCGACGCAAACATCCACTTTCCAGGCAAGGCCTGCCGTTAGCTGATGCGATTCAGCAAGAAAGAAAAATGCTCGGAGATATACACGCTAACGCCGATCTTGCGATTGATAGTTCAAATCTAAATGTGCACGAACTGCGACAAATGATCATCGATCAACTATTGTCGCAATCGACTGCCGAGATGGGAATCTTGATTCAGTCCTTCGGATTCAAAAACGGCGTCCCACCTGATACAGATTTTGTTTTCGACGTTCGCTGCCTGCCGAATCCCCATTGGGAAAAAGATCTCAAATCATTGACCGGGCGCGACCGCGCAGTTGTCAAGTACCTGGAAAACTATGCCGATGTCGACGAAATGTTTGATTCAATCTACCGCTTTCTGACCGACTGGATACCACGCTTCGAAAAAGAGAATCGCAGCTATATGACAGTATCGATCGGCTGCACCGGCGGCAAACATCGCTCGGTATACCTCGCAGAGCGAATCGCAGCCAAATTCCAGCAGGACCGAAGCAATCTTTCCATCCGTCATCGGGACATGGCATGAGCGTTCGAATATTACTGGTCACTCACGAAGATATAGGTGCGCAACTAACCACTGTTGCCGAGGCAATTCTAAAAGATACCATGGCACCGGTTACCCAGGTATCCGTGCCTGCGGATCTCGAGCCCGCGGTACTCGGCAAATATGCAGATTTGATTCGCAATACAATACACGATCAGGAGCAAGACAAGGGTATGCTGGTGCTCACCGATGTTCAAGGGGCGACACCCGATAACTTGGCCAGATATTTTAGTAGTGGTTGCAATGCGCGAGTCGTCAGCGGGATAAACTTGCCGATGCTGCTGCGTGTATTAAACTACGCGCATCAACCACTGGAGCAGCTATGCGAAACCGCCCTAAATGGTGGTAGAAGTGGGGTTCAACTGGGCAAGGAATGATCACTGAAAATGTCACCATCGTAAACAAACTCGGTCTGCACGCCCGCGCGGCATCCAAACTGGTTAACTGTGCAAGCCAATTCGAAAGCGAAGTATTTATTACTCGCAAGGGTAATCGCGTTAATGCCAAGAGCATAATGGGCGTTATGATGCTGGCCGCCAGCATGGGTGTTGAAGTTGCGCTTGAAGTCGAGGGTAACGATGAACAGACCTGCCGCGACGCTCTTATTTTACTGATAAACGACCGCTTCGGCGAAAACGAATGACAACTCTATGATAGAAGAAGATATCGAACAACTTCGTCAGGAGGTGTCGGCAGCGCTCGAAATCGACGACAGTGTTGAGATATTAAAACTATTGAGCACTGTCAACGAGGCGGAGACCGCCTTGTTGCTTGACTCGCTGCCGGCGCAACAACGCGATTCGATCTGGCCCCTGATCGAGCCGAGTGATCTGGGCGCGGTACTGCTTGAAACCCAGGACGATATCAGTGATGCCAAGCTCAGGGAACTCGATGCCGAGGAAATCGCCGCCATCGTCGAGACTCTTGCGGATGTCGATGATCAGGCTGATCTTATCCTGGCGCTACCCACCGACAAGCTTGTCAAGACCCTGCATACACTGGATGCACTCAAGCGGGAGAAGCTCGAATCCGTATTGTCTTACAGCGAGGACACTGCCGGCGGCCTGATGAACATCGACCAGGTCACGATACGCGCCGACGTATCGCTCGACGTGGTGTTGCGCTACCTGCGCATTCGCGGGGAGTTACCTGATCACACCGATCAGCTATTCGTCACCGACCGTCACGATCATTACCTGGGTGCATTGTATTTGCGTGACTTGCTTACCAATGACCCCGAGGTTGAAGTTAAAGGTATTATGCGTACCGATATCGGTGCGATGCACGCGCATATGTCCGATAACGAAGTAGCGCGTGAATTTGAGAAACTCGATCTGGTAAGCGCAGCAATCGTCGATGAAGAACACAAATTGATTGGTCGTATTACCATCGATGACGTCGTCGATGTAATACGCGATGAAGGCGATCACTCTATCATGGGTATGGCGGGTCTCTCCGAAGAAGATGACATGTTCTCCCCGGTATTGGTAACTTCGAAACGGCGCGGCATATGGCTCGGAATCAACCTGCTGACCGCATTTCTGGCTGCCTACGTCATCGGCTTCTTCGAAGATATCCTCGACCAGATTGTAGCACTCGCGATCCTGATTACGATCGTACCCAGCATGGGCGGCATAGCCGGATCACAAACCTTGACCATCGCGATACGCGGGCTCGCCCTGGGTCAGTTGGGCAGTTCCAACTACCGTTCACTGATTAAAAAAGAGATCTCGGTTGGTTTACTAAATGGGCTGCTGTGGGCACTGGTTGTGGCTTCGTTTTCGATAATCTGGTTTGAAAATTTCTCCATTGGCGTGGTCATTGCATTCGCGTTAATCGTGAACCTACTGGCCGGTGCGCTAGCGGGGGCTGTCATTCCGGTAGTCTTGCGTCAGATCGGCATCGATCCTGCAATTGCCGGTGGCGTGGTATTAACGACCGTTACCGACGTCGTCGGCATTGTTGCGTTTCTTGGTCTCGCAACGTTGGTTATGGGTTAATGACTCATGAACTGACGCACTACCGCCAAGGTCTGCTCAGCAGCAACCAGCGCAGCCTTTTCGACGGCATCCGTATCGACTCCGATTAGTTCAAACACCTCGGAATCGATACCGAGCTCAAACCTGCCACCACTGCTGCCGATGCGATTTGAATTGATCCGGGCGTCCGCAATATGAACCGTGCAAGCGGTCAACACGAATTCACCCGCCGCAACCGGATTATGATGCGTAGTCACGGGTTCCCAAATCGATTGCGGTATTTTCCAGAATTCGAGCAAACGGCCACCAATATCTGCATGAGAATAGCTCAGCATTTCCAGCTCGAGAAGATACATTGCCCGCCCGCTGTTTTCTCGTTGGCTTAGCAAGTCATACATCAGGCCGGGTAACTTCAAATACATCACCAGGCGCCCGAGGTCGTGCAACAATCCCGGGATGTAAAAGCCCGAGGCACTTGGAATCCCTGCCTGCTGACCGATCTCGCGCGCCATGATACCGACCGCAATACTGTGCTCCCAGAAGCTAGCCATATTTACCTGACTGGAAGGGAAACCCTCGAAAGCCTTAACCACCGAGGTTACCAGGACCAGTTCACGAATCTGGCGTAAACCGATGGTGCTCACCGCACGTTCAATGGTATCGATCTTGGTTGGAAAGCTGTAAAAGGCGCTGTTTGCCGTGCGCAGCATGCGCGCGCACAGATCCGGGTCACTGCGTAACAGGACCGCAATCGAGTCCGTGGTCGAGCTTGGATCCACTATCACTTCTTCCAGGCGGTAGTAAATATCCGGCAAGCTCACCAGTTTATCTACTTCTTCAACCAGAAGATTAAGACCGATGGTCCCCTGAACCGCGGTTACATCTAGTGGATTTACACTGGCCATGTTTGCTTTATCAGTTCGCTAGGCTTTGAGCTTAGTAGAAAAGGAAACATTATTCCCAAAGCAATGCCGCCCCATAAACACCACTGGCATCCCCTCGCTCGGCTTTCAGTATTGGAGTCGCGACGAAGTCAGAGAACACGTAAGCGGGTAGTCGCTCGGGAATCTCGCGATAAATTGAATCGATATTTGACATGCCACCACCGAGAACAATCGCGTGTGGATCGAGAATATTAATCACATGGGCGAGCGCACGCGCCATTTGATCGTGGTAGGCGTCAATCATCTTGCAACACTCGATATCGCCCGTATCGGCAGCGGCAATAATCTCCTCGCTTGAAAGCTGGCGCCCAAAACGAGTTTGAAAACCATACGCTAATCCAGGCCCCGAAAGAAATGTTTCGATGCATGCCTGCTTGCCACAATAGCAATCTGGCGCTCCATCTAGATTGCTGTGCCAGGGCAGCGGATTATGTCCCCACTCCCCGCTAATCGAATGGGGTCCATTCACCAGTTTGCCGTCAACCACGAGACCACCCCCAGTACCAGTGCCGACGATCACACCAAAAACTATCCCGTAACCCTGTGCGGCACCTCCGAGCGCTTCCGACAGGGTAAAACAGTTGGCATCGTTCTCGATACGAACCTTACCTCCAAGTAAACTTTCAACGTCGCTTAAAAATGGGCGGCCATTCATACAAACCGTATTCGAGTTGCGTAATAGTCCCGTTGCGGGCGAGATCGCGCCCGGAATACCGATACCGATAGTCATTTCCTGCCCGAGATTGGACTGGGCGTTTTTCACCAGTGCGGGGATCATTGCCAGAATTTCATCGTAACTTTTTGCCGGGGTAGCGATGCGTTCGCGATAAACCGGACGTTGATCAGGGTCCAGAACAAGTAACTCGGTTTTGGTCCCACCGAGGTCGATTCCTAATTTATATCTCATAATTGCAGACCTGATTTGATTGCGTAGTGATCGGCTTATACAAATTTTTTATGAGCTTTTTCACAAAATAATATTTTTTGATTCGCGAAAGTTTGAGGTAAATGAAATCAATAAGCTAGAAGCCTTTTCTGACGCCATTTCTAGTAACAAAACACGGCTTATCCACAGGATATTCCCTTAGTCTCCACAGAAACATACACAATATAATGTACTTGACCTTCCGTCAAAACACATTATATTGTGTATTAGGTTATTTATTCACCTATATCGAATATTAAGAGGCTGGCTGGTTTATTCCAATCCACAAATAGTACAAATACTTGAATGCAATAGTTATAAATTACTTTAACTATTCACAGGAAAGTATCCATTGGAAAGAACGGGCCAGGAGTAATAAACGCGGATCAGTTCCGCGCAGTAAATTTGAAATTCACGGATCGGGCTATAAATGCAAAACATCGAATCTCCCTTGACTGAGGCAGCCGTCACAACCGTCAAAACGGTGCCGACTGTTGCCGCAGACAATAACAACGCTCTAAGCAGTAACTACAATGTCGTACGCCGCAATGGCAAGTTAACCAGTTTTAGCAAAGACAAGATTGCAATCGCGATGACCAAGGCTTTTCTGGCCGTCGAAGGCGGTCAGGCTGCCGCTTCGACCCGGGTTCATGAAACCGTTGAACAGCTTACCGGTCTCGTGGTTGATACCCTGACCCGGCGTCAGCCCGATGGTGGCACTTTCCACATCGAGGATATCCAGGACCAGGTAGAACTGGCGATGATGCGTAACGGTGAACAGAAAATTGCGCGTGCATACGTGCTTTACCGCGACGAACGCGCAACCGCGCGAGCTCAAAGCAGGCTGGATACTCCCGCAGCAGTGCAAGAGGAAGAGCGCATTGAACTTACTGTCAAACTGGAAGATGGCAGCATTGCACCGCTCGACACCCAGCGCCTGCAAACTATCATTAACGAAGCCTGTACCGGACTGGAAAGTGTAAGCACCGAGCTTGTATATAACGGAACCATCAAGAATCTGTTTGACGGAGTTGCGTTCAAAGACATCAGCCCGACGGTGGTGATGAGCGCGCGTGGACTGATCGATCGGGAACCAGAATACTCGCAGGTCGCAGCGCGTCTGTTACTCGACGAACTGCGAACCGAATCCTTAAGCTTTATTAACGATGGCGCACCCAGCGCAACCTTTGCTGAAATGTCTGATCGTTATTGCGGATACTTTGGCAATTACATCAAGAAAGCGACCGAGCTCGAACTACTCGACAAGGAATTACTCAAGTTTGACCTGGAACTTCTGGGCAACGCACTCAAACCCGAGCGCGACCACCAGTTCACCTACCTCGGACTGCAAACCTTGTACGATCGCTATTTTATTCACTATCACGATGTGCGTTTCGAATTGCCGCAGGCATTTTATATGCGTGTTGCGATGGGCCTTGCAATCAACGAAGTAAAGCGTGAAGAACGTGCCATTGAATTTTACAAACTGCTGTCTTCCTTTGATTTCATGAGCAGCACCCCCACCTTGTTCAATTCGGGAACGCTGCGCCCACAATTATCAAGCTGTTACCTGACGACCGTACCCGACGATCTCGATGGCATTTTCAGCGCGATTAAAGACGACGCGATGCTGTCCAAGTTTGCCGGTGGTCTGGGTAACGACTGGACCCGGGTACGCGGTATGGGTTCACACATTAAGGGTACCAATGGCAAATCGCAGGGTGTAGTGCCATTCTTAAAGGTTGCCAACGATACCGCTGTAGCGGTCAACCAGGGCGGCAAACGCAAGGGCGCAATGTGCGCTTACCTCGAAACCTGGCATCTGGATATCGAGGATTTTCTCGATTTGCGCAAAAACACCGGCGAAGAACGACGCCGCACCCATGACATGAATACCGCGAACTGGATTCCTGATTTATTCATGAAAAGGGTAATCGAAGAAGGCCAGTGGACACTGTTTTCTCCTTGTGAAGTACCTGAGATACATGACCTTTACGGAGCTGATTTTGAAACTGCTTATGTGGCTTACGAAGAAAAAGCGGATCGAGGCGAGATCAAGTCTTTCCGCCGCATCAAAGCAATCGATCTATGGCGTAAAATGCTTGGCATGCTGTTTGAAACCGGTCACCCGTGGGTAACCTTCAAGGATCCTTGCAACATACGCTCGCCACAGCAACATACCGGCGTAGTGCACTCGTCGAACCTGTGCACCGAGATCACTCTGAATACCTCCGATACCGAGATCGCGGTCTGTAATCTGGGCTCTGTCAACCTGGCTCAGCATGTCGACGAAAATGGTTTGAACCTGGGGAAACTCGAGCAAACCATCAATACCGCAATGCGAATGCTTGATAATGTGATTGATTACAATTACTACAGCGTGCCACAGGCGCGCACCTCCAACCTTCGCCACCGCCCGGTTGGACTCGGCATCATGGGTTTCCAGGATGCGTTATACAAGCAGCATATCCCCTATGCCTCGGAAGGCGCAATCGAGTTTGCCGATGAATCGATGGAAGCAGTCAGTTACTACGCGATCCAGGCCTCGACACAACTCGCAGAGGAGCGCGGTACCTATTCCAGTTACCAGGGATCACTCTGGAGCCAGGGTGTCCTGCCGATTGATTCGGTAGCTCGGCTGCGCGAAACTCGCGGTGACTACCTGCAACAGGACGACAGTTCGCGCATGAACTGGGACAGCCTGCGCCAACGGGTCATGAGTATCGGCATGCGCAACTCGAACACGATGGCAATTGCACCGACCGCAACTATTTCAAATATCTGCGGGGTCAGCCAATCGATCGAACCGATTTATCAGAACCTGTTTGTCAAATCGAACCTGTCCGGCGAATTCACCGTGGTCAATCCTTACCTGGTAGATGATTTAAAGCAGCACGGCCTGTGGGACGACGTCATGGTCAACGATTTGAAATACTACGATGGCAGCGTACAAAGCATCGATCGGGTGCCGGAAGAATTGAAATCGATTTATGCGACCGCATTCGAAGTCGATTCTCGCTGGCTGGTGGAAGCGGCATCGCGCCGACAAAAGTGGATCGACCAGGGTCAATCACTCAATCTTTATATGGCCGAGCCGTCCGGTAAAAAGCTCGACAATCTTTACAAGCTAGCCTGGGTGCGGGGTCTGAAGACAACCTATTACCTGCGTTCGCTGGGAGCGACCGCAGTTGAGAAATCCGCAACTATAGAGCCTGAACCGGTATCGGAACCCGAGCCTAAAGTCTGCTCGATTCTCGATCCAGATTGTGATGCATGTCAGTAACCAGAAGTAGATAAACACGTAGGAGATGAATATGTTGAATTGGGATGAGCCATTAAGCCCACAAGCACCGAGAGCCCTGGCATCGGCAATGGAAACGCCTGTGATGAACGCGGAGCCAGCGGTCGCGCCGCTAGCGCGTGAAATTCCGCTTGCGGATACCGGTACTGGCGAGACTTCCCAACCTGCTCCGCTTACGGCTAAACCGATCAATCCCGAAGATAAGCGGGTTGTTAACGGCCTCGCCGATATCAACCAGTTGGCGCCGTTCAAGTATCCCTGGGCCTGGGATTACTTCCTCAATGCCAACAAGAATCACTGGACACCGCTCGATATCAACATGACCCAGGATGTGCACGATTACCAGCACAAGCTGACCCTGGAAGAACGCCACGTTTATGAAAACGTACTGTCTTATCTGACGACCTCGGATATTCTCGCGATGCGTAACATCGGGCTTGCGGTAATGGAGAAAATGTCAGCGCCCGAATTGCAAATTTACCAGGCGCGCCAGGTTTATGAAGAGGCTATGCACACCTGGACCTACCAACACTGCATCGAATCCCTGGGACTCGATCAGGGTGAAATTTACAACCGTTACCGCGTGGTTCCGGAAATTCACCATAAGATCCAGATGTGTAACAAACGCCTCGATTCAGTGCTACGTCCGAACATCGATCTGAAAGATCGTGATGAACTCGAAAACTTTGTGCTCGCCTATACCTTTTTCGCCGGCGTGTTCGAAGGTACCTGGTTTTACAACGGCTTCAGCCCGATTTTTGCACTACAGCGACGCGGGCTTATGAAAGGCACTGCCGAACAATTCCAGTACATCATGCGCGATGAAGTACTGCATGCTTCTTTTGGAATACGAGTCTGCAAGCAAATCGTACTGGAAGAAAATATCAAGCTCGATCCGAAAGTGATCCAGCAAATGTGGGAAGAAGCGGAAGCCGCGGAGATACAGTACGCAAATTATCTGTTACCGGATCCTATTCTGGGGTATAGCGCTGAAGATCATATCGCGCAATTTCGCTTTATCTCAAATCGCCGCGCCAACAAATTGAACCATGCGATTCCGTTCCCGGGTGCCGAAAACGCATTACCGTGGCTGGATGAGCAAGCTAACCTGAAAAAGGAGAAAAACTTTTTTGAGACCCGCGTGACCGAGTATCAAACCGGTGGCGCATTGAACTGGGACTAGCTTTTACCGAATCAGAGTTACACGCGCTCTTCGGTTGTAACCTTCGGCCAGGTGTACCGGGATACCCCATATCCCGCTACCTGGCCATTTTTTTTCTCGCAGATAATTCAAACCGCCCTCGTCAAACTACCAAAGCGGACACTCAAAAATCGAATATGAGCGTCTGCTGACGATTGCGGTCTCAATGGGTCGATGCAACACTTTGTCGGAAAGCCATTGCCTCGCGAAAATGTTGTTGAATCAAAGTAATAGCCAAAGATTCACAGGGACGCCGAGTTCCTATCCGTGGGAACACTGGCAACCCGGTCCGCACGACTACACGGATCGC
>CAXMNA010000111.1:0-42889 GCA_964194715.1 uncultured Gammaproteobacteria bacterium
ATTATGGGACTCGAGGTGTTTACGCGCTGCCCTTGGTCATATCCAAATTGACCAGCTTACAAAAAAGATAATCTATCACTATGTTGACGCTCGCAGCAAGACACCTGTAAGCGCAAATCGTGAGCTCGCACTGCTGTCGCACATGTACAAGAAAGCTATTCGCTGGGGCTACGTGGAAACTAACCCCTGTACAGGCGTGGAAAGGTACACAGAGATGCCCAGGAATCGATATATCGAGGATTGGGAGTATCACGCCTTTAAAGACTTCGCGGGTCCGCTGATAAGCGCGTACATGGAGTTTAAACTGTTAACCGGATTGAGACGTGGGGATATTCTCAGTCTGAAACTAAGTCAAATCAAAGACGATGGCATTCACGCTTATATCAGCAAATCAAAGAAATCACAGATTATTTCATGGTCTGATGACCTGAAAGCCGCGGTAAAAGATATCAAGAATCTGGATAGACCAGTAAGGGGCCTTTATCTATTTATTACGAAGAAAGGCCAGCCATATACAGGCAGCGGATTCGCTTCTATCTGGCAAAGAAAAATGCGATCAGCCTTAGAAGAAAAAATAATCTTGGAACGATTTAGAGAGCACGATCTCAGGGCAAAGACTGCAAGCGATACAGACTTACAACATGCATCAGATTTATTGGCGCATGGCGATAAGAAGACCACCGGCCGGCATTACATGCGAAAGCCGAAAAATGTAACGCCATTAAGGTGATTTATTAGAAAGAAGGCTATTTATTAGAAAGACTATAAATAGAGGTATTTTACAAATTATTGATACATAAGGAAAAAATGGTGGGGCGTGGGCGGCTCGAACGCCCGACCACCTGATTAAAAGTCAGATGCTCTACCAACTGAGCTAACGCCCCCCGGAAAGGTCTGGAATCATACCTATCCCCAGACTGATTTCAAGCGAATTCTAATAGCGATGAACTTAGTGCCCTTCCTTGCGAATACGATCCAGACGCTTGGTGGCAAGGCGTGCGGCAGTCGCTTTTGGAAATCGATCACGCAAGTCCTGCAGAATCGCTTTAGCCTGCTCAAATTGCTTGCGTTCGTAAAATGTGTAGCCAAGTTTCAGCATGGCGTCTGGCACCTTGTTACTACCAGGATAAGTACTGAGCACATTTTTGAATTCGATAATACCCTGATCGAAATTACGGGTTACGTAATGCGCCTCGCCGAGCCAGTACTGCGCGTTACCGGCAAAACTACTTTTCGGATACTTGTCCAGAAAGGTCTTGAGCTCTGTCTTCGCTTGTTTATATCGACCTTCCTTGAGGGTATCGAATGCAGCCTGGTAGGCCGCTTTTTCTTCGCTCTGCGTGACGGAAGGTGTTTGTGAGATCGACGCAGTCGTGTTTTGGGTAGAGGTGGTCGTAGACCCCGACAACGACGGTTCCACTGACGGGGTTTGGCTGGTAGCAGTCGTAGTACCGACTGATGACGTGCTATTCACCTGTGGAACGCTTATCTGTCCTTTTGGTGCCTGCGAGGTCGCGCCACTTTCAAGATCTCGTAAGCGCCGATCGATATCGAGATATAATTCGCGCTGGCGCTTTTTAATTTCATTGATATCGTTACCCTGCACTTCGAGTTCACCGCGCAGCAAACCGACCTCTTCTGATACTTCATCAACCTGCTGAATCATTTCCAGCACCGCGCGGTTATCGATCAACCGACCCTGGCGAGACATCTCTTCAGACAGGGTTTTCAGTTGCTCCTGTACCGCGGACAGCTTGGCCTCGGAACGCTGCGACAATTCGGTCAGGCGTTCGACCCGCAATGTCAGTTGTTCCGGGGTTAACGTACTCTGCGCAAGCACCGTAGTGGTGACGAAACCAGCCAGGACGACCCCCGCGAGAGCGACCTTGCGAGCCGAAATAATCGCCGCATTCATATCAATTCACCGTATAAATCAATTCAACCCGTCGGTTCTTGGCCCAGGCTTCCTCGGTATGACCCGACATGACCGGTTGCTCCTCGCCATAACTGACGGTTTCGATCTGGTCGACCGAAGCACCCTGAAACAGTAACACCCGCCTAACCGACTGGGCACGGCGATCACCGAGAGCGATGTTGTACTCGCGACTGCCACGTTCGTCGGCGTGCCCTTCGAGACGTACGTTGACTTCACCGTTACCGGCGATAAAACTGCCGTGGGTTTCGAGGATCCCGATCGACTCGCTGGTAAGTTTCGCACTATCAAACTCGAAATATATGGTGCGGTTGGCCAGTGCACCCTCGGTTTGTTCGAGCATTTCCACCGCATTCATCGGCATACCATCGACGATGGCTGTACCATCGTCATCAAGCCCGGTAGCATCAGCACCACCGCTAGTACCGTCATCAACGATGCCGGTCTGTGACTGATCCGAGCCACTACCATCAAGAATTTCTTCCTGCGTGGTAGCGCAGGCGGAAATAAAGACGGCCACTAATCCGACGATGATCCATGGTTTCATTAAGTTATATGATTTCATTTCATTCCTGCTCCGCTAATATTCAGTAGTTATTTACTTTCAAAGGGTCCCCAAACCGGCTCGCGAATATCACCAGCCTGGTCGGATAATTTATGTTTAGCTCGCCCGTCGATCGAGACCGCGTACAGAAAACCGTTGCTTCCACGCGTCGACGCATAGAGCACCATCTTGCCGTTCGGTGAAAACGACGGCGATTCGTCGAGCGCGCTATCGGTAAGCACGGTCAAATTGCCTGTTTCGCGTTCATATTGGGCTATTTTATATTGCCCTCGATCGCCGTGCACCATGGCAATGAATTTGCCGTCGGGTGATAAACTGGCCGCGGTATTGTAACGACCTTCAAAGGTAAGGCGTTTCGGCTTACCCCCGTTCACGCTGACCCGGTAAAGTTGCGGTGATCCCGCTCGGTTCGAGGTAAATATTATGGCCTTGCCATCACTCGTCCAAACCGGTTCGGTATCGATACTGCGATGAGTAGTAAGGCGCTTGAGGCGCTTGGTAGCGGTATTCAACGTATATATGTCGGGGCTACCATCCTTCGACAGGACCAGCGCCAGAAATTTTCCATCGGGCGACCAACTCGGCGCACTATTCAAACCCCGGAAGCCCGCAACCTTGGAACGTCGTGCTGTTGCGAGATGCTGGATGAATATCTCGGGGCGCTCGTTTTCAAACGAGACGTAGGCCAGGGATTTGCCATCGGGTGACCAGCTCGGAGACATGATCGGTTCATCGGATTCAAGCACATTCTGGGCGTTAAAACCGTCGGTATCGGCAACCTGCAGCACGTACTTGCGCGCCGCATCTTTTTGCGCGCGCACGAAAGCGATGCGGGTATTGAATGCACCGCGAGTTCCAGTAATTTGTTCGTAGATGAAATCGCTGATTTGATGCGCCCGCGAACGCAGGTTACGTTTTTTAGTGGGCATACTGCGACCCACCAACTGTTTTTGCTTGAGCACGTCGAGCAACTGGAATTCAATATTGTAAACCCCGGGAGATTTTTCCAGCACCCGTCCAACCACCAGGTAATCCTGCCCGGCACTACGCCAACGTGCATATTGCACCTGGTTGCTGTAATGCGGATTGGCGGGCAGCTCTGACCGGTTCATGGATTTTAATACTCCGCTACGATTCAGATCACTGGCGACAATCTCCGCAAGATCGATCGGCAGTTTGCTACTCAGGCGCGAGGTATCGAATGGTACCACCGCAATTGGCAATGCGCCCTCAATCCCACCGGTAATTTCGATGGTTAGCGCAGCGTTGGCTAGCAACGGCATAATCCAAAGGATGCCAGCTAAAAAGTATGATAAAGGTTGTTTCATTTTTATTAATTTCTTACTCGGGCCTAAAGTTAAAATTCAATTCTCGCTCAAACAAGGATGGATCCCCTGGTTTCGGCAGGGGTTCTGCCTTGTACACTGCATTTTCGATCGAAGCGCGATAAGTTGCAGTACCGCCGTTGCAGGCGCCGAAGGTGACATCGAGAATTATTCCACCTGGTCCTTGCAGTACTCGAACCCAGCACTCCGGTATTTTCTCACTTCCGGCCGGTCTAATCCAATTCCGCCTAACCTTTTGAAATATGGCCAGTTTATAAGCTTCCTGCAATGAATTGAGCCGACGTTGATTTTCCTCGGCAAGCAGTTTGGCCTTAAGCTCAGCCTCTTTGCGTTTTTGCTCCTGCTCGGCCTGGCGACGTTCTTCGGCCTCCTTACGCTTGCGTTCCTCCTCCTGCCGTTTGGCCTCCTCGGCCTTGCGCTTTTCCTCGGCGACACGCGCTTCCTCGGCTTTACGTTTTTCCTCGGCAGCCTTCGCTGCTTCGGTTTTGCGCTGCTCCTCGGCCTTGCGTTTATCTTCTGCCTTACGTTGTTCTGCCTTGCTCTTCTCGGTGGCCTTGCGTTTTGCTTCTTTCTTACGTTTTTCTTCGGCTTCTTTTTTGCGTTTTAGTTCAGCTTTTTTCTTCGCTTCATCCTTGCGTTTCTGTTCCGCCTCCTTTTTCTTTTTATCTGTCAGTTTTTTAGCCTCGAGATCTTTCTGCTTGTTCTCAGCTTCCTGTTTACGTTTCTCCTCGAGTTGCTTTTGCTTTTCCTTCGCATCGAGCTGCTGCTGATCGACTATTTCGGCCTGGACGGTTTTGGTAACCGGTCCGACCTTGGTATCTTTCAGTTTATCGACAAAGCCGAGATTGATGACCATCAGGCCTATGACCAGCGCGTGTATTGCAAGCGATATCAGTAACGCCCCGGGATGTTTTCGTAACTCCGATAACACTTAAGGTTTGCCCTCAGGTTCGGTCACCAAACCAACCGAACCCACATCTGCCTGCTGCAGTAATACCAATGTCGCCACGACATTCTGGTAAGGCCCATTCGCGTCACCACGCACCATCACTGGTCGCTTCGGTTCTCTGGACAACGCTGCTTTTACCTGCTTTACCAAGGCTTCGGCGCCGATCTCACCATCTGGGTTAAGCGAGATATTGAGATACATCAAGCCACCTTTATCAACAGTGATGACAATGGGCTCAGGGCTTTCTGCGTCCAGCGGATTTGCCGGTGCGGTTGGCAGGTCGACATCCACGCCTTGCTTTAACAGCGGAGCCGTCACCATAAAAATAATCAACAGCACCAACATCACGTCGATGTATGGCACCACGTTGATTTCGGAAACCGAGCGACGCTTTTTCATGGCAGTCATACTTAAGTGGGAGACTGGGCCTGGCGCTGCAGGATACCGGTAAATTCCTCGAGAAAGTTCTCGTAACGCACAATCATCGCATCGATTTCACTGGTGAACTTGTTATATGCAATAACCGCTGGAATCGCGGCCAGCAGGCCCATCGCGGTGGCGATCAGGGCTTCCGAAATACCGGGTGCTACCATCGCCAGTGTCGCCTGTTGTACCCCGGCAAGCGCACGAAACGACTCCATAATGCCCCACACGGTTCCGAAGAGCCCGACGTAAGGGCTAACCGAACCGACGGTTGCCAGAAATGGGAGGTTATTCTCGAGCAGCTCAATTTCACGTGACATCGAAACCTTCATCGCACGATGTGCGGAACGCACCACTTCACTGTTATTGAGTTCAGCTTTGCGGGCGCGTGCAAACTCACGAAAACCGTTTTCAAATATTGATTCGAGTCCAAAACGCCTTTCCTGGCGGATGCTCAATTGTGAAAACAATTCACTCAAGTTAATTCCTGACCAGAAACGACCTTCAAAAGTCTTGGCCTCGATCTGGGACTGGCGGATATAACCCCGCTTGACGTACATTAACGCCCAGGAAAACACAGAAGCAGCAAGCAGCAGCACCATCACTAGCTGCACCGGAATACTAGCGTTAAAGACAAGGGTTAACAGTGAATCATCATTCATAGCGTTTATTCGTCTGGTTATTACGAGTTAGATGCAGGGCCTGGCTATAATTCAATTTCACCCTGCTTGGAATGTTTAAATCCGAAATGCGAGTACGCGCGCGATGTTACCACACGCCCCCGCGGGGTTCGCATCATAAAACCCTGCTGTATCAGGTAAGGCTCGATCACATCCTCGATGGTACCGCGCTCTTCGCCGATCGCAGCCGCAAGGCTTTCGACGCCAACCGGCCCGCCATCGAATTTCTCGATTAGGGACAGAATAAGACGTCGATCCATATGATCGAGTCCAGATTTATCAACCTTGAGCATATCCAGTGCAGCACAGGCATTTTCAGCACTGATAATGCCATCTGCCCTAACCTCAGCATAGTCACGCGCGCGACGCAGCAGCCGATTTGCAATGCGCGGAGTACCACGTGATCGGCTTGCAATTTCACGAGCGCCTTCCGCTTCAAGCTCGATACTGAGTAACCCTGCAGAGCGCATAATAATTCGACCCAGTTCCTCCGCACTGTAAAATTCGAGACGGTGCACGATTCCAAAACGATCGCGCAATGGCGAGGTTAGCAGTCCGGCGCGTGTCGTCGCACCAACTAGTGTAAACGGGGGCAGATCAAGTTTGATTGAACGTGCCGCCGGACCCTCGCCAATCATGATATCAAGCTGGAAGTCTTCCAACGCCGGGTAAAGGATTTCCTCTACTACGGGACTCAGGCGATGAATTTCATCGATAAACAGGACATCATGCGATTCGAGATTGGTCAGAATTGCTGCAAGATCTCCGGCTTTCTCCAGTACCGGTCCTGACGTCTGGCGTAGGTTCACCTGCATTTCGTTGGCGATAATATGCGACAAGGTTGTTTTGCCAAGGCCCGGCGGACCGAATATCAGTACATGGTCGAGCGCTTCGTGCCGCTTTATCGCAGCCTGAATAAAAATCTCCATTTGTTCGCGAACTTCATTCTGGCCAACGTAATCACTGAGGAGCTTGGGTCGCAAAGAACGATCCAGCGACAATTCCTCCGCAATTGCATCCGGATCGATTAGTCGATCTTCGCTCATACCTTAACCGAAGCCTGCAATGCCTTTTTGATCAACTCCGAGGCGCTAGTTTGCGTCTCACCCTGCTGCTGCGCACGACTGATCATTTTTTCGGCATCCACCGGCCTGTAGCCTAACGCCTGCAGGGCTTCAATGGCTTCACTTACCATCGAATGACCGGTAGATGAAATCTGCCGGGATGGTGTATCGCTTCCCAGGACCTCGATCTTGTCGCGCATTTCGATGATGAGACGTTCTGCGGTTTTTTTGCCGACACCGGGCAACCTGGTCAGCATCGCAATATCGTTATTAACAATACAAAGCGAAAATTGCTGATCATCGATGCCGGATAGAATCGTCAGCGCCATTTTCGGTCCAACTCCATTGATACGAATCAACTGGCGAAACAGCTTGCGTTCCTGCTCGTCGTTGAAACCGATCAAGCTGTGGGAATCGTCTTTAACCAGCAAATGCGTCCAGATGGATATCCGGTCGCCTACTTCAGGTAGCTGGTAAAAGGTCGTCATCGACACCTCGGCCTCGTAACCCACCCCATTGCAATCGATTAAAATTTGCGGGGCGCGTTTGGCGGCCAGTATGCCCATTAATCGGCTGATCATCTTCGGCGACTTCTCCTACGCTTTAGCAAACTCGGGTCGATGCCCGTTTTCTGTCGCGTAGCATAAAATTGTGCATGACAGATAGCAATCGCGAGACCATCCGCCTCATCGGCTTTCAGATTTTGTCTGATTCCAAGCAAACGTTTAACCATATGCTGAACCTGCTCCTTGTTTGCAGCACCCGTACCGACAATGGCCTGCTTGATTTCGCGTGGGGCATACTCGGCTATTTCAAGCCCGGCCTGGTAAGCAGCACAGATAGCTGCGCCACGAGCCTGACCCAACTTCAAAGCCGAATCCGGGTTACGCGCCATGAAAACGTTTTCGATACTCATCTGTTCAGGCCGATGCTTTTGAATCACGTTTTCGATTTCATTAAAAATACAACCCAGGCGCTGTGGCAGGCTATCCCCGCTAACCCGGATATTGCCACTGGCGATATACTCGATGCGGTTAGCGTGATTATCGATGAGGCCAAAACCGGTTATGCGCGATCCAGGGTCTATCCCCAGGATAATCATTAAGCCTCGGCCTCGTAAGCTTCCTCTGGAATTTCAGCGTTGTAATAAACATCCTGCACATCATCCGAGCTTTCCAGCAAGTCGACCAGGCGCAGGACTTTCTGAGCATCATCAAGGTCCAGCTCGGTATTGGTGGACGCGCGCATGGTTAAATCCGAATCTTCCGGTTCAAGCCCCGCGTCGGTCATTGACTGTTTCACTGCGACATAATCTTCGGCTGCCGTTAGTACTTCGATACTACCGTCGTCGGCAACGATGACATCCTCGGCACCTGAGTCAAGGGCGGCTTCCATAACACCGTCTTCATCATGCTCGGGCGAATAGAGCAGCACGCCAACATTGCTGAACATGTAAGCCACCGAACCGGTCTGCCCAAGGTTGCCGCCGGCTTTGGTGAATGCATGACGGACTTCGGCGACAGTGCGATTACGATTATCCGACAAGCAATCGACTATCACCGCCACTCCGGCAGGCCCATATCCTTCGTAGCGAATTTCCTCGTAATCAGAACCATCGAGTTCGCCGGCGCCACGCTTTACCGCGCGTTCGATCGCATCCTTGGGAACCGATTGTGATTTAGCCTTGTCGACCGCTGTACGTAACGAGGCATTGGCATCTAGATCCGATCCACCTGCCTTGGCGGCAACGGCAATTTCTTTTATCAGACGGGTAAACAGCTTTCCGCGCTTGGCATCCTGCGCTTTCTTACGGTGTTGAATGTTTGCCCATTTGCTGTGACCCGCCACTGTTTCAACCTCGGTGAAAATGGCGCTATGTTAGCACTTTTTTGGGGAAGCTTTACCAGCCAGGAGGGAGTTTCTTCTCGATTGTGATATGTTTACCTTCTATCGAGATATAACCACCAGTTTTTAATTCTTTAAGAATGCGATGTACCATTTCGCGGGTGGCACCAACCCGGCTGGCGATGTCTTGCTGGGTTAGTTTTTCGGTAACGAGTTTTTCACCAACGGCGTCGGCGTGCTTGTAGAGAACCCGCACCACGCGGTTGTAAACATCCTCAAGCGCGAGACTACTGACTTCCTCGGTCAAATCCTGAATCCGGTGGATTAGTAAATCGATAATTTGCATGCTTACGATCGGTTTCTTTAACAGCGTATCCATGAATACCTGGCGTGAAATTATGCCGAAGCTAGAGTCTTCGGTGGTGATGATACTGGCCTGTCGCGGGATCCCGCCCAGGGGCGCGAGTTCGCCGAAAGCTTCGCGTTCACCGAGTGTATTGATGATGATTTCCTTACCCTTGTCATTGTGCAGGAAGACGTCTACCTTGCCGTGCAGGATGACATAGAACGAATCGGTTTCGTCACCCTGGCTGACTATTACGGTATTTTTCGGAAATTGGCGAATAACGGTCTGCGACGCGACACTCTCGATGTCATCCTCGCTCATACCTCGAAACAGCGTAATTTCTTCGAGTGTTTCGTTTAGGGTAGCCATGTTTATTATTAATCGCGCGCTGCTTGATCTGTCATCATTACTAAATTCTAGTACGTAATCAAGGTTATTTCGACATGCTGCCACTGATGACCGAATTACCGGTCATTGCTGCAGGCGGTAATATACCCATCAACTGCAGTACGGTTGGCGCAATTGCCGAAAGACTTTTACCCTGCGTGAGCGTTTTCACCTCGCTGTCAATAACCAGGCACGGCACTGGATGATTGGAGTGCTGGGTATGCGGCTTACCCGTCTCCGGATCCACCATTTCATCACAATTACCATGATCGGCGGTTAATACGACCGCGTAGTTACTCGCAATAGCGGCTTCAATTACCCGCCCAACTTCACGATCCAGTGCTTCCACCGCCTTGATGATCGCTTCTTTGACTGCGGTATGCCCAACCATATCGCCGTTGGCAAAATTCACCACGATGAAGTCAAAGCCGTCAGATTGCATCGCCTCGATAACTTTATCTGCCACTTCGGGCGCGCTCATTTCAGGTTGCAGGTCATAGGTGGCAACCCGCGGTGACTGGACCAACCTACGTTCCTCACCGGGATACGGTGTTTCGCGGCCACCGTTGAAGAAAAAGGTGACATGGGCGTATTTCTCGGTTTCAGCACAATGCAACTGGGTTAAACCGGCATCACTGATGACGCTACCCAGGGTTGTTTCTGGCCGGATTGGCGCATACGCGACAGGAGACTCGAGCCTGGAGTCGTAATGCATCATGCAGGTAATCTTGAGCGGGCTATAGCCCTCGCCACGGTCAAATTCATCAAACTGCGCGAACACAAAGGCGGCGCAGATCTGACGCACACGGTCGTTGCGAAAATTGAAGAAAATCATTTCGTCGTCGTGCTGCAAGGTTTGTAACTCTGGCAAATGAGCCGGCAAGATAAATTCGTCATCGTTGCCGTTGTCATAACTTTGCTGGATAGCCACCTGTGCCGACCCAGCGGCAATGCCTTTGCCATGCACGATGTTGTCCCAGGCAAGCTTGACACGATCCCAGCGTTGATCGCGGTCCATCGCGTAGTAACGCCCCGATACCGTGCCGATATGACCGCCACAGTCATCCAGCAATTTTTCAAGTCCAGGCAAGTAAGTTAAGGCGGTCTGGGGGGCGGTATCTCGTCCATCGGTAATCATGTGCACCTGGGGCACGACCTCGTGTCGATGACATAGACGAATCAATGCGCCAAGGTGGTCGATATGGCTGTGTACGCCACCGTCTGACACCAGGCCTACGAGGTGCAGTGGCCGACCCGATGCTTTCGAGGCCCGCACCGCGCTCAGTAGTACCGAATTTTCAAAAAAGCTGCCGTTTTCGATGGCATCGTCTATACGCACCAGGTCCTGCTTGACGATGGTGCCACTGCCTATCGTCATGTGTCCTACTTCGGAATTGCCCATTTGACCGGCAGGCAAACCCACGCCACGACCGGAAGCTTCCAGAGTAGTCATGGGGTAATCGGCGAAGTAACGATCAAAATTAGGTGTGTCGGCCTGAATGATTGCGTTATGAGTGGGGTCGGGATTAATGCCGAAACCATCCAGAATACAGAGTAAAGTCGGGCGACGCGGCGCCCCGGATTTGATTGTCATTAGGTATATCGAGAATACGGTCTGATAGACATTGAATCATAACGCAAAACCCATTCCGGGTTAAGAAAGCTCTAGCGGGTCGGCAACCTGGGGGTATTTAAACCTTGATATCGATGATCGTACCAATTGCCTGGTTGGCAGCTTCCAGTGATCTTGCATTGGCGCGTACCGCGTGCACGATTTCACTTTGCTCGACCAGTGCACGATCCCGCGAACCCGAAGCAAGGGAATCGCTGTTTTCTCCACGCGCAACTTCCGCAACATTTTGATCGAGACGCGTCAGCTGCTCATGTATACCTTCTGCTGCACTACGGCCAGCATCGGTTGTCGTATATGGGCTATTAGAGGTGCCGGTTATATTCATTTAGCGTCAGATGTAGTTAAACCGTATTAGTCTAGACGCTTAGCAGGCCAACACCCGGATATTACCGATACCGGAGACCAGCGGATCAAATCAAGCGACCAGCGGTACTCAGTAAAGCGAGATTTCGTTCGCTTCCGCTTTCACCTGGTCGTTATAGGTGGATTGTTCGGCAAGCAAATCGGCCATATTAGCCGGATTGATGTAACTGAGGTGTATTTTATAGTTTTGCCAGTCACTGTTGAGCTCGATTTCGATCCCATCGTGTTGCCAGCGATACTTCCAGTCTGATACAAATTTTCCGACGCGAAATTCGGCGGCACCGTATTTAATGGTCAAATTGTGCAGTAGCCGCTTTGGGTTCAAACCCCTGAATTCATATTCGGCAAAAGCAAACCGCTGATCCTGTTTGACAAAACCGAGATAGAGGTGGGTTGATCCTACCAGCGCCGACGAACTGTCATAGACATCAAACCAGTCCGCATCACTCCCTTCACGAATCAACACCGCGCCGGCAGACTCTACTGCGCCGCGTAACTCTTCACGGTTAGTGGAATCGAGATTGACACCAAACAGTTCCAACGCCATCACGGGCCTGATCGATCCCATGATCAGGCATACTGAAAGCACTATTTTAGAACCATTGCCCATACCCGTGTTATCGGACAATCAGACGTTTTATTGAGATATAGTTGCTCTCGCAGAGGAGCAATACTTATCATGCGGGATGACAAACCGGAGTTACGGCTTGTCTATCTGAGCTTCGTCGGCTTCCGCCTGATCGAGTTCGGCTTCCATTTCCTCGTCGGTCAGAGGCTGGTGATCTGGCACATCGGGGTTTTCGGCATCCAGGTCCTCGTCGTCTTCGTCTTCCTCATCGAAGTTACGATCCTTGAAAATAATCCTCGACGCGATCAAACCTGCCTCGAATAACACCCAAACAGGCAGGGCCAGTAACACTTGCGATATCACGTCGGGTGGAGTTAACAACATGCCGAGAATAAAAGCGCCGACTATTACAAATGGACGCTTTTCGCCGAGCTTTTTTGGCGTCGTAAAGCCGATGGCGACCAGGATTATGGTTGCAATCGGCACCTCGAAGGCTAGCCCGAAGCCAAAAAACAGGGCTAGCACGAAATCGAGGTAACGTCCGATGTCGGTCGAGATATTGACCATCTCGGGGCCGATACTGGTAAAAAACGCAAATACCAGCGGGAACACAACGAAGTAGGCGAAAGACACGCCGCCATAAAATAACAGGATGCTCGATACCAGCAGTGGGCTGGCAATGCGTTTTTCGTTGGCATAAAGTCCCGGCGCCACAAACGACCAGCACTGATATAGAATAACCGGCATCGCCAGGAATACCGACAGCATCAGCACCAGTTTAAACGGCGTCAAAAAAGGAGAGGCGACGTCGATCGCAATCATATTCGCGCCTTCAGGCAGATGTCGCGTCAATGGTTCCGCCAGGTAAACATAGATGTCGTTGGCCCAGTAAAAGAGACCTGCGAAAATCACCAGTATCGCGATCACCATGCGTACCACGCGGTCTCGCAGTTCAACCAGATGCGACATCAGACTGCCGCTGGCACTCTGTTCCGGTTTATCTTCTTCAGTCATGATTTGACTTCGCCGGTCTGATCCTTTGCGACTGACTCTGGCTTGGGAGTTGATTCAGCTTCAACATCAGCTGATACGGTGCTTTGTTCTGGAATAGAAGGGGTTTCGTCGAGACTTTCCGCAATCGACTCTCCGGCATCGCTGACCGCATTGACTTCTTTTTCGAATGCTTTACCCGCAACATTCATGGAGTCTTTTATGGTATTCAGTTCTTTTTGCTGATCAGCGAGAATCTGGCGTAATTCATCGGCGCGCAATTCCTGTTCGACGTCAGCCTTGACGCTGGTCATGAATCGCTTCAGACGGCCGAGATATTTACCCGCAGTACGCGCTACTCCCGGTAAACGTTCGGGACCAATTACGATAAGCGCGACGATGCCGATCAGCATCATCTCGGTAAAGCCCATGTCAAACATATTATTTTTTGTCAGCTCGACTTAAGAAGAAACCAGCTCAATAGTGGCTTAAACCTTGTCTTCTTCTTTCACCTTGCCTTCGATAACCTGGCTCTCGGACTCCGCCTCGTCGTTCCCGACTTCCTCGTCTTTAACCGATTTCTTAAAACTTCTGATTGCGCCACCCAGATCTCCGCCAACATTGCGCAGTTTCTTGGTGCCAAACAACAAGATCACGATCGCCAGGATCAATAACAGCGACCAGATACTAATTCCACCAAAACCCATCTTTCACCTCATTTACTTTGTTCACGCGTGGCTTTTTCGTCAATACCTGAGACACCAAAACGACGCTCCAGTTCTTCGAGTACCAGCCGCGCATCCAAATTCTGTTGTGCCAACATCACCATGCAGTGGAACCAAAGGTCCGCGGTTTCATAAACAATTTGCTGTTTATCACCTGATTTTGCGGCAATGATTGTTTCAGCTGACTCTTCACCGATTTTTTTCAGTATGGAATCGAGCCCTTTATGATACAAACCCGCCACGTAAGAAGATTCAGGATTCGCGTCTTTTCTCGATGCCAGTACTTCCATCAGGCGCAGGAGTATATCATCACTCATCGATAAATCTCGCCGGGATTTTTGATAATTTCCTCATCGATTTCCCATTCCCCGTCTTTTAAAACACGGAAGAAACAGCGCTTCCGACCCGTATGGCAGGCAATTCCGCCGATCTGTTCTACCTGTAGTAACACCACGTCAGCGTCACAGTCGACACGGATTTCGTGCAACTTTTGTACGTGGCCCGACTCTTCACCTTTAAACCATAGCATTTGACGCGATCTTGACCAGTATACCGCGCGATCCTGCTCGCAGCTAAGTCGCAGCGCTTCACGATTCATCCAGGCCAGCATTAAAACATCTCCAGTCTGGTAATCCTGCGCTATAGCCGGCAGCAGCCCATCCTTATTCCATTTCAGCTGTTCAATCCAGTCAGTCATCCCGCACCTCGATCCCCTGTGCCCGCATAAATGCCTTGGCTTCGCTGATACGGTATTCGCCAAAATGAAAAATACTCGCCGCGAGCACCGCATCGGCCTTACCTTCAAGAATACCATCTGCCAGGTGTTGTAAGTTACCGACGCCACCGGAGGCGATTACCGGAACACGCACAGCCTCGGATACCTGATGGGTAAGTTCGTTATCAAAGCCGATTTTAGTACCGTCGCGATCCATACTGGTCAGAAGAATTTCGCCAGCACCAAAAACATCCATTTTTTGCACCCATTCGAGGGTATCGATACCGGTCGGTTTACGACCACCATGGGTAAAGATCTCCCAGCGTCCTGATTCACCCTCCACACTGACGCGTTTTGCATCGACCGCTACCACGATACATTGCGAACCGAACTTATCCGCAGCCGCGGCGACAAACTCGGGATTGAATACTGCCGCGGTATTGATACTGACCTTGTCCGCACCGGCGTTAAGCATGCGGCGGATGTCGGCTAACTCACGGATTCCGCCACCCACCGTCAACGGGATGAAAACCTCGCGCGCAACATCCTCGACAACGTGCACCATGGTTTCACGATCGTCCGAGCTCGCGGTAATATCGAGAAAGGTAAGTTCGTCAGCGCCTTCAAGGTTATAGCGACGTGCATTTTCAACCGGATCGCCGGCGTCACGAATTTCCACAAACCTGACACCCTTGACCACGCGCCCATTGTCAACGTCAAGACAGGGAATGATGCGTTTAGCTAGCGACATTTGAGCAAGAACACTTTAGTTCTGATCGATGTATGTTTGCGCCTCGGGAAGGCTGATGGTGCGCTCGTAAAGGGCACGACCTATTATCACCCCTTCGATACCCGAGCCCTTGACAGCATTAAGTTCGACAATACATTCCATGTCGGTGACTCCGCCCGAGGCAATGACCGGAACGCTAATCGATTCGGCGATTTGCCGAGTCGCATCGACGTTAACCCCCTGCATCATGCCATCGCGGCTGATGTCGGTGTAAACGATCGCAACGACACCCTGATCTTCAAATCGCAATGCCATTTCCTGCGCGGTGTGTTTCGAACCCTCGGCCCAGCCCTGGACTGCCACCATGCCATCTTTCGCATCGATACCGATCATCACGTTACCCGGAAACTCAGCACACAACTGAGTAATAAATTCGGGTCGCTTTACCGCCATAGTGCCGATAATGACATAGCTGACGCCGGCTTCGAGGTAAGACTCAACGGTAGCAATATTGCGAATGCCCCCCCCAATCTGGACCGGCAGGTCAGGAAAGGAATTACAGATTTCCTCAATGACATCCGCGTTAACCGGCTCACCTTCGAAGGCGCCATCAAGATCGACCAGGTGAAGTCGACTGCAACCTTGATCCACCCATTTGCCTGCCATCGCCACCGGATCCTCGGAAAATACGGTGCTGTCGTCCATGTTGCCCTGGCGCAGTCGTACGCAGTGACCTTCCTTTAAATCGATTGCCGGAATCAAAATCATGGCTGACCATCCCAGTTTACAAAGTTGCGCAACAATTGCAGGCCCGTGTCGGCGCTTTTTTCGGGGTGGCACTGCAATGCGAACAGATTATCTCTAGCGACCGCACTGGTAAAGCTGTAGCCATAATCGGTGACACCAGCTACCAGGCCCGGATCTTCAGTTTCAAGATAATAACTATGCACGAAATAAAACCGGCTGCCATCATCAATCGAATGCCAGAGGGGATGTGATTGTGTTTGTGCCACCCGGTTCCACCCCATATGCGGAACCTTTAGTTTAGCGCCGTTTTGGTCTTTATAGCCATCGCCAAAATACTTTACCTGTCCCTTGTAAATCCCGAGACATGCGGTGCCCTGATTTTCTTCGCTGTGCTCGATCAGGACCTGCATGCCCATGCAAATACCGAGAAAAGGACGTTGTTGTGCGACAACAACGATTGCTTCACGCAATCCATACTCATCGATCGCGCGCATGCAATCACCGGCCGCTCCCTGGCCTGGGAATACGACGCGATCGGCTTCCAGTACCTGCTGCGGATCAGAGGTTAGCATCACCCGATCACGACACTCTGCAACAAATTGCAGCGCGTTGACCACCGACCGGAGATTGCCCATGCCGTAATCGACCACGGCAATTGTTCGCATAATCTAGAGCGATCCCTTGGTCGACGGAATCACATCCCGCATGCGCTCGTCTTTGGAAACGGCAAAGCGTAATGCGCGACCAAAAGCTTTAAACATGGTTTCGGCGATGTGATGTGCGTTTTGGCCGGCGAGGTTATCTATATGCAAAGTTGCCGGTGCATGATTGACAAAGCCTTGAAAGAATTCGTGAATCAGGTCGACATCGAACTGGCCAATACGGGGCCGCAAGAATTTGACCCGGTATTCGATGCCAGGACGACCAGAAAAATCGATTACGACCCGTGACAGAGCTTCATCCAATGGCACATAGGCATGGCCATAGCGCATAATCCCCTTTTTATCAGCGAGCGCTTCTTTAAACGCCTGACCCAGGGTTATGCCGATATCTTCGACCGTGTGGTGATCATCGATATGAAGATCTCCCGTGGCAGAAATTGTCAGGTCGAACGAGCCGTGACGTGCAATCTGCTCAAGCATATGTTCGAGAAACGGAATCCCGATATCGAAACTCGAATTTCCGCTTCCATCGAGATTAAGCACAACATTGATCTGGGTTTCCAATGTTTTGCGGCTGACTTTTGCACTACGATCTGACATTTACAACCCATTCAGGCAGGTTTTGAGAGGTTGCTGATGATAATCGACATCGTGGCTAAATTCGACCCTTAATCGACAACCGGCTGTAATGACTCAGTCGAGGATGAAGGTTACCGGACCGTCGTTAACCAGATGGACCTGCATATTGGCGCCAAACTGTCCGCAGCCTACTGCAGCATGGTTGGCGCGGGCGTAATCGACCATGATATTGAAGATTTTACAACCGTGCTGTGGACTTGCGGCCGATGTAAAACTCGGCCGTCGACCCTTTTTGGTGTTGGCCACTAGCGTAAACTGCGGCACTAGCAACAACCCGCCATCGATATCTACAAGTGACAGATTCATCTTGCCCTCAGCGTCGGCAAACACGCGATAATTCAGCAGGCGATCGACATAACAACGAGCCGTCGATTCATCGTCATCGGCCTGTACCCCGACCAGCCCCAGGATGCCCTGGTTGATTCGGGCAATCGTCTCATTGTCGACATCCACATGCGCTTCGCTAACGCGCTGCAGCAGGTTAATCAAGCCAGAATTTCCAGCATCGCATCACAACTATCGACCAGGGCATTGGATATACCATGCTCGGTTACCGCGTGACCAGCATCACTGATGACCTTGATCTGGGCCTCTTCCCAGTGTTGTTTCAGCAAAAAGGCCTGATCGATCGGACATACCATGTCATAACGTCCATGCACGATAAATCCGGGTATATGGCTAATCGTGGCCATGTTTTCGATTAACTGGTTAGGTCTCAGAAAACAGTTGTTACAAAAATAATGACATTCAATTCGCGCAATACTAAGTGCGATATGCGGGTCGCTGAAATGGTCAACAACGTTTTTGTCGGGTAGCAAAGTCACCGAGCTCCCCTCCCAGATTGACCAGGCCTTGGCGGCACCCATTCGGACGATTTCATTGTTACTAGTCAGCCGCTGGTAGTAGGCAGCAATAATATTGTCCCGTTCCTGTGGAGGAATCGGTTCGATAAAATGTTGCCAGGTTTCGGGAAAAATACGCGCGGCTTCACCATTAAAAAACCAGTTAATATCTTCATCGCGACCCAAAAATATACCGC
This sequence comes from uncultured Gammaproteobacteria bacterium, assembly GCA_964194715.1. Taxonomy (GTDB): domain Bacteria; phylum Pseudomonadota; class Gammaproteobacteria. Next base: position 18,350 of record CAXMNA010000111.1, read on the forward strand.
GCAGAATTAATCCCAGCACCTGCTTCGGATGAGTTTGGGCATAAGCCAACGCCAGCGTCGACCCCCACGAGCCACCAAACACGACCCAGCTATCTATTTCGAGGAATTCACGAATTTTCTCCAGGTCGGCTACCAGGTCCCAGGTAGTATTGTCCTCGAGGCTGGCGTGTGGTCTTGACTTGCCACTGCCGCGTTGATCAAAAAGTATGATGCGATAAGCTTCAGGATTAAAGAAACGCCGATGTCCGGGCTCACAGGAACCACCTGGACCGCCGTGCAAAAATATCACGGGCACACCATCCGGATTACCACTCTCTTCAATATAAAGGGTGTGCAGATCAGATACCGCAAAACGCCAGGTGTCAGCTGGCTGTATGGCTGGGAACAACATGCGCGTCGCGAATCTCCGATTATTGTTAAATGTAGGACTACACCTACATGAATGAGAGGTCAAAGCTGACAACCGCGTAGCCCGGTCGCGATATCAGCCCAGCGCCTGACCTGCCAATATACTATCACGACAAAGGGAGTGGTCGACAGGCAGCGGGACGCCGAAGGTGCAAGGGTGCACCAGCAAGGAACCCCAATCAAATTAAGTAAATTTTTTCTCTCCTCGAGATACCCTCGACCTGGTCAGGAAGTAGCCAGGTCTTTTTTTGCACGTTTGATGTAGTCACCCCCGCGTGCGCGGGGTTCCACGTGCGCGGGGTTCCCCGCAGAGGGGATGACATCATTCTTCGAATGATGACAGGGTATCGAAGTCAAACAGATCGCGATCGAGCAGGTGCGACGGCGTTACCTTGCACAACGAATTTAGAATATTTTCGACCCGACCAGGGTGAGCAACATCCCATTGCTGTAATATTGATTTCACCGCCCGACGCTGTGACCCGGGTTGTGAGCCACATAGATTACAGGGAATAATGGGAAAATCGCGCAACACAGCATACTGCTTGATCAAGGCCTCGCGCACATAAGCAAGCGGCCTAATCACGATGTTACGTTGGTCATCACTTTGCAACTTTGCCGGCATCGCTTTGAGCCGACCATTGAAAAACATGTTAAGAAACATGGTTTCGACGATATCATCGGCATGATGACCCAGCGCAATTTTGCTGGCACCGAGCTCTACCGCAGCGTTGTACAAGACGCCGCGGCGTAATCTAGAACACAGTGAGCAAGTTGTCTTACCCTCTGGAACCAGGCGCTTTACTACGCTGTAGGTATCCTCCTCGATTATCCGGAATTCAACGTCAAGCGAAACCAGGTAATCCGGCAATACCTGCTCGGGAAAACCAGGTTGTTTTTGATCCAGGTTGACCGCTATCAATTCGAACTCGATTGGCGCCGATTTTTGCAAACTGAACAGCATATCGAGCAAGCTGTAACTATCGGCGCCACCCGAGAGGCAGACCATGATTCGGTCGCCGTCTTCGATCATGTTGAAATCGCTGATCGCACGACCCACGTTGCTGCGGATTTTACGCTCAAGCTTTTCCAGGCTGGGCTGTTTCAGGGTGCTGACATCAACTTCGTGAATATTCTGGTTCATACTCTTACTTCTTCCAGAATGTGGGTGTGAACAAAACCAGCAAGGTAAATATTTCGAGTCGCCCGAGCAGCATGGCCATGCACAGTATCCATTTCGCTGGATCGTTAATCGAGGCGAAGTTCCTGCCTACGTCACCGAGACCGGGGCCAAGGTTGTTGAGGCAGGCAGCTACCGCTGAAAACGCGGTTTCCTGATTCAGTCCAGTCGCCATCAGTAACAAAATCATCAGCGCAAAGATCGCGAAATAGGCTGCAAAAAATCCCCATACCGCTTCGATAACCTTCTCAGACATCGGTTTTTTGCCAATCTTAACCGCGATTTGTGCATTTGGGTGCACCAGGCGCCGTAACTCACGCACGCCCTGCTTAACCAGTAGCAGGATACGAATGACCTTGATGCCACCGCCGGTAGATCCCGAGCATCCGCCGATAAAACTTACATAGAGCAGCAAAACGGGTAGAAAACCAGGCCAACTATAATATTCGGCCGTGGTAAAGCCAGTCGTGGTGCCGATCGAAACCACCTGAAACAATCCTTCGATAATCGACTCGGTGGTCGAGTCGAAAGTATGCATTATCTGCAGATAACCAATGGTAACTACGCTGACAATAAACAGCACCAGGACGTAGGTGCGAAATTCGGCATCACGTTGGTAAGGCTTCAGCGAGCGATTCCGGAACGCGGTAAAGTGTATCGCAAAATTTACCCCTGAAAGCAGCATGAAAACGACCGCGATGAATTGAATGGCGGTGCTGTCAAAATATCCGATGCTGGCATCATGGGTGGAAAATCCACCAATCGCTACCGTCGAAAAAGAATGCGACATCGCATCAAAAAAAGACATCCCCGCCAACCAGTATGCCAGACAGCAAGCCACCGTGAGACCGAGATAGATATACCACAACGCTTTTGCAGTTTCGGTAATACGCGGGGTGAGTTTGGTGTCTTTTACCGGGCCTGGTGTTTCGGCACGAAACAACTGCATGCCTCCGACTCCCAACATCGGTAAAACTGCAACCGCCAGCACGATAATGCCCATTCCACCCAGCCATTGCAGTTCCTGACGATACAGTAATAATGAGTGTGGCAAATCATCGATGCCGACAATGACCGTTGCGCCAGTCGTGGTAATCCCTGAAATCGATTCGAACACTGCATCGGTAACCGAAATATCGTATATCCCGGACAGATAAATCGGCAGACCTCCGGCAATCCCCAGCACGGTCCAAAACAACACTACTACCAGGAAGCCGTCGCGTAAACGTAATTCCTTTTTTTGCTTCCGCACCGGGAGGTAAACCAAAAACCCGAAGATCAGGGTTAACACAAAGGCTTCCACAAACGGCAGGACCGCACCATCACCGTAAATCAGGCCGGTAGCTATCGGCGGTAGCAAGGCACTACTGAATACCATCATCAGTAAGCCAAAAATGCGTTGTATTACCAAAAGCTGCATTTAAATGATTGGCCAGTGCTTAGAAATAGGTGATGCCGACCTGGAACAGTTTTTCGACTGCCGCGATCTTCTTTTTATCTGTCAGGAACAGGATTACGTGATCCTCGGATTCGATTACGGTATCGTGGTGGGCAATGATTACGTCGTCGCCGCGCACGATGGCACTAATACGGGTTCCCTCGGGCAAATCGATATCCTCGATAGGCCGACCAACGACGCGCGACGATGTCTTGTCACCATGAGCAATTGCTTCAATGGCTTCGGCCGAGCCACGGCGCAGTGCATGCACCGCTACCACGTCACCGCGACGTATATGTGCAAGCAGCGCCCCAATGGTGACCTGGTGCGGTGAGATCGCGATATCAATCAACCCGCTTTCGACCAGGTCGACATAGGCTGCCCGGTTAATCAATGACATAACCTTTTTAGCACCCATGCGTTTGGCCAGCATCGAGGACAGGATATTGGCTTCGTCATCATTGGTGAGTGCACAAAAAACGTCCATGCTTTCGATGTTTTCTTCGATCAACAAATCCGGATTCGCGGCATCCCCCAGCAAGACGATGGTTGAATCAAGTATCGCTGATAATTCATGCGAGCGTGCCGGATTGGCCTCGATTACCTTGACCTGGTAATCTTTTTCCATCAGCGCCGCAAGCTGGCCTCCAATATTACCGCCACCGGCCAGCATGATGCGCTTGTTGGGTTTTTCCAGTTTGCGCATTTCGGAAATGACCGTCGGTATGTGTTCGCGCGCGGCGAGGAAAAATACTTCGTCTTCGGCTTCGATCACGCATTCAGCGGATGGTTGAATCGACTCGCCTTGACGAAATATTGCAGCTACGCGCATATCAATTCCGGGAACGACGTCGTTCATGGTTTTCAGTGCACGCCCTACCATCAATCCATCATGATAAGCCTTGACCGCTACCAGCTGTGCCCTGCCTTCGGCGAAATCATGCACCTGCAATGCGCTCGGATGTTCAATTAAATGATAAATATATTCGGTGACCAGCGATTCCGGGCTGATCATGACATCGACCGGGATCGAGTCTTCGGCAAACAAACCGGGCCGGCGCAGGTACTCTGGCGAGCGGATACGTGCGATCTTGGTAGGCGTATGGAAAAGCGAAGACACCACCTGGCACGCGATCATGTTGATTTCGTCGCTGTTGGTCAGGGCTATGAGCATATCTGCATCGTCGGCACCCGCATCTTCCAGCAATCCCGGGTAAGAGCCATTGCCGCAAATGGTGCGGAGATCGAGCCGATCTTGTAAGTCAGAGAGAATCTGCTGATTGGTGTCGATGACGGTGATTTCGTTGCTCTCCTCCTTGGCAAGCTCAGTTGCTACCGTCGAGCCAACCTGCCCGGCGCCTAAGATGATTATGTTCATAAATTGTTATTGTTTTTTGGTTTGTAATCCTAGTGATTTCAACTTGCGGTACAGGTGGGTTCTTTCCTGTCCGACGCGGCGCGCAAGTTCCGACATATTATTGTCGCTTAGCGCAAGATGCCTCGACAGGTACTCACGTTCGAACGCTTCCCTCGCCTCCCTCAGATCAAGGTTCATGTCGATTGTAATCTGCATTATGTTATCCGTGTTTGCGTCAGCATTTGTCGTAATCAGGCGCAAAGTATCCTCGATTTCCGACAGCTCAATATCTTCTGCATCGCTATTCTTAAGTATTGCTTTGATAAACTGTTTGAGCTGGTTGATATCGCCTTCCCAGCGATGGTTACGCAACAGGTTTTGCGCAGCAACATTAAAATGACGATAAGGTAACTTTTCATGATCACTATACCAATTGACATAGTATTCCAGTAGCTGGGGAATATCCTCGATATGATCATCCAGAGACGGAATCGAAATCGCGTCCAGCCACATGCTGGCCATACCTGGATCAATCTGGGCGTTGTTTTTTAGTTCATCGTAATCAAAGCGACTCGCGACAATGAAACGAAATCTGGAATCCTGATGCGTTACCCCGATGGCATTATGCAACACAGCCTGCTGTTCGATGCTGAGATCGCATATTTCCTCGATATAGAGATTAGCTTTTAACGGTAGCAACTGGCGGATGTCCTGGCCGGTATCAAAAATATCCATGCCGCCCGCGGACTCACTGAGAAAATCAGCCCAGATACGCCTGCCACTTCCGAATGCACCCGTGAAAATGACCGCTTGATTTGAGCTACGCAAATCCTGGATGCGCTGTTTCAAATTCTTTACAAAACGGCTGTTCCCTACCGGTTCCTCTGGTCGGCGTCGATTTTCCTGTCGCAAGTTATAGGCGCTGTTTGCCAAAGCGGATTTTACGGTGCTTATCAGCTTGGCCATGGACAGGGGTTTTTCGACAAAATCAATCGCACCATAACGGGTCGCTTCGACAGCGGTTTCGACGGTTCCGTGACCGGACATCATGACTACCGGGCAATGATCCTGACCCGATGACTTCCATTGTTTCAACAGCGTAACCCCGTCAACCTCAGGCATCCAGATATCCAGCAGTACGAGATCAGGATCCGAGACTCGCCTGATTTCATTGGCGGCTTTCGCATGCTCGGCCACATCAACCAGGTAACCTTCATCCTCAAGAATATCCTTTAGCAGGAAACGAATATCGGGTTCATCATCAACCACCAGGATTCGGGCACTCATGGCATAACCTTAGTTTTCAATGGCTCAACCGTGGGACTTGCCTCGGCTTCATTTGCCGCAACGGATACCGGCAATCGAATGGTAAATCTTGCACCACCCTGATCTGCTTCGTCGACACGCACGGAGCCGCCGTGTTCATCAACGATCTTTTGCACGATTGCGAGTCCAAGCCCACTACCCGCGGTTTTGGTGGTCACGTAGGGCTCGAACAAATTGCCCGCAACTTCTGCAGCGATTCCGGCGCCACTGTCTTCGACTGCGAATTCGACCCAGCTGCGGCCGGATCTCTCGATGCACTCGGTGCTGAGTTTGATCCAGCCCTCATCTTCCAGTGTTTCAAGGCTATTCTTGATCAAATTGTGCACCAGCTGCCGCAAGCGGACATCGTCTGCCTCGATCAACGGAACGGACTTGTCGAGTTCCAGGTCGATCGCAACGTTCGTGTTGTCACCGTGATAAAGCACTGCAATTTCTTCGAGAATTGTATTTATGTCTACCCACTGCGGCTTTTGGGACGGCGAGCGGGCATATTCGGTAAATGCATTAACCATTGATTTCATCGCCTCAACCTGCTGCACAATAGTATGCGTGTAGCGGTTCAGCATTGACTGTTTTTCGGCGCTGACCTCACCGGTCAATTTGCGTTGCAGGCGTTCCGCGGACAACTGAATCGGCGTTAACGGGTTTTTGATCTCGTGCGCCAGCCGGCGTGCCATTTCGCTCCAGGCCGACTCTTTTTGCGCCTGAATCAGCTCGGTTACGTCGTCAACCACGACGACTTGCTCCTTGCGGTCATCGCTTTGTGATAACAGGGTGGTGCCACGAACCCGCAGAACTTTCTTGCCTCCCTGAATAAAAATTACGATTTCTTCCTGCCATTCCTGATCATTGTTCAAGTGAGATTGCACGGCATTAAAAAATGGCAACATCATCGGGTACTGGTGTACAACATCCTCAATATAAAGCTCGGTAAAGAAATAACTTTCGATATCAAAAATCAGACAGGCGGCTGGATTGCCACTTTTGATAAAGCCAGTTTCATCTATTGTCAGTACCCCAGAGGTTATATGTTCCATCACCGATTCCAGGTAGTTCTTTTGTAACGCCTCCATACGCTGGCTTTGCTCAGCAATTGCACGGCTGCGCGATATTTTTCGGGTCATAGTATTAAAAGAGCGCAACAGGAATCCGAGTTCATCACTACCCGACAGGGTTAACTGCTTCTCGTAGTCGCCAGCTGCAACCGCCTTGGTGCCTTCTACCAGATCATTGATCGGCGCCACCAGTTTGCGCGCTGCCACAAATGCAAGCCAGATAGCCGACAGCACGCTTAACAGCCAGATGATTGACAATGCCATCGTGAAACTGGTTTTCAATGGGTCGCGCAACGCAGCAAGTTCCTTGTATCGGTCGTTGGCTTCCTGCACGCCCACGGTCAATTCATTAAGCCGGTCAGTAAAGGGGTATTGTGCTTGCAGGGTATTTGCCGGTTCGGTCGCATCCAGACTTTGCACCAGGATGACAATTTGTATCGAGAGTCCATACGCCGGGTCTTCCACGAGGTTCAGATAGGGCCTGTCTATATCGAGATCGCCAATATCTGTTAACGGCAGAGCTTCGGGTAACTCGGTGGAATCGATGCTGCTGGAAGCGATAATGGAATTGACGTGGTCATACAGCGTTACTTCGTTGGCACCGTATTGCGCTCGAATTTCGTCGAGATATACAACCAGAATTTCGCTATCTATTTCCGCAATTTCGCCCGCGATTGCACGCGTCTTGTTAAGGGCATCGCGTTTGCGCAGGGCGATCGCACTTCGACCGAGTTGCAAGGAGTCCTCAAGGGCGATCTCTACGCCGACATCAAACCAGCTATCGATACCACGATGCAGAAAACTCAATGAGAAGTAGTAGACCACGCTTACCGGGATGATGGTCAATAATACAAACACCCCGATCATGCGCGCAGTTAAATGTGAGCCGATCGTTTTGAGACGATACTGTACGATCAGTTTGTAGACGTTATAGACAATCAAACCCAGCAGGACAACCAGGGCGATCGCATTAAAAAATACGAGCCAGTTGTAATACTTGCTGAAAGTAGCCGCCTGCGAAGTAGCATCGCTAATCGCATAAAGCGATCCCATCAACAACAGAACCAGCACTACAATGGAAGCTGAATTGCGAAATGTACTATTCATGATTCGGAACGCTTGACCTCCCATTCATACCAGTCGCTTTGCAAATTCCAGTCATTATCCCACAAAGAGCTCAACTTTAATGACAGCAGCAATTCATCAGCGTCAATGCCAAATCGTATGCGGGCATAATTGTTCTCATCAGCCACTAGGTTGTTGATATCTAGCATGGGGTAATTGTAAACCACTTCTATGAATTGCACCGCAGCTTTAAGATTGCCGAAACTGTCATACGTCGCCTGATTTTGCGAGCAGCGCATAGTAAAAACCATCCATGTTATCACTACCCGTCAAGATCTGGCGTCCATGTGGTCGCTGCTCACCCCAGACAGCATTATCTAATGGTATCTCGACACAGTCGGCATGGCGCTCCAGGAATTTTGCAATCTGAACCTCATTCTCATCCTTAAAAACCGAGCAGGTGCTGTACAGCATTCTTCCTCCGGGCTTTAGCAGACGCCATAATGCGTCCAGGATTTTACGCTGTTGCGCGAGCAGCGACATTATATCGCTTTCACGGCGCAATAGTTTGATATCCGGGTGGCGGCGCATCACTCCACTGGCCGAGCATGGTATATCAGCAAGGATGCAATCATAGTTATTGCCCGTAAACCAATTGTCCGGGTTAGCGGCATCTCCCGTCAAAATCCGTGCTGGTTTATCGATTCGTTGCAAATTTTGTCGTAGCCGTTCAAGTCGAATTTCACTGCTATCGAGAGCCTCGAGTTCAATATCATCGTACCGTTGCAACAAATGTGATGTTTTGCCACCCGGTGCCGCACAGGCATCAAGTACGCGCGCCCCAGTTTCGCATTCGAGTAAATTCGCGGCGATTTGTGCAGCGGCGTCCTGAACACTCAGAATCCCCTGCTCAAATCCGGGAAGCCCGGTGACTTCACAAGGTGTTGGCAGTTCGATTGCAGTTTCCACGCATTGGTGTTTGCTAGCCTCAATCCCTTCCGAACGCAAATTATCTATAATATCGTTGCGTCCGACTTGCCGAGTATCGACGCGCAAGGTTAACGGTGGACGTTGATTACCCTGGATCAACACCTGCTCGGCTTGTTCACCCCAGTCGTGTCGAATTCGTGCTATCACCCAATCCGGATAAGCTTGCGCCGGTGCGCTGCTGTCCAGTTCGATGTTTTCCCGAATGACACCGCGCAACACCGCATTGACCAATCCCCGGGCCCAGTCCTTTTTTTGCGCCGACGCCAGTTTGACGGTTTCATTTACCGCAGCATGGGCCTCGGTACTCATGACTAACAATTGGTAAAGCCCCAGCATCAGGATGATTTCGATATCGCGATCGCGTGCCCGCAGTGGTTTTTGCAGACGACTGACAAGCAGTGACGACAGCACGAAATACCACCGACAGAAACCGAAAACAAGCTCCCGGCTTAACGCGAGGTTTCGCTTTTCAACCGTTTGCGACTGATACAAACTGCTATTAAATACTTCGTCCAGAGAACGGCCGTGATCCAGTACCTGCAGGATTGCCTGCAGCGCGATCCAACGGGGATTATTAGCATTCATTGCCTTCTACCCAGCAAGCATCCGTGCAGATCTCTGGCATTCAATGCCTGCGCAGCTGTGCATCTATTGCGTCCTGCAAACTGTAGCTCGGTCACCTGTAACACTTCGTCTCCACAACCGACAAAAACTCCATTCGCGTCATGTGCAACCACATGACCCGGTTTGTGGGGATCGACAACCCTGCTGACTTGTGCGGACCAGAGCCGCAGATTGTCATCATCAAGAAAGGTATAACTGACTGGCCACGGGTTAAAGGCGCGAATCTCCCTTAACAGGACTGCTGCAGGCTTGTTCCAGTTAATCTCGGCCTGCTGCTTGGTCAAACGCGGGGCATAGGTAACCTGAGATTCGTTCTGAACCTTCGCCCGTTGTAATGACTGCTCGATGTCGTCCAACGATTCGAGTAATAACTCTGCACCCATTGGTGCCAGCACATCGTGCAGGTCGCCTGCATTCCAGGATGGATCGATTGTAACTTTGCGACTAGCAATCATCGCGCCGGTGTCGAGCCCCTCGTCCATTTTCATCAGCGTCACGCCACTGGTTTCATCGCCTGCCAGAATTGCCTGTTGAATCGGCGATGCGCCGCGCCATCGGGGCAGCAAAGATGCGTGTATATTGACGCAACCCAGGTGTGGAGCGGCCAGTACAACCGGTGGCAGCAGTAGCCCATAGGCAGCAACAATCATCAAATCGGCGTCCAGGGCGCGCAAATCGTCAACCGCCGCTGCGGTGCTGAAAATGGTTGGCTGAAGGAGCGGCAGGTCATGCTCGAGCGCAAAAGTTTTTACCGGGCTTTGCTGGATTTTTCGACCGCGTCCTGCGGGGCGATCTGGCTGGGTATAGACCGCAACCAGCCGATGATCACTGCACAGCAATGAATCGAGCGCCGGAACTGCAAATTCCGGGGTACCTGCGTAGATTATTTTTAGCATTTCCTGGGGGAACTAGTGCTCTTGCTTGAGGGCTTTAACCAACTTGCTGCGAATGCGATTACGTTTCAAGTTCGAAAGGTAATCGACAAATAACTTGCCGTCGAGGTGATCCATTTCATGCTGGATGCAGACTCCCTCGAGTCCTTCCGCGTCAAATTCTGCAACCTTTCCGTTTTCATCATATGCGCGCACCCGGATATGCTCGGCACGCCGGACTTTTTCATAGAACCCCGGCACCGAAAGGCAACCTTCATCCATTTCCTCTTCACCGTCCGCCTTCAGTATCTCCGGATTAATCAAGCACATTGGTTGATTGCGTTCTTCAGAGACATCCATAACTAGCAAACGGATATGCCGATCGACCTGGGTCGCCGCGAGTCCAATACCCGGGGCTTCATACATGGTTTCGAACATATCGCTGACCAAATTTCTCAGGTTTTCGTCGAATTCGCTAACCGATTTGGCAACGGTTCTAAGACGCGGATCGGGAAAATATAAAATATTTAATAGAGCCATGGTTAACTACTTCAACAAAAGTTACAACTAGTTGTTCCAAGTTAATGATTATACTAGAATCTTTCCGACCAAAAAGCTTGTAGTCGGTTTTATATAGTCTACAATCCTTCAATTAATACCGCATTTTCAGGGGTTTGTATGCCTACCAACAACGATAGACAGCTTATAAAGGGATTGATTCTGTTTTCAGGTATATTACTGATAACCTCCTGTGCCGAACCACCTCCGCCCTATGCAGTTGTTTATGAGCCTGACAAGGCACCCGAAGTTGTAACTGTCAAAGCTGCAATTGCCGAGCCTCAGCCACAACCGGTAGCAACCGAAGAACCGGTAGAAACCGTCGTTTACGAACCGGAATTCCCGGAAACCTATATTGTACAAGAAGGCGACACGCTATGGGATATCTCAACGGTTTTTCTGCAGGACCCCTGGTTCTGGCCGGAAATCTGGTTTAAAAATCCCCAGGTCGAAAACCCGCACCTGATTTACCCCGGTGACACGCTCGCCATTATCTATATTGGTGGCGAGCGCAAGGTTCAAATCCTTTCTCGAGGCACCGATGGATCGGTGTTATCGCAGACTTCAGATGGGCTCAAGATCGTCAAAGTCGGCCCCAGGATTCGCACTAAATCGATCGATGCCACGATTGCTTCGATTCCCATCGATGCGATACGCCACCTGATTGAACGCCCGCTCATAATCGACGAAGAAACACTGAATAATTCTGCTTATGTCCTTTCCAGTCTTGATAACCACCTGATTAACAGTATCAACGACAAACTCTACGTGCGTAAACTGGATACTTCGCCAGGCGAAAACGGTCGTTACCAGATCTATCGTCCTGATCGCGCATTGTTTGACCCCATTACCGATGAGCTACTGGGCTACCAGGCGCTTTATGTCGGCGAATCCAAGCTATTGCTGCGTGGCGATCCGGCATCGGTAAGAGTCACAAATTCGGTACGCGAAATTCTGCGCGACGATCGCGTGATGCCGATGGACAACACCAACTTTGAACGCGACTTTTTACCCAGGCCACCGAGCACCGAGGTAAGCGGTGAAATCGTTGCGCTACTGAACGCGATATCGCGAACCGGTGTGCATCAAACCATTGCCATCAATCTCGGCAATCGTGACGGAGTCGAAAGCGGCAACATTCTGCGGATTCGCCGAACTGGTGGAGTTATCCGTGACAAGGCCGAGAAAGATCCAAGGTTTCTCGTCAAACTACCCGACGAACCGATCGGCATGGTGATGATTATTCGTTCGTTCGAAAAAATGTCCTACGCGCTAATCATGGAAGCTGACCTTCCGGTAACCATTAACGATTACGTCGAATCTCCCTAGTACCGAATCGCCCAGGGCGATTTTCCATCTTTAGACCCTCTGGCACCAGGCAATCGCCTGGTGTTATAGTGTCCGGGTCTGCAAACGGAACCTGGAGACTTGCATGCATAAGGATTTGCTACCCGATTTTCTGCATCTTTACCACAGCCTGGGCGCCGGGCGCACCAACCTGTTAGCGCTGCTGGAGCAATTCGCGGGAGACCCCGGACGAATTCGTAGCAGCAGCACCAGCAGGCTCAAAGCGACCGGGTTAAACCACGAAACTGTCTGTAAAATAAGGTCTAAGCAGCACCCCCAGGTCGCTGTGGATCTGGTCTGGGTCGGTTCAAGCAATAATCATCTGATTTGTTTCGACGACAATGCCTACCCCGAATTACTACGTCAGGTCGGTGGTTTTCCGCCCCTGCTTTACGCTAGCGGTAATATTGATCTGCTACATGATCCACAAATCGCGATTGTCGGCAGCCGACACTGCACACCGGGTGGCGCGCAGAACGCGTTTGATTTTGCCTCGCAACTAAGTGCTGCCGGTTTGACAATAACCAGCGGTATGGCTCTCGGCATCGATTCCGCAGCTCATCGGGGCGCTTTGCAAGCCGGGGGGAACACCATTGCCGTGACTGGCACCGGTCTGGATTTGATTTACCCCAGGCGCAATCAAAAACTCGCCGCGGAAATTTTCGAGCAGGGATTGATGGTGTCAGAATTTCCGCTCGGAACCAGAGCATGGCCAGCAAATTTTCCACGCCGAAATCGTATTATCAGCGGGCTTGCGCTGGCAACACTGGTAGTCGAGGCAGCGCAGCGTAGCGGCTCGCTGATCACCGCGCGGCTGGCGGCCGAACAGGGCCGCGATGTATTTGCAATTCCCGGCTCGATCCATAATCCACAAACTCGCGGTTGCCACCAATTAATTCGCGATGGCGCCGCGATTATCGATAGCCCAAGAGAAGTTACCGCCGGGCTTGGCGGGCTACTCGGCTTTGTTCTCGAACAGCAATGCCCAGGCCAGACTAACCAGAAAACCCCGCTTGATCGCGAGCATAAGCATCTACTGGAAACAATCGGATACGATCCGGTAAACTGTGACATACTTGTGCAACGCAGCGGCTTGACCATCGACAAGCTTTCATCCATGCTATTATTACTTGAGTTAAACGATTTAATCCAATCGGCACCAGGCGGCTGTTACGTCAGGATCTAAACGAGGTATACATGAAAGAAGGCGTTATAGACGTTCTGATGTACATATTTTCGAGCTACGCGGATCAGGATGAAAACCTGCCTGAAGACCGTGATGGTATAGATGCCGACTTACGAGCAGCTGGCTTCGAACCGCAGGAAATTGACAAGGCTTTCGAGTGGCTGGATGGACTTGCACAGGTCGAAGACGATACTGGTACGGATCAATCCGATATCGCAACCCGGGTGCTAGCTCCAGAAGAACGCGCGCGCCTCGCGTACAACGCGCAGGGCTTTTTGCTGTTCCTTGAGCAATCCGGGGTGCTTACTCCGCGGCTGCGTGAAATGGTGATCAATCGGGTAATGGCCCTTGAATCAGACTCCGAAGTCGATATCGAGGAATTAAAATGGGTTGTAATGATGGTGTTATTCAATAGCTCGGAAGAGCAGGATGAGAATGCCTTGATGCACTACGAAGATATTGTATTTGCGGATCAACCCGCCGTTTTTCACTGAGCGTTTTTCACTGAGCAAAGATAAATTGTCAACACTAGTAGCGGACCAGTAGCACTATATGGCCAGCCACCTCGTCATTGTAGAATCTCCGGCTAAAGCAAGAACCATTGAAAAGTACCTGGGTAAGGACTTCAAGGTTCTGGCTTCCTACGGCCATGTGCGCGACCTGATACCGAAGGAAGGCGCTGTCGAGACCGACAACGGTTTCAAAATGAATTACACGCCGGTCGAACGTAATCAAAAACACATTGCCAGCATTAAAAAAGAGCTGAAGAAAGCTGATTCGCTTTACCTCGCAACTGACCCGGACCGCGAAGGTGAGGCTATTTCCTGGCATTTGTACGAATTGCTCAGGGAAAAGAACCTGATGAAAAACAAGCGTGCCTATCGGGTCGCTTTCTACGAAATCACCAAGCAAGCAGTTACCGAAGCGATTGCGAATCCGCGTGAAATTACCATGGACCTGGTAAACGCGCAGCAGGCACGACGGGCGCTCGACTACCTGGTGGGATTCAACCTGTCTCCATTGCTGTGGCGTAAGATTCGTCGCGGATTGTCGGCCGGCCGGGTACAAAGCCCTGCCCTGCGCATGATCGTAGAACGTGAGCTCGAAATCGAAGCATTCAATCCACAGGAATACTGGAGCATTGAATCAGACAACAATTTTGACGGTCAGGCTTTCAGCGCCAAGCTTAACCGGCTGGCCGGCGATAAAGTCAAACAGTTCACGATTACCAATGCGGACCAGGCAAACGACGCATACCGCAAGCTGAACGACGCCGCTCAGGGCAAGTTACGCGTAGCCAAGGTTGAAAAGAAACAGCGTAAACGCAATCCAGCTCCACCATTTACGACTTCGACGTTGCAACAGGAAGCGGCGCGCAAACTGGGATTTGGTGCTCAACGCACCATGCGTACTGCGCAGAAACTTTACGAAGGAATCGACATCGGCGACGGTCAGGTAGGACTTATTTCCTATATGCGTACCGATTCGGTAACGCTATCGAATGATGCGCTGGTTGAAATCCGCGAGTTTATTGCTGAAAAATTTGGTGAAAACAACCTGCCCGAAACAGCACGCGAGTATAAAACCAAGTCAAAGAATGCGCAGGAAGCGCATGAAGCGATTCGACCTACGAGTGCACGCAACGAACCTTTTAAGATCAAGGATCGACTTGGTGACGACGAATTTCGTCTTTACAGCCTGATCTGGAAGCGCACCATGGCCTGCCAGATGATTCATGCAACCCTGGACACGGTCTCGATTGATCTCGCCTGTGGTAGCGACAACAACTTCAGAGCTAACGGCTCGACGATTCGCGATCCGGGTTTCATGCGCGTTTACATCGAGGATAAGGATGAACCCAAGAAGGATGACAACAAGGAAAATCTTTTACCACCACTGGCAGAAGGTGATCTCGTTGATCTGAATGAAATCAGGCTGGAACAGCATTTCACTGAACCGCCACCGCGTTTCAGCGAAGCCTCGCTGGTTAAATCCCTCGAAGAATATGGCATCGGCCGGCCCTCGACCTATGCATCGATTATCACAACCCTGCTCGATCGAGAATATGTCGAACTGGAAAGTAAGCGTTTTCATCCGACCGATGTCGGCCGCGTCGTCGCACGATTCCTGACTCAGCATTTTCCACAGTACGTCGACTATGATTTTACTGCGCAACTCGAAGATACCCTCGATGAAATCTCGCGCGGAGAGGCGGAATGGTTACCGCTGATGGAAGAATTCTGGACGGCATTCAAGCAACGGGTCGATGACAAAATGGAAAATGTCAGTCGCGAAGAGGCCATTCAATCGCGCCAACTTGGCGTCGATGAAAAATCAGGCAAACCAATATCGGTGCGTATGGGACGATATGGACCTTTTGTACAAATCGGTACACGAGAAGATGAAGAGAAACCACGTTTCGCTGGTCTGCGGCCGGGCCAGAAAATGGATTCGGTTACGCTCGCGGAGGCTCTGGAGCTATTCAAATTGCCGCGAGAACTTGGAGAATCACCGGAAGGTGAACAGATTTCTGCCAACATAGGACGCTTCGGACCCTATATAAAATACGATACCAAGTTTGTCTCACTGAAGGCAGATGAAGGCGACGATCCTTATACAGTAACCCTGGAACGCGCGCTTGAATTGGTCGCTGAAAAGAAAGAATTCGACGCCAACCGTGAAATTAAAGTTTTCGAAGGCACCGACATCATTATTCTGCGCGGTCGTTACGGACCTTACATTACCGATGGAAATAAAAATGCGCGCATCCCCAAGGAAGTCGAAGATCCAGCGAGCCTGGATCTCGAGACCTGTCTGGAGTTAATCGAAAAAGCACCTTTGCCTAAATCGAAGCGCAAAAAGGCAGCGGCCAAAAAGAAGACAGCACCCAAGAAAGCGGCGAAGAAAAAAACAGCCAGGAAAAAATCTGCCAAGAAAAAGGCAATCGCCGACGCCAGCTAGAACAGGCCTGATATGAGTCCCTGGGCACTTAATCGACTCGTCCATGCGGTATCGCAGGGCGCAATATTCGGTTATCCGACAGATACCATTTGGGGATTTGGCTGCCATCCGTTAATTGCAAGCAGTGTGGCTCGCATCCTGCAAATTAAAAATCGCAGTCCTGACAAAGGCCTGATTCTATTGTCGTCCCGACTCGAATACTGCTCAGCTTATCTGCATGTTGAGGCCGATGAACTGGAGCCAATTCGATTGCCGAGTGACCCCCCAACTACCTGGTTAGTAGCAGCGAGTGAGTCTTGCCCGCCCTGGATCCGAGGCACTTCGCCGACCGTTGCAATCAGAATTACTGATCACCCGCTCCTGCAGTTTATGTGCGATCGCCTCGAAACACCTCTTGTGTCGACCAGCGCCAATCGTGCCGGCAAGGCAAGCGTGCGCAATTCGATCCAGATGCGAAAGCAATTTGGCACTGAACTAGATTTTATCGTCAGTGGTTTTGTTACGGGCAGCAACCAACAAAGTGAGATAAAATCTTTTCTCAGTGGAACCACCGTTAGGACCCGTAGTTGATGGAGAAAGACATTGAACGCGTGACTAGCTATCTGCAGCGTCTGCAGGGAAGCATCACCAGCGAGCTACAGAATATTGACGCCAAGGCAGAGTTCGAGACCGACACATGGCAGCGTGAGGCTGGCGGTGGCGGGCGTAGTATGGTGTTGCGCGATGGCGCCATATTTGAGCAGGCAGGCGTCAACTACTCAGAAGTTCATGGTGATAACCTGCCGGCTTCGGCGACCGCGCATCGTCCTGAACTTGCTGGGCGGCAATTTCGCGCGATGGGAGTATCACTTGTAATACATCCGGACAATCCTTACGTCCCAACCTCGCACGCCAACCTACGCTTTTTCGTTGCCGAGAAACCCGGGGATGCACCTATATGGTGGTTCGGGGGCGGCTTCGATCTGACCCCGTACTATGGATTCGAAGACGATTGCAGGCACTGGCACCAAATTGCGAAGCAGGCCTGCGATCCCTACGGAACAGGACGTTACAACGAGTACAAAAATTGGTGTGATGAGTATTTTTATCTTAAGCATCGCGGCGAAGCGCGCGGCATCGGTGGCTTGTTTTTCGATGATTTGAACGAACCCGACTTCGAGCAGGCCTTTGCCTTTATGCGCAGTGTCGGTGATCATTATTTGCCGGCCTACACACCTATCGTTGAGCGTCACAGAAACGATACTTACGGGGAGCGCGAGAAACA
This sequence comes from uncultured Gammaproteobacteria bacterium, assembly GCA_964194715.1. Classification (GTDB taxonomy): domain Bacteria; phylum Pseudomonadota; class Gammaproteobacteria. Next base: position 35,981 of record CAXMNA010000111.1, read on the forward strand.
ATTTCAACACTATCGCCGTGGCCGCTACGTCGAGTTCAACCTGGTATATGATCGTGGTACGCTGTTTGGCCTGCAGTCCGGGGGACGCACTGAATCGATTCTGATGTCGCTGCCACCGGTGGTAAATTGGCGCTATAATTATCAACCTAAAGCGGGTAGCCCCGAGGCGAAGTTGACCGACTATTACCTTAAAGCGCGCGACTGGCTGGCATAACAAAATCATGGAAAACGAATTCCCTTTAATCGAAGTTAACAACCAGGGCGATGAGTTCACTAAATGCGATCTCTGCACCAATTCGAAGTGTTGCACCTACGTGACACAACAAATTGATGCACCACGCTCCAAGTACGATTTTGAAATTTTGTTATGGCAGGTATCGCATGACAGCGTCGGTGCCTATAAGGATGACGATGGTTGGTTCGTGATATTCGAAGCGCGCTGCCAGCATTTACTCGTTGACGGACGCTGCAATATCTACGAAATTCGTCCGACCATATGCCGTTCACACAGCAACGATTACTGTGAATACGATGCTCCGGCTGAGGACGGCTTCGATCTCTACTTCCCAGATTACGATTCGCTGCTGCAATACTGTAAGAAAAAATTCAAACGCTGGACTACCGGTAATCCTCCACCCGCGTAATCGTAATTTACGATGGACGTTACAATCAAAAATCGCATCCTTATCGGTGTCAGCGTGATTGCAGTCATGGCAGCAATTCTTGCACCGCGAATAGCGCAGGACCCGCTCTATCACCAATTTGCCGATCAAAATACTTACCTGTCGATTCCAAATACGCTGAACGTGTTGAGCAACCTGTTTTTTGGCTGGGTTGGCATCGAGGGCCTCTACCGCCTGTTACGGCAGAAATCTTTACAAATTCTCCATGAAGTGTATCCAGCTTACCTGGGGTTTTTTGGCGCGCTGGTTCTGGTTGCCGCAGGCTCTGGCTACTACCATTGGCTGCCCGACAATCAGACCTTGGTCTGGGATCGTCTACCGATGACGATCGCTTTCATGTCATTTTTTACAATACTGCTGGCCGAGCGTATCTCGGTTTCACTGGCACGAATCCTGTTTCCACTGCTTATCCTCGTCGGCATCACGAGTATTATTTACTGGTACTTGAGCGAGCAGAACGGCCACGGTGACTTGCGTCCTTACGCGCTCATCCAGTTTCTGCCAATGCTGATATGCCCGTTGATCCTGTTGCTGTTCACCTCGCGCTACACGCGTAGCTACGACATCTGGTGGTTTCTTGCCTGGTATCTGATAGCCAAGATTTGCGAATACTTCGATGCGGAATTATTAAACTGGCTGACAGTGCTTAGTGGTCACAGTTTGAAGCACATGGCGGCGAGTATCGGTTGCCTGGTTTTTCTGCGACACCTTCGTTTTAGAATCGGTACAGGCCAATGAAAAAAATCCTGGTCAGCGCATGTTTGCTCGGTAATCCGGTACGTTACGACGGTAATTCGAAAGCCGTTGATAGTACTGACCTCGACGCGCTGCTGGCGCAGGATCGAGTGATCAGCTTTTGTCCCGAGGTGGCCGGTGGCTTACCGGTACCTCGCGCTGCGGCCGAGATTCATAACGGTGATGGCAATGCAGTCCTCGCCGAACTGGCACGGGTAAAAACACGTGATGGAAGGGATGTTACCGATTATTTCCTCTCCGGCGCCCAGCAAGCACTGGCACTGTGCCATGAACACAATATAACTGTCGCGGTGTTGACCGAGACCAGCCCGTCTTGCGGGAGCAACCAGATTTACGACGGGAGTTTCAGTCGTAACGCAATCCCGGGCAGCGGTGTCACCGCAGCACTGTTACGACAACACGGCATCAAGGTGTTCAGCCAGCATGAACTCGAAACAGCCTGCAAGCATTTGGAGGGCAGCTAGCCGCAATTTATGTGTATCGCAAACAAATCATCGCAATATCGATTTACTCAGACAGGCACTTGATTCAGAATTAGTCACTATCAACTCGGCTTGCGGAGCAAGGTGATGGCTACTCAAAATCAAACATCTGCCCAGATTATTGACTTCATCCTGGATTTATTCGCCAGACGCGGTGCCCAGGAATATATGGGAGAAGCAGTTACCATGTCGCAGCACATGGAGCAAAGTGCGGCCTGTGCCGTTGCCGATGGTGCCCCGGACAGCCTGGTGATCTCCGCGCTGCTGCATGACATCGGGCATTTTATCGGCGAGCATCCGATTGAAGCCCTGGAAAATGGCATCGACAACAATCACGAGGAAGTTGGAGCGCGTTACCTTGAACCCTATTTCCCGGCTTCGATTACCGGGCCTATTCGCCTGCATGTGGCTGCCAAACGCTACCTTTGTGCAACCGATAACGAATATCTTGGCTGCCTGTCCGATGCCTCGGTTAATTCGCTCAAGGTTCAGGGCGGTCCGATGAGTCGGATAGAGGTCGAACAATTTGAGGCCAATCCTTACCACAAAGACGCGGTGCAGCTGCGGCTTTACGACGATGACGGCAAGGTTGCTGGCCTCACCATTAAACCGGTAACCGATTATCGCGCTTCGCTCGAGTCATTCGTGTCGAACTGATATGAACCAGATCAAAGTATTTTCCTACAATGCAGAGGAACTGACGATTGTCTGGGAGGATACCAGTGAGAGCCAACTGCTAGCCATCTGGTTACGCGATCATTGCCAAATGCCCGCGAGCCGTAATCCCGACAATGGCCAGCGCCTGCTGAATGTCACCGACATCCCACAGGATCTTGCCATAGACCAGGTAACCCTCGAAGACAGGCGTTTAATTATCCAGTTTGCACCAGACGGACATCGCTCTGAATTCGACCTCGACTGGCTATACGATAATTGTTATTGCCTCAATCGGCACAGTGATGATCGCAGCGAAGTGGGCAAAATTCTCTGGTCGGGTAAATCGTTTGAGCAAGGATTACCGCGCTACTCCTACGCCACGTTTTGCGAGCAGCCCAAAAGCAGTCACGCTGCGCTGCAGGTCGTCAAGGACTACGGCTTTGTGCTACTCGACGCGGTGCCCAATGAAACCGGCCAGGTGTTGAAGGTAATCGAGCAGTTTGGCTATGTGCGTGAAACCAACTATGGCCCTCTATTCGAAGTGCGTACCAAAATCGATCCAAGCAACCTCGCCTACACTAACCTCGGTCTTGGTTGCCATCTTGACAATCCCTACCGCGATCCGGTACCGGGGCTGCAGCTACTGCATTGCCTTGAGTCTTCAGCCGCGGGCGGGGAGACAATATTGCAAGATGGCTTCATGGCCGCAAAAATACTGCGCGACGAGGATTCAGCCCACTTTACGTTACTGAGTCGAAACTGGGTCAACTTCCGTTTTTGCGACAGCGCAGCTGATTTGCAGGCACGGGTGCCTTTTATCGAAGTTAACGACCTCGACGAAATTATCAAAGTACGATTCAACAATCGTTCTATCGATACCATAAAGCTGCCACCCGGGATAATTCGACAGTTTTACTCGGCTTACCGGCACTACGCCGAAATTCTCGAGCGCGAAGAACTACAAACCGTGTTCAAACTACAGCCGGGCGAGTTAATGTTGTTCGACAACACTCGGATATTACACGCGCGTAAGGCCAATTCAGCCGGTGGTACCCTGCATTTACAAGGTGCTTACAGCGACCTGGATGGTCTCTACAGCAGCTTACGTAAGCTCGAGGCAAGCTTATGAAATTCAAGGGTATTGTTTTCGACAAGGACGGTACCCTGCTGGATTTCAATCGAACCTGGTTACCGATATATCGCTATGCCGCAATGGAGTTCGCCGACGGTGACGCCGTCCTTGAAGGTCAATTACTCACACAACATGGCTATGATCCTGCTCGAAATGGTTTTGTTGGTGGTAGCCTGCTCGCAGCGGGCAACAATCAACAGATTGCCGACGCCTGGGCGACCCAAATCGATAAACCCGACCAGGTCGAAGCCTTAAGCCTCCGGCTTCACGAAATCTTTCATGACCAGGGGACTTTACACGCGACTCCGGTCAACCATCTCGCAAGCACCTTAAGACAACTGAAGCAATCCGGCAGAAAACTCGGCGTCGCGACCGCTGATAGTCACCAGGGCATCATCAATACCCTGCAATCCTTCAACGTGCTGCATGAGTTTGATTATCTTGCCGGATACGATAGCGGCCACGGCACCAAACCGGAGGCAGGCATGGTACTTGCGTTTTGTGAGCAGATGGCGCTGGAAGTGGAAGCCGTGGTGGTGGTCGGCGACAACCGCCATGATATCGAGATGGGCAGAAATGCAAATGCCGGGCTTTGCGTCGGGGTCCTGACCGGTACCAGTACCCGCTGCGACCTCGAATCCATCGCCGACATCGTTCTCGACGATATCAGCGGGTTGCCGGATGTTATCTAGTCGGTAACTACCGGTAATTCGCCGGGCAGTCCCCACTCACACCAGGAGCCATCGTAAATCGCGAGATTCTGATAACCGATATGGTGGGCTGCAAATGCGATAACGCAGGCGGTCACACCAGACCCGCAGCTGCAGATCGTTCGTTCACTATCGGCGATCAACGGCGTTATTATTTCGCGGAGCTCATCTTTGGACTTTAACAGGCCGTGTTCAAACATGTCCGCAAAAGGTAGGTTTACGGCACCCGGCATGTGTCCACGGCGCAGCCCCGGGCGCGGCTCCTCGGCCTCTCCACTAAACCGTAGCGCAGGGCGTGCATCCAGCACGCACACCGATTCGTCGTCGAGCGCAGCTAAAACAATTATTGCATCGGCAATAAAACCCTGATCCATGTTGGCGATGAAATCACCGCTCTCGTATACAGGTGCTTCGGGACTGCTCTCGATTGGATATTCGACCTCTTTCCAGGCTACCAGGCCACCATCGAGCAAGGCCACGTTAGCGCATCCCATCGCGCGCAGCATCCACCAGGCGCGTGGGCTCGAGAACATGCCCATCGTATCGTACACCACGATTACACTGTCCCGGTTCAGGCCCAGTGCCTGCAGTTCACGGGTAAAGATTTCCTCATCCGGCATCATGTGGGGTAAATCAGAATCTGGGGCACAGATTTTTCCATCGAAATCGAAAAACCTTGCCCCGGGTATATGAACCTGCTGCCACTCTTTGAATCCATCACGGTCGGTAGCCGGCATATGCCAACTCGCATCGAAGATGACCAGGTCTTCATGCTCAAGATTCCGCTGCAGCCAGTCGACACCGACCAGTGAATTGGGTAGTTCAATCCGGGACATAATCGACCTCGTGGGGGACATGGTTTAGCAACCTGCCGACCATATCCAAATGCGATTAACCTGGCAAGCTTAAGGCTCGATCACAAATGGCGGCTATGCTTAAGTTTGTTGCGCTGCAAGTTCGGTAAGCCAATTTGCCACTATTCTACACTCGCGCCGTTGCGTAGTTTTTGGTGACTGTCGCAAATAGTAATCTGCATGCAAGTGATATGGTTTGGTAAAAACCTCGACCAGGCCCCCGGACTGCAGGTGATTATCAATAAAGGGACGCCTGCCCAGCATTATCCCGTCACCGCGTTGCGCGGCCTCAATGGCGATTAGTGATCCGTCAACCAATAACCCACGTGGCACATTTACATCGTTCAGCTGGTGCTTGCGAAACCATCGATGCCAGTCGTCGTCGTAACCCAAAACATGAATTAATTCGAACTCGAGAATGTCGTCTGGCTGCTCAGGCCGGTCCCGCTGTGCAAACAGGCCGGGTGAACATACCGGGGTTATAGTCGAAGTAAAAAGTTTAGCGGTATTCGGATCAATGGCGACATCCCCGGGTATCAGTATCTCCAGATCCGGGGCACGTAGTTTATGATTTTCATCGGTTTGTTCAAGGGTCTTTATTCGAAGGTCAACGTTTTGATGCAACTTCTGGAAAGCCTTGAGTTGAGGCACCAGCCAAAGCGCCGCAACACCGGAAGTACAGCTAAGCGTCACTGTCTGATGATGTTGGCCTGGAAATAATTGATCGGTAACAGAATCGAGACGATCTAATGCCTCGTGCACCGTATCCAGGTAAGCCTGGCCCGTGCTGGTCAGGGACAGCCTGCGGTGGTGACGGATAAAAAGAGCCGTGTCCAGATAGGCTTCCAACTGGCGCATCTGCTGGCTGACGGCGGACTGAGAAATTTTGAGATCTTGTGCCGCCCGGGAAAAACTCAGGTGGCGGCCGGCTGCCTCAAAAGTTCGAAGATAGTTTAAGCGTGGACGTTTCAAGCGCTTGTATTCAAATAAGATTTACTTATAGATACTGGCAGCATTTATTGTTTGACGCAACCCATGGCGCTGCCTAAAGTTCGCGCAGATATTTTAAATCCTGGAACCGGACGCGATGAACTTTTTCTCTTACCTGACGGACGACGATATTCGCTACGTGCACGAGTCTTCTCTTGAGATACTTGAGGAGGTCGGCCTGCTGGTTCGCAACGAGAAAGCGAGGAAGCGCTTTGCGGAACATGGCGCAGATGTCGATCACGCAACGGAGATAGTTCGTATCCCTTCAACCGTGGTTGAAAAATATCGCGCCCTGGTGCCCCCGACAATCACATTGCGGGGGCGCGATCCCGCCTTCGATGTTACCTTTCCACGCAAGCTTCCTGTAATCGCAACTGCAAGCTCGGCACCGGATATTGTCGACCCGGTGACTGGCGTAACACGCCGCTCGAGATCCGATGATATTGCACGAATAGCTCATCTGGTTAACGAACTACCCGGCTTTGACCTGTTTTCGATCTCGACGCTGGCTGACGATGCACCCAAAGATCAATTCAGCCTGACCCGTTTCTATGCGGCACTGAAAAATTGTGTCAAACCCTGCCGGACTTCTGTTTACAACATCCGCGAAGCAGAACAGGTTATCAAACTCGGCGAACTCATTGC
>CAXMNA010000112.1:0-7188 GCA_964194715.1 uncultured Gammaproteobacteria bacterium
ATCGAAAACCGACCGGACTGGTGCATCTCGCGCCAACGCTACTGGGGAGTGCCGATTCCGTTATTCATGCATCGCGAGACCCAGGCATTGCATCCGCGTACCGCAGAACTGATCGAAACCGTTGCACAACGCATCGAGAAAAATGGAATCCAGGCCTGGTTTTCACTCGAGGCGAGCGAACTGCTCGGCGACGAAGTTGAAGACTACGTCAAGCTCAGCGATACCCTCGACGTGTGGTTCGATTCGGGCACCACCCATTACAGCGTCCTGCAACAGGATGACCGTTTCACTTTTCCCGCCGACATGTATCTCGAAGGTTCGGATCAGCACCGCGGCTGGTTTCACTCGTCGCTGCTGGCTTCCTGCGCGATGCATGGGCAGGCGCCCTATCGCCAGGTTCTGACGCATGGCTTTACCGTCGATGCCAAGGGCATGAAAATGTCAAAGTCGGTCGGTAACGTGATCGCGCCGATCAAGGTCACCAAAACCCTCGGCGCCGATATCCTGAGGCTGTGGGTCGCTGCCACCGATTATTCCGGCGAAATGTCGATTTCGGACGAAATCTTGAAACGTACCGCGGATTCCTATCGTCGCATCCGTAATACACTGCGCTTCCTGCTGGCCAATACCAATGGTTTCGATCCCGTCAAAGATAAGGTTGCCGCTGAAGATTTACTGGCGCTGGACCGATGGATCGTCGCGGAAACATTTAATCTACAATCTGAATTGCAGGGGCACTACGAGGATTATCATTTTCATGTCGCAATTCAGAAAATTCATAATTTTTGCTCGGAAACACTGGGTGGATTTTACCTGGATGTCATCAAGGATCGGCAATACACCACTCAGGCCAATTCCCTGGCGCGCCGATCCTGTCAGACCGCGATGTACCACGTTACCGAGGCGATGACCCGCTGGATCGCACCAATTTTAAGTTTCACCGCCGACGAAGTCTGGGAAAACATGCCCGGCGAGCGCGCAGACCTCGGGGTTTTCACCGCCGAATGGTACGACGGCCTATTCGCCTACTCGAACGCCGAAATCGACACATCGATTTGGGACTCACTCGAGCAGGTGCGCGCGGAAGTCACGCGCAAACTCGAAGGTCTACGCCAGGATGGACAAATCGGTTCCAGTCTCGATGCCGAGGTCACAATTTTCGCCGACCTGGCGCTGATCGATGAACTCCAGGTTATCAGTGATGAGTTACGTTTCGTCATGATTACTTCTGCGGCGACCATGGCGGTGCTGGATTCAGCACAGAACGAAGACGTCGTAACACTGCGCAACGGTAACCGAATATCGATACAGGCCAGGCCAAGCGACCACCAGAAATGTGCGCGCTGCTGGCATCATCGCGAGGAAGTCGGTAGTGATAGCGGCCACCCGGAGCTCTGCGCGCGTTGTATCATCAATGTCGATGGCGACGGTGAACAACGTCGTTACGCTTGAGATCGCCTGCAACCCGTCATGAACGCGGCGCAACCCCAGCTTCGATGGTTATGGATTAGCCTGTTAGTGGTCGTATTGGACCAGGTAGCCAAGCAAATCGCCGAAACCCAGTTGATCCCGCACCAGACGGTTAACCTGTTCCCATATTTTGGTTGGTACCTGACTTATAACACCGGTGCTGCGTTCAGCTTTCTCGCCGATGCCGGGGGCTGGCAACGCTGGTTGTTTACCGCGATCGCAATCGTTATCAGCGTGGTTATCGTTCAATGGATCAGAAAACTACCCGCTGAAGAAAGCTTGACCGCGGCATCGTTATGCCTGATTCTCGGTGGCGCGATCGGCAACCTGATTGATCGTGTTTATCTCGGACACGTCATCGACTACATACAGGTTTGGCTCGGATCCTATCCGTTCCCGGCGTTTAATATTGCTGATGCCTCGATCAGCGTAGGCGCAGCTCTGCTGATCCTGAGCAGCTTCCTCAACCTGGGAAAAACCACACCCGAATAGCCACATGAGCATGATCGAACGCAATAGTAGCGTCACCCTTTTCTATCGTATCGGGTTAACCGACGATCAGGTACTGGAGGATAATTTTGATGACGAGCCGATGACGGTTATGCTCGGTAGCGGCGAAATGGCAGAGGGACTGGAATTGGCGTTGATTGGATTAAAGGAAGGCGATGAGCAGACCATCGACATTGGTCCCGATCTCGCATTCGGATATATTGACGATGCCCTGTTTCGATCAATGGCACGTGCCGAATTCGACCCGGACATCGAGCTCGAAGCGGGATTGATTATCGAATTCGCCACCGAGGACGGGGAAACGCTGCCGGGTACGATCCTGGACTTTAACGAAGACGAAGTCCGGGTCGATCTGAATCATCCACTGGCTGGTCAAACGGTACGCTATAGCGTTAAAATAGTTGCTGTCGATAACGACTCCGCCGAACCGAAGACTCTGCACTGATGGAAGTCCTACTTGCCAACCCCCGTGGTTTTTGTGCCGGAGTAGATCGTGCCATCGAAATTGTCGAGCGCGCGCTACAGCTCTTTGGCGCCCCAATCTACGTTCGGCACGAAGTCGTACACAACCGTTACGTTGTCGATGACCTTAAGCAAAAAGGAGCGATATTTGTCGAGGAGCTCGACCAGATACCCGACGATAGTTACGTAATCTTCAGCGCCCATGGCGTGTCGAAGGCGGTGCAGCGCGAAGCCGAGCGACGCCAGCTCAAGGTTTTCGACGCCACCTGCCCACTGGTGACAAAGGTACACATGGAAGTCAGCCGCTATAGTCGCAAGGGTATTGAAACCATCCTGATCGGCCACAAGGGCCACCCCGAAGTCGAAGGCACCATGGGGCAATACGAACGCTCCAACGGGGGTGATATTTACCTGGTCGAATCCGCCGCAGACGTGCGCAAGCTGAAGGTACATAATCCTCACGAGCTGCGCTTTGTTACCCAAACAACCTTATCCAAGGATGACACCGCAATCGTAATCGATTGCCTGCACGAAACTTTTCCCGAAATTCAGGGACCCAAAAAGGAGGATATCTGCTACGCCACGCAGAATCGTCAGGATGCGGTCAAGCAACTCTCTGAACATTGCGATCTGATCCTGGTTGTCGGATCCAGGAATAGCTCTAATTCGAATCGTTTGTGGGAGATCGCCGAGAACAAGCGCATCGAGGGTTACCTGATCGACAGTGCGGATGACATCAAGCTCGAATGGCTTGAAAATAAAACCTGTATCGGTGTAACAGCCGGGGCATCGGCACCTGAACTTCTGGTACAAAACGTTGTCAATTTTCTACAACGAAACGGGGCCGACCAAGCGTCTTCACTCGGATTTTCCGAAGATGTGATCTTCCCGTTGCCGAAGCCCTTGAGGTAGTCAAGCTAGTTTCAGGTGAATCGATGAAACGATACTGGTTCGCGACCGTCTGCATGCTGATGCTGGCAAACTGCAGCATGATTGACCACGCGTATAATAAAGCACCCGCTTTTGTCGCCAGCGAGTTAGATGAGGCTTTCGACTTGAATGAGTCGCAAAGCAACCAGCTTGATTCACGCCTGGAGCAATTTTTTACCTGGCATCGCAAAGAGGAGCTTGGCCGCTATCAGCAGTTACTGGAACGGGCATCTCGGTCTACCGCCGACGGCATCACCGCAGCAGATTTTTTAAAGCTCAACGACGATATACGCATCGCCTGGAGGCGCTCGCTCGCAAAAGCGATTGACAGTCTCGGTGACCTGGCGCTGACGCTAAATCAGGAGCAGATAGAACACTATCAACGCTATTATCGTGAACGCTCCGAAGAGCACCGGGATTACCTTGAAATGTCGGCACAGCAACGAGAGATCTATCGCGTCGGCCGCAGTTTTGATCTCCTCGAAAAATGGTTCGGTAAATTTAATTTCAGCCAGGAAGACAGGGTCATGGCCAGATTGCAGCAAGTACCTGATTTTTATGAACCGTGGATCAGATACCAGGAAGCACGTCAACAGGCGTTGGTCAGCGCATTGCGCAATGCAACGGAAACCGGCTTGACCCCACAGGATCTCAAGACCATCCTGCTGAATCCTTCGACCAAATTTGCCCGCAATTTTGAGCCCGCGCGTCGATCCTACTGGCAAGCTTATGCAGCGGCGCTCGAAGACATCAGCTTCTGGCTCACAACAAGCCAGCGACAAAAGGCAGTCGATAAATTACAGCTATACGCACGCATTGCAGCTCGTTTGAATAGCGAGGGTTAACAGGCCTCAGAACCGCGATCTACCCGCTATTTGCTTTGCTCAATGCAGACGCTATGGACGCTGGTAATACAGGATCCGACCCTTGCACCGAAGGTTATCGGTCAACTGCTGGTTGAATCTTTCGAAATGGTGGCTGTAACCCAGGGCGATCATTTTATGCGTGAAATTGGCCCGGTTTTCTCGGCCGGGATCAACTACGATGACTTCTACATCGTCACTTGAATGACGTGCAATCAATCGCGACAGGTTTTCCGCATGCTGGGGTTGGTACAACACATCGCTGGCGATGATAAAATCGAACTTTCCGAGCAGTGGATTTTCGGTCTCGAAATTAACAGCCTGATACTTTATCGGTGATAAGCCGTTTTCATGAACGTTTCTATCGAGAAATTGCTTTGCCTGCGGATGGTAGTCACTTGCGGTAATGTCAACGCCCATCTTGTGCAGAACGATGCTGGCTAATCCGATTCCACAGCCGATTTCAAGCACCCGCTTGCCCGCCGGGTTTGTGTTAAAAACTTCTGCCGCAAGCACTCGCGAGGCAGGACAAACAACACCAAAAAGGGCCCAGGTGGCTGATGAAATACCGAGCGCAATTGCTTCATGATCATCCGGGTCGAACTGTTGATTATCGATTAGCGAGCAAATCTGGTAGTCAACTGAACAAACGGTAATGGTTTCATGTTTAAGTTGATAGTTTTGCATTACCTGCCTTTGGCCAAATTGACGTCACGGTGCTTCAGCTACCACGGTGGAACTTGCCGGTTTCCAGGTAATGGATAACCTGTTCGATGACCCTGTTGTTGCGCATCATGAAGGGATGCGTCACTTCCATCTCAAGGTGGTCACTCATTCCTTCGAGCTTGGTATTTTCGACTGAAACCTTGCCGTCGTCTTTTCCGGGGATCATGGTCGACAAAATCAGGTTAATACTACGGGTACCTGCGATGACGCCGAGATCGAAGTTCGCATATCCCAGGTTGTTGGGAACACTGGTTTCCCCGGTTCCAAGTTCGAGCCCGGCATCGCCATGCACAAAATAAAATCCCGGAAAATCACGCAGCTTGTCGATAACTTCGCTACCCTTGTTGGGCGGCCCCAGCATTACCACGCGCCCCAGTTTATCGATGTCGTGATGCTTCAGGTACTGCCTTACGAGAATCCCGCCCAGTGAATGAGTCACGAAGTTTACCTTGTGACCCGGCGGGCATGCCGCTAAAGCCGGGCCGATCGCTTCCTCGGCCAATGCCTCGATATTTTTTCGGGTTGACTCGTAGCTGATGTTTTGCACGCTGTAACCCCGTTTTAGCAGTGCCTGCTCAATTTTTTGCATCGACCTGTCAGTACGCAGCAGGCCATGGAGAAGGATAACGTTATCGGCCTGGGACGACATTGAAATACCGGTAAGTAGCAGTGACTGGGCTAGGGTCTAACCCTCGATTTCATCGGTGTCGTACTGTCCTGACAGCTTACGCCGCACATGCGACCAGGACATCCCGACAGCAAGCACTCCGGTCAGCACGAACAGCACAACCCATTGAATGACGACGGTATCGTCGAGCGCAAAAAATCCCCATTCGATAAACAGCCAGATGAGGATTCCGAAAAACGCCACCGCCAACAGAAAACGCAGTAAAAAACTGACAAAGGTGAAATCATTGCGAGCCATGTCGTCACCGGAGAGGGTAAAAAAAACACTATGGTAACAGACAATTCCGCAGCTGCTAACAGGTCACTTAGCGGGTTAATGGGCTTGTTAACCGGGACACCGGTACGAGATGGTTTGTCCGCTTGCGCTCCAGGAACTGGAACCACAGGTTCCTATTCCTGCTCGGCAACCAGCGTGCCTCCAATTCTGATTACCGCTTGCGTAAGCCCGTCGACCTGGGAATAACCCGTGCGCGCACCGATAAAACAGGGGCGCAGGGCAAGTTGCCCCTTGATACGGGTAGTACTTGGTAAATATTCATTTTCCCTGACCAGGCGCCGGTGAATATTCTGGTTGAGTTGATCAAGATCCTCTATCTGAGACGACACATAACGAAAGCAGCAGACCGACAAGGTTGGCTCGAGTAGTAGTTCGAGGTTTGGATGTTGCTTACAAAAATCGGCAAGGTCCCGGGCCATATCATTGTGGCGTACGACTCGCTCGCGCAATCCTGCGACGCCAATCTCCCTGATCAAGGCCCAGACGACAATGCCGCGGCAGGGCGCACTCAACTCGACACCATAGTTGAAATAGGGAATCCCGAGAGTATCCATTGAATGTTCGAGTTGCGCGTTCGCAGTGTCAATGTCATCGACCGAGCCCTCCAGGTAATCGGCCGGTTCCTGGGTAAAAGCGCGTTCCAGCAAGTCCCGATCATGTACAAAGGTAGCGGCAACCCCAACCGACGCACCCAGCCATTTATGCGGGTCCACGATGACTGAATCGACCAGCTCCAGCCCCTCGTAGAGATGACTCAAGCGCTGATCCAGAATACCGGGCAATCCGTAGGCACCATCGACATGCAACCAGATACCGTGTTCGCGAGCGAGTAGCCCGATCGATTTCAACGGATCGATGGCGCCCGTGTTGGTGGTGCCCGCATTCGCGACGATCGCCATCGGCAGGATATCGTCGCGCAGATCCCTGTCTATCGCGGTTTGCAACGCGTCGACGCGCATTCGGCCCTGATCGTCACAGGCAATCGATTTTATCGCACGCCGCCCGATGCCGAGGACGCCACCGGCTCGCTGTATCGTGTGATGACATTCGCTACTCGCATAAACGCTGACCGCGCGGTTGACACCATCGCGCGCCGGGTCGTAACCCGATTTTTCAAACGCGGATTGCCGGGCGCCACCGAGCGCAACCAGGTTTGCGACCGAGCCACCGCTACTATAGATGCCTTTCATATTGCCGAGGCCACACATCTGCGCGAGCCAGTCAAGCGACAACTCTTCGATCAGCGTAAACGCGGTCACCGTA
>CAXMNA010000113.1:0-27130 GCA_964194715.1 uncultured Gammaproteobacteria bacterium
GTGCTGGTGAGCGCCCCGAGGATCGCCCAGGCCAGGAAGCCCCAATGCATATAGGATTGCGCCAGCGCCGGCGCCGCGGCGGCCGCCGATTTGCCCTCAGCCCCGAACAACGGCGGCGACGAGATGAAATGCGCCATCGGCTCGCCCGCGGCCCAGAACACGCCACCACCGGCGAGCAGGGTGCACATGATCATCGAGCCCCACTGGAAGTTGGTGAACTCGGGCTTGTCGAGGCCGCCCATCTTGGCCTTGCCGCCGGGCAGGACGCAGAGCACCAGCCCGATGAGGAAGGTCGCCAGCAGCAGCAGCTGCCAATAGAGGCCGAACAATCTCGCCGACCAGTAGAAACCGACGTCGACGAGCCCTGAGAGCCAGTCGAGATCGATAACCGCGATCACGCAGAAAAGCGTGATGAAACCGCCCGTGATCAGGAACAGTGGCTTGTTGATGTGGCCAAAGCCGTGCGGGCCTTCGACTGAGGATTCCGTCATGACATCCCTCCCGACGTCGTGGTGTGGCGGGGTCAACTCGATCGGCCGGCCCCGCCGCCGGCCGATCCCGGTTCAGCCGGTGGCCTAGGACCCGACGGGCCCAAAGTTTTCGTCGTAGAAGCGCAGCCAGTTCTCGCCCATCACCCCGGCGACCTCGGCGTCGCTGAGGCCGGTGGCGCGCAACCCCGCCTCGATGTTGCCGAAGTCGCGGTTGTCGCGGAACCAGGACGGCATCGGCGGGAAGCCGGCATTGCTGGCCGAACCCTCGCCGTAATCGATTTTCTTGGTCCAGCGACCAACACGCATCCATTCGACCACCGAATCCGGGTGGTCCTGGCACAGATCGGAGCCCAGCCCGATATGATCAACACCCATAATCTCGGCGCAATCGGCAATCATCCGACAAAAACTCTGCAGGCTGCAGTCGCTGCCGTCCTTGAGGTGATGCGGGTACATGCTGAATCCGAGCATACCGCCGGTTTCGCCAAGTCCCTTTAGTATCGTGTCCGACTTGTTGCGCAGGGCTGGGTGCCAGAAGGCCGGGTTGGCATGGGTCACCACGATTGGACGGGCACTGACTTCGATCGCATCCAGAGTCGAACGCTCCGCCGAATGGCTCATGTCGATGACGAGACCGACGCGGTTCATTTCCGCGATCACTTCGCGACCCATACGCGTCACACCGGTGTCTTCCGCTTCGTAACAGCCGGTGGCCAGCAGCGACTGGTTGTTGTAGGTTAACTGCATGAAGCGCGCGCCGAGCGTGTGCAGGATTTCGACCAGGCGAATATCGTCTTCGATTGGTGACGGATTCTGAAAGCCATAAAAAATCGCGGTGCGGTTGGTATTTCGCGCGAGACGCACATCGTCGCCGGTGAAACCCTGGAAGATCAGGTGTGGAAAGCGTTCAAAGTAACTGTTCCACTGTTCCATGTTGGCGACGGTTTCACGGAAATTCTCATGGTAAGCAATGGTGACATGGACCGCGTCCACCCCGCCGGCACGCATTTGTTCAAAGATCTTTTCGGACCAGTTGGCGTACTGCAGCGAGTCGATGCGATAGGCTCCATCATTAAGCTCATCCGCACTCATGCCGGGTTACCGCTCGCGATGTAGGCGGTCTTGACCGTGGTGTAGAACTCCTGTGCGTATTGCCCCTGTTCGCGTGGGCCGTAAGAAGATTCGCCGCGACCTCCGAAGGGCACATGGTAATCGGTGCCAGCCGTCGGCAAGTTAACCATCACGCAGCCGGTTTTGACGTTACGGCGGAAATGCGTCGCGCGCGCAAGACTGCTGGTAATAATTCCTGCGGTGAGCCCGAAGCGGGTGTCATTAACGGTCGCAAGCGCCTCGTCGTAGGAATCGACCTTGATCACGCAGGCCATCGGTGCAAACAATTCCTCGCGGTTGACCTGCCAGTCATTCTGCGTACCGACGAACACTGCCGGGGTCATAAAATAACCCTCGGTTTCACGTTCGACATGCTCACCACCGCAAAGCAGTTCCCCACCTTCCTTCTTGGCAAGCTCAACGTTAGCGAGATTTTGTTGCAACTGCGAGTCGCTCGAGACCGGGCCGATTTGGGTACCGGGTTCGAGTGCATGTCCTACCACCATGTTACGCGCACCTTCGACTAGCTGTTCAACGAAATAGTCGTGTACATTTTTATGCACCACGATACGCGACGAGGCGGTGCATTTTTGCCCGGTACTGCCGAAGGCGCCACCCAGTGCACAGGCGAGCGCCGTATCGAGATCGGCATCATCCATGATTGCGAGCGCGTTTTTGGATCCCATCTCGAGCTGGACCTTGGTGAAATTGGTTACCGCTGACTGAGCGATACCGCGCCCAACCGGCACCGATCCGGTAAAACTGATTGCGTTGATTTGCGGGCTTTCGACTAACTCCTGGCCGACGCCACTACCCGAGCCCATAACCAGGTTAAACAATCCCGCCGGGATCTCCTGGCGCGAGATGATTTCTGCAAGTGCAACCGCGCTCGCCGGTACCAAATTAGCGGGCTTCCAGATCACCGCGTTACCAAATGCGAGTGCGGGCGCGACCTTCCAAACCGCGGTCGCGATCGGAAAATTCCACGGTGAGATAACCGCCACGGTACCGACCGGTTCACGGCGCACATCAACTTCGATGCCATCACGTACCGAGTCGGCATTGTCACCGATCTGGCGTAGTGCCTCAGCCGCATAGTAGGTGAAAAACTGGCCCGAGCGATAAACCTCGCCCTTGCCCTCGGGTTGCGTCTTGCCTTCTTCGCGCGCAAGCAAGGTGCCGAGCTCCTCGCAGCGATCGATCAATTCAGTTCCGATTGCCATCAACACGTTATAGCGACGTTCGAGTCCAGCGCCTGACCATTCAGTTTGCGCAGTCTGCGCAGCCTCGAGCGCGCGCTGTAATTGCGCGCTGTCGGCCTGGGCGTAATGGCCGACGGTGTCGGACAGGTCGGAGGGGTTGATATTGGCGATCTCACTCGCACCGGCGAGCCACTCGCCAGCGATGAAATTTTGATTCAAATTGGACATTATATTTCCCGCGAACGGCTTAAAAAATAGCCCTACACCATAAGTCCGGCCCGTCCTGCCGTCAATGATAATCAAGTGTTGTTCCGTTACGTCAACCCCGCGTGCGGGAGGGCGCCGGGTGCGGAACACTTAGCGGGAATCTTGGGACCATGGCGCTATTACAAGATCCCCGCTTTCGCGGCGGTCCGACGTATCGGGATGACGGTTGTGGGCGGGGATGACGCTAGAGAGCGGGCTGCTTCGCTTCCAGGTAGTCCGTCATGTTATCAGGCGACAGTGGCTTGCTGAAATAGTAGCCCTGGTAAATCTTGCAGCCATATTGCTTCAACAGATGGAACTGGTCCAGATTTTCGACACCCTCGGCGACCACTTCGAGGCCAAGGTGCTTGGAAAGCGCCAGAATCGACGCCACCATGGCCTGATCGCCCGGGTCGTCACAGATATCCTTGACAAACGAGCGATCGATCTTGATGTGGTTTACCGGCAAGTTCTTCAAATGTGCTAACGACGAATAACCGGTACCAAAATCATCCAGCGAGAAACTGATGCCGCTATGGATGAGTTCCTGCATACGTAAAATGGCATCATCGAGGTTATGGATGATGTTGTGTTCGGTGACTTCCATCATGATATTTTGCGACGGCACGTTGATACGCTTGAGTTGGCTATGAATATTTTCCGCGAACTGGACATCACGAAATTGACGCGGACTGATGTTAATGCACAGCATGAAATCCTTTGCTGCCAGGCCCTTATCGAGCCATAGCGTCATCTGCTTGAGTGCGGTTTCAATGACCCAATCACCAACCTCGACAATCTGCCCCGACGATTCGAGCACGTCGAGGAATTCCGAGGGCGCTACCAGGCCGAGCTCGGGATTCTCCCAGCGAATCAGGGCCTCGACACCGATCACTTCCATTGCGGTGTTCACGAGGGGTTGATAATACAGTCGGAACTGGTCTTCCTTGAGTGCTCGATGCAACTGGTTTTCGAGTTCCAACTGGCGGGTTACTTCACTACTCATGCTTTCGCTGAAAAATTCGAGTCGGTTACGTCCTTCTCGCTTGGCTTCGTACATTGCAGTGTCGGCAAAACGCAGTAAATCATGACCACAGGTCTCGTCCCGGGAGATCATCGAAATGCCGATGCTTGCGGTCACATGTAACTCGGTGTCATGGATTCGGCATTCCATAGAAATCGTGTCACGGATCTTGTTGGCGATTTCACGTGTACGCGATATAGCCTCTCTTCCATCCTGGCTCAAGCTCGACAGGATGACGATAAACTCGTCACCACCGAGTCGTGCCACGGTATCGTCACTGCGTACATGCGCCTTCAGTCGCTGCGCCATTTCCTGCAGTACGAGATCGCCGGCAGGATGCCCGAGCGAATCATTAATGTTCTTGAAATTATCGAGATCGATAAATAGCAGCGCACCGAAACTAAAGTTACGCCGCACCCGCGCAACCTCCATATCAAGACGCTTGGCGAGCTCGTTGCGGTTTGGCAATCCGGTCAAGGTGTCGTAATAGGCGAGAAACTCGAAGCGCTCTTCGGCCGCACGCAGATGGCGAATATCACGTGCGATAGTGGAAAAAAATTCGATATCACCGTGATTGTTACGATGCGAAATCAAAACCTGGGAGGTGAGTACCTTTTCTCCATTTAGCGACAAAAATATGGTTTCATCAGTCCATATACCTTCACGAATCGCCTGGGGAATGCCTTCGCTGAGGATTTTCTGAGCATCAGCCGGAGAGTGAAAGTCCGCCAGGCGAATGCGGTGAACTTCTTCGTTCTTGCCGATCCCGAGAAGCTTTCGACCAGACTGATTGATATAGGTTAAGAAGCCATCCAGGTTAGCGATACAAATCAGATCGGGGGTCGCCTCTAGAATTGCAGTCAAGCGCTGCTGGTGTTCCGTGGCGAGTTTTTGGTCGATGACAAGGCGCCATTCACGCATCACCCGGCTTGCGGTACGCGGCAGCGAGGTCATGGTTTCCTGTGTTTTGACAATGTATTCAGACGCACCGGACTTCATTGCGTTGACTGCCGCTTTTTCATCGCTATAACTGGTCATGACGATAGTCGGGCAACCGGGCCTTGGATTTAACAGCTCGGTGCCATGTCCATCGGGCAACTTGACATCGGTAATGATCAAGTCCGGATTAAAATTATTGATCAGGGATTTGGCCTGTTGCAAAGTAGCGGTGACTACCAAACGGCAATGCGCTTCGGTTTCAAACGCACGATTGATCAAGGCCGCATGACCCGGGTCATCTTCGACTAGCAAAATATTATATTCGGTCTGGTTGAGCATAGTGCTGCGTTTGTTCGCGATATCCCAGTAGGCAACCTCCCAGTGGGCAACCTTCTGCTCAATCTATCGGCAGCTACGTAATTATCCTAAGATAATAGTTTTCACTTTCGCGCACTGTTGTTCGCCGGTTTCAACTATTTCAGCCAGACTGTTTTCGCTAATTTCCAGTTGTTCGATCAGGGCTTCAAACCTGATATCGGTTGCGCTGGCAATGCTAAAATCAGCGCCGGCCAACAGGTTCGCGAGCGCCAGCATCACGGTCGCCTGTTGATTGGATTGGGCCAGTTGATATTGATGATGACATC
Organism: uncultured Gammaproteobacteria bacterium; assembly: GCA_964194715.1. Lineage (GTDB taxonomy): Bacteria > Pseudomonadota > Gammaproteobacteria. The sequence goes on from CAXMNA010000113.1 coordinate 5,657, forward strand.
GGGCCAGCTCACTAAGCTCCATCGATAAACCCCAGGCTTCGATCAATAAGGCGCCAACCTCGGCGTGGTCAAAGCCCATTAGCTCTCGCTCTGCCTGGTCACGCAATTGATGCTGTTCTTCAATCTGGCGTGCAACCGCGCCCGCCAGAACGGCATCCTGCTGATAAATTACGAGAATACCGAGATCGTGCAATATTCCGGCGAGAAACAATATCTCGGGATTGGTTCCCCCTACCGATTTGGCAATCAGGCGTGCGATGATTCCTCAACGCAAACTATGCAGCCAGAAATCATCGACATTGACCCCTTTGTACTTCAACGCGTTCATCGAGCCGACCACGGTGGTTGCCAGCACCAGGTTACGCAAATCGAGTTCGCCGATAATACCGACCGCACTAGCGACTGAATCAATCTTGCTCGGAAAACTATAATAAGAACTATTGGCGATACGCAGCACGCGTGCGCTCAAGGAAGGATCGTAAGCGATTATTTCGGCAACCTGTTCGCGACTGTGCGCCGGGTTGTCGATAGTTTGCTGTAAGCGCAGGTAAATTTCCGGGAGGCTGATTAGCTGTAATACGTTTTCGACCAACGCCCGGGGCGTAGGCTCTCTGACACCATTATCCACGGTCTGGTTACTTGCTTACGAGAATAGCTGTAAGTATAGACGGGAAATATTAGAAATCTGCGCGCAGCTAAAGCGCTCAATTTGAGTGCTTTAGCGCCAGGGATTTTGATTCCAGGCCAACCAGTAGTAACCGAGACCCTCCATCAGGGATTCAAATCTTGAGAAATCCATCGGTTTTACAACGTAGCTGTTGGCGTGATATTTGTAGGACTGCGCGATGTCCTGATCCGCCGCCGAGGTCGTCAAAATCACGACCGGAGTCTTGCGGGTATTTTCGTCGGTCTTTATGCGGCGCAGCACTTCGAGCCCGTCAACCTTGGGCAAACGCAGATCAAGCAGGACACAATGCGGGCTTGGATACTTCTTCTGATCGCTGTATTCGCCTTCGCGAAAAATATAGTCAAGTGCCTTTTGACCATCGTCGACATGGTGTACCACGTTCGCAATCTTGTGCTGTTCGAAGCTGCGTTTGACCATTTCAGCATGCGCATCATTATCTTCAACCAACAGCAAATTCAGTGGCTCACCAGTTGCATCGGGGTTCATATATCAAGTTCCTCTTTGAGCGGGTAGCGTAAAACAAAAACAACTTCCCTGTCCATCGCCCTGCGACTCAATCCAAATATCGCCGCGTTGGCTTTCAATAATTCGCTTTACCATTGCGAGTCCTATCCCGGTACCGGGGATGTTGGAGTCGAGTCGATCAAACAACCCGAACACCTTGTCCTGATAGCGCGGTTCGATTCCGGTTCCGTTATCCTGCACCCGGCACAGGACTTTGTCCTGTTTCTGCTCGGCACTAATCGTAATACGAGGTTGTTGCTCTGTGGAAGTAAACTTGATTCCGTTTTCAATCAGGTTCTTGACTACCTCACCGATACGAGCCTGGTCGGCATATACCTGTGGCATATCGACAGCGATTTCTACGTTGGCGTTATTTTCCTCGATTGTTCCCTGCATCATTTGCACCACCCCTCGGCACAAGCTGTCAACCGTAAAATAGGTCGGAGGATTCGCCACGCGACCGACGCGCGAAAGTTCGAGTAAATCTTCAAGCTGCTTGTTCATGACATCGATCGCCAGCGAGATCTTGTTCATATCGTCCGCGATCTTATCCCGGTTGTCATCATCCAGATCTCTTTTCAAATGCCCCAGAAAACCGTTCACGGTGACCAGCGGGGATTTCAATTCATGTGAAACGGTGTAAGTAAATCGTTCGAGCTCCGTGTTTTTCTGCTCGAGCTGATCGATTAGCTGTTGCTTTAGCTGAACATTTTCCTCGAGCTGGTCAGCCATATGGTTAAACGTAGTCGCTAGCAAACCGATTTCGTCGATCCTCCCCGTATCCTTCGAACGCTGCTTGAAATCGCCTTTGCCGAGACGGCTGATGATCACCTGCAGCTTTTCCAGCGGTCGCAAGATTCGGTCGAAGCCAAAATAAATAAAGAGGTAACCAATGACCAGCGTCAAAAACAGGATACTGCCCAAAGCAATCAACAAGGTGCGGAAGTCATTCCAACCAACCGAGTCGCTGACCGCAATCGCTTCCTGCATTGACTCATTCAGATCGATGCCTGATTGTTCGGCGCGGGAAAATGCATACTCAGCTCTTTGTCGGGCCATAGTAAAGGTGTTTACTACGGAGGTCATATTTTGATCAATGTTTATAATTTGCGCGGCTAATTGCGCCCTGTAGTTCGAATTCGCAACGTATAACTCCAGCATCGTGTTGGAAATGCTTAAACGCTGTTGCAGGTCGTAAATATCGTTGGTCGCTTGTCCGTCGGGATTATTCTGATATTCACGAGTCCTCAGAGATAGTGTCAGATACAGTTGATTGACACTGTCGATCATGCGTAATTCCGGCAAATAATTCCTGGTTAATCCGGCCCAGTTCTGGCTTTCGATCGAATTTCCGATGTCATCACTAACTGCGACCCGGTAATGATTGAACACTTCTTCGATATCCTTTTCGAGTTGTTCCTGCTGGGTTAAAGCCTGGACTAAATCCTCGTGCGCGCTAACCATGTCCTTCCCCGCCATCTCCAACCCAAGGATCGACTCACCGATTTCCGTTGCCAGCGCCTTTTTTTGCGCCTGGCCTTTTGTCAATCTCGCATAAGTGTCGAGATTCTCCCGGATCAATGTTAATTCGTCATCAAACCCATCGACGTCAATCAGCTCAGGCGTCAGCATAAAGCGGAAATAATTCTGAAGTAGCAAGCCGGTTCTCGATTCAACCTCACGTAAGGCCCGATTCTCAGGAATGAATTTTGCGGACAATTGATAATATGAAATTGCGATCACCAGTACATAACTGACGAGACCGATGCCACCCACACTGAACAACAGGATCAGCAATTTATGGCGCAGCTTAAGCCGGGAGAAAGTCATTTCCGCTTCGGATTAAATGGGGCCGGCCTCGGGTAACGCGAGGTGATATCGAAGCGAGTCAGATCCATGTGGCTACGCGTATACTCCGCAGATGCGTCGCGCGTCGGGTTGAAATCCCAGCCCTGGTAACGGCCGATCCGCAGCGCTGCGTGTACCGCACGACGGCGCTGCTGGTCGCGTATTACCTTTTCGCATAAGGCCCCGGCGTCCCAATAGTCGGCAGCCTCGCGCCGAAAATCTTTGAGCAGTTCGTGATCCGACAAATTTTCGAGCTCGTGCGGATCACTGTCGAGATCGAAAAGCTGTTCCGGGTCGGTGCTGCAGCAGATATATTTAAACTGCCCACGCCTAATCATCAGCATCGGCGCCGCGGTACCCTCGGCGAGATACTCGCTGACGCAGGCATTGGGATCGTTGCTGGCGTCGCCAGCGCACAGCGGCACCAGCGAACGCCCGTGGAGCGGGTCGATCGGTAACGGCCGATCGCCGCCCGAGACCTCTGCGGCGATATCGACCAGCGTCGGCAGCACGTCGACCTGCGCCACCGGTGCAGCCACACGTCGAGCAGCGAATCGCCCCGGCTGGTGCACTATCATCGGGATACGATTCGACCATTCGCGGAAACTCATTTTATACCAGAGCCCGAATTCGCCCAGCATGTCACCGTGATCCGCGGTAAAAATGATCGTGGTGTTATCAGCCATACCGCATTCGTCGAGGCTTGCGCGCAGGCGCCCGACCCACTCGTCGACATAGCTGACGTTGGCGTAATATGCACGCCGCGCATTAATGATTTCCTGCTCACTGACATCGACCGCATCCAGCGCGATCACTTTTTCCAGGCGAGCATTGTGTGCATCCTGCGTCGCCGGGCGCGTTACGGTTGGCAGTGGGATATCGACGCCTTCATACAAGTCCCAATACTCCTGTCGGGTCGCATAAGGATCGTGCGGGTGAATAAAGCTCGTTACCAGGCACAGCGGGCGTTCATCTTCACCGCGCGCATGATCATAAAGTACTCGCAGCGCCTGTGTGCCGACTTCGTCATCGTAGGCGAGCTGGTTTGTTATCGCCGCGACTCCGGCCTGTTTCACACTCGACATATTGTGATACCACAAGTCGATGCGTTCGTCGGGATTGGTCCAGTCTGGAATCCAGCCGAAATCGGCGGGGTAAATATCGGTCGTGACGCGATCTTCGAAACCGTGGAGTTGATCCGGCCCGACAAAATGCATTTTACCCGAGAGACAGGTGCGATAGCCCATCAGGCGCAGGTAGTGCGCAAAAGTCGGCATCGTTGCAGGCATATAGGATGCATTGTCGTAGCCGCCGCAGGCCGAGACATTCTGACCGGTCATAAAGGCGTAGCGCGCTGGTGTACACAATGGACTGGAACTATACGCCGTATCAAAAATCACGCCCTCGCCGGCGAGCCGGTCGATATGCGGACTTTTCACCGCAGCGTTGTGATAGCAGCCCAGCGCGAGTGCACTGAGTTGATCTGCCATCACTATGAGGATGTTCTGCATTTCCGCAACCCCCGGTTTAAAACATTATTTATAGAAGATTTTTGCCGTCAAACACGGTGACTTCAAAGTTACTGGTATCAAGCTCCTCGATACAGCCGAGATTGACCCTGCAATGGCCCGGTATGCGTAACATTTCATTGTGCGTATAAATACCGCAGTGCTTGCAAAAGTAGTGTTTGGCGACCTTGCTGTCAAACTGGTAAAGACCAATATCATCCGGGTTTGCCTCGATTTTAAGAGTCTCCAGCGGGATCGCTTCGGTGCTCATCAGTGCACCCTTACGAGTGCAAATCGAGCAGGTACAGCGTAATCCCTGAGTGATTTCTTCACCATCGTAGGAAAACTTGATCGCGCCGCAGTGGCAGCTGCCTTGGTAGTGTTGTGTCATGATTACTCCGCTAGAATTTGACTATGACCCTATTTTACCGCAGTAAACAGGAATCGGTTTACACAAAAAAAGTATTCATCCCGTTGAATGAGATTCTCGATGCCTTCGAGCCAGTCTTTGGACTCCGCCTCCGAGATAGCGTCCAGCTTGCGCGCGGTACTGGCAAAATATTGCAGCATATTGGCTGAAAAACTGTTTTTCGAATAACTGGCGTTCAATACTGGAATCGCCTCCACACGTAGCGCGCTGAAACCGATTTGCCTGAGGATCGGGCGTAACCGGCGCGGCAGGTTCGGATTTACCACGGCGCGATCCCGGGCATCCAGTATTTTGCGTGTTACTAGCGGGTCGTGGCTGTTAATGACTGCCCCGGTCCAGTCGGTTTCGATGATGGCGATGCGACCGCCAGGCTGTAGCAGGCGATAAAACTCCGTTAACGCCTTATCCAGGTCTTTTACATAAAGCAGGGTCTGGGTACAGCTTAGCGCATCGAAACTGGCATCCTCGAACGGCAGGGTTTCGATACTACCCTGTTGCAGTTTGACTTGCTCAAGCCCGTCGCAGCGCGCGCGTGCATGCGCGAGCATATCATCGCTGAAATCGACACCTTCGGTGCGGCCCTCGCAACCTACGGCAAGCGCTTCCTGTTCCAGCAAGAGTCCGGTGCCGCAACCAGCATCGAGTACAGATTCACCGCGGACAAGCGCGAGTGCGGCGAGCGTCCGCAGGCGCTGATTTACAATTTCGGGAGTCTGGTAGCTGCGATCGATAAGCTCGGCGGCTTTTTTGTCGTAGGTTTCCATGTCGAGCAGATGTTATTTCAGGCTTCTGGTTCGAGGCTGAGCTTGAGTCCCTGCTGGTAATACCTGGCGGCCTTATCGGGTTGCTGTAATTGTTGTTCAAACAATTCGGCTAGCGCGAGGCAGGCGGCCGGGGTCGCCTTTGCGCCGATACTGGCTTCGAAGTAGCCCTGGGCTTTACCCCACAAGCGTGCGCGCATCGCGATTCTCCCCAGCGCCAGCAGCAGGTTCTCGTTGTGGCCAAAGTCATCGAGCCATTTTTCGACACGCGCCAGTTGCACGTTTGCGTCTTTGGCTTCGAAACGCCCATAGCTCTCGATCAAGCCATCATCCCATTGATTATCGATCGATTTGAGAACAAGTTGCTCGACTTTACTGCTATACCAGCGCTGACGCGTCATCAGGTCGAGATAAAAACCCATCATTACAGTATCGGCTTGCAAGGTTTTTGGAATCTTGCTCCAGGCCTGTTCAAACCCCTCCTGGCTGCCGGTGGCGAGTTCTAGTATTCCACGATAACCGGCCTGTTCCATTTCTATGAGCCGCGCTTCCTTGAGTAGTTTCTTGCGCCGTACTTCGGGCAGAATCTCGGCCAGCGCCTGCCAGTCTTTGAGATCATAGTAGGCACGCGCCAGCAACATTGTCACGTAGTCGTGGCGTGGCGCGATACTGTGCAAGTGCGTCAGGGTTGCCAACGCCTGTTCGGTTTGCAGATGCGCAAGCTGCAATTCCGCCTGGGTTACACCGATAGCGAGCTCGGCACTCGGATTGTTTTCATGTGCGGCTTTAAGGTGATTGTCACGAGCATCGTGTTTGCCCTGCAACTGCGCCGCGCGTGCTGCCGCGAGGTAGTGCACCAACGGGCTTTCACTGTTATGTACGAGGCGCATCAAATTATTTTCTGCCTGTTCGAAACGCCCCTCGGCGAGATCGATCAAGCCCTGGTTGAGTTGCCGCCGTGCCTTGGCGTAACGCCGGTTTTGCGATTGGCCTCGCACGGTGCGAGGCAAGCGCCAGATACCGCGCAAGAATTTAAGTGCATAGTAAATAGCGATTACCGCTACGATCAACGCAACCAGCGCAAATGCAAGGCTGGTTTCGATGGAATAATCGCGGTAACGCAACAACAGGAAACCCGGATCGTCGCGCACCAGCAATACCGCGCCAAGTGCGAGGATTACGAAGATTAACAGGCTGACGATTAATTTAACCATTGTCAGGCTCCTGAGCTTCGGTTGCAGCAGGTTGCGGGGCATTTTCACGCTGGTTCAGAATTCGCAGCAATTCGTTCAACGAGCCATTGATATCGGGCTTTTTAGGTTTAAGGACCATCTTTTGCAGATCCTGCAACTGGGTCATAAAGTCGTGGTTGGCAGCGTTATCGAGATCGTAAAACTCGCGGAACAGGCGCAGGCTCTGTTCGATCAATTGTTGATACTGGCTAGCGTCGCGCTCGAGCACCGCCCAACGCGCGAGCTTGAGATTGTCTTCGAGGGTTTCGCTGACGTCGGCGATGTTGGCCTCGATCTCACTCGGTTGGGTCGACTCGTTGCGCACTTTGACTAACGAATCGATAAATGTATTAAATCGACCGAGCCAATCTTGTGATGCTTCGACCTCCGGAGGTGCCGAAGTAGTTTCATCCACGCGCAGCGCGAAACCGGGTTCCAGCACCCGCACCTGGCGGCGGAGTTGCGCCAGGATCAAGGTCATGCCGACCAGGTCGGCGCGCTTGCGCGTTTTCAGATCGGCAATTTCCTCGCTGATCAAAACCCGTACCGGCAACAACCCGGGGTCACCGGTAAGACCGATCCTGTCACTCGCAGCCTGCAATGTGATAGCGGCGCCTTCGAAATCATCCTGCAGAATCAGTTTATGTTGCGCGACGCGCATCAGGTATTCGACCTCAGCAAGCTGCCAGTCATTTTTATCGCGTCCGTAAAGCTCGTAGAGTTTCTCGCTTGATTCCCGCAAGCCCTGTTGCTCCAGCCCGAGTTCATCGACTTTTTTGCCGAGACTGCTGATATCACCCTTTAGCGGCGACAGGCTGGAGTCGAGTCGAGCATTACCGGCCTTGCTTGCGAGTTGTTGTTCCAGATCGGCGATCGCCGCGTCGTAGTCACGGGCGACCTGTTGCTGTTGCCACCAGTAGTACCCCGCCGCGCTGGCCAGTGCCAGGATTAACAGGAAATTGAAAAAACCGAACCAGGAACGGCGCGGCTTCGGTGGTACGTTCTGTTCGGGCTCCGCTGCAACTGGGGTTTCGGTTTCGTCGGACACCTCTTCCTCGGGCTTCGCTGAAGCTGGGGTTTCGGTTTCGTCGGATACCTCTTCCTCGGGCACCGCTACAGATGAGGCTTCGGTTTCGCCGGATTCCTCGGGCTCGGGTTCGGCATCAAAATCTGAATCGCCGATCTGTACGGGATCCGGCTCGGTAGTTAAAACCTCGGTACTGGTTTCCTTGTCACTCGATGAATCGTCTTTGCTCATATCTGGTTAGTGTCGTGTTTATCACTGATCCGCCCAATCGCAAATCGTCTGCTGGATCCCTTTGTCGCTTGCACTATGCGCAATAACAATGGGCGCATTATGTCCCAGTTTCAGCGCCGATTCACGCATTCTTTCGCTGATCAAAAGCCACGGAGTTTGACGCAGACGCTCCGCAGCCAGGGTATCTACCAGCTCGAACAGGTTATGCATGCCCACATTACTGGTCAAGATCGCGAGTGTTGGGAAGGCATCGGCGATCAGGCGATTGAAAGCAGATACGTCAAGCGGTGGCAGTTGGCGCTGGTAAACTTCGCAGTAGTCAACTTCCGCACCGCGCGCGGCCAGTTCATCACCGAGCAGGTTTCGTCCCTCCTGCCCGCGAAAAATCATAACGCGTTTACCCGCGACCTGCTGCAAGGCGTCAGCGTCAAGCAAGGTTTCACTATTATAAGGTTCGCCTGCGACCAGAACGTTATCCAGGCTCTCGACCCGGTCAGCGAGCGCGCGTCGGGTAGCCGCACCAATCACGCCGAAGGATGTGTTTGCTGCAAGTTGGTTCGTATCGATAACTCGAAATGCGCCATCGACCGCGTTGCGACTGATGAATAACAAGATGTCGTATTGCGAAATTTGTGGTACCAGGCGTTGCTGCAAGGTGCTGGCTTCGGTCGCTACGATTTCGATTACCGGAAATGACAAAACCCGTGCACCCTCCCGCTCGAGCAATGCGGTGAGTTCAGCCTGCTGATGCCGAGGCCGGGTATTCAGAATCACCTGCCCCTGCAATCCTGACGACACGCTTAATCCTGCAGACCGGCGAGGATTCGATCAGCGCCCTGTGCCAACAATTGCCGCGCCAGTTGCACCCCGAGATCGTGTGCCTGCGAGGCGCTGCCGCGGATTTCTGCACGCAGGATTTCACTGCCGTCGGGTTGACCCACGAGGCCACGCAGGTAGAGCTGGTCCTGTTCGAGCACCGCATACCCCGCGACGGGCACCTGGCAGCCGCCGCTCAGGGTTTCATTTAAGGCGCGCTCGGCGGAAATTATGAGCGTGGTTTCGGCATGCGCGAGCGGTGCGATTAGTTCGCGCAGCTGTTCATCGTCGCTGCGAATCTCGATACCGAGCACGCCTTGCCCGATCGCAGGCAGGCACTCTTCGGGCTCTATCGCCACCTTGATTCGCTCGGCAAAGCCGAGGCGCTGGAGTCCGGCTGCGGCGAGGATGATGGCATCAAATTCGCCCGCGTCGAGCTTGGCCAGGCGCGTGTTGACGTTGCCACGCAACCAGTCGACGTGCAACTCGGGATAGCGTTGTCGAATCTGGGTCTGGCGGCGTAGGCTGGAAGTGCCAACCAGGGTACCCGCAGGCATCCCGGCAAGACTTTCGTAATGGTTAGAGACAAATGCATCGCGCGGATCTTCGCGTTCCATGACGATCGCGAGTTCGAGCCCGTCGGGTAAATGCGCTGGCACATCCTTGAGCGAATGCACCGCCAGATCGGCTCGCCCATCGAGCAGACCCAGCTCGAGCTCCTTGACAAACAGACCCTTGCCACCAACCTTGGCGAGCGGTGCATCGAGCATCTTGTCACCACTGGTCTTCATCGTCACCAGCGATATCTTGAGATGCGAATGCAATGCTTCAAGACGTGCGCCGACATGCTCGGCCTGCCACAGTGCCAGCGGGCTGCTGCGGGTGGCGATGCGCAATTCAGATCGGGGTTCGGTCATGCAAGTTACAAATTCCTGATGATTTTACGCACGCCGGGCAAGTGCCGGCGGCTGACCTCGAGGGTATCTTCGATTTCACGAAAGCTGACACGGTGTCCGTCATTTTTCGACCGCATTCCAGCCAGTCGTGTGAGGCTCACCAGTGCATTGCGGTGGATGCGATAGAAGCGATCACCAAATTCCGCCTCTAAACCCTTAAGCGCATCTTCGATCAGAACCTCGCCCTCGGTATGACGCACGGTGACGTATTTCTGTTCGGCGTGGAAATAATAAATGTTTTCGATCGGCACCAGCACCAGGCTGCCGCGCACCCGCGCGCAGATATGCTGGCGCGGTTCGAGTCCTGACAACACGCCATTGCTCTTGGTGGTCTGGGCACGAGTCGGTCGAATTGAGGCGTCCATCGCGGCCTGCAGGCGTTCCTGCTTGACCGGCTTGAGCAAGTAGTCAACGGCATGGGTTTCGAATGCTTCGAGAGCATGATCGGAGAACGCGGTAACAAAGATGACCGCCGGCGGTTCATCAAGTTTGGCGATGTGACGCGCGGCCTCAATACCATCCATGCCCGGCATCCGAATATCCAGTAACACGATATCGGGTTCGAGGCTTTGGGCCATCCCCAGCGCCTCCAGTCCGTTGACTGCCTCGCCCACCAGTTGGTGCGCATCGAGTTCGCCCACCATGCGCGTCAGGCGATCACGCGCCGGTTTTTCATCATCGACTATCAGTATTTTCACGCAACCTCCGAAGTCGGAATTGTTAATTTTACAGTATAGCGCGTCTCGGTTTCGGATAACTCCATTGCAGCCGAGCCGTCAAACGCCAAGGCAAGACGCTCCTGGATATTGTCCAGCGCCATACGATTACCCTGACGTCGTCCCGCTTGTTGCACCGGTATCACTGGATTGGAAATTAAAATTTCAATGTCGCTGCCCGATTCGTGAATGTCGATCTCGATGGTCCCACCATTGGACAGGGGCTCGACCCCATGGTAGATCGCATTTTCCACCAGCGGTTGCAAGGTCAACGCCGGCAGGTTAAGCGCTGGTTCCGATGATGGCAACTTCCAGATCACTTCGAGCCGGTCACCCAGACGCAGGGCCTCGAGACCGATATAGCTGCGCGTCAACTCCAGCTCCTGTTGCAGGGTTATGCTGGATTCAGCCGCCAGGCTGGCACGAAACAGATCGGACAGGTTCTCAATCGCCCGTTCGGCGACGTCAGGCTGATCGTGGGTAAGGCTGGCGATGGTATTCATGCTGTTGAACAGGAAATGTGGTCGAATGCGCGCCTGCAGTGCCTGTAACCGCGCCTGTGCCTGCACTTGAAGGTGTAATTCGGATTCGTAATGCAGGTAAAAATAGCGCAGCGCGAGACCGATCAGGATCGCCGCGATGGATAGATTGCGCACCAGGGTATAACCGATATCCTGTGCGGTGGGACCAAAGCGCAACATGCCGCCAATATTCAGACTCAAGAAGCTGACCAGCAAGGTCATCAGCAAGGTTGTCGAAATCGCAATGATCGTGGTGCGCATGTGATCGCCTAGCCAACCCCGGCGCATTAACAGGCATAACAACGCGGCTGTGGATATGCCGACCCACAGCATGGCGACCGAGATCAGCGCGATATGGACGAACAGACTACCGCCGCCGCCGAAGCTGACCAGCGCGAATACGATCGCGATCAATTCAACCACCAGCAACAGGCGCAAAAACGCCTCCCCATCGCAGAAATTGGGTAGGTAAGTCGAGTTTTCGGAGCCGGGTATACTTTTTTCCGTATTATCTGGCATAAAGAGTTGATTTGTTCTTCTTGCGCTGCAAGCATACAACAATATCCACCGCAATGTGTTGTCGTATTACGCACATAAATTCGGCTGCCAAAAGACCAGATATCAATGAGCAAAGATGATTCCCGCATGTGGGGCGGACGATTCAATGAACCCACCGATGAATTCGTGCAGGCGTTTACCGCCTCGGTCGGTTTCGACCAGCGGCTCGCGCCCGCCGACATCGAGGGTTCACGGGCGCACGCAATGATGCTGAAACACATCGGGGTGTTGAATTCCAATGAGTTGACCGCAATTAAAAACGGCCTGCAGCAGATCCGCGAAGAAATCGACGCCGGCGAGTTCTCCTGGTCAGTGGCGCTTGAAGACGTGCATATGAACATCGAGGCACGCCTGACCGAGTTGGTGGGTGATGCCGGCAAGAAACTGCACACCGGACGCTCACGCAACGACCAGATCGCAACCGACATTCGCCTTTACTTGCGCGAACAGATCGCACACTGCATGGGCGCCATTCGCAGCTTTCAAAACGGGCTGCTCGATCTCGCCGAACGCGAGGCGCAAACCATTATGCCCGGCTTTACCCATTTGCAGGTCGCGCAACCCGTCAGCTTCGGACACCACATGTTGGCCTGGTTCGAGATGCTCGATCGCGATCACGGCCGGCTCACAGATTGCGCGACGCGCATGAACCAGATGCCACTAGGCAGCGCCGCGCTCGCCGGTACTTCTTACCCGCTCGATCGGGAATTTACCGCCGAGATTCTCGACTTTGATTTACCATGCCGCAACTCTATCGATGCGGTCAGCGATCGCGATTTCGCGATCGAATTTTGCGCCGCGTCGGCAATCTGTATGATGCATTTATCACGCATGGCCGAGGAGCTCGTACTGTGGTCAAGTGCACAATTCGATTTCATTCGCCTGCCGGACCGGTATTGCACCGGTTCATCCATCATGCCGCAAAAGAAAAACCCGGACGTGCCCGAATTGGTACGCGGCAAGGCTGGGCGCGTAACCGGGCACCTGGTAAACCTGTTGATGTTGATGAAAGCGCAGCCGCTGTCCTATAACAAGGACAACCAGGAAGACAAGGAACCGATGTTCGATACGCTCGACACGCTAATCGATTCGCTGCGGGCATTCGCCGACATGGTGCCGGCGCTCAGCGTCAACCGGGACAATATGTACCAGGCCGCACAACAGGGTTATGCCACCGCGACCGATCTTGCTGATTACCTAGCCAAGAAAGGCCTCGCCTTTCGCGACGCGCACGAAGTGGTCGGCAATGCGGTTGCATTCGCTATCAAGCAGGGCAAGGATTTGAGCGAGTGTACGTTGAAAGAATTAAAAAAGTTCGAGTCGCGTATCGAGCAGGACGTGTTCGAGGTGCTGACGCTCGAAGGCTCAGTCAATGCGCGCAACATCACCGGCGGTACCGCGCCCGAACAAGTGATATTCCAGGTCAACACCGGCCGGGAAAGAATCAAGGACTAGTCCGAATGCATCGTCACCCCCGCTTACGCGGGGTTCCACTTACGCGGGGTTCCGCGCAAGCGGGGATCATGAAACCCAGCCACCTTTACAAGATCCCGGCTCGGGGGCCGGGATTACGGTTTGCGGAGTCACCCCCGCGCTAGCGGGGATGACATCATATTAGTATTTTTTCGAGCCACTCGGCGAGATGAAAGATCTCCTGTTCCGAGACGCTGTGCGCCATACCCTTGTACTCGTGCCATTCAACCTCGTAACCGTGTTTTTCAAGCACGCCACGTGTTTGATAGCCGAGGTTCACCGGCACCACGGGATCGGTCGAGCCGTGCGCGAGCAGAATCGGGATGCCCGCATTAGCCTTGGATTTCTGACTTTTCAACGATTCCGCCAGTGGCAGGAAAGTCGACATGGCAATGATACCGGCGAGTTTCTTGCCGTAACGCAGGCCCGCCTGCAACACGATTGCGCCACCCTGTGAAAAGCCGGCGAGGACGATACGCCCCGGCGCGATTCCATTGGCGATCTGGGCATCGATGAGCTCCTTGACCAGTTTAGCCGACGCACGGATACCCTTATCATCGGCCTCGGCGCTAATGTCCGCAGTGCGGATATCGAACCAGGCGCGCATCACGAAACCCTGATTGATGGTAACCGGCATCATCGGTGCGTGTGGAAAAACAAAGCGAATGTTGAGGCCAGGGTCAAGGCGCAATTCGGGGACGATGGGCTCAAAATCGTGGCCATCGGCGCCGAGACCATGCAACCAGATCACGCAAGCATCCGGGGCGTGCACGCCGGCTTCTATTACCAGTGGATCATCAGCCATGACAGGTCTCGTTAGCAGCAATGGCCGGCATTATAGCGGTGGATTGCCAATCCTTCACGTACTATTCAAATCGCTCAACGGGCTGCGCACACCCCGCGCGCCACGCTTCAGCACGTGGGTGTATATTTCGGTCATTTTGACGTCCTGATGGCCAAGCTGCTCCTGTACGGTGCGAATATCCGCACCCGATTCAAGCAGATGGATGGGTCGCGAAGGAGTGGCGCAACGTGTGGCTGGTAACATGCTTTTCAATGCCGGCCCGCAAAGACGCCTTTTTTATAAACTTGTTAATGGTCGATTCGTCTATATGATGGCGCCGCAAACATTGGCTTGCGGGATCCAGCGATAATTTGGCGGATGGAAACAGGTATTGCCAACCCAGTGTACGTTGGGCGCCCGGGTACTTTCGTGCAAAAGCAGTTAACATCCGCACGCCGGCGAACTGTTCATTCAAGCTGTCTTCCCTGAGATGCAATCTGACTCGATCCACCTGATTTTTTAACCGGGGCAGCAATTCCGGGGCAAGCGTGGTCAAGCGGTGCCGGAATCCTTTGCCATTCCAAACCTGGATTTGCAAATGATCGAAGTCTATATCTTTTACGCGTAAACGCGCGACCTCGATACGACGCAAACCCGAACCATACAATAACGAAGCAATCATTAAAGGCACTCCATTTAATTGCGCCAGCAACTTCGCCACATCGGCCCGGGACAATACCACCGGTAGTTTTGCCGGTTCCTTAGAGCGCCTGAAACTGCGCACATCGCCCAGCGGTGTCTCCAGGAAGCGGTTGTATAAAAATGCCAGTGCATTCAGCGCAAGCTTCTGGGTCGCCGCCGAAACGTTTCTCTCAACCGTCAAAAAAGTCAAAAACTGCTCGACTTCCCGATCACCCAATCCACTCGGATGTCGCTTGTCATGAAACCGGATGAAATACTTGATCCAGTACAAATAAGATTCTATGGTACGTGGGCTATAGCGGCGCACCGACATGTAGCGGGTGATGGAATCAATAAAAGGGGATGCAGTACGGGTCATGGTCACGAGTCCTTTCGATAGCAGACACATCAGACCCTATCAGCATGCGCGCATAAATCAAGAAATTAAGATGAATGTTTCCACTCTAACAAAAAGATAATTTCCGTAGCCAAATTTTTCTAAGGGATTACAGACACTTGCCAGCCAACACGCCCACCCAAAAAATTAATAAGGCGCTCCCGCTAATATATATTAGAAGGCCGAAGGCCTTCTAAATTGGCTGTTATATTGCTGTCCAACTACGGAGACAAAACAAATGGCTATTATTAGACACAACCCCCAAACACTTTTCCCACAGTACAGAAATTACAGCCATGCGGTAGAGGTTGAAGGTAACTCATGCCTCCTATTTATCAGTGGGCTGAATGGATATCAACCTGACGGAACAACAATGCCCGAATCATTTGAAGAGCAAGGCGAAATAATATGGGGACATATTGGTGAGATACCCAAATCAGCAAATATGAGTTATGAAAATATTATTTCTCTTAGAACATATTTGGCTAGCCCAGAATACAGTGAAGCAAGTACAAAAGTTAGAGTTAAGTATCTTGGCAACAACAGACCATCATCGACCACAATTTGCTGCGAACTCCTAGAGGCGAAATGGAAATTAGAAATAGAAGCAATCGCAGCAAAATAACAAGCGCATGCAGTCGGACAAAGTGCCCGCTGCGCGCTCACTTTGCCGCTGATGCGGGGCGTTATGTGATTCTGGGGAGATTTCTAAATGACTAAATGGGAGTTGTCCGAAACCTTTATATTTAATGACCGAACCGTACGGTTTGGGGTTTCTGGAAACGGCCCTCCCGTGGTTGTAGTTCACGGAACACCATGGTCCTCCTTTAACATGCGACATCTAATTGAAGCGTTCTCGGAAGACCACACTGTTTACTATTATGATCTTATTGGCTACGGCCAGTCGGACATGTCACCAGGCGATGTTTCACTGGGCATTCAGAACGAAATTCTCGACCGGCTGTTAAATCTTTGGGGCCTCAAAAAGACCCCTATAATAGGTCATGATTTCGGGGGGGCAACTATTCTTCGATCCCATCTTAAAAACAGATGCGAATTTGAAAAAATTATTCTTATTGACCCAGTCTCAATTTCACCATGGGGATCGCCATTCTTCCGGCATGTCAAAGAACACGAGCCAGCATTTGCGGGCGCTCCAGATTATATTCACGAGGCAATTGTCCGTGCTTACATTAATACAGCAGCCTTCAAGCCGATTGACGAAGAAACGATGAGTATGACTGTCCTACCCTGGACTGGAGAAAACGGTAAGGCAGCATTCTATAGACAAATTGCTCAGGCAAGTTCTGATTACACGGATGAGGTTCAACCCCTTTACTCTAAAATTACAAGACCAGTCTTAATACTCTGGGGTGTCGAGGACACCTGGATTCCGTTGGAGCGTGGTGAGTTGTTGCATGAAATGATTCCAGACTCCAGGTTCCATAAAATACCAGATGCTGGTCATTTGGTGATAGAAGAGCGGCCCGATCTACTAGTTGAAAAAATTCGCCCTTTTCTTTTAAATGAGTAAATCACATAACAAACGTATGCAGTCGGACAAAGTGCCCGCTACGCGCGCACTTTGCCGCTGATGCGGGGCGTTATGTGTTTTATATAATATTACGATGAGAAAAATAGAAGACTTCAAGCCTTTCGTTCCCTCTAACGACTACGAGGTATCGAAGGCATTTTACGAATGCATGGGTTTTACAGTGAACTGGGATAGTGAGGAAGTTTGCGAGATCGACACAAATTTTGGATATCGATTTTTATTGTTACCTCGCAACCACAATAATTATGCTCACAGTCTGATGCTGCACTTTATGGTGAACTCTGCCCAGGAATGGTATGACCATTTTGTAAAGATCCGACTAATGGAGCAATTTGAAGGCACCAAAGTTGCACCTCCTGACTTAAAGCCATGGGGCCTTTTAATAACACATGTTTGGGACCCTGCAGGCGTATTATTACATTTTGCGGAGAGACCAAATGAAAACACATAACAAACGCATGCAGTCGGACCCAGCGAAGCTGGGCCGCTTAAGCAGGCGTTATGTTTCAATATCAACACCAGTCAGTTGCCAGGACTATTTAAATGAAGAAATTGCTAGATCTTAGCCATACGATAGAAAACGGTTTAGTAACCTATAAAGGGTTACCAGCTCCAATAATATGCGACTACCTGAGTAGAGAAGACTCTAAAAAGCATTATGCAGAAGGAACAACTTTTCAAATTGGGAAAATTGAGATGTGCTCAAATACTGGTACCTATATAGATTCTCCATTCCATCGTTATGGAGATGGAAAAGATCTTTCTCAACTTAATCTGGAATCATTAGCAAGCCTCGAAGGGGTAAAGGTTGTGGTTGATGAAGGAGTCACGGCCATAGATAAAGATACGTTCGTTGATCTTGATGTTTATGGTAAAGCTGTTTTAGTTCAAACGGATTGGTCAAGAAATTGGAATACTGAGAAATATTTTGAAGGGCATCCATTTCTTACTGAACAAGCAGCTCTATATTTGCAAAAGAACGAAGCTAAACTTGTCGGTATCGATTCGTTAAATATTGACGATACTAGTGGCAAAGAACGTCCTGTCCACTCGACACTTTTAGGGGCAGAAATACTTATTGTTGAGCATATGTGTAATTTGAATGCTGTGCCAGTCAGCGGCTTTACATTCTATGCTGTACCAGTAAAGGTAAAAGGCTTTGGTACGTTTCCGGTTCGCGCATTTGTGGAAGTTGAAACATAACAAACGCATGCAGTCGGACAAAGTGCCCGCTACGCGCGCACTTTGCCGCTGATGCGAGGCGTTATAAGTGTAATTACAAATCCAAAGGAGAAGAACATGTCACCAAAACCATTCGTGGTGCAACCAGAAGATCGAGCTGAGCCTTTAAATGTCGTCGCCGGTGATAAAACATGGGTACTCGCTTCTAAAGAAGCAACACAGGGATATGAAGTTTTTTTGCAGGAAGGCCTCCCTGGGTCCGGACCCCGATCCCATTCTCACGATTGGGATGAGACATTTATTGTAATTGATGGCGACCTTACCTTCAGCATTAATGGAGAAGAAATGACGGCAAAAGCGGGCACGCTAGTGCACCTTCCTGCAGGCACGCTCCATGAATTTAAAATTGGAGAAAACGGAGCAAAAATGATCTCAATAACGGGAGCAGGTAGCAACGCTTCTTCACTTTTTTCTGAACTGGCCGCCGAAAATTTAAATAACCCCCCAAGCCAAAAAAAGCTTATTGAAATTATTGTCAAAAATGGTATGCACATCACACTAGATGAAAAGGACTTATAACAAGCGCATGCAGTCGGATCAGCAAACCGCTACGCGCTTTGTTGGCCGCTGATGCGAGGCGTTATGAGTGCGTCTAAATAGTTATGAATAAGAAACAATTGCAAGAATATAGTGATGCCTGGAACGAGCATGATATTGATAGAATTATGGAATTCATGGCTGAGGGCTGCATATTTGAACCTGGAGGAGGCGCAGAAAAATTCGGTGCTCGATTCGTGGGCATCGATTCTGTGCGAGAAAGATTCATAGAAGTCTGGACAGACATCCCAGATGTAAGTTTTGAAGATGCAATCCACTTTTCAGAAGGCAACTACGGTTGCTCCGAATGGACCATTACCGGGACAGCAAAAGACGGAACGAAGATTGAGATAGATGGTTGCGATCTATTTACCTTCGAAAATGGAAAAATAAAATCGAAAAGATCGTATGTCAAAAATCGACAATAGCACTCATAACAAGAAATTGCAGTCGGACGCGGCCAAGGCCGCGCCACTGATTTTAGCGTTATGTGTTTACCTACCTAAGAGAAAAACATGTCCCCTGATGAAAAAATTGTAGATTTAAAATTAGTGCTTCCAGAGCCAATCAAGCTACCGCCTAATGTGCAAATAAAATTTTCGTGGGTACGTGTGAGGGGAAATCGTGTATTTGTATCAGGCCATATTCCGTTAAATGCAGACGGCTCAGTTTACGATGTTCTTGGGAAAGTTGGTGCTGAAGTTACCATTGAGCAAGGTTATGAAGCGGCTCGGCAAACCGGCCTAGCCATGTTGAGTAGTCTCAAACGTGAACTCGGAACTCTCAATAATATTACTGCATGGCTCCGAGTATTTGGGATGATCAATACAGCCCCGGGCTTTGTGCAAACGCCACCAGTAATCAACGGGTTTTCTGATTTAATTCTTGAGGTTTTTGGGGAGGAAGTAGGCGATCACAGCCGTTCTGCAGTAGGTATGGCTGAACTTCCTTTTGGAGTACCCGTGGAAATCGAAGCTGAAGTAGAAATTTCTGCGTGAAAAAACACATAACAGGCAAATGCAGACGGACCCAGCAAAGCCGGGCCGCTGCTTTGAGCGTTATGTTGCTACTCATGCTCGAAACAAAGAAAACCGCTGATGACCGAAGACGCGTTTGAATCCGTATTCACAGCCTGGAAACGGCGTGCCGAATCACTCGATCAGCAGCTACATCCCATCGTCCATATTGAAATCGACATCAATGCCTCAGACTGGCAGGAAAAACTTGCAAGCTATCCACATCCGGCTGATGCCACTGGGCTACGCAATGAAATCGCGTCACTATTCAACGAAATTGTCGATGATTTCGAATCATTTAATGCCGAACAACGCCAGCGAATTGTCGATTTGATGGGTCAAAATGATTCGCTCATGTACTCTGCGGTTATCGATGTCGATCAAAATTCGCCAGAGGGGTTTCGAAAAAAGATGATCCTGGTTGTAATCGAAGATCAAGGTAAAGATTCTCGCGATGCGATGGTAGCATTGGCACACTATCGCAAGGATGCAGAAAAACGCGGCATCAACGTTGACTCAATCTTTAAAGAAATGGCAGACATTGCCAGCACTCATGATAAACACGGCTGGGGCACGACTCGTGACCTGTTCCTCAAATACTGACAAGCACAGCATAACAAACGCATGCAGTCGGACAAAGTGCCTGCTACGCGTTCACTTTGCCGCTGATGTGGAGCGTTATGTGCCAAGAGGTAATATTATGTTAAGGATGGTTCGAGTTAGTGTATTGATCCTCGGCGCTCTTCTGAGTTTAAGCGCTAAAGCCGAATGTGACCATGACAGGTTGTCTGACGCTATGAAAGACTATGCTAGTGAAATACTATCAACGAAGGTGAAGGGAAGTGATAAGCTTTTTCGTCTTGAAAACGAAAAATTGTGTTTAGACTATTTGGAATATATTCACGCAACAAGCTTAAGTGATTCAAATCAGGATTTTCGATTATTGAGTGCAATTGCGCTCATCAGATTAAATAGCAAAAAGTTCTCTAGTGAGATGCTCAATGTAATAGAGGCTGATCTTAAGATTCACTCAAACTCCAATGATATGGGTATACTTTTTTCTGCTCAAACCCCAGGTCAGAAAGTTCGAAACAACAATACCGTTTCTTGGTTAAGAAAACTAGAATCTCAACGGGCTAAAGAACTTATTAAAAAGTATGGCGGGTAAGGCACATAACAAGCGCATGCAGTCGGACCCGGCTAAAGCCGGGCCGCTGATGTGAGCGTTATACGACATAGAGGAGTAGCTAATGAAGGAGTCTAATTTGCAAGAACAAATTGAAGCTGCAAAAGTATATGATTCTCTGTACCTCCCTGCGCTGTTCGATCAGTGGGCTACGAAAGTCGCAGACGCGGCGAATATTCAATCAGGGCAACGAGTGCTGGATGTCGCGTGCGGTACTGGTGTGCTTTCACGTGAGGTGGCCTCGAGAGTTACTCCCTCCGGATATATTGCAGGTCTGGACCCAAGACCTGGAATGCTTGCAGTGGCGAAAGAACTCGCGCCCGAAATTGACTGGAAACAGGGTGTGGCCGAATCATTGCCCTTCCCTGATGAATCTTTCAACACGGTGGTTTGCCAATTTGGCCTCATGTTTTTCTCGGATCGCCATCAAGCCATTCGTGAAATGCTGCGGGTATTAATTCCGGGCGGGCGTATGGTCGTGGCGGTATGGGATTCACTTACCAACATACCTGCGTACGCAGCTAGTGTCGAACTCCTTGAACGGCTCGCCGGCAGGCAAGCGGCCGAGGCGCTGAGCGCACCATTTGACCTTGGCGATCGTCAGACTCTGGCCGCATTGTTCACCGAGGCTGGCGTATCTTCAGTCGACATTACAACCCATCCGGGAACGGCACGGTTCCCGAGTATTTCAGTGATGGTCGAAGCTGATATAAGGGGATGGTTGCCAGTCATGGGAGTAGTAGTGTCAGAAGAAAAAATTAGCCACATACTGCATGAAGCAGAAGATGTTCTTGGGTCTTATGTAAC
>CAXMNA010000114.1:0-7666 GCA_964194715.1 uncultured Gammaproteobacteria bacterium
GAAACCAATATGAATACCTCCAATCCCTACGAGGGCGAACGTCGTGCAGGTAGCGTCGGGTTCCCGTTACCCGGGGTAGAAATTAAGATCAGCGACCCGGAAAGTGGCGCCGAATTGCCCGCTGGCGAAACCGGCATGATCGAAGTGCGCGGGCCGAATGTTTTTCTGGGTTACTGGCGCAAGCCAGAGAAAACCGCGCTCGATTTGCGCAGCGATGGATTTTTCATCAGCGGTGATCTGGGTAAGTTCGATGAAGACGGTTACATGCACATACTGGGTCGTGAGAAGGACCTGGTTATTTCCGGTGGTTACAATATTTATCCCAAGCAGATCGAAACTGAAATTGACGCGCTCGAAGGCGTGCTCGAGTCTGCCGTGTTTGGTATCCCTGATCCTGACCTGGGCGAGGCGGTCGTCGCAGCAGTCGTGCCGATTGCAGGGGTCGAGCTTGATGGTGAGCAACTGGTCAAGGCGCTCGAACCGGTGTTGGCGCGATTCAAACTGCCGCGCAAGCTGTTTGTGATCGATGAACTACCGCGTAACGCGATGGGAAAGGTGCAGAAAAACGTATTGCGTGACAACTATGGCTGAACTGATTGAAAAAAGCGCCTGCGAAATTGTAGCGCTGCTGAAAGCAGGTGAAATTAGCATCGACGATACGCTCGATGCACTGCACGCACGTATCGAAAAAGTAGACTCGGAAATCAATGCGCTGCCGACGCTTTGTTTCGAGCGTGCCCGTGAGCAAGCTCGGCAGGGCGATCGAAAAAATTCTGTGTTGGCTGGCATCCCGATTGCGATCAAAGACCTGACCGACGTCGCCGGGGTAAAGACAACTCAAGGCTCGGCGCTGTACGCTAACCGTGTCCCGGAGCAATCCGATATCCTGGTCGAGCGGCTCGAAGCCAATGGTGGCGTTATCTATGCCAAATCAAATACGCCCGAGTTCGGTGCCGGCGGCAATACTTTCAACGAGGTATTCGGTGCTACGCGAAATCCATATGATTTGTCGCGTAGCGCAGGGGGTTCTTCAGGAGGCGCGGCGGCTGCACTTGCCAGCGGTACTGCATGGCTAGCTCAGGGTTCGGATCTAGGGGGATCACTGCGTACTCCTGCGAGTTTTTGTGGGGTCACCAGTTTACGGCCTTCACCCGGCCTGATTGTCACGGGCCCGGGCATGCAACCGTTTGACGTTTATTCTCAGAAGGGGCCGATGGCCCGCACTGTCGCCGATTTGGCCTTGTTCGCCGACGCGATGGCAGGCCCCAGTTCGAAGGCGGGATTATCCAAACCGCATGCAATCAGCGAATTTCGTAATGCCGCGGCGCAGCCGGTCAAGCCGCTGAAAATTGCTTACAGCGAGGACCTGGGGATAACGCAAACTTCATCCGAGGTGATCGAATTGTGCGGCGACGCAATCGCAAAGCTCGAGCGGGAAAACATCGAAATCGAAAACACACACCCGGACCTGAGTATGATGGATGCCGCCTTCGAGGTACCGCGCGCCCTTGGCTATGCGCAGTCTTACGGCGCCGACCTGACTAGTACGCGTAAAATCATGAAACCTGAAGTCGTCTGGAATATTGAGAAAGGTCTGAACTTGAGCGCCGACGAAATTCGTCAGTCTCTCGATGCGCAGGGGCAGGTGTTCGCCAATGCATCACAATTCATGCAGGACTACGATTTGTTGATTTGCCCAGCTACTATCTTGCCGGCATACCCGGTCGAGGAGCGCTACCCGGGCTACTCCGAAGGTCTCGAGTATTCCGAGTACTATCGCTGGCTCGCGATTTGCTGCGCGATAACCGTTACCACTCTACCGGTAATTACGCTGCCCTGCGGCAAGACTGACTCAGGACTGCCAATCGGCCTGCAGTTAATCGGCAAGGCCCATGGCGAACTCGAGCTGTTTGCATTCGCAAGCTATCTAGAACAGATTTTTAACTGGGACCCGCTGCAGTTAATTGCCTGAAGGCAGTCCCGTATAAATGGAACTCCGATCGCGAGGATCATCGCAAGGGATTAATGACTGGCCCAGGTTTCAAATAGCGGGTCCGAGTTCCAGCTCGCTGCCATCGCTGAAGCGTGCCAGGCGGAAGCGGGACAAATTGTATTCAACGGCGTTGTTCTGTATCAGGTTGGCCATGATTTTTCCCGCGGCGGGACCAATTCCAAAACCGTGCCCGCTGAAACCGGTAGAAACCCATAAGCCGTCGATCGGATCGGCGTGATCCAGCACCGGTACCACGTCGGGAAGCGCATCGATCATCCCGGACCATGCTTCTACCAGTTCAATGTCCTCGAAAGCGGGTACCCGGTCGGAGAGCCGCGCCTTGATGCGAGCGATCGTGGTTGCGCTCGGGATCGGATTCAGGGTGCGCTGCCGGGTAAAATTCTTGTCCACTTTTAATTCCGGAAATCGTAGTCTGAGTTTTCCAATAGAGTTCTTGATCAACGGCAGAAAGTCTTTAACGAAACCGAGATGATTGATCGATGGAAAAATTTCCAGGTAATCGGAGCAGGCTACGGTATAGCCGCCATCGAGGCGCCTGCGGAACGTTATCTTGCTTCCAGAGGCGTTGCCGTTAAATATCAGCGGCGCTGGCGCGGTGCGCGCGACACTTGCCTTGACGGTAAGCTGGGGTAAGCGAATACCACAGCGCTTGAGTAGAAATGTTGACCAGGCGCCGCCTGCACAGAGTACCTGCGATGCCTTAACCTCGCCATACTCGGTCAGGACTCCCGCGACTTTTTGATTCTCGATAAGTACTTGCGTGACCGCGCAATTTTCGGCGATGTGAACACCACGTGTGGCCAGTGTCCTGGCCATTGCTGGAACCGCAAGCGTTGGTTCGGCGCGCCCGTCGTCGGGCGTATAAAGCCCGCTTTGCCAGCGTTCTGGACAATCGGTTATTAATTCTTCTAGCTGCTTGCGGTTCAGGTAGCTGGTGTCGAGGCCGTAGGCCGGGGCAAACGACATGAAACGCTGATGGCGTGCGAGCTCTTCGTCATTTTCGCAAAGGTAGAGGCTGCCTTCGCGCTGATAGCCGATATCGGTATCGAGTTCGTTGGCGATTTCCTGCCACAGTCGCATGCTTTCCATGGCGATTGGAAGCTCCGATTGGTCGCGACCCTGTTGTCTAATCCAGCCCCAGTTGCGGCTCGATTGCTCACCGGCGACGATGCCTTTTTCGCAAACCACAACGCGCAGCCCGGCCTTGTTTAAATACCAGGCAGCTGAAATTCCGGCGATACCGGCGCCGATTATTATGACATCGGTTGATTCAGGTAAATTCAGGTTCTCGTTATTCATTGGCAACGGCTATTCTGAAAAGTGACATAAAATCAGTCGAATGATACGATGATTCGTGCAATTCTGCGTAAAATTTCTCAATCGATTCGGGGACAAAAGCGTAGTGGAAATCATAGCTCAATCCAGCACTATCGGCGCCGAAGTTCGCGGTCTAAATCTATCCACTAAACTTAGCGAGGAACAATTCGAACAGGTAAATCAGGCGTTTCTCGATTACCAGATCATTTTTTTTCGCGATCAGCATCTGTCACCGCAGCAATACAATGATTTTGCGCTTAGATTCGGTCCGCTCAAGGACTACCTGTTCGCCGATGGCATCGACGGGTTTCCATTCATCACAGAGATTGTCAAAACCGAAACCGAAACCGAAAGCTTTGGCAGTTTCTGGCATTCTGATTCAGCTTACATAGCGTTGCCGCCAAAGATAACCATGCTCTATGCGAGACAGATTCCACCGCAGGGCGGGGACACATTGTTTGCCGATATGTATGCTGCATATGAGGCCTTATCGCCAGGATTGAAAGCAAAACTGGCATCGTTAAATGCGATCAACTCTGCCAGCGTGGTACCTCGTGACGAGGATATTTACGAGGCGGTAAAAAGCAAAAACAGCGATAAGCAAGAGCAATTTGCGATTCACCCGGTAATCCGGACGCATGATGAAACCGACAAAAAGTCACTCTATGTAAATAGCATCCATACGCTTGGTTTTGAAGGCATGACACGGGAGGAAAGCCTGCCGATGTTGAACTATCTCTATGAGCAGGTAATGCGACCGGAGTATAGTTTCCGATTGCGCTGGGCCGAGAATACGCTGGCGATGTGGGATAATCGCTGTACCCAGCATTATGCGCTGAATGATTATGACGGGTATCGCCGGGTGATGCATCGCATCATAGTCGAAGGCGAGCGCCCGCAGTGAGTTCGGTGTTGACTAGCTTAAATAAACATCAATAAAACTTGAGGATACTGAGATGGCAGGCTATTGGATTATTAGAGGCGGAGAGATAAAAGATGCCGCCGCGTTCCAGGAATACGCTCAACAATGGCCAGATATTGCTGCTCGATTCGATGCGGAAATTAT
Source organism: uncultured Gammaproteobacteria bacterium (assembly GCA_964194715.1). Lineage (GTDB taxonomy): Bacteria > Pseudomonadota > Gammaproteobacteria. The sequence continues at coordinate 4,398 of CAXMNA010000114.1, forward strand.
CGCTGGCAGAGGTGCTATCGAGACTCGCGAAGGGCCGCTATATGCAAGACAGTTAATCGTTCGTTTCGACAGCTACCAACGGGCTGTCGACTGTTATGAAGATCCGAAGTACCAGGAGGCGATGAAATTGGCGCATCGGGCTTATGATCGCGAATTGTCCATTGTCGAGGGTTAAACCTCCCTATCACGGCCGCAAACGGTGGCTATGCAAGTGCTGGTAGTGGGGTAAAAAATCCCGATACAGCACTTGCAGGTTTTCCGGCAGTTCATTAACTTCAACAGATTTGCGCGGCTGCGCCTTGAGGCCGTCGGAATTTCTCAGGGTTTCATGCCAGATGCTGTCATCGCCGTCATACCATAAAACTTCACTGCGACTTCCGGGTTCCCAGCTCAGTGCCTTGGCGATGAAGGGAATACCGATCGCGTTACAGTATTTCTCGACCATTGCGGGTGGATTTTCCAGCAAATCGTCGCTGTCGATTACCACCGGCGTTTTACCAAACTGGGTACACAGTAAATCGAATAGTCGACGCTGTTCGTCGAAGCCGATTTCGTTGCGGGAAAATCCCTCGTCGTTACCGGACTTGACCCAACTTCGGTGCAACGAGGCCAGTACCTTGGCCGGGTTGCGAATCAAAAAACTGTGCTCGAACCGGCTTAAAAAATCATCGTTCCAGAGGTGATCGGTAAACTGCGGCATGTCCTTGGAAAACACCGGTCGTTTTAGTGCGGCAGCTTGCATCTTTTGTAGCACGGTGTCGAAGTTGAGCCCCGGTTTGCGTGAGCTTGCGGAAGTTAATCTAGGCGCACGCGCATCGTCGCCCTGGTACCAGGCTTCACCGAAGGGTTCGTGGAAGCATGCCATGTCGCCGCGCATACGCATCATCCACTCGAAGGCGGTCGAGGTTGAACGCGGTGTCGCCCATTGGATGTAAATCGGATTCATTTAACCTTTTGCAACGAGATTTGACGCCAGCTGACACCAAGCGCCAGCAGCAAGTAGACAAACGCCTCCGGCGATCAGGTTCCTGGTATTGGCAGATCGGGGTATATTCATGCGCGGATGTTACCCTAGCATTGAAGCAAATACATGCTGCTTTTAGGTCGCAAAAAACCATTCCCTTGGCGGCGATTCCAGCCTAATATTGAAGGCAGTTTACTGCGAATCAAATTAATGTCTGAAGAAGCGATAGTCGACCTGCGTAGCGATACCGTCACCCGCCCCAGTGCAGGCATGTACCAGGCTATCCTGGAGGCAGCAGTCGGCGATGATGTTTACGGCGAAGACGAAACCGTAAACCGGCTCGAAGCGACTGCGGCACGACTGTTGGGTATGGAAGCCGGTTTGTTTCTAAGCAGTGCAACCCAGGCTAACCTGGCTGCGATGCTCGCGCATAACGCCAGGGGCGAAGAAATCCTGCTGGGTGATCAATACCATATCTATGTAGCCGAGGCCGGTGGTACCTCCGCGCTCGGCGGTATCGTGATGCACCCATTGCGCACCGATGAAACGGGTGGATTGTCTATGGAGCAGGTATTGGCTGCAATCAAGGAGGACGATCCGCATGAACCGATTACCCGTACCCTGGCGCTGGAAAACACTGTGTCCGGCCGGGTCCAGGACCCGGATCATCATCGCCAACTCGCCGAGGCAGTGCGGGCACAGGGATTGAAGGTGCACCTCGATGGAGCGCGGCTTATGAATGCCGCGGTTGCGCTGGATATGCCGGCGGCCGATATCGTTGCGCCTTTCGATAGCGTCATGCTGTGCCTGTCGAAAGGCCTTGGTGCACCGGTCGGAGCGATGCTTTGTGGATCTGCTGCGTTTATTAAAACCGCACGGCGCCTGCGCAAACTGCTTGGTGGCGGTATGCGCCAGGTTGGCGTGTTGGCCGCTTGCGGTTTATATGCGCTTGAACATAATATCGCTCGACTTGCCGATGACCACGACACAGCGCGCCAGCTTGCCGAGGGAATCGACAGCATCGCCGAGCTACCGGTCAGATATCACACCAACATGGTATTTATCGAACCCGAAGCTAAAGATCTGGAAGCTTTGCGGCTGCACCTGGAGTCACAGCAAATCCTCATCGGCGAACAAAAACCACCGATCCGCATGGTGACCCATCTCGATGTCGATAGTGCCGGCATCGATCGGGCAATCACCGCTATCCACTCTTTTTACAGATAGTTGCATTATGAGCGTAAATCCTGTCGACAAGCTGGTTTTTGATGATAACTGGAGTGATCTCAGTGGTTTTCGTGATATGCCGCAAATCGATCACGAGCGCATGTCGAACTACCGTATGGGTCGACTTAAACAGCAACTCGAATTGCATGATGCAGCGATCTGTATTCTGCTCAATCCCATCAGCTTGCGCTATGCGGTCGACTATCGTAGTTACATGCTGTTCCAGTCGCACATACCGACTGTATATTTATTTATACCTCAAGATGGCCCAACGGTGTTCTATGGTTGTTACTACGATGTGTCGCAAGTCGATGATTTTCGCCCAGGCCGGCCACACGCTTTCTTCGATGGTGGAACCAATATCGATGAAGCGGCCAGGAGTCTTGCTGAGGATGTCGTCGCCTATCTTGATGAAATCGGTAGCGCGAACCGGCGTGTTGCGATCGAATATGTCAATCCCTCGGTAACCCAGGCACTGGAGGCCCGCGGCATAGAAGTCATCGATGGAGTGCGCATCGCCGAATCTGCGCGCCTGATCAAATCCGAGGACGAGATCGCCTGCATGCGCTGGGCAATCGCAGTTGCCGAGCACGGCGCCGATATGGTCAAGAAAGCCCTGCGACCCGGGGTCACCGAGCTACAGCTTTGGGGATTATTGAACTACACCAACATCGCCAATAACGGCGACTGGCATGAAGGGCGGATGCTGTCTTCGGGGCCACGCATTAATCCGTGGTTGCAGGAAGCTAGCGAACGCAAGATCGAATCGGGTGACCTGGTCGGTTTCGACACCGACATGGTGGGTCCATTCGGTTACTTCGTGGATCTATCCAGGACATTCCATTGCGGTCCGGCCAAACCCACTCGACGGCAAAAGGAAATTTATCGCCTGGCGGTTGACGAAATCGAACATAATTTGAAACTGGTCTATCCCGGCATGACCCTGCTGGAAATGCAAAAACAGGCTTACCCGGTGCCCGAAGAATGCCGGGATAATGCCTACCCCTGCATTATGCATGCGGTCGGTATGTGCGATGAGTATCCCCAGGCCAAGCACCTTTATCGCCAGGTAAATCCA
>CAXMNA010000115.1:0-10941 GCA_964194715.1 uncultured Gammaproteobacteria bacterium
ATGGCTGATCGTATTGCAGGGTTGCAAAACAAACTTCGTTAGCCATTCTTACTCCAACGCATCCAGGATTTCATCAACCATCTCAGGCGTCAGATTTTCGTGATAGACGTGATCAACCTGCATCATTGGGCCACCTGAACAAGCTGCCAGGCATTCTTCCTCACACTTCAGGTAGATTCGTCCGTCTTCGGTGCTTGCCCCGATCTTGATTCCAAGTTTGTTTTCAATATGCTCGACAATGCTATCCGAGCCCATCAACAGGCACGAAATATTGGTGCAAATTGCGACATTGTGTCGCGCTACCGGTTTGGTTTCATACATCGAGTAAAACGACGCTACCTCGTAGACGTGAATCGGTGGCAACTCCAGGTACTCGGCAACTGCATCCATCAAGTCGGTGGTCAAAAAACCACGATTTTGATGCTGCGCGGCAGTCAGGGCTTGCAACACCGCCGAACGTTTGTGCTCCGGCGGAAAGCGCGTTACCCAGTGATCGATTTCCCCGCGGGTATGATCGCTTAGCAGATCGATCATGGACTTGGTTTCGATTGCCATTATCGGTCGATCTCCCCGAACACGATATCCTGGGTTCCGATAATCGCCACGACATCGGCCAGCATATGCCCCTGCGCCATTTCATTCATACTGGAAAGGTGGGCAAAACCGGGCGCCCGAATCTTGAGGCGATAGGGTTTGTTGGCCCCGTCGGAAACCAGGTAGACACCGAATTCACCCTTGGGGTGCTCTATGCTGGCATAAACCTCGCCCTCCGGCAGGGTGTAACCCTCGGTAAAAAGCTTGAAGTGATGGATCAGGCCTTCCATATCGGCCTTCAATTCTTCCCGGCGTGGGGGCGCAACCTTGTGATTTTCGGATATGACGATTCCCGGGTTGGTACGCAGCCACTCGATACATTGCTTGATGATGCCGTTTGACTGGCGCATCTCTTCGACCCGTACCAGGTAACGATCATAACAATCCCCGTTGGTGCCCACCGGGATATCGAAATCCATGCGATCGTATACTTCGTAAGGTTGCTTTTTGCGTAGATCCCATTCGACGCCGGACCCGCGCAACATCGGGCCGGTAAAACCGAGTTGAAAGGCGCGTTCTTCCGATACCACACCAATGCCCACGGTGCGCTGTTTCCAAATGCGATTGTCGGTCAGCAGGGTTTCGTATTCGTCGATGTAACCCGGAAAACGGCGCACGAAATCTTCAGCAAAATCAAGCAGGCTACCCTGCCGGTTCTCATTCAAACGACTCGCTTCCTTGTTGCTGCGCCAGCGACTTTCCAGGTACTGCGGCATCGCGTCGGGCAGATCGCGTGCGACACCACCGGGGCGATAATAGGTCGCATGCATACGTGCGCCGGATACTGCCTCGTACATATCCATCAAGTCTTCACGTTCACGAAATGCGTACAGAAACATGGTCATCGCGCCGACGTCGAGCGCATGCGTACCAATCCACATCAAGTGATTAAGAATGCGTGTAATTTCATCGAACATGACGCGGATATAGCGTGCGCGCTCAGGTATCTCGATGCCGAGTAATTTTTCTATCGCCAGCACGTAGGCATGCTCGTTACACATCATCGAAACGTAGTCGAGACGATCCATATAGCCAATGGTTTGATTATAAGGCTTGGTTTCGGCGAGCTTTTCGGTGGCGCGATGCAACAGCCCGATATGCGGGTCTGCGCGTTCGATTACTTCACCATCCATTTCCAGCACCAGGCGCAATACACCGTGGGCCGCAGGATGCTGGGGTCCGAAGTTGAGCGTGTAATTCTTTATCTCAGGCATCGCCCTCTGTCTCTTCTGGCTCATCCATCAGGTAGCGATGATCTTGCCGTATCACCTTTGGCACGAGCACCCGCGCTTCAATCGTTACCGGCTCGTAGATGACGCGTTCGCGCTCCGGGTCGTAACGCATTTCCACATTTCCGACCATTGGAAAATCCTTGCGAAACGGGTGGCCGACAAAACCGTAGTCAGTGAGTATGCGGCGTAAATCGGGATGGCCGCTAAACAGGATACCGAACAAATCGAAAGCTTCGCGTTCATACCAGTCCGCCGATGCCCAGATTTCGGTAACGGTAGGAACCATCGGAAATTCATCATCGCTGGCGAAGACACGCAGACGTAAGCGGCGGTTATGCACGTATGAAATTAAATGATAGACCGCGGCATAGCGTTTGCCCTGGGTCGTAAACGATTCAAGCTCGTCACCAAACTGCAACCGACCGGTGGAGTCCGCAGCCGCAACACCGCGGCTGAAACCCGCGCGACTCGCATCTTCAGTTAGCCATTCGTCTTGACCAAACTGTGAATAATCGACACCACATACATCGAGCAGTTGCTGAAATTGAAATTGGGGATCGTCGCGCAGTTCGGTGGCGACAGCGATGAGATTCTCGCCCGCGACTTCGATGGTGACTTCGTTATATTCAACTGCAACCGAGTCGACCCTATCACCAAACGCCGCTCGCAGCGCCTCAGCCAGTTGCTGTCTGGGATTCGGCATATTAGCGCGCTATCGTATTGGTACGTTTGATTTTGTTTTGCAGCTGTAATATGCCATACAGCAGCGCCTCCGCGGTCGGCGGGCAACCGGGCACGTAAATATCAACCGGAACGACCCGGTCACAGCCACGAACTACGGCATATGAATAGTGATAGTAACCACCACCATTGGCACAGGAACCCATTGAAATTACCCAGCGTGGTTCCGCCATCTGGTCATAAACTTTGCGCAGCGCCGGAGCCATCTTATTCACCAGCGTCCCGGCCACTATCATGACATCCGATTGACGCGGACTTGCCCTGAAAATGATTCCAAACCGATCCAGGTCGTAGCGAGACGCGCCTGCCTGCATCATTTCGACCGCACAACAGGCCAGCCCGAAAGTCATCGGCCACATCGAACCGGTACGCGCCCAGTTAATCAATTTATCGGCGGTAGTGGTAACGATACCCTGCTCGAATACGCCTTCTATTCCCATTCAAGAGCCCCTTTTTTCCACTCGTAAATAAACCCGACGACCAGCACCGATAGAAAAACCGCCATGGAGACCAGGCCAAATGTTCCTACCCGGTCGAGCACAATTGCCCAGGGAAAGAGGAATGCAATTTCAAGATCAAAAATGATAAACAGGATCGCGACCAGGTAGTAACGCACATCGAACTTCATGCGGCTGTCTTCAAAGGCTTCAAAGCCACACTCGTAGGGAGAATTTTTTTCTGCGTCCGGACGCGAGGGCCCGAGAAGTTTGCCTAGAATTATGAAAACGGTGCCCATCACGAGCGTTATGCACATGAAAATCAGGATCGGTAGATAATTACCTAACATGGTTCGAGTACTGCCCCCCGGAAAGCCTGCATCAGTAAAGCGAGGAGCCAGTCTATTGTGGCACCTATATAGTGTCAAGAAATCTCCAAACGGTACAATAGCTCGCTTTCAAAGCATTAAAAAACCCGGCTCAGGGCAGGCCTCGAGCCGGGTTCTTAGTTGAATCGATTCAACCCGGTCAAACCCGGATCGAAATCTCTGTATGGTGCCGATGGCCGGAGTCGAACCGGCACAGCTTTCGCCACTACCCCCTCAAGATAGCGTGTCTACCAATTCCACCACATCGGCATTCCCCAGCCTATTCAGCCGGCGGTAAATCTAATTCTTGTGAACTGCCGCTTGAAGGCTCAGCGGGAGGCAGTTCATCACTTTCCTGCATGGGCACGACAACATTATCCTGTGCGGTAACGCTGCCGGTAACACCGTCAGGAGCATCGCGACGGCTGGAGAGATATGCCAACGACAGGCAGACAATGAAAAACAGGATGGCAATCATGGTTGTCGCCTTGCTGAGAAAGTTTCCCGAGCCGCGTGCCCCAAAAACGGTGGCCGACGCGCCACTGCCAAAAGCCGCACCTGCGTCAGCACCTTTACCATGCTGAATTAATATTAACGCAATCAGGGAGATTGATAATAAGACTTGCGCCACCAGTAAAATGCTGTTGATATTTTCCATAGTACTTCCTAGGCTGATTGTGCGATGGCCAGAAAATCATCGGCTTTGAGCGCTGCTCCGCCGATCAATCCACCATCGATATCTTGTTGTGACAATAGTTCCGCTGCATTTGACGGATTCATGCTGCCACCATATAAAATTTGCACCTGTTGCGCGGCGCCGGAGTCAAGCTGTTCCAGTTTACCGCGAATAAACGCATGTACTGCCTGCGCCTGATCCGGTGTCGCAACTTTCCCGGTGCCGATTGCCCAAACCGGTTCGTAGGCAATTACAGCCTGTGCGATGCCCTCAATCCCGCATGCATCGAGGATCGCATCAATCTGTCGCGCTATCACCTTCTCGGTCACGTCCTGTTCGCGTTCATCCAGGGTCTCGCCAACACAGAGGATTGGAATAATGCCCGAGGCTAAGGCCATCGCGAATCTTGCCGCGACCAGCTGATCCGATTCCAGGTAGAGCGAGCGACGCTCCGAATGCCCCACGATCGCGTAGCGACAACCGCATTCCTGTAGCATCCGCGCCGATATTTCTCCGGTAAAAGCGCCCTCCTCCTGATCGCAGACATTTTGCGCGCCTAGCAAAATTTTACTATCCGCCAGCATACCGCCCACTTTCATCAGGAACACAGCGGGTGGGCAAACGGCTAATTCGGCTTTACCGGGATCACCAGCCTTAATACCTTCAACCAGATCGATGACAGATTGCATGCTGCCATTCATTTTCCAGTTGCCAGCGATAAGACAAGAACGCATATTTTTACCGGTCATTTAAAAGGCGGCAAAGGTTACTCACCTCGGCCCAATAAATCAATCTGGAATTGGTCAATTCGCCTGTTATTTGAAGGCCTTAATATCGATTTCCGTTAATTTCCGGCGGCTTCCCTTACCGCTTGAGCCAGAATCTCAGCTGTTTTTCCAACCTGGGCTTCGTCCTGGCCTTCTACCATGACTCGAATCAGCGGTTCGGTACCGGAGGGACGCAGTAGCACCCGACCCGAATCTGCCAAAGAGGATTCTGCCGAGCTCAGCGCATCCTGGATCAGCGGCGAATTATCCAGATCGAGCGATTTTGATACTGGCACATTGATCATGGTCTGGGGGTATATTTCCAGATCGCTACAGGCTTCGGTCAGCGTTTGACCACTGCTGATCAGTCCATCCAGAACCTGTAACGCGGCGATGATTCCGTCCCCGGTAGTGGTTTTATCGAGGCATATTATATGGCCGGAAGACTCGCCACCAAGGTACCACCCACGCTCAACTAGCTTCTCCAAAACGTAACGATCACCAACCGCCGCACGCGTAAACGGAATATCCCGGGCCTGCAGCGCGTGCTCAAAGCCAAGATTAGTCATCAGCGTACCCACTACACCGCCATCGAGCTGACCGCCGATCAATTTAGTCTTTGCGATTATGTACAGTAATTGATCACCATTTTTCACATCTCCGCGGGCATCCATCATCATCACGCGATCACCGTCACCATCGAATGCGATTCCCATATCGGCCTGGTTTTCCAGCACATAGGCGCGCATGCTTTCGGGGTGCATTGCGCCAACCTCATGATTGATATTCAGACCATTCGGACTGGTACCGACTTCAATCACCTCCGCACCCAGTTCGCGAAAGACCATTGGTGCAATGTGATAGGTAGCGCCGTTGGCACAATCGATCACCAGTTTCATACCACGTAGGGACTTGTGGAATGCAATCGAACTCTTGCAAAACTCGATATAACGCCCCTTGGCATCTTCCATTCGAGTCGCCTTGCCGATTTGCTCCGGTGCTACCATCACCAGCTCCTGACCCAGCATCGCCTCGATCGCTTCCTCGGCCGCATCCGGCAGTTTGAAGCCATCTCCATTAAAAAACTTTACCCCATCGTCATGGTATGGATTGTGTGACGCGCTGATTACGATCCCCGCGCTGGCACGTTGTGACTGGGTAATGTAGGCGATTGCCGGGGTAGGCATGGGTCCAAGTAACAATATATCAAGCCCGGCAGCAGCGAGCCCTGCTTCGAGTGCAGATTCGAACATGTATCCGGAAATCCGGGTATCCTTACCGATGACAACCTGACCCTGACTGGATTGTGACAGGACCTTACCGGCTGCCCAGCCAAGTTTCATGATGAAATCGACTGTCATCGGTGGCTTACCAACACGCCCGCGAATGCCATCGGTACCGAAGTACTTTCGACTCATGGCGCCACCTGCGCCAGCGCCTTGACCATCTTGACAGCGTCCAGCGTTTCGACAACGTCGTGCACACGCAGGATATCTGCGCCCAGCATCGCCGCCATCACCGCAACCGACAAGCTGCCGTAAAGCCGCTCGTCTACGGGCTTGTCGAGGATATTGCCAATCATAGATTTACGTGATAATCCAGCCATCACAGGAACTCCCAGTTCTCTAAATTCGGATAAGGATTTTAACAACAATAGATTATGCTCGATGGTTTTACCAAATCCAAATCCTGGATCGATAATAATATGCTCCGTTGCAATACCGACGTCGAGTGCCGCATCGATACGGCCCTTGAGGAAATCCTTTACTTCGCTGACCACATTGGCGTAGCTCGGATTTTGTTGCATCGTTGCCGGTGTACCCTGCATATGCATTAAAACTACCGACACCCCCAAATCTGCCGCTACCTGCAGTGAATTATTGAGCTGCAAGGCCCAGATGCTATTAATAATGGTCGCACCCGCTGTTACCGCGGCCTCCATTACACCGGACTTGCTGGTGTCAATAGAGATCGGAATGTCCGAAATTTCCCGAATTGCGCTAATCAGGGGAACGGTGCGTGCAAGCTCTTCGTCCAGATCTACCTGTCGTGAACCGGGTCGAGTAGATTCTCCACCGATATCGAGAATATCAACGCCCTGGGAAATTAAATGCCGGGCGTGCTCGAAAGCCTTTTCGGTGGTGTCGAACTTTCCACCATCTGAAAATGAATCGGGGGTCGTATTAACAACACCCATAACCTGTAGATTACTGGATATTGACAGCTGTGCCATCGGACTGGGCCTTCTTAAGGCCGGCAACCACTAGTGCAATTTTGCGGGATCCAAATCAGGATCTTCGCCGGTACTGGCTTTTCCCGTGGGTTCATCGGGGGTCGGTCCTTTTTCGTCATCCGACCAGTCAGCGGGCGGACCCGGTTCCTTGCCTTCCATGATCGTGTCAATCTGGCCAGAATCGATGGTTTCATACTTCATTAGCGCATCAGCCATCAAGTGCAGCTTGTCCTCGTTCTGCTTGAGGATATCAACTGCACGCTGGTAGTTGCGATCGATGATGGCGCGGATTTCCGAATCGATCGCTTGCGCAGTTTCATCGGATAACGTCTTTTGCTTGCCATAGCTCTTGCCAAGGAATACTTCACCCTCTTCTTCGTCATAGGTCAAAGGGCCCATACGATCCGACAAACCCCACTGGGTTACCATGCTACGTGCAATGCTGGTGGCGCGCTCGATATCGTTGGAAGCCCCGGTCGTCACTGCTTCCGCACCAAAAATTTGTTGTTCCGCGATGCGCCCTCCAAACAGGCTGGATAACTGGCTTTCAAGAAGGCGTTTGCTGTAACTGTAACGATCATCTTCCGGCAGAAACATGGTTACCCCGAGCGCCCGCCCACGCGGAATGATACTCACTTTGTAAACCGGGTCGTGTTCAGGCACCAGGCGTCCGACGATCGCGTGACCCGATTCATGGTAAGCCGTCAACTTCTTCTCATCTTCCTTCATGATCATCGACCTGCGTTCCGCACCCATCATGATCTTGTCCTTGGCGCGCTCGAATTCTGTCATGGTCACCACCTTCTTGTTGCCGCGGGCGGCAAACAACGCTGCTTCATTGACCAGGTTAGCCAGATCGGCGCCAGAAAACCCCGGTGTACCGCGCGCAATCACCATCGGATCGACGTTCTCTGCGGCAGGCACCTTGCGCATGTGAACCTTGAGGATATGTGAGCGACCGCGCACATCAGGCAAAGGAACAACCACCTGGCGATCGAATCGGCCGGGGCGTAACAGGGCTGGATCGAGTACATCGGGACGATTGGTTGCGGCGATGACTATGACGCCTTCGTTACCTTCAAACCCATCCATTTCAACCAGTAGCTGATTTAATGTTTGCTCGCGCTCATCGTGCCCGCCGCCGAGGCCGGCACCACGATGCCGTCCGACCGCGTCGATTTCATCGATGAATATGATGCACGGCGAATGCTTCTTGGCCTGGTCGAACATATCGCGCACCCGGGAGGCGCCAACGCCGACAAACATTTCGACGAAGTCCGAACCGGAAATCGTGAAGAAAGGAACTTTTGCCTCACCTGCGATAGCCTTGGCCAGCAACGTTTTACCGGTGCCGGGAGCACCCACCATCAATACCCCGCTCGGAATCTTGCCGCCGAGTTTCTGAAACTTGGATGGATCGCGCAGGAACTCGACCAGTTCGGCAACCTCTTCCTTGGCCTCGTCAACGCCTGCCACATCGTTAAAGGTGATGTTGATCTGGTCTTCACCGAGCAGCCGAGCCTTGCTCTTGCCAAAAGACATCGCACCGCGGCCACTACCGCCGCCTTGCATCTGGCGCATGAAAAATATCCACAGCCCGATCAAGACGATAAACGGAAACCAGCTGATAAACATATGCCCCAGCAATGAGGGTGGTTCCGGAGGTTTTCCTAAAATGGCGACACCAGAGCGCTCGAGGTCTCCAATTAACGCGCTGTTGTTGGTTTCCGGACTATAGGTAGAAAACGGCGTTCCGGAAGTCATTTTGCCGGAAATGTTCTGCCCCTCAATAGTAACTTCCCGCACCTGGCCTTGCTTGACCTGGGTTAGGAAATCCGAATATATCAAGGTCTGGGAGCTACCGCTGCGTTCACCGAAACTATGGAACACCGACAGCAATACCACTGCGATGACAACCCATAACACTAAATTCTTGACTACATCGTTCACTATTACACCTTAACTATTTGGCCTTCCTGCTGCCTGATTCGAATCATTATTACTGCTATTACTACCAGATACTAGTGTATTTTCCGCACCCTGGCCTATCTAAGACCCCTACAAACCGCATAAATTTCACTCGACCGGGCCCTGGATGCGTCGGGCTTGCGAATCTTGACCGATTTAAAGCTCAGTCGGAACGAAGAGATTAAATCCTCGAATCCCTCTCCCTGAAACAATTTGACGACAAATATGCCGTCAGAGGCCATGAATTCCCGCACCAGATCGAAAGCGAGCTCAGCCAAATACATCGATTTCGGCTGGTCTACGCTGTCCATACCACTTAAATTGGGGGCCATATCCGATAATACAAGATCAAATCGGCGCTCACCAACCGACGCCAACAATTCATCAAGCGTATGCTGCTCGCTGAAATCCCCCTGTAAAAACTCTACTCCGGCAATCGGCTCTATGGGTAACAAATCAAGCGCTATGATCCTGCCCTGGGCGCCCACTATCCGGCTCGCATATTCACTCCAGCCACCTGGCGCAGCGCCAAGATCGAGCACGAACTGACCAGATTTCAAGATGTGATCTTTTTGCTGGATTTCTTCCAGTTTGAATACCGCTCGCGAACGATAACCCTGTTCACGTGCCTTCAATACGTAGGCGTCCTGATGATGTTCCTGCAACCAGCGCTTACTAGATTTTGATCGTGACATAGTCTGCAGTTTGCCCGACAGCGATGCCCTCATGCAAACCGAAGCCGGCCCACCATTTTGCTGTGATACCATGCGCGCTTTCAGGCTTTCAGTTAGCACCAGCATGGAATTAACCAGCGGACAAATCAAGCGCTTACGCGCCGAGGGTCACCGGCTTAAGCTAAAGCCAGTTGTTATCATCGGCCAAAAAGGGCTGACCGAGAACTTGCACCACGAGGTGGATACAGCGCTGAGTCATCACGAATTAATCAAACTGCGCATCCCCGCACTGGATAAACCGGGTAAACGCCAACTTAGCAAGTCGATATGTGACCAACATAAGGCGGGCCTGGTTGAAAGCATCGGTAGTATCATCGTAATTTACCGACCTAATAAAGAAGCTGACCGATTTGCGGCAGTACTCGGTGCATAAAACTAATTGTACTGTACCGCTGTAATCGAATATTCCATGGTACCGGCAGGTGCTTCTACAATCACATCGTCTCCCTCTTCTTTGGAGATTAGCGCGCGTGCAATCGGTGAACTGATTGCAATTCGGTTTTCGCTAATATCGGCCTCAATATCACCAACGATTTGATAAACAACCTCGGATTCACTCTCCATATCGAGCAGTACCACGGTACATCCGAAAACCACTCGACCCGTTTGATTAAGCTTGGTGATATCTATCACCTGTGCATTCGACAGCGCCCCTTCCAGTTCGGCGATACGGCCTTCAATAAATCCCTGTTCCTCGCGCGCCGCGTGATACTCGGCGTTCTCTTTAAGGTCGCCATGCTCACGGGCGGTTGCAATCGCATCGATTACGGCCGGTCTTTTTACAGACTTAAGCTCCTTTAGCTCCAACTTAAGCCTTGCTGCACCCGCAGCGGTAAGCGGTATCTGGTTCATTAGCAGTCGCCTAGTGTAAAGATTGTAAACAATATACTTCTTTTATTTCGCGATGAGACATCGCCATGGAGGTAGCCCTACCACCTGACATAGTAGTGGTATAACACACTGAATGCATCAGGGCCTCTCGACGAATAGTATAGGAATCCGCAATAGCCGAGCGTCCTTCGGTAGTGTTGACAATTAGCACAATTTCACCATTCTTGATCATATCGACTATATGTGGGCGCCCTTCTTTAACTTTGTTGACGTGTTTACACTCAACCCCGCCCTGGCGAATTACTTTAGCCGTGCCGCCGGTTGCAACCAGATCAAACCCCTTTTCATGTAGCTCCCGTG
>CAXMNA010000116.1:0-2548 GCA_964194715.1 uncultured Gammaproteobacteria bacterium
ACTCAAAAAATTAAATGATCTGGCCATAGAAATTGACCAGTTAAATCAGCAGGACAGGAACCTGACATTCGAAGAACGCGTTCCTTTTGGTGTGCTACTGGCGATTCGGCCATGGCATGCAGAGTTCTTCGAGAAAATGCGCAGACAATGACCGGTAAAGGTCGCATGAATCAGGATTTTGCTAAATAACGACCCGTTAATCACCAGCGGTGTCGACACATAATTTGCAAATTAACACCTGTCCGATACGCTTTCGCCGAGTTTCCAGTAATAACACCCATTCGCGATTTTGCCAGGGCGGGTCGTGCCGCACATGGCGGCAATGCCCACATTCGAGATCGGCTACCCAGTGATTTTCCTGGTCACGATGAAATCCGATAATGGCACGTTCCGGCGGGTGTTGTTTAACCACCGTCGGAAGAAATTATGGCTGACCCAATACCACGTGGATCAGAGGCAGCGTCGATCTTCCCGGTCTCATGGTCGACAATAATGGTTTGCATATTACCGTAGCGATAGGACATTTGTTTCAATTCATGGCCAAGACCCTGCAATGATTTTTGCGTTGGCTGATCGAAAGCACTGTCTTCAAAAGATATTTGATCTGGAAAATATTGATGGTGAAACCTCGGTAGCGAGACGACTTCTCTGGCGCTGCCGCCGTGCAGGAATTCGAGTATGCCCAGCAACTGCATGGTGATGATTCGACTACCACCGGGGGTGCCCGATATCAGGCTTTTATCGGCTTTGTGCACGAATGCCGGGGTCATGCTGGAGAGCATACGCTTCCCCGGCTGAATCGCATTCGCGCTGCTACCGAGCAGGCCGTAAGCATTTGGCTCACCGGGTTTGGCAGAAAAATCATCCATCTCATCATTAAGCAATACCCCCGTGCCACCGGCAACCAGACCTGAACCAAACGGATAATTGACCGACAGTGTTGCAGAAACCATATTACCCTGCTGATCGATAATGGAAAAGTGGGTGGTGTCATTGCCGCTCGCTGCCTCGCCGATTGTGCCAATATCAGTACTCCGGCTGGCCCGCAAAACTGATATGCCCTTCGCTAGTTGTCGCGCGTAAGCCTCACTGGTTAAATGTTCTACTGGCACGTCAACATAGTCCAGGTCACCGAGATAGGCGGCGCGATCACGGTAGGCCCGGCGCATTGCCTCAACAAGCAAGTGAATACGTTGGGTGTCGCCCGCCTGATCGTAACCCAGAATCCCGAGCATATTGAAGATGCTGGCTAACACCACACCACCCGATGACGGTAAACTCGCGGTGACAAAGCGTGCCGAACCAAATTCAAAACGTACCGGCTCGCGTTCTACTACCTGGTATTGATTCAAATCCTGCATTGACCAGACGCCACCGTTTGCCTGCACACTGGCGACCAGTTTCTGTGCCACTTCACCCTGATAAAAACCATCGGCCCCCTCGGTGCTGATGGTACGCAAGGTGCGCGCCAGATCCGGCTGTTTTAACAGGCTATCGATCTCGGGGATTTCACCATCGCGCAGCAGTGAATGCCGCGTGGATTGAAACCGCTGCAATACCGGCAGGCGAAATTTTGCCAGGCGTCGATAGGTATCATCGACTGCAAAACCATTTTCTGCGTACCCGATGGCGCTGGACAGAGATTGCTTCAATGGCAACAGGCCGTAGTTCCTTTGCAGGTAATCAAGTGCGGCCGGGATACCCGGGATACCCGCCGAGGTGGCGCCATTCATCGAACGATCGTGATCCACTTCGCCATTTGCATCGAGATAAAAATCACGCGTTGCCTTCAACGGCGCGCGTTCACGCGCATCGAGCATCACCTGCCTATTTTGTTCTTGCTGGTGCAGTAGGTAAAAGCCACCGCCGCCAATACCCGAGGAATAGGGTTCCACCACCGCCAGTGTGCTGGTTACTGCTATCGCAGCATCAAAAGCATTGCCACCATTAGCGAGAATTCTTATACCCGCCTTTGTCGCCAGCGGATGTGCCGATGCAACCGCAAATTCAGCCGCGTCTAGCCCACCCGACAACTGCATCAGACACACAAAAACACCGATACAACGAAGCCGGATCCAATGCTTGTCAATCATTTATATAACTTCAATCTGTGCCGGTGAGGAGCTTATATTTGGCCAATAATTCAGCCTCGGTCTCGGGGCGAGCCGGGTTGAACGGGATACAGTCGACAGGGCATACTTCTACACACTGCGAGGTTTCAAAATGGCCGACGCATTCGGTGCACAAGTCGGGGTTGATTTCATAATATTCTTCACCCGGGAAGATTGCGTCGTTGGGACATTCGGGTTCGCAAACATCACAATTAATACATTCATCTGTGATCATTAACGCCATGTTTAATCGCCTATCGATACCTTATTCTAGATTGAGTTGCCGATCACTTTGTCAGTTTTAGTTTTTCAGTCAATCTGCGCAGAACCTCGGGGTGTAAAAACTCGGATACATCCCCCCCCAGGCGCGCTATTTCACGTACCAGGCTTGACGATACGAAGGCATATCGTTGCGCCGCTGTTAGAAACACGGTCTC
>CAXMNA010000117.1:0-5604 GCA_964194715.1 uncultured Gammaproteobacteria bacterium
CTTATGCCATCGCCGCGGTACTGGTACTGATATTCGGAATTCTACGCGTCGTTTATTTTGAAAAAGGCGTTGATTATTATCTGGGCAATACCTTCTTCCTGCTCAAGATAGGTTTATTCGTTGCCGTAGGTTTGTTATCCATCTATCCAACCCTTTGTTTTCAGCGCTGGAACGCGGATCTAAATCAGGATATCGCGCCCGAATTGTCGATGCAGGCAGTGCAAAAGATACGTAAAATCATGCACACCGAACTGGTTGGCATTCTGGGGATATTACTGTGTGCATCACTAATGGCAAAAGGATTCGGTGGCTGAAGTGGTTGTGGACCTGATTACTGTTATGGCGAATTTTCCAGAATTTTTATCACCGGTACTGACATGAGCTATCAGGGTCACCAGGTTCGCGTAGGTGCCGATATCGGCGGAACCTTTACTGACGTGGTGCTCGAGGCAGGGCCGCTGCAATACTCGAGCAAGGTATTGACTAACTACAGTGAGCCGGAACGGGCCATCATCGACGGCCTGGTAAAAATTACCGAAAAAGCCGGGATCAACATCGGAGATGTTGATCAGCTGATTCATGGCACCACGCTCGCCACCAATGCGCTGATCGAACGACGCGGCGCCAAAACCGCGTTTATCACCACCAAGGGATTTCGCGACGTTATCGAAATGCGTACCGAGGGGCGTTTCGAACAATACGATTTGAACCTGAGTTTGCCGCCGCCGTTAATTTCACGCGAGCATCGTTTCCCGGTAGCGGGGCGATTAGCAGCCACCGGCCGAGAACTGGTAGCGCTCGATGAAGCGGCACTAGAGGATATCGCTACCCATATTCGTGATACGGGTTACACCAGTATTGCGATTGGATTTATCCACTCCTATGCGAATGGACAGCACGAAAGGCGTGCCCGTGAAATAATCAGCAAGCTGGTCGCGGATGTAAGCATCTCGATTTCCAGTGAAGTTTCACCGCAGATGCGCGAATTCGAGCGTTTTAATACGGTTTGCGCCAATGCGTTTGTGAAACCCCTGATGGCATCCTACCTGGGTCGTCTGGTCGAACGGCTAAATTCGGTCGGTACAGACTGTCCGGTTTTTATGATTCACTCGGGCGGTGGTTTAATATCGATCAACAGTGCGATCGAATTTCCGGTACGCCTGCTCGAATCCGGTCCTGCCGGTGGCGCGATTTATGCGGCCGATTTTGCCGCGCGCTACGGCCTCGACCGTGTACTATCCTACGACATGGGAGGTACCACGGCGAAGATATGCCTGATCGAAAACCGGACACCCAAAACTGCGCGTAGCTTTGAGGTTGCCAGGACATATCGTTTCAAGAAAGGGTCGGGTATGCCGATCTCGATCCCGGTTATCGAAATGGTAGAGATCGGGGCGGGCGGTGGCTCGATCGGCTGGGTCGACGAGCTGCACCAGATTCGAGTCGGCCCCGAGAGCGCGGGCTCCGAGCCCGGACCAGCCTGTTATGACCAGGGCGGTGAACATCCGGCCGTGACCGATGCCGATTTACTGCTCGGCAGGCTCGACAAGGATAACTTTGCCGGTGGCGATATCGAACTCTCACTCGATCAGTCAGTTACCGCGCTGGAAAACGAAATTGGCAATAAACTGGATATGAATGCCGAGACCGCCGCGATTGGTATATGTGAGGTTGTGGACGAAAACATGGCCAACGCGGCGCGCGTACACGCGGTTGAAAGCGGTAAGGAACTGGCCGATTTCACGATGATTGCCTTTGGGGGCGCGGCGCCACTACATGCCAGTCGCCTGTGCGAGAAACTCAATATCGACTCGCTTTTGATTCCGCCCGGTGCTGGCGTCGGATCTGCGATCGGTTTTTTACGGGCGCCGTTCGGATTCGAAGCGGTGCGCGGCGCTTTTTTAAAACTGAGCGCTTTCGATCCGGAATGGACCAATGCATTAATTCAGGAACTGGGTAGCGAGGCGGAGAAATTTGCCCGTGCCGGAACACCCGATGGTGAGCTTAATCGCGAGGTCAAGGCCTACATGCGGTACGAAGGA
This sequence comes from uncultured Gammaproteobacteria bacterium, assembly GCA_964194715.1. GTDB lineage: Bacteria > Pseudomonadota > Gammaproteobacteria. The sequence goes on from CAXMNA010000117.1 coordinate 2,043, forward strand.
CAGGGCTGGGAAATCGTGGTCTACCTGCCGAATCGGGAATTTGTCGAAGGTGATAATGAGCAGATTCGAGTTCTGTTCGAAGACGAGTACAGGCGACTGTTCGGTCGCTCATTGCCGGGACTTGATATTGAGATCATGAACTGGTCGGTGCAGGCGAGCTCGCCGTTGGCAGCCGTAAAACCGGTTGCCCGTGTAGCAAAAACCGCGGAGCTGGAAACCGACACCCGGCGTAATATATTCGATGCGCGCGAACAAAAGTTTGTCGAAGCAGGTGTATTCGAACGCGAGGCGATGGAAGCCGGTAACGAAGTGAGCGGTCCGGCGATTATTGTCGAAGATGAAACCACAACCATCGTCACCTCCGGCTTCAGGGCAACCATGCAGGCAGATCGGTGTTTACTGGTACAGCATAAATCCGGGGGCGGCAATGCAGGCTAAGGGTATCTCCAGTGTGCACATGCAGGTGATGTGGAACCGCCTGATCTCGGTAGTCGAAGAACAGGCGCTTACGCTGTTGCGTACCGCTTTTTCCACCTCGGTACGCGAGGCTGGTGATTTGTCTGCCGGTGTGTTCGACGAAAACGGCCTGATGATCGCGCAGGCGGTTACCGGTACACCCGGCCACGTCAATGCGATGGCGGAGGCGGTCGGTCATTTCATCAACGATATCGGCAGGGATAACATTTTCGAGGGGGACTCCTATATTACCAATGACCCCTGGAAGGGAACGGGCCATTTACACGACTTCACCTTCGTCAATCCATCGTTTCGAAACGGACGCCTGGTGGGTTATTTTGCCTGCACCGCGCACGTTGTCGACGTCGGCGGCCGCGGCTTTGGGCCGGACGCTAACGAAATCTACGAAGAGGGCATTTATATCCCGATCATGAAATTTGCCGAGCGCGGTGAAGTCGATATGCGCCTGATTCATATACTCCGGTACAACGTCCGCGAGGCCGACCAGGTGATTGGTGATCTGTATTCATTATCATCCTGTAACGACACCGGGCACCGGCGTTTGATGGATATGATGGACGAATTCAGTCTCGACGATTTAAACAAGTTACGCGATTTTATTTTTAGCAATAGCCTGCGCGCCACACTCGAGCAGTTAAATAAACTACCCGGCGGTTCATATCGTAATGAGATTACAGTAGATGGATACGATGCCGCGGTAACTATGAAAGTAAGACTCGATGTATCCAAACAGCAGGTATTGGCCGATTTCGAAGGTACCTCGGGGCTGAGTGCGAAGGGCATCAATGTACCACTGGTCTATACAACCGCTTATGCCTGCTATGCACTAAAATGCGCGCTGGCGCCGACGATTCCTAACAATCACGCTTCGCTGGAGCCTTTCAAGGTTACCGCGCCGGTGAATTGTATACTCAATGCGGTGCATCCAGCGCCGGTCGCGATTCGCCATGTACTGGGCCAGTTTTTGCCCGACGTGGTGCTCGGCGCCCTGCACAAGATGTTGCCTGATACAGTACCCGCGGAGGGTTCGAGTGCGTTGTGGAATGTGCAGCTTGGCGCGCGCCCAATCGAAGGCGCCGAAGCAGCGCAGGGTGAACAGTTGCGCCAGACACAGATATTGATGTTTAACTCCGGCGGCACCGGCGCCCGTCCCGGTCTCGATGGATTGTCGGCTACCGCGTTTCCGTCCGGGGTGCATACCATGTCGTCGGAGGTCATCGAGCAGGTCGGCCCGATCACGGTATGGCGCAAGGAGCTACGCGAGGGTTCCGGTGGCGCGGGCAGGCAACGCGGAGGGCTAGGGCAGATGATCGAAATATCAGCCAACCCTGGCCACAGGATCTACATCAATGCGATGTTTGACCGCTGTAATAACCCGGCCAGCGGCCGGGATGGCGGGCAGCACGGGGCACCCGGAAATGTCAGTCTCAATGATGGCAGTGCCATGCAAAGCAAGGGCAAGCAGTGGATACCCGATGGCAAGCACCTGGTACTGGATTTGCCCGGTGGGGGCGGGTATGGGGAGCCAGAAAAGCGTGACCGGGCACTGGTAGAACAGGATTTGAAACGGGGTTATATCAGCGAGCAGGAAGCAAAACAAACTTATGCTTACGAGCCGGACAAGGGGCAACAAAAATGAGCGAAAAAGTAGCAATTATCACCGCTGGTGGCAGCGGCATGGGGGCAGCGGGTGCAAAAAAAACTGGCGTCCGAAGGCTACCAGGTGGCGATACTTTCTTCATCGGGTAAGGGGGAGGATCTGGCTAATGAGCTCGGCGGAATCGGTATTACCGGTTCCAATCGATCGGTCGAGGATTTAACCAGGCTGGTGAATCAGACCGTCGATAAGTGGGGACGTATCGATACAGTGGTCAATAGCGCGGGCCATGGGCCGAAAGGGCCGGTACTCGAAATCAGTGACGAAGACTGGCAGCTCGGCATGGAATTCTATTTTCTTAACGTGGTCCGTATCGCGCGCCTGGTTACCCCGATCATGATCGAGCAGCAATCCGGATCTATCGTCAATATATCTACTTATGTGACGTTCGAGCCAGAGGCACTATTCCCGACCTCGGGTGTATTCCGATCGGCGCTGGCGGCCTATACCAAGCTATTCAGTGATCGCTACGCGGCTGATAATATTCGTATCAACAATATACTGCCGGGATTTATCGACAGTTTGCCTGAAGCCGAGGATCGTCGTTCGCGTATCCCGATGGGAAGATACGGCCGCTCCGATGAAGTTGCCGATTTGATCGCATTTCTGGCTTCGCATCAATCCAGTTATATCACCGGACAGAATATTCGTATCGACGGCGGAATAACGCGCTCGGTTTAAACAACAAGTCGATCCAGTATTGCCTAGGCCACGCTACCGAAGGATTTATCGATTGCGCCGACAGGCACTTCGAGGCCGGCAAGCTTGCAGCCACCGGCAACCGGTCCGGAGGGAACCAGTTGGTACAGGAGTTTCATGCCACCTTGCCGATGAAATTTTTCATGCAGAGCGTCTTTTAACTGGCGCAATTTTGGATGTTCTACCTTCGAGTAGTATTCCTGCAAAGCGATGATCAACTGCCAATGATCGTCGCTCATATCGATGCCATCTGCTTTGGCAGTGGCTTGTGCTGATTCAATTGACCAACCATCTGGTGCATTTGGAAATGAATCGTTTGATACTTCCATGGAACTCTCCGCTATACCACTCTAAAACTATACCTGTTGAAGCGAAAAATCAAATCGCGCTGGTGCGCGCATGTTGCAGATAAATTTCTCGCAGCTTCAAAAAGCAGGGGCCGGGCGCCCCGTTGCCAATTTTTTGCTCATCGATCTGCACTACCGGAAGCAGGTAGCTGGATGCACCGCTGATAAAGGCCTCGTCTGCCTGCAATGCCTCTTCGAGTCTGAACCTGGTTTCGACTAATCGGATTCCGTGCGTGTTACAAAGTGCGACAATCGCTTTGCGAGTGATCCCGGACAGGATATCGTTGCTGAGTGGCCGCGTTAGCAGCAGGTCGCCGGTGACGATGAAAAAACTGGTGGCACCGCATTCGGTGATATAACCGTCGCTATCGACCATCAGGGC
>CAXMNA010000118.1:0-35980 GCA_964194715.1 uncultured Gammaproteobacteria bacterium
TTCTTGTTGCGCTTCGCGTTGTCGCTGCTCGGCTTCCTTGGCTGTCTGCTGCTGCTGTTGAAGCTGTTGCTGTTCCAGCTTGGCCACTTGCTGGAGATTCTGTTTTACGAGTTGCGCTTGCTGCTGGGACAAATCTTTTACGCGCTCCATCTCGGCCGCAATAATCGCCTGCGTTGTCGTTTCGAGTTGCGCCTCCTGGGCCGTAACGACTTGCTCGAATTCTTTTTTAGCCGACGATACTTCCGCTTCCTTTTGTTGCTCCAACTTGGCGACCTTTAATTTCAATTCCTTTTGCTTTTCTGCTTCGAGCTCAGCCTTTTGTTTTTCCACTTCCTGCTCTTGCTCGACTTCGAAATTGGCGACGAGCGTTTCATACTCCAATGCAGCCTGGCTTTGCTGTTCGGACAGCATTTGCGTAAACTGAGCGACCAGCTCTTTCGCTTTCTGGTCTCGATCCGACTCGATTTCTTCTAACGACTTGACGGCATTTTGTGCCAGGGTATCGCGACGTTCTTGCCTGGACTGTTCGGCTGCGGCAACCTCTTCTTGCAGTTTTTTGTATTCAGTAGCGATCTGCTCGATCGTCTCCTGGCTTGTCTCTTGCGAAGCAATGATTTCATCACTCGAGTAAATCATGAACACGATCGCCAGCACGGCGAACAGATCGACCATGGGAATCAGTGCTTCGATAGTTTTCGACTTATTAGAGTCGGATTTTGAGAAGAACATAAGCTACTATTTCGTTGTTTACGGAATTCGTGATTAATATGCGTTTATCGTGACTAATAATAGGTCAGATTTAAAAAAAACCATGGTTAATTTCGGATCCACGTCACAGTGGCTGAACAGGGTGAATTACGCCGGAGGGAGGCGCTCTCGTTCGGCTTACTCTTAAGGCCGAATTCAGTAACAAGATATAAATCAATCCTTATAACTCAATGAGGCAACGATGGCTGAAACACTAGTAGAACAATTGCATTTTTCAAAAGACGAGCTTATGGCTCGCTTGGCTCAAACCAGAAAAACTCTTGTTTCACAAGGCCTTGATGGGATTTTGTTGTTTCGCCAGGAGAGTATGTATTACCTCACCGGTTACGACACTGACGGTTTTGTCCTGTTCCAAACCTTGTTTCTGGGGATCGACGGCCAGTTGACATTGGTCACACGGTCGGCAGATCGCGTCCAGGCAGCATATACGTCAATCATCCAGGATGTTCGCATCTGGGTAGATTCCGGGTCACAAAACCCGGCCACAGACGTGAAAAATATGCTCGATTCTCATGGTATGCGCGGCAAGAAACTGGGAGTCGAGTACGATGCCTACGGCCTATCAGCAAAGCGTGGAAAAATGCTGGATAAGGAGCTTGCCGACTTTTGCCAACTCTCTGATGCTTCCGATCTGGTTAGATTACAGCGAATTCGTAAGTCGCCCGCCGAGCTGGAATATATGCGGGAAGCCGGGCGCATCTGCGATGCGATGCGTGACGAGGCCATACGACTTTCGGTACCCGGTGCGTTCGAGGGTGATATCCGGGGTGCGATGCACGCCATTAACTGGTCGAGAGACGGGGACCCACCAGCTCACGTCTGGCCGATGGGCAGCGGGCCATCTGCTTTGTTAGTGCGTTACAAGACGGGCGGACGGCATATCAGTAACAGCGACCAGATGTTTCATGAATTCGGTGCCGCTTATCGTCACTACCACGCTGCAATGACACTCACCGTGATAACCGGTAAACCAGACCCATTACATACAGAAATGTTTTCGGTATGCCGTGCAGCGCTCGAAGCCTGTGAAGAGAAACTGAGGGCGGGTAATACAGTTGGCCAGATATTTGAGGCACACCGCCAGGCTTTTATCGCGGGTGGCTTCGCCGACAGCTATCTTAACGTCTGCGGATATACGATGGGGGCTATGTATCCTCCAACGTGGATGGAAGATCCCCTGATTCGCGAGGCCGACCCTATGGTACTTGCGCCAAATATGGTCTTTTTCATGCACATGTTGATGGTTAACCGGAAACGCGGACTGATGATGTCCTTAGGTGAACAGGCGATTGTCACGAATGGAGCCTGCGAAATTGTCACCCATGCTCCCAGGACTCTACCTGTAAACGGCTAGTAGAGTTGTTACTAGTGATCGGAAATCAAAGGGGTCAGTGTCGATTGAATATATCAAACGCGTGCAGGAAGCGAGCAAATGACCTTCATTGCTTACTAATGAAATTTGTTTAAAGATATGAAATGGTGCCCAGGGGCGGAATCGAATGGACTAAATAAACTGTTGATTTATAAAAATAAACTCAACATTTAAACCAAATAATTACAATACTTATACCAACAAAATCAGTGCCGGGTTCGCGGATGGTCTCCACGTCCATGAACACCTGATCCTGACCAAACTCTTGGACCAGCCGATCGTAAAGCAGACGGCTGTAGGCGGACGTGTCGTCACGGCGATAATTGATGAAAATGCCTTGCAAATCTGCCTCCCTGGATAATCATCATTAACAAGGTGGTATCACATGATACCTGCACATCATAATAAAGTCGTTTCGTATCCCTCTATTACCAGTGTACTTACAATTGCCTAAGCAGCCTTTACGGAGAGTAAGTCCGTTTTCATATGGTCAGCTAACGGGTGATGTGCCAAACTAATTATCTGCGGACAAATAATGCGCGGTTGCTGAATATTTTGATATTGTTGTTAATTGAGATTCCGGGTTAGTCGATTCGCGAATAGAACGCAATCATGTATGTTGGCGAAAGCTTAAGGATCTTTTTGATGCCGAATCACTTTTAACCCAAGGAGAAGTGGATGGCACTACACGTATTTGTGGCGATGCCCTTTGGTATTAAGGAAGGTATAGACTTCGACAAGGTCTATAACGACTACATCAAATCGGCGCTGGAAGATCAAAATATCTTAGGAGACGAGTCCTTCGAACCCTTCGAAGTTTTCCGAGCGGATGAAGAGTTCATCGCTGGCAATATTCGAACCGATATGTTCCAGGAACTGCTGCTGTCAGATCTAGTGGTAGCCGACCTCTCCATCGACAATCCAAATGTATGGTATGAATTGGGTGTACGCCATGCGCTAAAAGCACGTGGCGTAATTCAGATTATGTGCCGCAAAGATAAGACGCCATTTGATGTATATACCGATCGATCGCTTCACTACCATCTAAAGGATGGTGTTCCGGATACTGATCATATTGAAGCTGACAAGCGCGCCTTAGCGAACATGGCGAAGGAAACAATTGGATCCTGGTATGGACGCAAGATTAGTCCGATATATCACTTGCTACCTTATCTCGAGGAGCCGGGATGGAAAAAGTTGGTGGGTGAGAAAACGGAGTTCTGGAAAAAATACCAGGCCTGGGAGAAATTAATAAAACTAGCCCGCCGCAAGAATCGTCCTGGCGATATATTAGTGCTGGCAGAAGAGGTGCCGGTAAATGCTCTACGAGTAGAGGCCTTTCGGCGTGCAGGCCAGGCGCTTGTGAAACTGAAACAGTATGAGTTTGCCCTGGAGCAGTTTGAACGCGCCCTTGAGTATGATCCCGATGACTTGGTAAGTCGCCAACAAAAAGGAATTCTTCTTGGACGCCTGGGGAAACATAATAAGGCGCGTGGATGGCTTGAAGGATTGATCTGTGAATATCCCGACGATGCTGAAACACGCGCACTTCATGGTCGTGTGGAAAAAGATGTTTGGGTGGATGCCTGGCGTAAGCCAGACAAAACACTGGCACAAATGCGTGATGACGCCTCCTATGAGGATGTGCTTTTACGCGAAGCAATCAAACCGTATGAGAAAGCATTTATCGATAATCCTGCTCATTACTACTCTGGGATTAATGCCCTAACGCTAATGCATCTACTGCATCATCTCACCGGTGATGATGAGCAAGCACAACTTCGCAAAGCGATGGAAGGTGGTATGCGATGGTTGCTCGAGAGCGAATTGGCCAAAGAGCAAGCTAATAACAAGAACTACTGGGCGAGGGCCACCTTAGGTGATTTGGAGGTTTTACTGAGCGATACCCCAACTGTCGAGCGTGCGTATAAGAATGCTGTTGCCGTTGCTGAGAATGATTGGTTCTCACTTGACTCCTCGCTTCAACAATTGTTGATCCTGCGAGATCTAGGTTTTAAATCCGACCAGGTTGATGCGGCCTGTAAGATCATCGAGCGAACCCTGGAGAAGCTCCACACACCCTGGCAACCGAGGCAGGTCTTTCTATTTAGTGGCCACATGATCGATGCCCCAGGACGCGATTCAGAACGCTTTCCGCCAGGTATGGAGCAAATTGCGGACAACAGGATCACCGAAAAACTGGATGATATGCAAGCCGGACCTGATGACTTGGCGCTGTGTGGCGGTGCCTGCGGGGGTGACATACTCTTTGCCGAAGCATGTCTGGAGCGTGGCCTGCGCCTGGATGTTCATATTCCTTTTGACGAATCAGAATTTTTAAAGAAATCTGTCACTTTTGCCGGAGCGCAATGGCGCGATCGATTTAACAAGATCAAAAAGCACGACAACACAACATTGTATATTTTACCCACGGAACTTGATGAGACACCGATGAATGTCAATCCCTACGAGCGTAATAACCTCTGGCAGCTTTATACAGCATTGGCCTGGGGCACCGAAAAAGTTCAGTTTATTTGTTTGTGGAATCGCAAGGGTGGTAGTGGGCCGGGCGGCACCCAGCATATGTGCCATGCTGTTGAGCAACATTCGGGCCATTCTTACGTAATTGATACCAATGATCTATTGAAAGAATTCAAGAGTAAGGAGAAAAAGTCATGACCCAATTAGAGGAAAGAATTAAAGCGGATGGGCCCAAACGAATACTGGCCCTGGATGGCGGGGGTATCCGTGGAATGATTACGGTCGAAATATTGGCAAAGATCGAAAACCTCCTGTGCGAGGGCCTTGATGGGCATGATGATTTTGTTCTTGCAGACTACTTTGACTTTGTTGCGGGTACCAGCACGGGAGCGATCATCGCCGCATGTATATCAATGGGGATGTCTGTCGACGAGATAAGAAAATTCTACCTGGAAAGTGGTAAGGAAATGTTTGACAAGGCAAATCTCTTGAGGCGCTTTCGGTATAAATATGAGGATGATAATCTAGCCAAGATGCTGCAGGACGTACTAAGCAAGCGTCTTGGTCCAGATACAACGCTCGGCAGCCCAAATATTCGTACACTTCTAATGATGGTAATGCGTAATGCCACGACCGATTCACCATGGCCGGTATCGAATAATCCTTTTGCAAAATATAACCAGCGCGATCGCGACGACTGCAATCTAGACATTCCTTTGTGGCAACTGATACGTGCTAGTACAGCGGCCCCGGTTTATTTTCCTCCGGAGGTCGTTAAAGTTGGTCCTAACAAAGATAAAGAATTTATCTTTATTGATGGTGGTATCACCACCTACAACAATCCAGCCTTTCAGGCATTCTTGATGGCAACGATTGAGCCCTATAAGCTTCAATGGTCAGTGGGCGAAGATAAAATGTTAATAGTATCCATAGGTACAGGCACAAGTCCTGATGCAAACGCTGACCTCGAGCCAAATGAGATGAACCTGCTGTATAATGCAAGCTCTTTACCTTCCGCGCTAATGTTTGCTGCGTTAAACGAACAAGACCAGCTATGTCGCGTCTTTGGCAATTGCAAGGCCGGCGACATGCTTGATCGCGAGGTAGGGACTCTTATCGGTACGACTGGGCCTGTACAACCAAAGTTGTTTACCTATATGCGTTACAATACGGAGTTAACACGCCCAGGGCTCGATGCGTTGGGCCTTACGGATGTCAAACCAGAGGATGTGCTGAAACTTGACTCCGTTGAAAATGTTAAGGATTTACAACGGGTCGGACAGGCGGTAGCAGACAAGAATGTAGATGTGGAACATTTCGTAGGTTTTTTATAAGCTCAGTAGTCTTGAAACATAAGGAGAGAGTTGGTGATTTTTCAACCCGGGTTGAAAATCATTAGGAGAATCGATCCAACCTGGATCAAGCCTCGGCATTCGATACCGGACCACCGGCAAAACGGCTTGGCGCGCGACATTTTTCGGCTTTTCAGCAGATGCCTGCCTACATCTAAACCTTCCAGTTCTTTTCAACCCACTATTGTACTCGTGATCCATGCTGCGCCTGAAATCAGATCAGGCTCACTTAAGGAGGAAACATGTATAAGGTAAATTTAAAACTCGCGGTGCTTTTCGGATTTATTTTGTTCTGCCAAATCTCGGCTGGCATCGATGAGGACGCTGTCGAAGCCTGTAAGGAAATGATAAAGGGTGGACTGCGTCCGCTACCGGATGAACGTTCGCAACGTTTTCAAGGTAAGGTGAGGGAGTCGGCCGCTTACTGCCGCGGTGGCGCCGAGGCCGTCGAGTACCGTCGAACCCCTTGGGTTGACTGGCCAAATTACTATGCCACTGCCGACTCCGCCAGCAAGGGCGAGGACGGTTATAAAGCAAAAACGTCATTGGGAGAACATCTTGAGGCGAATGGACGCGGGATCGATGGTGCGTTAATGGATCTCGAGTACCAGCGTATCGAGTTGATCAAATTTAATTTGTTTGACAACTACACCTACGAAACCTACGTCAAAGGCAATGGCAACAAGGTAGGTCCAGTGATCAAGGTGTGGGATGAGATGCGCCTGCCGAAAGACCATCGGGACTATGCAGCCGTTGGCGGCGACAGTGAGCAAAATTGCAGAGATGAACTAATTCGTTATCGCACTCTGACTGGCATTTGCAACGATATATTCAATCCCAAAATGGGCTCAACAGGCACCGAGTTCCCACGTAATGTCCAGTTTGAAGCCACGTTTCCGCGACTGTCCATTTCCGAACTGAGCAGCAATCGGCATAGTGACAAGGAAAATGGCAATCGACTGAGCCTGCTTAAACCTGACCCGCAATTGATTAGTCGCAAATTATTCACGCGCGACAAGTTAGCGGCTGATCAGCAATGTACCTCACATGATGGCGCGGATTTACCTGCGACTGCAGAATGTGCTTATCTGAAAGCACCATTTTTCAATGTGCTGGCTGCGTTCTGGATTCAGTTCATGACCCATGACTGGTTTTCACACACCACTGAAGGCGCCAATGAAAGCCGCCTAGAGCCGGTGGGATGTACCAGTGACGAGGCCCGTAAACTCGGCTGCCGCGAATCGGATCGCATGCAACCATCATTGTACGCTCGGACCTCGGCACCGGGTGAATTTACTTACGCAGACAAAACTTACTTGGAACGCCCGCCCAAAACGACCAATAATCATGTAACCGCCTGGTGGGATGCATCGCAAATATACGGTTTTGACGAATTGTCTCTCAGGCGTGTCAGCCGCGACTCTACCGACCCCGCCAAACTCAGCTTGCCCAATAACTATCTGCCGCTTTTACAACCTTGCGCGGATCAAAATGCTGCGGATTGCACAACTAAAATGCAATGGGTCGGCCAGGAGTCGGTAGCTTTTCCGTCGAACTGGAGTATTGGCATGAGCTTTTATCACAATCTGTTCGCACGTGAGCACAATTATTTTGTAGACCATTTTCGCAAACAGCAATCTGCAACACCGAATGGGGATTCAGGTCTGCGCAATCCGAAATACCCGCAGCTGGTGATCGCATATAAAGATGTGACTCACGAAGAATTATTTCAGGTCGCACGTCTGGTTATTTCCGCGGAAATCGCCAAGATTCATACGATTGAGTGGACCACGCAGCTACTCTATGACGAGCCTTTGTTTCAGGGCATGAACTCAAACTGGCACGGATTGTTCAACCTTGAGGAAAGTAAGGTCAGCGAGGTAATGCGCGGTATCATCAATCGGGATAAAAATATTTTTAGTCGTGTTTCCAGCCGTTTGGCGAGGGCTTTCTGGGGCTCAGATGACACCGATAGAAATGCCACTTTGTATTCCGTTGCGGCGTCAGGTGCTGGCATCTTTGGTTTGGGCAATACCCGTATAGAAGGCATTCCATTCTTTAAATCGGACGAGTGGAGTCTGGCCAGCAATGAAGATATTAACGGCGGCGTAAACCATTTCGGTTCACCGTTTAATTTCCCGGAAGAATTCACGTCTGTGTACCGGCTGCACCCATTGCTACCGGATCTAATCGAATATCGTAAAATGGAAAAGCCTGATGCCATCGTTTCGAAGGTGCCGATTATCAATACGGCTCGAGGCAAGGCCACCAAGCAAATGCATGCCAGGGGGCTAGAAAACTGGGCACTTAGTATGGGCCGGCAGCGACTGGGCTTGTTGCACTTGCGCAACCATCCACATTTTCTGCAAAACCTGCCAATGCCACACCTCAATTCGTCCTCAGGGAAAATCGATGTTGTAGCCCTCGATATTATTCGGGATCGCGAGCGCGGTATTCCGCGCTTCAACGAGTTCCGGCGTCAAATCGGCTTGAGGACCCTGACCAGCTATGATGATTTTGTCGATCAGCGCCTGCCCGCGGATAGTAGTTGGAGGAAACACCAGGAAGAAACGGTAACACGTATGCGAGAAGTGTATGGCACGCATATATGCGACCAGAAAAAAATTACCTCCACCGTGCAAACCGGGGCGGATGGGAAATTTATTAACGATTGCCACGGACTACCGGATAAATCGGTGGTTGATAATATCGAGGATGTCGACAATGTGGTGGGCTGGTTAGCGGAGTACACTCGCCCACATGGTTTCGCCATTTCCGAGACGCAGTTCCATGTCTTCATTATCAATGCTTCGCGGCGGCTGTTCAGCGATCGCTTCTTTACCTCAAGCTTCCGCCCTGAGTTTTATTCAACGATCGGCTACGACTGGATGATTCACAACGGGCCTCTCGAGGAATGCCCCTATCCGCTGGAACAGCGGGGTGATGACTCAAAGGCCTGTAACGAACCAATCGAATCGAACAATCATAAAATCCAGGTTTCGCCACTCAAGCGCGTGTTGCTGCGCAATGTCCCGCAATTAAAGGATGAATTACTGCATATCGTCAATGCCTTTGATCCCTGGTCACGTGACCGCGGCGAATACTACAGTCTCGACTGGGTGCCGCGCGCCGATGTAGTTTCGGACCCGGCCTTTAAAAATTAACTGCTAACAGGGCCATACCATGCGTATGCCGAAAATTACTTCAGCAATCTTGTGTGCGATTTTTCTGGGATTGTTTTCAGTTACTGCCTTAGCGGATGAACTCGACCAACTGGCTAATAGCATGATCCGGGTAATCAACGAAATTCAGAAAAACAGGGATCCAGGGGGCGAAGTAAAACGATTTAACCAGGGTAAATCACTGGGTTGCTTTAACGCGGAGTTCGAAGTAGTTAATGATCTTGCGCCAGAATTGAAAAAGGGACTGTTCAAAAAAGGCGGGCGTTATAGCTCGCAAGTGCGATTTGCCAGTGCCAGTACTTTCGATGACAGCGACAAAGATCTGCGCGGTATGTCGATTAAGGTTTCTGGTGTCGAGGGGGCTTCGCTTAGCGGCGTAAACGGAGAACAGCATTTCCTGCTCAATAGTTATCCGGCGTTGTTCGTGGACACGCCGGAAACCTTTTATAAATTCATTCAGGCCACTTACCAGGACAAACGCTGGAAATTTTTCGTCAATCCGTTGGATTCTCACGTGAAATCGTTGTGGATTATTTTCAAGGCTCGTGAAAATCACACCAGCCCGTTTGATATTCGCTACTGGAGTACCACGCCTTTCGCCCTGGGTGACGAAAACGTAGTGAAATACTCAGTCAAATCCTGCTCGACGGTATCAAGCGAGCTCCCCGATACACTCACTGAGAACTATTTACGCGATGCCATGGATCTGCATCTTTCGCGTGCTCCGGTATGTTTCGATTTCATGGTGCAATTGCAAACAAACGACGAAGACATGCCTATTGAAGATGCCTCCGTAATCTGGGACGAAAATGATTCTCCGTTTCAAAATGTTGCCCGTATAACTATCGAATCCCAGGCCTTTAGCACCCCCACGGCATTGGCTGCCTGTGAAAAAAACAGTTTTAACCCGTGGCAAAGCCTTCCGGAGCATAAACCGCTGGGCCGCATGAACCAGGTACGAAATCGGATATATTCCGCTACCTCCCGTTTTCGATTGGACCAGAACAGCAAACTCGAATCTAATTAATCTAGCCCGACCGAGGAAAGAATCATGACCACCATTGATCCTAAAATTAAAAAATGGCTCTCTCTATCCCGCGAAGAATTAGACCAGATCTATAAAGATGCCGACGCAGGCACCATACCTAGCGGTGATACACGTGGCACAGCCATTGTCGCGGGCTCGCTTTTATCGAAATCTTACGCAGCTTTCGCACGTCTGTTTGGCTGGCAGGGAAAGGTTTTTGACCTGTTTGCCGCCGACTGCGACAAGGGACTTTTAATTAATAAAATTACACCCTTCAGCCTTTCGTTTATCGTTGCCAAGGTCTATCGCGATGATAGCTGGATGGATGGCAAAGAAACCATTGTCATCGACTACTCCACTACCTCCTTTTTCGCAAAAAGGATCAGGGACGAAATTCGTGAAGTCGAACCTGGTATTTATCTGGGTAAGGTTTGGTTTGGTAAAACGCGCATCCTGGATTTCGCGCTGAAACACGTGGATTAAACCTATCTAATCCGGGCCAAACTCTTCATTACCGGTGGGTTCGACATGGGTCGTGTCGTTCATCTCCATCCTGAATTTCGAGAGTTCGTCATACATCCTGCGTCTGGCGCGACTTTGATTGCCCAGGGGACGATGCTCGTGCAGGCAGTGCCAGGGATTAAAGGTCAGGCGTCGGGTAAATTCAAATTGTGCTGGATAGTCGAACTTCTGTTTTGGGATATGAATGGTCGCCGCTGGAATGAATGGCGACAGTTCTTCCGGCCAACGTACCGTGGCAGTTTCGATAGGCATGCGGTGTGGATCAGTCTGTAATTGCACCAGTAAATCAAATTCGACCGCTTTGCGGGAGAGCGTTTTGACCATATTATCTTTGAGATAATTATCTGGCACTTTACCGAATGGTATACCCGGAATATCAGTATCTACCTGGGATTTTGGTGCAAACGAATACATCATCGCCTGCCCCTCACCCAGCAGGTAGGGCACACAACTCCAGTAACGCTGACCCAGCGGATTGTACTGGGTTTCGTTCCACAGGGATTGCATTAGAAAGTCCCGCAGATGCGAATCGAAAGGGTTAAGAAAATAGTAGAGCGGCATGTCACGCAGACTCCAGTCTTGCAACACCGCATTGGTTTTAGTGCTCGGCGTAACAAAGGTGGGAGTACAAACGCAAATCAGGTCCTGGCTGTGCTTTTCATCATCCATGATCTTGAGACCAGGCACATCCATGAGCTTGATTGCCATACTACCGAAGCCTACATCCTGGATGTCCGTGGGCACGTCAGGGCCCGGGCCTGAGTAGCGGATATAGGCCGGATAACTGCTTTGCGTACCGAAAATACCCTTACGCATGTGTTCTGGCAGGTCATCACGCACTGTGACCGTGGCGCGTACCAGGCCGTGAGTTTTGGTATTCCCACCGCGTTCGAACTGGCCAGGTTTGAAATGCCCGCGCATCTGATCCGCCATCAGGCGAATGATTGCATCTAGACTTTCCTCCTCCCAATGGAAAATCTTTTCTTCGGCAATTCCCAGGCCATCATTTGGGCGACGGAGGTTAATCAGGTACTGGATTACTTTGGCAGAGGGTTCGCGCAGCAAATAGTTGAGACGACGGCGAAAGAATGGCTCCAGTCGACGCTCGACTTCAAGCGTCTTTACCAGTACGCGGTGCAGTGTTCTTAGCAACATCTAAATTCCTCCCCAGGGCCCGGACTCCTGATAGCTTTGTCCAGGTTCGATAAATCCTGGACTATTGGTTGTCCTCTGGATGAGTCGAAATAAACTGCAAGGCCTTCAAACCCGGCATGAAAAAATAGGCGCCTCCACGTACAGTGACAAATTGCGGCAAGCTGGCATGGCGTTGTGCCGGAGCATCTGCCTGGGGCAAACTGAATTGATCGGTGGCTTCCCCACTCAACAGCGGTTCGCGGTTACCCAGCAACGGATCACTTTCACCGGCAAGCCCGGCAAATTTGCTATTCATCAGCCAGGCGTTTTGTACGAACTCGAACTGGCGCAAAATATTAGCTCCCATACAGACGAAGTGTAATCCACGTTGATTCGTATCTGCGGTAGCGTCGATGGCATCCGAGGGGGGTAGCGTCGGTCCATAGGCGCGACCACGGCGTAGCAGGCGATGGAATCGAGTTGAGGAAATCAGGTCCTCATTCGGGTGCCGACCGCCAAATCCCAGTGTGCGCAACAGGCGTGATAACCATCCCGTAATACCGGGTGGCAAATCTCCGGTCCTGGGATTGGCGCGTCGAATATGCGCCCCGAATGGGCATGCTTGTCCATATGGGTCCTCATCAAAACTGAACCGGTTGCTTGAGGTTAAATCAACCTGCCCGTCGGCCTGATTGGAGTTTCCTCGAAGATTTATCAGCGGTATTCCATCACGTTTTCGACCAACCATCGCCGATGCCATTTGCTCACGCTCGTGCTCATCGCCGCCTGCCATCCGATCGAGGCGCTGCCAGAAACCAGGAACGTCCTGTTCCAGTTGACGCATCACCAGGTAGCAGCCATTGCGACCCAGGTCACGATGCGTGGGACTGTCCTCGGCCAATGGCAGGATATCGGCATGCGGAACTGTCGCCTGGTCCAGTAGCGGACGATCGGTGTAGAGTCCAAATTCGTTCCGGTAGCCCAGTAGAATCTCCCCTACTTTCACCTGGTTGGTATAACTGGCGCGCTCATGCAGATCGGTACTCAACTGATCTTGCCAGTCGATTTCGGGTTGGCTGATACCGTCCGCGAAACCGAAGGGTTCGTTGGGGCCAAGCGCTGCTGTTAACAACCTTTCACTGACTGAAAATGCAGTGGTGAATTCATCGTTTTCAATTTCATCAATCCAGATTTGCAAGCCATTTTCCGGTGCATAAAGCATCAGCAGAATATGGGGTTGGTCTAGATGCCCCCATTCCCAATTGACGGGATCATTAGCGCCCGTATCCCCCAGTCGTCTCGAACGATTGACATCACCGGCCATCCCGACAATAAACTCGTCAGAAAAACCCTCTATGATTGATTCGGAAATCTCGAGTGCCTGTAAACCAGCCGCGGTAAACGCTATTTGAGACGCATGATCTGGCCGAGGGTCTTTTTTTTCCGCAGTGGTCACCGGTGCCGTTTGCAACCAACTACGCGCCGCTGATGCATCGATTACTTTCAATAACAGAAAACAGGCATTGCTGAGGTGTCCGTTGCCATATCGAACCAGGCACTGCATATCGCCAAACTCTCGGCTGGCTGCATCAACCCCTTGAGCTTGTCTACTCATAGCAATCTCAACCATTCTTGCGCTTCGCGACGGCTTAGGCTGGATTTCATCAGGCCTTCACGAATTCGCGTATTACTCGCCATTTCAATCGCGTTCAGGCCCGGATAGGCCTTGTACCAGGTTTCGGAAGGCAACTGGTTGCGCCGCAACGTCTTTTTGTATTTGCCTTCGAATTTTGCACCGCCCTTGATAAGCCAGCGGGTGCGTGGATAGCCGACGCCATTACTGAAAACCAGGTTCAGACCCCAGCCGACCTTGTTGATAAAGTCATCCATGTAACTGTCCAGACTGCCATCGTAGTTACTGGCAAAATACACACGCCGGTTGTTGTCGATCATCACCCAGCGCGCAAAATTGATGGTCTGAATACGGGTCAGAAAACCGTGGTTGTATATATGTCGTGCGGTATAGTCGACAATCCACAGTAAAAAACGAATTGTATAATTACGAAAAAGCCCCGGTTTGACCAAGCCGAATACGTTGAACTGATTGGTAACGAGAAGGTCCTCCTGCACTGACAGGCTCGCAATATGATCACGTGCGGGACGCGATATATTTTCCGGATCAGATTCCTCCAGTGAACGCAGCCACAATGCGTATAACGGTGCACCGACTAATAATAGCGGCGCCAACGCAAGCAGTATCAACGGCACGATAATCAAATGCGTAAAATTGCGTATCGCCCAGCCAGGTGGCGTCGGTGGTGGCGGCGACAGACGCAGGCGCAGGTTCGCAACTTCGTCGTCAATAAAGGCCTTTAGTCGATGCCGTACTACCTCGGGATCGTTCTCATCTGTCTGCTTTAATTCCTGCGGTAACCGCTGGCGCAAGGCTTCACTAAGTGTCCGTTCCTCACGAATCTGGATAACAGTGCGACCACGCCAGTTAACATAGTTTGCGGTTGGCTTGATGTCATGATTCTGTAACCAGTCGAGCAGGTTTGTCGATTCGGCATCAAAGCCCTGGCAATGTGAGAATATACGACGCAAGCCTTCGCGCGCGCGTGCCACCAGTTCCACCAGAAACAGATTGCCTGGACCGTCGACATCGCCAACGAAGCTAAGGGTCGGCGGCCAATCGGTTGGTTCGACGCCATAAGCTTTAATATCATCGTTGGTGTTGGCTTCGAGGATGACGAAGCGAGCAAAATGCAATTGCGAAAATTGATAAAACGGAATCAGAGAATTATGTGGGTCAGCAAGCCCGGGCTGCTGGTTCATGGTCGCCAGCAACTCTCGCAACTCGGATTCTCGGCCAGAGTCTATGGGTGCCGTGATCATGAAAGTCGATTGATTTATCATTGCTTTCTGTTTCGGTCCATCGAGACCCAGTATAAGTCCATGGTTTTTTGAATCAACCGGCCAATTACCAACGATCAGATATTGACTCAGTCTAGGACCTGACTAACAGGGTCTGTCCTTATTTAACATGACCTGGAAAATCCTGGGGACGAGTGATATCGGCCGGGTCTGTTTTAGAACCTAGTGCAGTGAGGCGGAAGTTTATTTTACGATTCTAAAGTAATAGGGGACAGACTACGTTTAACTGGTTTGATTGCCACATGATGGGGAGGGATGCGGGTTTACTTGTGGGAATGTTTGGCTGGACTTTGGGTAAGTGGAGTTTTATGCTTTCGATACTTAAAAAGGCGCTTTTATCGATTGTGCGTCATCTGGAAGTAGCCTGACCTATTTGCAGCCGTAGCGTCCCACCCGGCCCGAAGGCTCAAAGATAGGTCCCGCTAGCGTTGTGAAAGGAAGTGTTCCGGCTGACCGGGCCAACGATTTGAGGAGAATTGTGATGACTCTCAAATGGAGAAGGCGAGTTCACCGCCATACCATCTGGCCGCTTCTGGTCATCGGCCTATTGTCAGCCTGCGGTGGCGGCGCCGGGCTTGTTGCCGTGCTGCAAATCGTAACGCCACTAGGCGGCTCGTGGGCTGTTGTGGCTAGGCCCAACGAAGAGGCGGATTTCGACAGCAGTCTTGACGCTCTTACGCTGTTCACTTCACAACTAAACGTGAACCTTGAGTTAAAGACAGACGACGCTATTTGTGGCGGCCCTGGGGCCAATATTCCTCTTGAGGGGACTCTTCGCAACGGCGACCTGGTTCTACATCTACCTGGCAACGCCAATACCTGCATGCAGGGTACGTTTACCGACTTGATCACGCTCGAAGCTGGGCCGCCCGGCCAGGCCACACAGCCCTATGAGAATGACCGAGTCGATGTCCAAATGGACCTCGGGCTGTGGGTCAGCACCGGAGGTGGTCAACTGAAACTGAAGTTTACCGCACCGTCCTCGGTGGATAATGATGATCCTTCCCCTGTGGTTGGGTGTGTCGTATCGGTTAACCCCCCCGACGAATTCGACAGCGACGACATAAACAATCCGAGCAGCGAAATGGACGGATTCGATACGGGCACAAGAGATAATCCTACGATTCCTGAAATCAAATCGACTCTCAATGGTCTCACGCTGTTCACCCAGGTCGTCTTCCAAGACGGAGCCACTTTGACGCTGCTGGATTCTAATGGGGATTCTGTGATCTTGCATCGCGAGGAAGATACAACCACGACCTGCCCTTAAGTTCACGCCAAGGTGAATCAGGGGAGTAGCGGGACGAAGTAGGAGCGACGCAACTGCACTGGGCGAGCTTCATCGCCGACGACAAGCTCGATCTCGTTAAGCCCCTGCACGCGCGACCACAAATCCGGCAAGTCGCCCTCCGGAGGTTGGCCGTCCCACTGCTGGATGACATCACCTTGTTCGAGCCCGGCCGCGTCGGCCGGACTTCCGGGCAGCACCTTCCCTACGTAGAAGCCATTGTCACGCTGCTCTAGTGTCATCCCGAAACCGCCACGCACTGCGAAGCTTCCATGCTCGATGCAGGCGCGTCGTCGGGCCAGGTTAACTTGCAAACGCGCGCCGTCCAGCAACGCGGTGCCGATAATACCAGCCACGTGCGTGCCGAGTGCACGCTTTAGCGAAGGCGAATAAAGTTCCACCACTGGCACATTGAGACGAATCTGTTCACCGATCGACACGCGGCGCGCCAGATTCAGCCGGGCCGGACCGGGCAACACGATGCCAGGCGATGAATCGGAAGGCGCCTCCGAAACGACACGCACCAATCCAGCGGGATTGCCGGTGTCGAGCAATAATGGCTCGGGGACACCGTCGTTGACGACGACGTCGATCACGGGTAATCCCTGGTAAAGTTCCAGCGCCACAGCACCCATGCCTTCCGGGCAGTGATCTTGATTGCCCTTGCGGGTCTCGAAAGCCCAGCCGCGCAGATCCAGATCCAACTCTAATCCATCGAAGAAAGGCATTCCAAGTACGCCATCGAACCCCCTGCCATCCGCGCCGACGATCAAACCCAGGTCGACCACCAAAGCCTTTTGACGAGACCGCTCGAGCAACCCAACACGCAAGGTCGGTAACAAGACTTCGGCACCTTGCACCGACCCAAGCGCCGTGTTCGCCGTTACTGGAGAACGTAGCGCGAGACCATGGCTTTTGGCGAAATCCTCTGATACAAGATTGTGGCTACTACCGGTATCGAGAAGCCAGCGGCCGGCTTTATGGTTCGCTTCAACCGAGAGTTCGAGCCAACCACCAATATCGCCTAAGGCGAAGCGCTTCAGCTCTACGCGGCCGGAATCGGTGCTGGCGCATCCACTCGCCCATAAAACCGTAATAAGAACGACGAAATGCAGCAAAAACCTCATGGTTTTAACATGCCGATATAGCTCGCCGTACGACTGACTAACTCCGTCATGACAGGTTCCAGCGCCGCCACTCTAGTTTCGCGTCTCGTCTCGGCAGCATCGAATGCGGCAGAGTCTGTGCTGAGCTCCGAATCGTAGGCGTTGATCGATTCAATCACGTCATTCAACGCAAAGGCGGCGCCATGATAGACATCGTTGCGAATGAAAGTAGCCAGTTGGGTGAAGCCTCTGAGTGCAGTCACGCCAAAGCGCCAGCGTAACTCGACTTCCAATCCAGCCAGCTGCGGTATGAAATCATCGGTAAATTCGTTATAGCTGTCTTTTACCTTGACTAGATGCGCAACCGCGTCTTCCTTGACCAGTGTCGTTAACGGCCAGGCAAGCGCTGCTTTTACGGCAAACAGGCGCACCTGGAACTCGACCAGATCGCGCTCCAGTTGCTCTGCAAATCGGCGGTTGCTGTCACCCTTCGGTTCCAGTCGTTCGAGCCAGTCGCTGGCCCAATGGAACAATGTGTTCGCGATCGCTGAACGAGAAGCAGCCATTCCATCTTCGCTGAGATCTCCTGCATCAATAAATAGTCGCGTGGCAAATTGACTAAATGGTGGCCGGCAGGTCTCGAGATCCAGATCCGAATCAATAACCACGGGAAGAACAAACACCCGGTCTTTCAGCTCCTCCCGATCCAATGCCCATTCTATTTCCTTCGCCACCCAATCCTTTGCGACGGAGTTCTGGCTCACCAATACTATGAAGATATGACTATCCTCGATGGCCGCAATAATAGTCGGGTCAAGCTCTTGCCCGCCTGACAGCTTCTGAATATCCACCCACGGCTGTACGAAATCAGGCAGCTTTGAAAGTTCAAGGGCCAACGATTTATCTTCCCAAGCGTGACTAATGAACACTCGCATGCAGAATCCTTCTACCCTAAAGCCTGAAAGTTTGGATTATAAGATAATCAAGGAAACTTTCGAAAGTATTCTCGATAGGGGACAGACCACGTTTTTCTATTGAATTGACACCTAATCTTCCTATCTACACTTTTCTCTTTGATTGATTGCCTGGTGCCTTACTGCTGTTTCCGCTCTTCAATCTCGGGACAGGTTAGTCGATAAGGTTGATCTCCCATATAGGTGCGCCACTGATTACGTGTCAGATTCAGCCTCAGTTGATCACAGGCGGCTCCGATCGAATCCTCCGGCCAGAAGTTTGTCACCTCGAGAATATAGTTATATTCCCGACCAAACTCTTCGCCGCCACTGGCCAGGAGTTTGCCGTCCGGGCTGATCGCAATGCTGGTCGACCATTTGGCATAAGGCATACGTTTCAGCTCGCGCCCAGTATCAATATCCCAGACTTGGGCTATATCGTTGGTATCGAGTGTGGCGATTCGGCGTCCATCCGGGCTCGAAATAAGCCTTAAAATGTACTGCCCTGCTTGCTCCGAGAAAAGCGGTTCCTTACGTTTGATGTCCCACCAACTGAGCAGCCCATCGGTTCCGCCGACCACCATGCGATCCCCGCCCTGATTGAACACGACCCCGGCGTAGCTGCTGCTGTATGCGGGTACTTCCCACATCAGTTCTCCTTTTTGCCAGTCCCAGATGCTGGTTTTGAAGTCATTTCCGAATGTCACCAGCATTTTTTCGTGGGGCCCGAAACGGACGCCACTGACTTTGCCGCTAAACTCGAATTGCGCCAATTCTTCGCCGGTCTCCGCGTTCCAGACTCGAGCTCTACCGGCGCGACTGGTGGTAGCGACATACTTGCCTGTCGGTGAGAACTCAACCCAATTGACTACATCACTGTGCTCGAGCCGAGCTAGTTCAGCGCCTGAACCTGTTGCCCACAGCTTTGCGGTACCGTCCTGACTGGCCGAAGCCAGGCTTTGACCATCTGGGCTGAATTGAACCACATACACGATGTCTTCGTGTTGAAGCTGATGCTGTTCGTTGCCACTGCTATCCCATATTTTCACCGCGCCATCAAGACCCGCGGTCGCGACAAGGTTTTCGATCGGGCTGAAATCGATTACGCGCGATCCCCGTTTATAATGATTACCGCCGAATTTATCCTTCCATCCGTCTTTGGGAACTCGAGCGTGCTCAATGCGGGCCAGCACCTCACCATCACGATAGTTCCAGATAATCGTTCCCCGGTGACTGCCTCCCAGCGCGAGTAAGCGCCCATCATGACTAAAATCGAGTGAGGAGCCGTTTTTCCAACCTTCATCAGTAGTGAGGCTCCAATTCGAAAATGGCATTATCGCGAGGCCATTGCGCAAAGACCTTTCCGCCTCCGGTGTGGGTTCGATTCGCATCGCCTCGATGGCAAGCAAAATGCTGGTCTCTATCTGATCAAAACGATCCATGCCACCCTCATCGAACAACAACCACCACCAACTTTTCTTCAATGCCCTGGTATCGGTCAGCAATTTCTCGCGAATATCGTCCGCTTCCCGGGCCAGTTGATTCGCTTTGGTAATAGCTACCTGTTTCCCCTGGTAATTTATAAATCCAAAAACGCCGCTGACCAGTATCACGACCATCGTGATCGAGTAAGTCAGGTAACGTAATTGTCGGCGGCGGCGTAACGCCCTTTGTCGCTTTTCACGAGCTAACAACTCATCCGTACCTGGCGCACTACCTGCCGATAAAATTCGTTGAATCGCCTCGATGAGCTCTAGTAATTGTGGCGCATTCTGCGTGCCGTGCCAGCTACTGAAATCGGTTGTTTCAGTCTGCCCGAACGGTATCGGTAGTGGACTCTCATCCAGTCGAATTGGCGCCAATAAGCCACGTTTACGTCCATCATCGGCCTCTGCGCGTACCCAGTCTGATCCTACTGAATTCGCCGACCACACCACCAGCACACAGCGACTATCATTCAGCGCCTGTTCGATCTCGCGGGTAAATCGGGAACCTGTCTGGACATGCTCATCCCACCATACGGACCATCCACGCATCGATACCAGCGCATCGACCAGGCGGCTAACCTGCTTTTTATCATTGCTGGAGTAACTTATGAATATGTCGTACATAGTGCCCTTGGTAGCTTAGAATCGATAAGACCCTTTATTATTAAAGATAGTCATCTTCACAGAAGAAAGTTTTCTGTCGGCGATTACCTCGTTGGGTTACGTGATGTGGATAATTTGGAACAACTACTCGTGCCATCCTGGCCATTGCTTACCTCCGTGTAAGTTAGTTTAGGCATAAATTATATCTACTAGTTTTGAATAGGTATACTGTCCCCGGATTTGAAACGGAAGAAAAGACAAATGGATTACTACCTAGCCTGGTGGAATCTCGAGAACCTGTTCGATCTCAAAACCTCGCCCGAACGTCCCGAATGGCTGCAAAAGGAGCTGGAGAGGGAGCTGAAGGGGTGGAACGCCGACGTGCTCGACACCAAGCTCGGCCAGCTTGCCCGGGTTATCAAGCGGCTGAACAATTCGACGGGCCCTGACCTGCTTGGTGTCTGCGAGGTCGAGAGCAAGGGCGTACTCGAAAAGTTGCTCAAGAAACTAGAACTGCCGCGGCGGAAGTATGCAATCGTGCATTCCGACACCAAAGACAAGCGCGGCATTGACGTCGCGTTTATTTACGACTCGAAACTCTTCCGAAAACCACGACAAAACCAGGTTTTCAACCACGTGGTATTGAAGCGCAACGCGACCCGCGACATCGTGCAGGTCAGTTTCAAAACACGCGGCCGGGATTCACGTGAATTCGTCGTCATTGGCAATCACTGGCCAAGCAAATTCGGCAACCCACTCGGCAGCGAACCCTACCGCATGATGGCCGCGGAGACCATGAGTTACTGGCTCGAACGCATTCCCGAGAAGTTTGCCCGGGAGGTACCGATCGTAGTCATGGGCGATTTCAACGACGAGCCCTTCAACCGTTCGGTCACGGACTACGCGCTTGCGCTCAAGGATTCGAGGAAGGTCCAATCGAAACGTGCACGGAGACCCTTGTTATTAAACCTGATGTGGGAAATGCAGGAGGACGGTGTCGGCACCCATTACTACGATGACTGGGCGATGCTTGACCAGATTATGGTCAATCGGGCACTGCTCGGAAACTCGGCGGGGTTGAAACTGGTACCCGACTCCTGCGGGATTTACAGGGAACAGGATATTCTCAAACGCGGGAAGCCAAGGCGATTCGGTCGCCCGAGCTCGCGTATATTCGATACCGGGGGGTATAGCGATCATCTGCCGATTTACGTGCGTGTCAGAAAAACCTAGGCCCCCTTTAAAGGTATTTACAGAGCATAATTGTAAGGAGGCGTATAGTCGAACGAATAGCGATTCAACTGGCTACTATTCGGCTACTAATTTGGATTTACCAACACTAGAAACCATGAGGATTTCATAAGTTTTTGATATTAATATCAAATAATGGTGCCAGAGGCGAAATCGAACCACCGACACGAGGGTTTCAGTCGGAATTATATTTTTGTAACTTAATAAAATCAGTTACTTACGACGCACCCAACCTACATTTGTGCCAGTAAATAGCAGGTAATTCCAATTATTGCGACACAAAATTGGCACAGCTTAAAATTCTCTCCCAGCGATTATCCATATAAGTACGCTTAGCTTAATTTTTAATATTTTTGAGCGTGCGATTGTTCACATATGATATCTGCTGCGGTTATCAAGTATTTAACCTGATAACATCGAATTGTCAGAAAATGGATAAAATAAATGATGGAAATCAAATATTTAGTCGACACGAATTTTGCCCTGTTCGGTTATCAGGTATACCCGATAATATATATTAAAAGGTCGAAGACCTTTTAAATAGGCTGTTAGGTGACTGGAGAAAACTTATGGGACTTCCCCGAACATTTGTAGGATTTAGCAGTACTGACATTCACTACTACAGGTTGATGCAAGCTTGGAAAGAAAACGAAAACATCGATTTCAATTTTACAGATTGCCAGCTTGCCAACGAATTGAACTCTGAAAATGAAGCCTACATTAAACGAAAGTGTAGTGAGCGAATTAACATGGCAGGAAAATATGTTCTACTTATTAGGAGTCGACACAAAGTCCAAGCATAAGTACGTGAGATGGGAGGCGGAGGTCGCAATAGAAAAAAACTGTACAATAATTGGCGTCAATCTAGACGGATCGAAACGTGTCAATACAGCTAAATGCCCACCGATAATCCGAGACATAGGCGCAATTTTCGTTCCATTCTCGCCGAATATCGTTGCTTACGCCTTAGAGAAGTACACGATGCATCAGGATAACGATAACTATCACTATAAGGATCACATATATAAGCAATTGGGCTACGATTAATGCGTCACCTAACAAGCACATGCAGACGGACCTGGCTAACTCCAGGCCGCTGATGTGAGCGTTAAATGGATTCGAAACTTTTCCTACTATTTCTGCTATCCCTACCTGTTTGCGCTATCGCAAACGATTGGGTGATGAATTGCCCCGATCAAATCAACAATGCCGGGCAGTGCGCAGATTATAAAGAGCAACTTCTTATCAAAAAATATCCTTTAGTCGTCTCCAGGATCGAAGATGTCTTGCTAGTATCCACGCAAAAAGGAAATCAAGTTGAGCTTAAAAACGACTCATGGCATTACCACGCGATTGGTTTTATTGAGCAGGCAAATCTAGTTCTCGTTCGGATCCAATATTGGGAAGGCAATTCGCACTTGCTAGTAGACACCGAGTATGGATATAAAAAGGAAATATATGGATTTCCGACTTTTAATAAGAATTACACCCAATTTGCCACGACGGATTACGATCTTGAAGCTAGTTACAATCCCAACATACTTGGTATTTATAAAAAGTATGCCTCATGGAAATTAGAGTACTTTATATCCCCTGATTCTTGGGGCTCGGATACACCGGAATGGGTGGATGATAATAATCTAATTTTCACAAAAGTAAGCCTATCCAACAATTTTGAAAATAAACGAGAAAAGTACATGCTAACTAAAAGAGTGGGAAATTGGTGGTTGAATCCATTTAACAAGCAATTGCAGACGGACGCGGCTGACGTCGCGCCGCTGAATTGAGCGTTAGGCGGCAAGGTTCCGGGTTGGCGGAGGTCTCTGAGATGCATATCGGGAGTAAGCGATGACAGACATCTTCATCAGTTACGCCAATGAGGACAGAGAAAGAGCTAGCAAGTTGGCGAGCGCGCTGGAGGCGCAAGGGTGGTCTGTATGGTGGGATCGAAAGATCATCGCAGGAGAGAGCTTCGATCAGGTAATTGAACGTGAACTTGAGGCAGCGAAAAGTATCGTTGTGTTGTGGTCGAGAAATTCAATCTCATCTGAATGGGTTAAGAATGAGGCAGCCATGGCAGTGGAGCGAGGCGTGCTAGTGCCAGCGATGATTGACAGCGTCAAGCTACCACTTGAGTTCCGCCGAAAGCAAGCGGCCGATATGGTCGGCTGGGATGGCGACCTCTCGCACGCAGGGTTTCTAGCGCTGTGCGACGGTGTATCTGCCTCGGCTAACATTACGTATGTGGCGTCGCGCCATCCCCCTATAACGCCGCGGGGTGGGTTCCGCTGGAATCGTCGTTGGACTCTGGGTGCTATCATGGCAATCATTGTTGCCTTGAGCATTGCAGTTTATTGGAGCCTGCATGTCAAACAACGACAAAACGAAACTCTGATCAGCACTGAGGCGATCAAAGGCATCTGGTATGCCGATATCCAATACAGCTGGGGCATTAGCAAAATGGAGCGATTTGATTTCACCATCGACGGCGAACAGTTGGTCGGCACCGCGTCCTTTGGTAAGGCACCTAGACAAATCGTCGATGGCAGACTGTCACAGGATAGGCTTTATTTTCTCACAAACCTTGACGACAGGATTTTCCAGTATCGTGGTGAGATCGGAGACTCACAGATACAGTTCACTCTCGACAACAAAGGCGAGCTGCCAACAAAATTCGTCGCCGCTAGAACTGAGGAAAAAGCCCGGCGGCTTCGGGCGGCACCGAGCCAAGACTAATTCACATTAGCCCTGGACCATATAATTCTGATCACATTAGAAATAAAGTCAGCCAACTGCACATTGACTTCAGGCAGTGCTACATTGCCACCGAATTCGATCCAGTTGATCATGTCGACGTGTATTACTTCCTCAAGATTGCTCGTGATGGCACGGTGAGGGAAACGGGAGCTCCTGGAACCGATCAGCGTTCCGTCGAGCTCGACCACTGTATGGATCGTGCTTTTCGAAATGTTAACTGGGGCGCTTCACCTAGCGGAAATGATACTGAGATCCGTTTGGGATTCAAAGCGCTTCCGGCTTGGCGTTCGCAATAGAGAACACGGCTGGGAATTCCGGGGACAGTATACCTATTAACTGGAGGTATATTTTTCCGGTGTTATAGCTTCCTATAAATGGACGTTGTGAGCGAGTTCGGAAGTTGTCAGTAATAAATAGATATACTGTCCCGGGAATGGTCGGAGGTGCGGGATCCCGATTGGCTTCATAAAAAACACACCAAAGAGAGGCAATAGGATTAACAATCCTCTTATATAATCTATTAACTATTTGATTTTATTGATTAAAATGGTGCCCCAGGGGCGGAATCGAACCACCGACACGAGGATTTTCAGTCGGATTTATATTTTTGTAACTTAATAAAAACAGTTACTTACGCGCTTCCCATTTCAATTTGTGCCAGTAAATAGCAGTAATTGACAGTTACTGTGGCACAAATTTGGCACACCAATCTGATGTTGCCTTTCTTCAGATAGCAGACGCTCAAATTTGAAACATCAGCGGCCGCTATCGACCCAGGTTGCGTGACAACTCGATGCGCAATAACAATGCACAACTAATACCCGCAAAACACCGAGAATTATAACGATTACGGATGTCGCCTGGTTAATTCGGATGCGGATAAAGACAGTTCGGCGATTTTGGCGTTTCGTGACTGGAAATTGCTGCAAGTAAATATCGGCTTAAATGCAGATCCTTCTATTCGCGAGCCAGGGTTTCATCCAATGCCATCCAGGCCAGTAGTACGCATTTCTTTCGAGCGGGATGTTGCCGTACGGCCCCGAGTGCTGCCAATGTTGTATTTGATGGGGCTCCACTTTCAGTATCACCGAACCATTCCAGCATCTGCTGAATGAGCTGTCGTGCCTGTGGCATAGTTAAGCCCTTCGTACACTCGCTCATGATCGAAGCGGAAGCCAGGCAAATAGAACATCCGCGACCCCGAAATCGGACCGATTCCAGTACCTCATTCTTAGCCCTGATGCCTACTTCAATTTCGTCACCGCAGCGTGGATTACTGCCGCGCCTAACCCTGTCCATGGCATCGAGATCACCCTTATTACGTGGATTATGGAAGTGATCGAGCAAAACAGTTTTGTAAACACTGTCCATGGGTTAACCACCCAGAATTTTTTTGGTTTCGTGAATTGCCATAGCCAGTGCGGCTATATCCTCCTCATTATTATAAAAACTGAAGCTGGCCCTGGCGGTACTGGAGATATTCAGGTGTTGCATCAGCGGTTGGCAGCAATGATGCCCGGCACGAATTGCAACACCGTGTTCACCGGCTATCTGGGCGATATCGTGAGGATGTATGCCATCAATATTGAACGACAATATACCACTGAGATTCTGTCTATATTCGGGTCCGTAAATGGTGACACCATCGATCTCCGATAGTGCCTCAAAGGCTGTTACCGCTAATTCGCGTTCCCGTTTCTCGATGGCACGCCTACCAATTCCGTCGATATAGTCAGCGGCTACCTCAAATCCCACTGCCCCTGCCAGGTTGGGTGATCCTGCTTCAAAGCGTGCCGGTATGTCAGACCATAAACTGGTCTCGCTTTGAACCTGGTCGACCATACCGCCGCCCAGCAAAAGCGGTTCCGTCTGGGCCAGTCTTTCCTTTTTGCCGTAAAGTAAGCCGATTCCGCCAGGACCGCACATCTTATGAGCCGACGCGACCAGGAAGTCACAATTAAGCGCCTGCACATCGACGGGCATATGTCCTACCGATTGCGCGGCATCGACCAGTACCGGGATAGACTTTTGCGCGGCCAGGTTGGTGATCTTTTCGACCGGATTAACAATGCCCAGGACATTCGACACATGGGTGATCGCGATGAGTCGGGTTCTGTCACCAAACAGCCCACCGGATCTATCGAGATCGAGCTGCCCGCTACTGTCGAGCGGAATCACTTTCAGACTGGCGCCTCGCTCACGACAGACTCGTTGCCACGGCAGGAAATTGGAGTGATGCTCCATCTGACTCACCCATATTTCATCTCCCGCTTTGAGCGCTTGTCCCGCCCAACCAGAGGCTACCAGATTGATTGCTTCGGTCGCCGAACGGGTAAAAATGATCTCGTCAGCGGAGGCGGCATTGATAAACCTGGCCAGCGTCTGTCTTGCCTTTTCATAGGCTTCGCTGGCGGCTTCTGCTAGCGGATAAAGGCCCCGATGCACTGGGCCGTACTGTCTGCGATAGCATTGAGCGATGGCATCGATGACACAGTTCGGTTTCTGACTACTGGCGGCCGAGTCCAGATAATGTAGCGTCTGAGAGCCGCTGTTGAATATCGGAAAGTCTTTTCGTATGGCCTCGAAATCTACGCCATTCGATGGAGCCAACATTGGTGCTTCATCTGTCACTATTGCTGCCGGCTACCGCTTTCGGCGATGGAACCTCCCGGTTTAGCGTGTCGCGCATACGTACGCCACTGGCCTGCCGACGAACCAGCACCATTTCGCTGACGACACTCAGCGCGATTTCAGCGGGCGAACGTGCGCCGATATCGATCCCACAGGGTGCCATCACGCGTGCTATATCCGCATCGGAAAAGTTCTTGTCTCTGAGGTAATCCAGCACCAGCCGGGAGCGTTTGCGGCTGGCGATTAATGCGATGTACTGTGCATCCGATGCTAGTGCTCTTGACATGGATTCGTGATCGCCCTTGTGTTGCGTCGCTATCACCACAAAATCTTCATTCTTAGGGGTTAGCAGGCTGTAATCGATATCGTCGGTAATGAGCTGCGCCGCATCGGGAAATTTTTCACGCTCCGCCATGCTATCGTTGACGATAACTGAGAATTCCATTAGATCGGCCAGATGGCATAGATGTTCGGCCACCGCACCATGCCCCATAATCCATAGCGATGGTCTGGGTCTGCTGGGCTCAATATAAACGCGCATATGGCCTCCACAGGGCATACCTGCGCCCAGAACTTCGTCGTCCAGGTCGATTTCTATAACGTCGGTTTCCCCAGTTGCCATGCACTTTTCGGCTGCCAGGCAGGTGGTAGATTCAGCGCAGCCACCACCAACCCACCCCGTTACCACTCGTCCATTCTGGTCGATTAATGCCTTGGAGCCGGTTTTTGCGGAAGTTGATCCAGCAACATCGATCACCGTGGCTACCGCATAAGCTACATTCTGCTGACGCATCGAAATGAGATAGTCGAGGAATTCTTTTGCCATGTTAATTCACCTGCTGCAGTTTCGTTGTGTCGGGTCGCAGTGCTACGGAATCGCAAAAGCTGTGGTAATCCACCGGCGTATCGAGGTCGATTACGACCGAGGGGTCCGACATTTTCACGGTGCGTACTAATTCAGGATAATTTTCGATAAATCGCCGACACCCCGGGTTATATTTGCCCGTGATTATTTCCTGCCGGCAGCGGCTGCTGATAATAATTGGATTTCCGCGCTTACCTTCGTATTCCGGTATCACGACTTCGCCGCCATCGCGCGTGAAGAAAGCATCGACCAGATGATTTATATCACTAACCGTCAAGGCGGGCTGATCACCCAGGGCTACCATCACGCCTTCACCGGGTTGGCTCAACGCTCCAAGACCACAGTGCACCGATGTCATTTGCCCTGCCGCGTAATCCTCATTGTATACCGTGCCTACCGGCAGGCCTTCGAGCAAAGCTTGTGTGTCAGCGTTTTCATGACCGAGTACGACCATAATTTCGCCGAGTTCTGCGGCCAGTAAAGTTTTTACACTGCGTCTCAGTAATGGCACGCCTGCTATCGGCATGTGCAGCTTGTTGATTTCTCCCATACGCCGTGACTCACCAGCGGCGAGGACAATGACTGAAATCTTTGCTTTATCCATGGCCGCTACAGCAACCCTCGTCCGATGTATCGGTGGCAGGTTCTACCGGGGTTGCGGGCGCCTCACTCACACTAAGGGTACTTCCGCTGCGGCGCACCCGGACTAGTTCGGCCAGAATGGAAAGTGCAATTTCAGGCGCTGATACCGCGCCGATCTCGATACCGGCCGGACTATGAACGCGATCCATTGCGCTGGCCTCGATGCCACTTTTTACCAAACTCGCCTTTAGCCCGGCTATTTTTTTGCGACTGGCAACCATCGCGATGTGCCCGGCATTGCTATTAATAGCCGCCTTCAACGCAGCGCGGTCATGCCGGCCCTGCGTTGCCACGACGACAATGTCGCCGCTTGCCGATTCGAAGTCCTGTTCCAGGCGAACGGTCTCTGCAAGTTGAGAAGACTCGAGGTCAGGACTTATCACCGTCACCGAAAAATCCAGTCGACCGGCCAGATCGGATAAACACAGCGCCACCGGAGAATCGCCCAGGATACTCAGCTTTGCCTGTCGGTTTAAGGGTTCCACAAATATCACCTGGGTGCCGCCACTGAGACAGCCCGAAGAAAAATCGACAACGCCATCGAGTGTCTCCCATTCGCCTTTTGGACCAACCCGAATCAAACAAGGTTCAGCAGAATCCAGGGCCATACGTGCTGCCTCAACCACTGCGGGTTGGGCACAGCCCCCGCCAATCCATCCCTCGACAATCCCCTCGGCACTGACCAGGGCCTTGTCGCCGACATTGCCGGAAGTAGACAGCGCAGTTTGAATGACGGTCGCTAATGCCAGCGGCATCTCGTCACTGGCCAGACCTTTAAAACAGGTATCTAGATTAGTGGGTTTAGACATTTTAAATTTCCTACATTAGAGCTTCACCAGACGGGATTCCAGGGCCAGCAGGCTTTCCAGGTTATGTGCAGATGCAAATAAGTCTAACATTGGCAAAGCTGCCTGCATGCATTGAGCCGTGGGTTGGTATCCATCCCTGCCCTTTAATGGATTGAGCCAAACAATTTTCTTTGCTCGTTGTTTTATCAATGTCATTTGTTTGGAGAATAATTCCGGCGGGCCAGTGTCCAGACCGTCACTAAATATCATAACGATGGATTGTGATGTCAGGATGCGCCGCGCGTAATCCCGGTTAAAGGTTTGCAAGCATTCACCGATACGGGTACCACCTGCCCAGCCCGCAGACAATACTGCGAGTCTCTTGGTGACGACATTTATATCAGGTTCATGCAAGGCATCGGTTACATGCACAAGATGTGTGTGAAAAACAAAGGCATTGGCATCGGTAAAGGCACCGACAATGCCGCGTGCAAACCGCAGGAATAAATAACTGTAGAAACTCATCGAACGGCTGACATCGAGCAAAATAACCAGCCTCGGTAATCGACGATGTCGTTGTTTGAACACCAACTCCAGGGGTGTACCACCGTGACTCATGCTATTTCGAATCGTACGTCTAAAATCAATGCGCCGCCCCTGGTGCAGGTTACGATAACGTCGGATTAAACGGCGACGCATGCGCCTGGCCAAACGTTCAACCATTTGACCCATTAAGTGCATTTGCTGGTTGTCGGTCAAAAAGCGAAAGTCGGTTTGCAGATGGGTTTCGCGTTGGCTGGCACCGGAACGCGTGCCCCCGCGGCCGATAGACTCATCGCCATCTCCATCTTGTTGTGTTCTATCCGCAGCCTTAATTTCTCTACTGTCGGGTGAATTTAATGGGGCAGCATCAACTGATAGTTTGCCGCCAGGATTTGATCCCTGAATAAAATTGGTACGCTTTAGATGTTGTAACCAATAAATTTTGAATAGTTGATCAAAGCGTTTCCATTCATGAGTATTCGAGCACAGTAAACTTCGCAACCCCCAGTGCAATCGTTTCTGATCCATAATATTGCAATGTTTCGCAACTGTTAGCGCATCCAGTTCTTCCTGGACACCGATCTGGAAATCGTTTTCACGAACAAAGCGAACAAATTTAAGAATCCGACTAACAAGAATATTGTCGGGTTCTTCAGACCATGAATCTTGGTTATTAACAATGTGCATGATTTAGCCGGCATTCATCACAAGCTGCTCCAGCACCTCTTTACTGACCTGGTTACGATCGTCCTTTGTCTTTAGAACGCAGGCGAGAGAATCCATGATGAGGTCAGGATCATTGGTCAGGTTTTCAATATCCAGATGTACTAATGCCGCAGCCCAGTCCAGGGTTTCACCAATGCCGGGTTTCTTGCGCAGATCCAGTCGGCGAATTGACTGGATACATTCAACGATCTGGCTGGACAACTGCCGTTTAATATCAGGTAAGCGTTTGCGGACAATGCGTAATTCTTTTTCAAAATCGGGGTAGTCGATATAGTAATACAGGCATCGCCGGCGCAGCGCATCACTCAATTCGCGAGTTCCATTGGAGGTCAATATGACATGCGGAATGCTGGAGGCGTTAATGGTGCCTAACTCAGGGATACTGATCTGGAAATCTGATAATACCTCGAGTAAGAATGCTTCAAACTCTTCGTCGGCACGATCAATTTCGTCAATCAATAATACGGGTGACTCGGACAGGCTAATGGCTTCAAGCAAGGGTCGTTTGAGAAGAAATTTTTCACTGAATATATCTTTATCGGCAGCAGAGGAATTTTTACTTTCCTGTAATTTGATGGACAATAATTGATGCTGGTAATTCCATTCATACACCGCCGAATTGACATCCAACCCTTCATAACACTGCAAACGTATTAACGGGCAGTCGAATACCCTGGATAGCGCTTTGGCAATTTCTGTTTTACCAACCCCCGCATCACCTTCAACCAGCAATGGGCGCTGTAACTTTTTCATTAACAAAAGGGTTGAAGCAAGACTTTGATCCGCTACATATTCTGCCTGGTATAAGTCTTTCTGCAAGCTGCTGACTGCGTCATTCTGGGTGTATGAGATTTCCGACATTTTCGATTCGTTATTGAGTGTTAATTTACGGCATATCCAAAGCGTATGAAATTTAAGCGTAGACGAAGATTAACTTAAGGTTGTTTAGACTCTCGACTAAACAATTTATTGAAAAAGTCCGTGATGAGATGCCACACAAGGGCAAGACCATTCAGTTCTTTGGGAGCTTCAGCAACCTTGGCAGCGGCAGCTTCTGCATCGGACCCCTGCCCCATCGCGATCACGTTGTTGGCAAAGTTATCGGCAAACTGTTGCAGGATCTTTTGTGAGATTGAGTCCATCATACGCCCACCAAAACTCGCCATCTTGCCATTTACGGTGACTTCCGAGTGGCCCATTAATTCGGACTGGCCATTCTCTGTTTCGCGGATGGATGCGGTCAGCTGCATGCTCGCGCTGGAGGTGCCCTTGGTATCCGAACCCTTACCCAGCAGTATCAACTCTCTTTTTTCTGCATCGATGCCCTGCACCTCGATATCACCCTTGAATGCAGCAACGGCGGGTCCGATCTTGACTTTCACCGTGCCTTTAAAATGAGCCTCATCGCTCTGCTCGGTTATTTCAGCACCCGGCATGCAAGCGGCAACACTTTTAATATCTTGTAAAAATGTCCAGGCTGCAGTTGCCGAGGCTGCAACGGGGTATGTCTTGTCAATTTCGACCTTCACTATTAATTGGCCCCTAATTCATGCAATTTCTTCCAGATACGATGCGCCGTATGTGGCATATCCACATGGGTGACACCGAGATGTGACAAGGCGTCAACGACCGCATTAGAGATACAGGGGATACCACCGACATGGGGAGATTCCGCGACACCCTTGGCGCCCAATGGGTGATGCGGTGATGGTGTCACCGTGTAATCGGTTTCCCAATGCGGGGTTTCTACTGCGGTCGGCAGGTAGTAATCCATCAAACTGTTACCGAGCAGGTTTCCTTCTTCGTCAAAATCGATCAACTGGCCCATGGCGACTGCCAGGGCTTCGGTTAAACCACCATGGACCTGGCCCTCAATGATCATGTCATTGATACGCGTGCCACAATCGTCCAGCGCATAGAATCGACGGACCTTGGTCTCGCCCGTTTTGGGATCAATATCTACCACACAAACATAAGCGCCAAAGGGAAAGGTGAAGTTCGGTGGATCGTAATAATCTACGGCTTCCAATCCATTTTCCATGCCATCCGGAATATTGCTATAGGCTGCCATGGCAATCTCTTTCATGGTCTTGGCCTGGTCCGGCACACCTTTGACCCTGAACTGATCGATGTCCCACTCTAGATCGTCTTCACCTACTTCAAGCAAATGGGCGGCTATCTTACGGGCCTTGTCGCGGATCTTGCGTGCGGCTTTGGCGACCGCAGCGGCTCCTACCGGGGTGGAGCGCGAACCCCAGGTCCCCGCGCCATAGGGTGCTTTATCGGTGTCACCCTCTTCCACCTGGATTTCTTCCGATGGGATGCCGAGTTCGGTGGCGATGATCTGAGCGTAGGTGGTTTCGTGCCCTTGGCCCTGGGTTTGAGTTCCCATGCGTGCAATCGCGCTGCCGGTTGGATTGACGCGAATTTCACAACTATCAAACAAACCTATGCCGAGAATGTCACAGGCCTTGGTGGGACCCGCACCCACGATCTCGGTAAAGGTTGAAATCCCGATACCCATTAACTCGCCATTGGCGCGTTTTTCGGCCTGTTCCTTGCGCAGGCCTTCATAATCTACCGCTTTTAAAACCTTATCCAGCGCCGGTTCATAATTACCGCTGTCTACAGTCCAACCCAGCGAAGTGTTATACGGGAATTGATCCGCCTGAATAAAATTGCGCCGGCGGATCTCGGCCTTATCGATATCCAGTTTCTGCGCGAGAATATCGATCATGCGTTCGATCAGGTAGACCGCCTCGGTGACGCGTAACGAACAACGATACGCCACCCCACCCGGTGCTTTATTGGTGTAGACCGCATCAACCTTGACATAGGCGGTGGGAATGTCATATGAACCGGTACAAATACTGAACAGGCCGGCGGGCCATTTTGTCGCGGAGACATGTGAATTAAAGGCACCGTGATCAGCCAGCACGTTAAAACGCAGCGCCTTGATGCGACCGTCATTGTCTGCCGCCAGTTCAGCGCTACCATGGTAGTCACGGGCGAACCCGGTGGTGGAGATATTTTCAATCCGACTCTCAATCCACTTGACCGGCCGGCCGAGCACAATTGAAGCCACGATGGCGACGACATAACCCGGATAGACCGGCACTTTGTTACCGAATCCACCCCCGATATCATTGGTGACGACACGGATTTTGCTCTCCGGAATGCCTGAAAGCATGGCCAGCACAGTACGCACCAGATGCGGGTTTTGCGAGGTCATGTAGACGGTTAGCTGACCTTTAACCTTGTCGAAGGATCCCACACAACCACAGGTCTCCAGCGGACAGGGATGCACGCGGGGATTCAGAATTTCTTCTTTGATAGTAACCGGTGCTTTATCAAAGACGGCGTCGGTACTGTCTTTATCACCCGCTTCCCACGTAAAGATGTGATTGTCATGCAGTCGTTTGCCATGGCCTACTTCATCTTTGCCGACCAGGTCTTCTCTGATGATGGGGGCATCGGCATCCATGGATTTGTGGGGATCAACGATGGCGGGTAATTCCTCGTATTCCACTTCGACCAGGTCCACGCCATCCGCGGCGATATAGCGTTCTTCGGCGATGACCATGGCAACTTCCTGCATTTGAAAACCGACTTTTTCATCGGCCAGTACGGCTTGCACATCGCTGCCCAATGTCGGCATCCAGTGTAGGCTCAGGGGTTTGAGATCATCTGCCGTTAATACGGCTAATACACCCGGTAACGCCAGTGCTTTTTCTTTATTGATGGATTTTATCCGGGCATGGGCGTGCGGACTGCGCACCAGCGCGCCATAGACCATGCCGGGCAGATTGATATCATCGACATAGTTGCCCTGGCCCTGGATGAAGCGTGGATCTTCCTTGCGCTTGCGAGCACAGCCGATGCCTTCTAATTTATCTTTGCGTTCTAAACTTTCTGCTGATGCGGCCATTATTTTATCCTCGGGTTCAAGCTGTACTAGCTTCGTCACGACCACTCTCGTTAATCACGGTGGCCGCTTTCTGGATGGACTTAACAATATTCTGATAACCCGTGCAGCGGCACAGATTGCCAGACATACCCTCGCGAATTTCTTGCTCCGTTGGGTCAGGGTTTTCCAGCAAGAATCGGTAACTTCGCATTAACATGCCGGGGGTACAATATCCGCATTGCAGTCCGTGCTCATCCATAAATGCCTGCTGCAAAGGGTGCAACTCTCCATTGCTGGCCAGGCCCTCGACCGTCATCACATCGGCACCTTGCGCCTGAACCGCCAACAAGGTGCAGGACTTTACCGATTCGCCATTGAAGTCGACGGTACAGGCACCACAGTGGCTGGTTTCGCAACCGATGTGGCTGCCAGTTTGTCGCAACTGATCACGCAGTACATGGATTAGCAACTCGCGGGGTTCGACCAGCACTTCGACAGACTGACCGTTAAGATTGAAACTAACTTGTGTTTTAGACATCTCTCACCCCCTCGCGCGTTCGATTGCGGTTCTAATTGCGCGGCGCGTCATTTCCCCGCCCATGTGTGTTTTATACTCGACGTCTCCGCGCAAATCTTCAGCGGGATCACACAACTCCATGGCCTTCTGCGCAGCCAGGTCGATGAGTTCATCGGTGATGACCTGACCTTCCAATAACGCCTCGGCGTCACTGGCTCTGAGTGCAGTCGGAGCAAGATTAGTCAGCGCGATGCGCGCACGCTGGCAAGTATCGCCGGACATTTCAATCACTGCGGCAGCGGCAGCAGTCGCAAAATCACCGGTTTTGCGCTTCAGCTTATGATATGAGCTACCCGTATTGGGTGATTGAGGGGCAAAACGTATTTCAGTCAATATTTCATCCGCTTCCAGCAAAGTGTCAAAGGTGCCGAGGTAAAAATCGTTAGCGGCGACCTGGCGTGAACCGTTGGATCCAACCAGGGTGAACGTTGCATCAAGCGCCATCATTAACGCCGGGTGATCGTTGCCGGGATCGCCATGAGCAATATCCCCACCAATCGTGCCACGATTTCGTACCTGGGGATCGCCAATTAAGCGTGCCGCCTCTGGCAAAATCGGGCATTTCTCCTGTAACAGCGCGGAATTGATCAGCGCATTCTCGGAGGTCATCGCACCTATTACGATTTCACCATTTTCTTCTCGAATGCCCTTTAGCGACTCTATATTATTGATATCAACCAGGTGTTCAGGTTCTGCAAATCGGAGTTTCATCATGGGGAGCAGGCTGTGTCCGCCTGCCAGCAATTTTGCTTCATCACCGTATTGACTCAGCAAGGCTACGGCATCATCAACCGAGCCTGGGGCGTGATATTGGAACGTCGGGGGAATCATTGTTCGGACCTCCTGCACTTTTGGTTTTAGTTTATTATTGCGTGGCGTCTCTGATATTACGAACCCACCATTCTAGGAGCTTGGGGG
This sequence comes from uncultured Gammaproteobacteria bacterium, assembly GCA_964194715.1. Lineage (GTDB taxonomy): Bacteria > Pseudomonadota > Gammaproteobacteria. The sequence goes on from CAXMNA010000118.1 coordinate 35,815, forward strand.
GATATTGACAAGTTAACGACTCAACCCGGGATATATCCTTAGCTATCATGCTTTTACAACAGGTCGCGCTGTCAGGATGTGAGCTGGGGTGATTACGGTGAAAATACGGTGAAGCGATAAATATTAAGGTGAATGTTTGAGGTGGTGGTTGGTTTAGTGGTGCCCA
>CAXMNA010000119.1:0-20503 GCA_964194715.1 uncultured Gammaproteobacteria bacterium
TTCAACGCTGACAATGCGAAAAAACTCGCCTGCTGGCACCTCGAAAGTCCTGCCATCACGCGGCGGCACCGTAATCTCGGAAACCTTGCTCATGCCCTCACTCGCTCGTTGGTACAAGGCAAGATTAGACGGCGGTAGCTGATCGACTTCGTAGCAAACCAATGGTGTTGCCGCGCGCCGATTGGCCGCATCTGCAGGGGATCTATCGAGTTTTATTTCAGGCATGTCCAGGCTCGTCAGCTAGTTTGAATCGCAAATGATTCTACTGCATCCGAGCAGTACTTCGCGACTCAATTTGTGATCCCCTGGTGAACGGGTTCGACAGCGTTGGTATTTACTCGAGTACCGCTTCGATAATCCCGGATTTGACTACTTTTAAAATAAAGGGCAGCTCAATAACGAACTGCCCTTTTCCCTTAAGGATGGAAGCAATACTTGAGAGTAGGGAAAAAATAATGGAGCGCATTGAACTCGTTGCACAAGGGGAATCCAGATGTGCCCCACCACTAATCCCAACAATTTGGGTTAATGACCGCGCACTCTTTTCACGGTAATTTTTGCGACCGGGTTACGCCAATCATAAACATCTGCTTTGAGCTCGGGGTCGCCAGAGCCAATGCCATGCATGCCACGGTGAATATGCACGAATTTTTCGTCACCCGGATTTTCCCCTGGTGAAGGTCCAACCCCGCTTATGCAAGTCGGCCCGGGAATATGCCTGCATGATTCATCGTTGAGCTCGGTGCCCGCATCATAACCGGAAGAAAAATAGGTCGCGCTGCCATACCAGGGTACCTTGACACTATCGAGCGCAATAAATCCGTCGTTGGTCGGCAACATCATCGAGGCAATACTGATATATCTGGCGCCACGCGCCGCACTAACGACCACGGTGACCGACTTACCAGGCTTAAGCAAGTCACCTGAGTTTTGTACATCAACAACTCGGCGGTTGGCGTTCAGCGTGATTGTCATTGGCACGACATCACCACCTTCGGCGATTGCGGTCAGGTCATCGCTAGCCGGTGATCCCAGCTCAAAAATTGTTACCGGTCTGCGATGGCTGGCGACCAGAATCGGGGTGAAATTGATCGCATTGGTTATATTGGTAATCGTGACATGAAAGGTTGAGTAACCACTGGCTAAAGCCGACGATGAAGAACAGATCAAAGCTGTGACAAAGGCAACCCAGGTCGCCCTTTTTAAAATCATAAACATAGTCATTCCTCCTGAATTAAGAGGGCGACTATGCGGGATCAATATCACACAGCATTCACCAATTTATAAAATTTCTATCACATTAGGTACAGGCTGGCAGTGAGAACTTGAAAACCGTGCCCTGATGTAACTCGCTATCGACCGTCAGGTGACTGCCATGCATTTCGACGATACGGGATGCGATCGCCAACCCCAGTCCTAACCCGGACTGGGTACCATCCTTGTCCTGCTTGTCAATTTTGCGGTAGAAGCGCTTCAGAATATGCGGCAGTTCTTCTTTGGCAATACCGCATCCGGTATCGGAGACCGCGATTTCAACATTCCCCTGCAGTGCCGATAAATGCAAGCGAATCTGGCCCTGTTCGGGAGTATGTTTGAAAGAATTATCAATCAAATTTTCGAGTACGCGTTCAATCATACCGACATCGGCTAAAACCCGGGGAACAGTTGCATCGGCTACCACTTCAAAATTGATATTTTTCTCTCGCGCACGCAGATAAAACTGATGCGATATATCGAATGCCAGTTCCGCCAACGAAAATTGCTCCTGCTGCGGCCGGATTTCATTAGCGTCGAGCTTGGCGAGTTCAAACAACTCCTCGACCAGGGTCGTCAGGCGCTGTGCGTTATCATGGGCAATTTTCAAATAGGTTTGTTTTTCGGCTTCGCTGAGATCGTCTGACTTGAGTTGCAATGTTTCCAGAAAACCACTGAGCGATGCCAACGGCGTACGCAAGTCATGCGACACGTTGGCAACCAGCTCGCGTCGCAGTGACTCCATCTCCTGCAAGTGGTTCATTTGAGAATGGATGCGCTGCGCCATTTCCTGGAACGTAATTGCCATGCTCTCGATTTCGTCGAGGGGCCTGGATTCCTGGCTGGAAATGGTGTCAGCCGGTTGCAGGTTACTGTCCTTGAATTCTTGCATCGCCAGGCTGAGCACGCGTAATTTTCGCATCAGGAAGAAAAACAGTAACAGACCAGCGATAAATGCAAACGCGAGTGCTATGACTATAGCGCTGGTACTCCATTTCATAATCAGGCTGCGTTGCAGGACATCAGTTATATTGCTTATTTTTTCACTACCCAAAATGGCGTAGATATAGCCTTGGCGCTTACTGTTGTAGTCGATCGGCGCCACGGTAAAACTGTTGAGGCTGTTTTCATTGCCCGGGTCGTCACCCATGATCAAACCGTGATTTTCGTTCGCGAGAAAGGTATTGATCGGGTCCAGTGAAACCTGGTTGCGCTTAACTTTATCCGGCGCCATCGAATGCGCTACCACCTGCCCTTGCGGGTCGAGTAAATAGAGCTCGAGGCTGGGATTGATAATCATCACATTGTGAAAAAGTTCTGACAGGTTATCCTGCTGCACCTCACCGTCCTCGATGAGTACATGCTCGCGCACAATATACTTAGCCAGGTCATGGTTGAGCTGTTGACTTAGCTCCTGTTGGTACATCGGGGCGGTATATAGCGCTACCGTCAGGAACACCCCGCCAATCAGAATAAACAGGAAAAATAAAACCACTACGAGTTTAATATACAAGCTGTGAAACATAAGCCTGCCCTCAGGTCTCCCTGAAGCGATAACCTACGCCCCAGACAGTCTCGATATATTGTGACTGTTCCGCGCCCGCTTCGATTTTTCTGCGCAAGCGATTGATATGTGAATTGACGGTATGTTCATAACCGTTATGACTGTATCCCCAGACCTGGTCAAGCAATTGTCCGCGACTAAAAACCTGGCCTGGATGGCGTGCGAAGTACAATAGTAAATCGAACTCCTTGGCCGTCAGTTCAACTGCCTGGTTATCGATTAAAACATGGCGTCTCGACACATCGATAAGCAGCTTGCCTGCTTCGATTTTGTCAGCAAGATTAGCGGGCTGATGCTGATTCGAAATATCGACGCGGCGCAAAATTGCCTTGATGCGCGCCTGTAATTCCATAATCGAAAAAGGTTTGGTGAGGTAATCGTCTGCGCCAAGTTCAAGACCCAGCACGCGATCGATCTCGGATGACCGGGCGGTCAGCATCAGGATCGGAACTGTAACCGCCTGGTTGCGCAGGTGCCGACAGACCTCGAGACCATCAAGCCCCGGTAACATTAAATCCAGTACAATCAACCGGTACGATTGCGTACGTGCAAGTTCGAGACCATCGATACCGTTGCTGACCACATCGACCTCGAAAGCATTGTCCTTGAGATGGATTTCCAGCAAATGGCTGATATCAGGATCGTCCTCGACTACTAGTATGCGTTTGCTATTGGCTGTAAAACTTTTGTGTTGATCATTAGTTTGATTAACTGATTGCAGTGGTTGATTCACGTGTCACTCCAGTTTGACCGTGAAGCTTTGATCGATTTGGCGACAGCTAGTTCATTATGGTCGTATTACGAATCCTACTGGCGAATTCCGGCCTTCCTCGACTCAATCTTGCAACAGTCGATTCGCGATGCCGTTAGTCTGGGCGAGTTGGCACTGTTCAAGGGTCAACTTCAGGCTTTCGGGTCGGGTACGGCCCTGCATCAGGTTGGCGACTCCCTCAACATGATCACCGCTGTTAGCAATCACGTGATAGAGCTCGTGCGCTAGCGCGATACCTGCATCATCGACACCCAGCATCAACCAGACACTCGGCGCAAGCCACGGTCGCATGCGTGTATTGCCGAGACCAAAGGCCTCGCCATCAAAGGCCGCCTGCATGCGAGTATCGCGAGCGAACACCACTGTCATGCGTTGCGTGCTGGCGGTTTCGAGCAACGTACGCGCACTCCCGGTAGACAAGTCGCGCAGATAATCATCGCCATCGATGGTGTGGATCGTGAACTCGCCGGCAATGATCGCGCACTGCGCGAGTACATCGTAGGCCTGCTGCATCGCCTGCTCGATACGCTGTTGCGACCAACGCGAATCCAGTACCAGGATGTCGATTGGCAACCGCAAACCCGCGCTGCTTTGTGGCGGCTTAAGGTCGAGATTCGGAAGCGGTTGTTTGAGCACCGGGGCACCGGCGAGCGGATCGGCGATGTAACCGCCGCTGACCCAGTCGCGTGCACCGGGACTGCTATTGCCATAGAGTCGGCGAAGTTCACGCGCAATCTCGGCTGCACTCCATTGCCGGTGCGCCATTTTAAGGCGAGCCGCAAGTGCGGTCACGCGGGATACAGCATAGCTCGAACCCGAGACCCGGGTTTCGGAACCGGAATAGTCAAGCGCTGCCAATCGTTCCGCCGGCACCAGGTAATCGACTGAGATTCTGCCCCAGTTGGTGCGTTCAGCGGGTTGCACGAAATCGTCCGCCGATGTCACCACGAGCATGTTATCGAGATCGAGCGCAGCCGGGTACACCGGGCGTTCATCGATATCGCGCCCATCGTTACCTGCCGAAACGATAAACAGCATTTGTGGATGCGCGCGTGCGGTACGCTCGAAGCTTCCCCAGTCTTCCAGCTGGTTGCTGCCGAGTGGCATGCCAAGAATAGTCACCTGGTTTTTTGCCGCATGCTCCACCAGCGCCTGCATGCGCGACATGTCGGGCCTCGGGTAGCGATAGGGTACCAGCTCGACACCCGGTGCCTCACGTAGCAACAGCGAGGCGGTGCGGGTGCCATGGCGCTGCAGAAAGAATCCGGTATCTACCGGATGGGCATCGAAGGGTAAGTCGTCCATGTCCCAGAAATCGTAGCCAATCAGTCGATCGTCGGCGTCTCTGGCGAGGCGACGATTGATTTCCGGCAACCGGTAGTTAACGCCCGAATCCACCATGCCGATCCGTAACGGGATCGCGTCAGCGGGAAGTTTTAAAGCCTGGTCGGGGTCTCGTTCGATAAATTCCAATGGCGGGTTTAGCCAGTCAGGCTCACCTTTCGGCTCGAGATCCGTATTCAGCGAAACGATATCTATCGCCTGGCCCTGCTCGCTATAATTAATCTTGCGCGCAGCCTGCAGGTTACAATCCGAGCTCAGTGACAACAATACCAATGGGTCGCCAAGCCCGCCAAACAACGTACTGATAAAACGCGTGGGCTGTCCCGTGCGGTCTATAACATCTAGCTCCACCAGGGCATTGTTATCAACCTCCAATCGGTAGCGGGTACCAACTGTGGTTTCGCGAAATTTGATCTCGGATTTAACGATCGATCCGGTCGCAAATCCCGGTGAGGGCTCCGTGGTGGCTTGCCAGGCATGACAGGTTGCAACCGCAAACTCCAGCAGACGGCGTGGTTGCCATTCATTTGCCACCGCGGCGGCGCAGATTAGTAACAACCAGAAAGGCAAATGATGGAATCTCATGGATCTATTCTGCGTGAGTCCTGCTTGCCTAGTCCAATATTATTGCGCGTGCGCTTTTTCGTCCAATACATCGATTGGCGCCATTGCTATTGATCAACAACCCTGCCACGTAGCAGCTTTGTCTTGCCTCGTTGAGTTTTGCTGTCCAGGCGTTTGCGTTGCGAGCCTTTCGTGGGTTTGGTCGGTTTTCTTGCTTTTTGCACCACTGCCACCGTTTTTACCAGTTCCTGTAATCGTTCAAGCGCAGCCTGCCGGTTTTTTTCCTGGGTCCGAAATTGCTGTGCCTTGATAATTACGACACCATCCTTGCTAACTCGCCGATCGCGCAGGTTCAGCAGACGTTTCTTGTAAAAATCGGGTAGCGATGACGCATTGACGTCAAAGCGAAGATGAATCGCCGAAGAAACCTTGTTGACGTTCTGCCCACCGGCACCCTGTGCCCGGATTGCCGACAATTCAATTTCATCATCGGGGATCGAAACGTTGCGAGAGATTTGCAGCACCGACGGATTATCCCAAAATAACTGGCTGGATTATAGTGGGCAAAACGGGGTCGAGCGGTACACCGCTACGCCATGTGTTGCATGTTGTTGATGAGTGCCAGTAAATTAAAGATTTTGTATCGCCATCAAACCTTGTGTCGTTTGACCACATGATCGATGGCGCCGAAGATCGAATCACCGGCCGCGTCGAGCATCTCGATACGGACCCGGTCATCAAAGTTCAGAAACGAGGTTTTCGATGCGCCCAAGTCGATTGCCTCGATAGTACGAACCTCGGCGATACACGAGTAACCTACACCCCCCTCCGCGATCGGTTTGCCAGGCCCACCGTTGAGCTTGTTCGAGACGGTGCCCGAGCCAATGATTGAACCCGCCGTAAGCGGCCGCGACTTTGCTGCATGTGCAATCAGCTGACCAAAGTCAAACGTCATATCGACGCCGGCATCAGGTTTACCAAACAGTTCGCCGTTAAGGGACGACAACAAGGGTAAATGCACCCTGGCGTCCTGCCACGCATCGCCCAGCTCGTCGGTGGTGACGGCAACTGGCGCGAAGGCACTCGACGGTTTCGACTGGAAGAAGCCGAACCCCTTGGCCAGTTCCGCCGGGATCAGGTTACGTAACGAAACGTCGTTCACGATCATTACCAGGCGTATGTACTGCGCAGCATCTTCCGCGCTGACACCCATCGGTACGTCGCCCGTCACAACCGCGACTTCGGCTTCGAAGTCGATACCCCAATCTTCGCTGTCGGCAAGAATTGCCTCGCGAGGTCCGATAAACGAATCCGAGCCGCCCTGGTAAATAAGCGGATCGGTCCAGAAGCTTTCCGGCATCTCCACTCCGCGTGCCTTACGTACCAGCTCGACATGATTGACGTAGGCGGAGCCGTCGGTCCACTGATACGCACGCGGCAACGGCGACGCGCAAGCGGCCTGGTGGAAATCGTTGCCACTTCGTTCGACCTTCGCAGCGATCTTTTCAAGTGCGGGGGCAACATCGTCCCAGTTGTCGAGTGCATGCTGCAGCGTTGGCGCAATTTTGCCTGCGGGAAGACAGGTTTTGAGGTCACGTGCAACGACGACGAGTTCTCCGTCCCGACCGCTTTTCAATGAGGCTAGCTTCATGGCAAGTTATCCGTGAACTCAAGTTCGTGTAACCAGGCCGCGTGACGTGGCGCCTTTTTAGTCTCGCTCCACTCTTCGAGCATGGCCGGTGCGACTCGCTTCAGCTCCTCGATCTGTTCCTGCGTCTGCGTGTTGGCGACGAGTTCGAGACGGTGACCGTTTGGATCAAAGAAGTAAATTGACTGAAAGATACCGTGGTTAGTAGGTCCGATAACATCGATACCCTGCGACTCGATATGTGCTTTGGCAGTTAGCAACGCTTCGTAATCCTCGACCTCGAACGCGATGTGTTGCACCCACTCGGGTGTATTGCGGTCGCGATCCATCGGTTGCTTCGTCGGCAGTTCGAAGAAGGCCAGCACGTTGCCCATCCCGGCATCGAGAAATACGTGCATGTACGGATCCGGCTCCCTGGTCGAGGGCACAGTATCTTCGGCAAACGCGATCTGGAACTCCATGTTCAGTACCCGCTGGTAAAACTCGACGGTTTCCTTCGCGTCATTGCAGCGGTAGGCTACGTGGTGAATACGCTTCAATTCCACTGGTTTATCCTCTTATCCGTTACGCTTTGTCTATCACACCACGCGCGATCTGATCGCGCTCAATCGATTCAAACAGAGCTGTAAAATTGCCTTCGCCGAAGCCTTCATCTTTTTTGCGTTCAATGAATTCAAAGAAGGTGGGGCCAACCATATTGTTTGAAAAAATCTGCAGCAGCAAACGTGGATCGCCATCCTCGGTTGAGCCGTCGAGCAGGATGCCACGCGATTTGAGCTCATCGACAGGTTCACCGTGCCCAGGCAGTCTTTCTTCGAGCATTTCGTAATAAGCATTGGGTGGTGCCGTCATAAATTCCATGCCGCGGGCCTGAAGTCGATCCCAACACTCATAGAGATTGTTGCAGGACAGCGCAATGTGCTGGATACCTTCGCCATTGAACGCCATCAGGTATTCCTCGATCTGGCCCGTGCCTTTCGAAGATTCCTCGTTGAGCGGAATACGAATGCGACCGTCAGGTGCTGCCATCGCTTTCGATAACAGGCCCGTGTATTCACCCTTGATATCGAAGTAGCGACTCTCGTGGAAGTTGAACAGGCTCTCGTAGTAATTGGCCCAATAATCCATGCGACCGCGGTAGACGTTATGCGTGAGATGATCGATCTCGTTGAAACCGCAGCCTTCAGGATGCCGTTCGACTCCGTCATAAAACTCGAAGTCGATGTCGTAGATCGTGTTGCCTTCGGTGTAACGATCGATTAGGTACAACGGCGCGGCACCAATACCCTTAATCGCGGGCAGACGTAATTCCATCGGCCCAGTCGGAATGTCGATAGGCTGGGCGCCGAGTTCGAGCGCGCGCGCATACGAGTCGTGCGCGTTGTCGACACGAAAGGCCATGCCGCAGGCGGCAGGGCCGTGTTCCTGTGCGAAATACGCGGCGTGGCTTTGTGGCTCGTTATTGAGAATGAAATTGATACCGCCCTGGCGGTAGAGCGTGACGTCCTTCGAGCGATGCCGGGCAACAGCTTCGAAGCCAAGTAAGTGAAACACAGTCTCGAGTTGCTTTGGATCGGGTGCGGCGAATTCGACGAACTCGAATCCATCGAGCCCCATTGGGTTATCAAAGGATTCTGACACGGGTTGCTCCGTTTTACTCACAGCAATACAACATTATGGTCGGTTTTTACGAACTATCTGCCCAGTATTTACCTATTTATGCTATATTTTGAAACCGTTTATTCAATTTTTATCAATATTAGATATTATTTCCCATGAAGCTATCAATCAGTGATCGCCGTCTGTTGCAGGCGCTGCAAAGTGACGTCACACAAAGCCAGGCCGACCTGGCCGAACAGGCCGGTCTTTCGCGCACGTCCTGTTGGCGGCGTATTCGGGATTTCGAGGAGGCCGGACTGATCCGGCAGAAGGTCGCGTTGCTCGATCCGAAACTCGCTGGATTCGGTATCGAAGTACTACTGTTGGTCGCGATGACCGAACATACCGATGAAAACCGCCGCGATTTCGAGAATCACGTGCGCCGTCTGCCCGACGTGCTCGAGTGTTTTTCAGTGTCGGGCGAACGCGATTACATGCTGCAGGTCATCGCGCACGATATGGATTCCTACACTGACTTTCTCAACACTGAAATACTGAAACACCCCACCGTGCGTTCGGCCAGTTCAACCTTCGTATTAAAACGCGTGAAGTACTCGACGGTGTTGCCGCTAGCCGGGTAACTGCTCACGTTGACTCACCCGCTACAGTTTCTTAAAAGGTTTTCGACCTGAAAAATACTGCCTGGTCATACCGAGTTATCGAATAAGTGTATTTTCCCTGATTTCGTCCAACTGATCTTCCAGCTGCCTGATCGCACAACGAAAATATTCTAATCTTTCAGGTCGAGTAATCTGATGCTCAACCTTTTCAAGTGCTAGTGTCAATTCTCTAATTCTCTTCAATATCCTTATTTCTTCGACAGATAAGTCGAAATTTCTCAGGTTCCCGCCTTCCTTTTGAGAATCATTGCCTGATTTTGAAACCTTCATTTCTCAACACCATTGATTGAGTTACGGGTAGATATTGCTTGCCGGGGCTATTTGCTAATAGATTTATAGCTAATTAAAAATATTTTTTGGGATTAATGACTAATTTGAGGACCGCATATATGTTCAAAATGTGTTTAAAAATCCGGAAACCGTGAACGTCTTGAGCAGGCCGTTCTGCACAAATGCTGGCGTGTTGTCAGAAAGGTTTACGGATCGCGATTAATAATGCTACTTTCAGCGTTTGATCACCAGGCGGTAAAAAACATGTTTTACAAAACAAGCGAACATCATGGTTTACCGCATAATCCATTCAAAAGTTGCGTGGCGCCAAGACCCATTGCCTGGGTCAGTTCAATTGACCCCAGCGGGGTGGTTAACCTGGCGCCATTCAGCTTTTTTAATGCTATTGCGAGCGATCCGCCAATGGTGATGATTTCTTTTAACGGTTATCACGATCATGGCGGTGAAAAGGACACCCTGTCCAACATAAAGTCGAGCGGTGAATTTGTCGCCAACATGGTGCCGCTGACGCTTAAAGACCTGATGAATGTGACGACTGCGCCGGTGGCGCACGAGGTCGACGAACTGGAGCTTGCTGGTTTAACCACCGAGGACTCGGAGCTGGTGAAACCGCCACGGGTTAAGGAGGCGCCAATTCACCTGGAATGCGCCTTGCACCAGGAAATCAAGCTACCCTGCACTCTCAAGGACAGTATCAACACCATGATCATCGGCCACGTGTTGGGAGTGCATATCAGGGAGGAGGTACTAACCGACGGCATGATCGACTTATCGAAGATCAAACCCCTTGCGCGTTTGGGATACTTGCAATACAGCGCAGTCGACAACGTCTTCGAGATGACGCGCCCGCTAGACTAAAGACTTCAACTATCGTCTTCAGCCGCCAGTGATTCCTGGAATTCAGATGGCACGCCGGTGGAATACCGGGCCAGGCCCTGTTTCAGGAAATTTTCGCGCATCGGTTGGCCGTTCCCGGTCAAGGCTCGCATTTCCGATTCCGGGGTAGGGTTCTCGACAGATGGCCAATGGCCCGGCTGAAGTTCGGAACCTTCGGCGGCGATATCGAGCGGGTCGTCTTCGCTGATTGCCGGCATCTGCTCGAGATCCATGAACTGCCAGGTCGCCTCTAGCGGTATATTATTATGCGGGTCATAAAAATAGATCGACCAGAATAAGCCATGATCTACCGCACCCTCAACCTCGAGCCCGGCAGCTTCGACACGATCCTTGAGGGCAAATAATGCCTCCCGCGACTCCACCGTGAACGACACATGATCAAAGCCTAGCGGCAGGTTGGTGCGATCGCCGGGAAATTTTCGATTCATGACGGTCGCACCTCCATATTCGAAAAATGCGACGTGGGTAGTGCCATCGGCAAGCTGGAAAAAGTAATGTCGATAGCCATCGTGACCAATCCCGGCACTCAGTTTTAAACCGAGCAGGTCACGATAAAACCGAATAGTGGTCACCATGTCGTCGGTAATGAAAGCGAGATGGTTTATGCCTTGCAGACTCATAAAAGTAACCGGCTCATTTAATCTGTATTTCGTATCAAAAATCTTTGAAATTAAAGGCTACCACAAGTCTTGTCGCCTGGTTCGCAAATTTGACTCTATCTATTGCTGGGCCGAGACCTGCTTAACCCACTAGATATGATCGACATGCCCGATAAGGGCAATTACCGGGCTGCCTCCCAATCAGATAGTTTTTCGCTGTCCTAATGCCAGTTATTTTTTACGCTTTTGGCTCGGCTTCTTTTTCTGCGATTTCTGCTTGCGCAGTTTCTCCTTCCTGAGTTTCTCCTTGCGCTGCTTCTCCTTGCGCTGTTTCTCCTTCTGCAGCTTCGCCTTCTTCAGTTTCTCTTTCTTAAGCTTTGCTTTCCTTAGTTTCTCTTTTCTAAGCTTCTCTTTCTTGAGTTTCTCTTTCTTGAGTTTCTCTTTCCTGAGTTTCTCTTTCCTGAGCTTCTCCTTCCTAAGTTTCTCCTTCTTCAGCTTCTCTTGCTTCTGCTTCTTTTTCTCATTGCTTTTAACGCGAGCAACTTTCTTGTGTGCTTTTTGCTTTCGACCTTTTTCGGCCTTGGCCACCCAGGTGGGAGGGGCGGAGAGCATTCCTTTTGCTGCTTTAATGACTTTGCTCGCCCGTGCCACTCTGAACCCAGGAACCTGAGCCAGTTTATCGATCGCAGCGCCCGCGATTCCCTCCAGCGTCTTGAAACCATTTTCGATCAGGATTTTTTCTGAACTCGGGCCAATACCCGGGATATCATTAATTGCTTTTTTCATTTTTCGAGCCCTTGCCATCTTCGGTTGTAGCTCCTTATCTTCGAGCTGTTTCACACCATACCAATTGATCGGCATCAATACAAAGACAAATTAAAACGGGGTAGTGGCTCTCAAGTCCTGCCCGAGAAAGCCACCAGCGATGAATTTTGAACCTCTCGATATGTGGTTTTCACCTTGCTGCCCCCCTGCAGTGCAAGTATAGTTTCGCGAAAACCATAACTAACAAGCCCAAAGCGAATGGCAGAAGTAATCCCGCTTTAAGCAGTTGAACCGGAGGGGTTGCCATGGCACAAGTCGTGGTAGCCCTTTTTTTCTAACGCATAACTTTCGAAGATCAAATCATGTCAAAGATAATGCAAGGCTTTCCGGTGCCAGAGGAACAACGAGTACCCCGCGCCGAATGGGACTGGGCACCGTGGAACCGGTGGACGTTCCAAAACGTAAGGCAGATTCTACCGACCACGGAAGTCTGGCGCGGTAGCGGTCAGGTCTGGGAATTGGCACGCAATCCGCGTGAGCTCGAGCAAATCAAATTTTCGGTAGAAGACGCCGAACCGACGACAATAAAAAGCTGGATCGATTCGAGTTACACCGATGGCATTACTGTATTGCACAAGGGCGACATCGTGTTCGAACAGTATCACAATGGCATGACGGATCGCTCGCTGCATTTGTCCCAGTCAATGGCAAAATCGGTGGTCGCGGCGGTGGCGGGCATTCTGATCGAACGTGGCTTGATCGACCCAGCTGAACTCGTCACCAGCTACCTGCCCGAGCTTGAATCGACCGCATGGAAAGGCGCCATCTTGCAACAGGTCATGGATATGACAACCGGAGTTTCATACGACGAAAATTACGACGCGACTGACTCCGATATTGCCATCACCGATATTGCCTGTGGCTGGAAACCGCCCAAGGCAGGCGTTGAGGCAGCAGCCTGTGTGTGGGATCAAATCCTGACCTTAACCAAACGCGAACGCGAGCACGGGGCAAAATTCAAGTACCGCTCGATTGAAACCGACGTACTCGCGCATTGCCTGGAACGCGTTACCCAGACCCGCTTGGCCCAACTGGTCAGCCGTGAACTCTGGCAGCCGCTGGGTTGCGAGGAAAGCGCCAACTTCACGGTTGATTCTGCGGGTTATGCATTGGCCTGCGGCGGTTTCAACGCCACCTTGCGCGACTATGCCCGCTTTGGCCAGATGCTATTGCAACAGGGAGTAGGTAATGATCAACAAATCGTGCCCGGGAACTGGATCGAGGATATTCACAATGCAGACCACAGCCTGTTTGGCGAACCTTACACCGAGGCCGCTCCCAATGGTGCTTATCGCAATCAATTCTGGATCGAGAATGTTGACCGGCAGGGATTCATGGCCAGGGGTGTATTTGGACAGCTCATCTACATCGATCCGGAGCAGCAAATGGTGGTCGTGAAACTATCCACCTGGCCAGAGTTCACCTCGGTGCCGAGATTAAAAACTGTCTTCGGCGCGATGCACGCGATCGGAGCGTATTTGAATCAATAACTATCTTTCCCGTTCGGTTACGCGTGTGACGCCGTGGCAAGGAATTGGCCGAAAATATTCTCGACCGTTTCGATCACGTCGTTCAAGGCATGGTCCCCACTAATCAGGTGGAGCGTGCAGTCAGCCTGCTGCGCATATTTAATCGAATTTTCCGCGGGAATCACGTCGTCGGACCAGCCGTGCACAATTTCTATGTGCGCGGATTTCGAGTGATGCTGCTGTCTTTTAAATCCCGGCATATAAATCGCCGGCGCCATCAGGAAAACCGCTTTAGCCATGACTATCTCAGACGCCACCAGTGCAACATAGGCTCCCATGCTGGAACCGACCAGAATAAAATCATCGATTTCTTTTTCCAGTGTAGTAAGTAATCGCTCGACCCGAAGGTCGGGGTCCATCAAGTCCGTGTAATCAATGCTGTCGACGCTGCACCCCTGCCTGGTAGCAATCTCGGCCAATCGTTTTATTTTAAATCCCCACGGACCGCTTTCCTTTCCATGTGAAAAAACGATTTTCATGCGATTTCTGAAAAATCCCTTTTAGTGCGCAAGGTAAACTATCTTACTCATTGCCGCCGGAGTTCAGCAGGGTAAACAGCGTATGTGCGTGTTCGGCGGCCTGGATGCCAAGCGGGGTTAGATAACCGCCATCGACCTGGGTTATAAAACCATTTTCATACAAATGCTGAGCCGCCGATATTACCGAGGTTTCGGCAGTTTTATGAATCTTGACGCCTTCCAGTCCAGACAGGGATTTGAACAGCATCAACACGTCTAACTCGGCGAGGTTTTCTGGCGTGTACGACATTCGGATTCCCGAGGTGATTGTCTACAACAGAGTTTAACTCTTTAAGCGATCAAGCGTTAGACAAGCTTGAAAGACTGTTGTTTTGAGTGGTTACTGATTCCAGGAAATTACCAATCTTGACAGGTTCGCTGAAAAGAAAACCCTGCATCAGGTGACAACCTAAACCCTCGAGGTAGTCAGACTGATTGGTGTTTTCGACACCTTCAGCAATGGTTTCAATGCCGAGGCCCTGCGCCATACCGACAATCGCTGCAACCAGGGCAGCCCCTTTCTTGGAATGCTCGATTTCAGATATGAACGAATAATCTATTTTGATCGTGTGAACCGGCAGTTCTCGCAGATAGTTAAGTGAAGAATAGCCGGTACCGAAATCATCGATTGCAATCGAGATACCCTTGTTGGCCAAAACCTGTAATTTATGGGTACAGGTCTGGATATCGCTCATAAACATATTTTCGGTTATTTCAATTTCCAGCCGCTCCGGCTCGATGCCGTAAACCTCGGTAAAGGCAACCAGGTTTTCCGGGAAATCTTTTTGCCTGATATCTGTCGCAGACAAATTGATACTGACTTTAATCTGACTCTCTAAAAAATCCTTACTAGTGAATAAATCGGCGGCGACACGATGTAGCACCCAATTACTGAGTTGTTCGATGATGCGCGATTCCTCGGCCTGTTCCATAAAATAACTCGGTGGGCGCAGTCCAAGATGAGGATGATTCCATCTCAGCAGCGCTTCAACACCCACTATCTGCCTGGTTTCCACGTCTATCTGTGGTTGATAAAATATTTCCAGCTCATTATTTTTTAACGCGTTTCTAAGTCCGCTTTCTATGGAAATCTTTTCAGCAGCGGCATGTTCGATCTTGTCGCTATAAAAGGTATATCCATTCTTCCCGGTCGCCTTGACGTCATACATGGCCATATCGGCGTTTTTGATCAGCGTATTAATGTCGTTCGAGTCATCGGGAAACACCGCTATCCCGATGCTGATATTGATATAGACTTCTTTACCTTTCAAATAGAAGGGCTGTTGCAAACTCGCGATTAATTTTTGCGCAACTCTTTCAGCCTGCTCCCTGGAGGTAGGCTGTGGTAGTAACAACATGAACTCATCGCCGCCGAGCCGGGCTAAGGTATCACCGGTTCTGATTTCAGTTTTGAGTCGATCGGCAACCTCGACTAACAGTTGATCGCCAACCACGTGACCAAAACTGTCATTGATCAATTTGAACCTGTCCAAATCAAGAAACATGACGATCAAAGATTCGCCGGTTCTTTCTGACTGCCTGATGGCGAGATCCAGGCGATCATGCAACATCGCCCGGTTGGGTAACTTGGTGAGAAGATCGTGATACGCCTGGTAGGTAATCAGTTTTTCCGCTTTTTTCCTACTGGAAATGTCGCGCGCCACACCGTAGGTGCCCTGGTAGGTACTTATCTTTTTAGGATCTTTTGAATCGACCGCATAAATCCCCATGGAGTTAAGTTCGATCGGCCGGGTTGTCACTTCAAAGGGCTTTGTAGGATCCTTGGTATTACATTTCAAACCGAGCTCAATGGTTCTGTTTGAACGGCTTGCCCGGCGTCGTTCATTAAATAGAAACTCCGCTTTTAAACGGTCTTCATCGGCGATAAATTCGCTGTAGTGCTTGCCAAGGACATCGGCCTTGTCAAAACCCAGTAGCTTGGTAACGCTATCATTCACAAAGCTGAATTCACCCGCCAGGTTCAGTATATAAATTAAATCCGGGGAATTATCGACCATGTAGCGATGCAGTCGTTCTGAATGAGCCAATCGGTTTTGAATTTGAGCCTTTTCATCCTCGATATTTAATTTATCCAGCGCATTGCGAATCGAATGCTCGAGTTCATCAAAGCTATAGGGTTTCTTGAAAATATCATAGGCGCCCAGACGCACAGCTTCGGTTACCTTATTGATAGAGGTCTCGCCACTCAGGACTATGACCGTTGTTTTTATTTTTTTATCTTTAATGAAAGCTAATACCTGGTCACCCGACTTCTTCGGCATATTCAGATCAAGTATTATCAAATTGAATTGCCGCTGTTGAATGAGGGAGATGGCCACTTCACCATCTTCGGCCTGGGTAATATCAGACCATTTTCGCTTTAGCAACATGACCAGACTTTCGAGTGCAGGGCGGTCGTCATCTACCACCAGAATCGACGTAGGCTTTTTAAAGCGCCGTGCTTTTTCTTCAAGAGTGATCAACAAGTTATCCATTGGGTTTAAAAATCGGATTATTTTTTCAATCGCAAAGGAATCAATATTTCAAATGAAGCACCGCCGACCTCGTTTTCCATGTACTTAATCTGCCCATTATAACGGGCAACAATATCGGCTGTCACGGAAAGTCCAAGCCCCCTGATAGCACCATCTTTCGCACTGGCCAAAGGGGCAAAGAGCAATTGTCGAGTAATCGGGTCAATCCCCCTGCCTCGGTCTGCAACGGAAAACTGACCAAAAGTCACCCCGTCAATGTTCACGAAATGACGGCTTGAAACCACAACCTCTGCATCACGAGTCTGCGCTTCAACAGCATTCTTGACCAGGTTGAGTATAACCTGACGAAAAGCATCCCTGGTTATCACAATTTCAGAGTCCGACTCATCGAGGTCCCACTTGATTTCAACCTTTTTACCATTACTAATCGATTTTATATAGAGCGGAACGCACATTTTTAATTCTTCGTTTAAAAGTACTGTCGGGGATCCAGTTTCTCGCTCGTCTTTAAAATTTAAAACAATGTTCCCGATTCTTTGCAGCTCTTCCTTCAGTATTCTAATTTCTTCATCGTTATTTCCGCCACCGGATTTTGAGTTTCCTTTAATAATATCGATATAGTTACCAATAACGCTCAACGGATTGCTGATTTCATGGATTAACTTGTCAACATCCTTATGGTCCTGCTCCTTTTTCATGTTGTCATCGAAATCTCGTTGTTTCTGTTCCTGGTTATTTTTCAACCACATCTCGGCATTAATTTTCAGGTAATCGGAAATAAACTTTGCCAGATTCTCGAGCGACTTTTTTTGTTCCCTGTTTGAGCCAATAATAATCACGCCAATGACCTGGTCGCCATGACCTAACGGCAAGCTGAACGCGTTCTCATGATTCAGTCTGCGAATGATCTGGCGGTCGGATATAGGAGATATTTCGTCCTGCGCTTTCTCTGGTTCGATCCAGACGTTACATTGCTCGACAAAACTCCTGATTATTTGACTGTTATTGTTTTCAACAGAGAACTTGCTGACCGCTCGAACCTGGCTAGCTTCATGCAGGGCTAAATAATCGGGATTTTGCGGATCCGGAAACAACATCGCCACGTCAGAAATTGAAAACAATAACTGCATCTCCCGGGCAATTTTTAATATCAGGTCTCTAGGCGTGTTTATAATGGTTGAATCATTATCTTCAGCAGTAACGACCTTAACTAATGAAGCATCTCTGATTCTTCTTGCAAGCTTGATCGTTTCTCTTTCGATATCCTGCGAGAATTGAACCTGCGTAAGGCTTCCGGATTTAGGGTAAGGAATCCCAAACGTAGTGGCTATCTGGGCCATCTTATCCTGCACGTGAATAAAGATGAGCTTCAATTCTTTTTCATCGACCAACGAGGAATGCCATTTGGCATCGGGCCTGCCAAAACGGCTCAAATGCCGGGCCATCTCGTTCGCCTCGGCAACTATCTGGCAAAGGATGTCACTGCCTTGCAACTGTTCTTTATCTTCGTGGTGAAAACGGACAGCATCCGCAATTGCGGGGCTCAGGCTGGGCCACTGTTCTATCAGGCTGGCACCCAGTTCAATATGGCTGAGGCCAAACTTCTGGATTTCCTTGCGTATTGTTTCATCTTCGGTTGCCAGGCCCATAATATCGACATATTGATCGTGGAACCTGGCATCAAATACAATTTGCCCGAAATCGTGTAGTAGACCCGCCAGGTAAGCATCTTGAGGATGTTCATAATTTAAGGAAAGGGCGAGATCTCTAGATATCACGGCGCAATAAAACGAATCCAGCCAGGCATTACAGACAAATTCCTTTTGCGTATTAATTAATCCCGCAAAAAGTTGCTGCATTGATGAGGTCAGCAACATGGTTTTCACCAGCTCATGGCCCAGTAATGCTATGGCATGGCTCAAGTTTTCAACGGGCTGCCTGATCTCAAATGCCGCGGAGTTGACGGCCATGATTATCTTACCGGTAAGGGCCGCATCGGTGCCGATTAAATCGGCGAGCTCATCGATTGTACTATCAGGGTCATGACAAACATCAAGCAGCTTGCTGAGAAGTTGCGGGGGACTGGGCAGCCGAACCAATTCTATTGATTCTAATGTCAAATTCGGCGAACCTCCTAGATCAAGCATTATTTCTTTTTATGGTGTTTATTTTAGTAAATTATTGTAATGCCAATAATATACTACAATTCAATCCTGATTTGATCTTTACGCCCAATATCTAAACAATCATTTTCCAGGCACATGAAGCTCACCTGGCTTTAGGCAAAATTGATCGAAAACAAGACCGTCCAGTGCCCATGAAAGCATGCCTCAGGTGATAAAAACATGGTACAGATCACATTAATTTCGATTTTTACCCTCTTTTGGCCAGGTTTGCTGATATAGCATGATATTGTTTATCAACACCGGGTTTATCAACACTCGTCGATGCCGGCAATCGGGTAATTGGAAGCTAAACGAAATCTGCCCCTGTTCACGCCTGGAACAATACCATCGAATCCCTGCCCTCGAAGTTTGGTATCACCGGAGAAAGTCATGAGAAGTATCATGCACTGCATTACCTTACTTGCAATTACGTTTACCGTCGGTTGTGCCGCAAGCCACTCGAAGCCCATCATTGATACCGCCAGCGTTGATATGGAGTTATATCAATACGACCTCGCCGAATGCGAACAGATTGCAGATCAAGTGGAGCAAAAAGCCGGCTCCGGTGCAGTCGGTGGCGCCATCGTCGGCGGTTTGATCGGCGCGGTAACAGGCGATAGCGACAGCGTGAAGAAAGCAGCTGGCGTCGGCGGAATCCTTGGCGGCACTAAAGGCGCAACCGCCACCCAACGGGAAAAAAGCCAGGTCGTAAAAAACTGTTTACGGAATCGGGGTTACCAGATCCTCAACTAGAGAAGACTATATTCTGAACCCGGCTTCAATGAAGAATGATCCCAGACTCTCCGAATTATCGATTAAAATCTGTCGGCAAAGCCATTGGCCCATACCATGATTAACGATGTTTGACCTTCTGAAACTTGCCTGCAACAACGCCTCAAAAGCGGGCTGTCAGTTTGCCGATGCGCGTTACCTGTCGATTCGCAAACAGCGCGTCGTATCCCGCGACAATGCGCTCTCCAGTTGCAACGATGGTGACGACCGCGGCTTTGGAGTGCGGGTGCTTTATCACGGTGCATGGGGATTTGCTTCGTCGCCGACCTATACAGCAGACGAGGTTACGAAAGTCGTCACTCTGGCTATGCGAATTGCCAGGGCCTCGGCGATGGCCTTACGCGAGGATGGAGTGAAATGGGCGCCGGAAGCGACGCTGTCGCTCGATTTTAAATCCTCCTGCCAACAGGACCCTTTCGCGGTTGCACTGGAAGACAAAGCCGATCTCCTGATCGCGGCCAACGAAGTGATGCTGAGGAATAAATCGGTGAAACGCGCGCAGGGCTACCTGCTGTTCAAACGGGTACAGCGCTGGTATGTGAATACTGAGGGATCCGAGTTGCACAGTGACGTGACGTCGTCGGAGTCCGCGATCTGGGCGATTGCCGTGGGCAACGGCGATTTCCAGGAACGCAACTGGAGGGCGCCGGCGAGCAATCAGGGTTTCGAATGTTATCAAAAGGAAGAATTCATCAACCAGGCCGAGCGCGTGGCCACCCAGGCCGAGGAAAAACTCTCGGCGAGGCTCTCACCGGAAGGTGATTTCGATATTATTACCGATTCGGAAAATCTGTCGCTGACGATTCACGAATCAGTAGGGCATGCTACCGAACTCGACCGCGTGATGGGTTACGAGGTGTCAATGGCGGGGTCGTCGTTTGTCACTCGCGAGAAAATAGGCGAGTTCCAATACGGCAGCGACCAGGTGACCTTGATGGCTGACAACACGTTGGAAAATGGCCTCGCC
>CAXMNA010000120.1:0-2065 GCA_964194715.1 uncultured Gammaproteobacteria bacterium
TCACCGGCACCGCGTAGCTCGAGATCTTTTTGCGCGATCAAAAAGCCATCCTGATGATTACGAATAATATCTATACGCCTCGAAGCCAGTGTCGATAGCTTATCCTTTACCAGCAATATACAAAAACTTTCTCGCCCACCGCGACCAACCCGTCCGCGTAACTGGTGAATCTGAGACAGGCCCAGGCGTTCGGGGTTCTCAATAATCATAATATTCGCATTCGGCACGTCGACCCCAACCTCTATCACCGTGGTCGCTACCAGTATATCGATTTCGCCCTGCTCAAAAGCCTCAATCACGACCTGTTTTTGCGCTGCTTTCATGCGCCCGTGCACGAGCGCGACCGATTGCGCGGGCAATTGCTTTTGCAAGGATTCGAAGGTCAACTCGGCCGATTCCAACTGCAACGCCTCTGACTCCTCAATCAGGGTACAGACCCAGTAAACCTGGCCACCCTGCTCACAGGCCCTGGCTACCCTTTCGATCAAATGACCGCGCTTCTGCTCCGCCACTACCGATGTGATAACCGGTTTTCGTCCCGGCGGCATCTCGTCAATTTGCGAATAATCAAGATCGGCATAGATAGACATTGCCAGGGTTCGCGGGATCGGTGTTGCGGTCATGATCAACTGGTGGGGCATTTCATTGCGGGTAGTTTTTTTCTGTAACGCCAGGCGCTGATCGACACCAAACCGGTGCTGCTCATCGATGATGATAAAGCCCAGAGCCTGGAACGATACGCTAACCTGAAACAGCGCATGCGTACCAATCACAATATCTGCCTCACCCGAGGCAATCATTTTCAGTTTTTGCGTTCGCTTAGTACCCTTGTCGGCACCGGTCAGGCAGACTACCTGCAACCCCATCGGCGAGAGCCACTCGCTGAAGTTGCGACGGTGCTGTTCGGCCAGTATCTCGGTCGGCGCCATCAATGCACACTGAAATTCGGATTCCACCACCGGTAGACAGGCGAGCGCGGCAACCACTGTTTTTCCACAACCGACGTCGCCCTGAAGCAGGCGCATCATCGGCTTACCGCTTTTAAAATCCTGCATCAAATCCTGTGTCACACGTTTTTGAGCCCGCGTCAATTCGAATGGCAATTGCCCGCTAAATTTATTGATCAAACTCCCGCTGGTTTTAATTGAGGGATTATTCCGGACTCTTATTCTCGCCCGGAGTGCCAGTAGGGCAAGTCGATGGGCAGTTAATTCTTCGACGATAAATCGGTACTGGGCCGGATGCGCGTAGTTTGCGATCAATTCGGTATCTCGTTGTTCGCCCGGGCTGTGCAGATGCAGCATCGCAGTTTTGAAATCGGGAAAGTGGTGTTGTTCGAGCCAGCTCGACGGTAAGGTTTCCGCCATACCGTTAGTGGCCAGCTTGTCGATCACCTGACGCACTATTTTAGCAATCGACAGCTGATGCAGACCTTCAGTGGTCGGATACACCGGGGTCAAATTTTGCCTCAGTGCAGGTGGGTCGCCGATATCGATGATCTCTATTTCGGGGTGCACCATTTCCAGCTCACCCCTGGCAACTCGGACTTCACCGAAGCAGCGCAACCAGTTACCTTTTTCCAGCATTTGTTGCTGCCGCGCACTGAAATAAAATAAACGGATTGTCAGCAGCCCGCTATGATCAGCCAGTTTCGCTGCCAGAACCCTGCGCGATCGACCCAGTCGCCGGAAGCTGGTCGCGGCCTGCATTACTTCGCCCTGGATCAGGCTTTTGCCGCCCGCTTGCAAGGCGCCGATAGCGGTTACCCTAGTCCGGTCCTCGTAACGCAGCGGTAAATGAAACAATACATCCCGTTGTGTCTGGATGCCCAGTTTAAGCAGCTTCTCAGCAACTTTAGGGCCCACGCCTTTTAAATAGCGGACACTTTGCTCGGACCAGTCTTCCATTAGTCCCGTATTATTTACCCGAGTACCAGTACCGCATCCATCTCGACCAGAGACCCTTTGGGCAGGGCGGAAACCTCGATGGCGGCTCGAGCCGGGTAGGGTTCGGCAAAGTACCGCGCCATTATTAGATTCACGGTGGGAAAACAGCTCAGGTCGGT
>CAXMNA010000121.1:0-85732 GCA_964194715.1 uncultured Gammaproteobacteria bacterium
AAAATGGTGGCTACGCCCTGATTTGAACAGGGGACCCCATCATTATGAGTGATGTGCTCTAACCAACTGAGCTACGTAGCCAATATAATTTCTTGACCGGCTTGCCCGGTCGTGAGAGCGCGCGATTTTCGCTTGAACACCGTGCGCTGTCAAGCTCAGGCCCCTGGGCTATACATTAAAACGGAAGTGTACGACGTCGGCTTCATGCATCACGTAGTCCTTGCCCTCAAGGCGCCATTTGCCCGCATCCTTTGCGCCCTGCTCGCCGTTGCCAGCGATAAAATCGTCGAAAGCGACCACTTCGGCGCGAATAAAGCCCTTTTCGAAATCGGTATGGATTTTACCGGCTGCGCGTGGTGCTGTATCGCCGACAGGGATGGTCCACGCGCGTACTTCCTGTGGGCCTGCGGTGAAGTAAGTCTGGAGATTTAATAGCTTGTAACCGGCATGGATCACGCGATCTAGTCCTGGCTCTTCTAGCCCCATTTCCTGCAGAAACTCGGTTGCTTCAGCGGCGTCGAGCTCAGCAATATCGGCTTCGATAGCCGCACAAACCGCGACCACTTCGGCGCCCTCATTTGACGCATGCATCGTAACCGCGTCGAGATGCGGGTTGTTATGAAATCCATCCTCCGAAACATTGGCAACGTAGAGCACCGGTTTTGCAGAAATCAGATGCAAATCTTTCATCCAACCGCGCTGATGATCCTGTAGCGCGAAGCTGCGTGCGTGCTTGCCGTCTTCGATATGCGCCTGAACTGCTACCACGAATTCGAGTTTGGCTTTCGCCTCCTTTTCATTCGACTTCGCCAGTTTTGCGGCGCGCTCGGTCTGGCGTGCAACCGACTCCATGTCGGCCAGCAATAACTCGGTATTGATGGTTTCGATATCATTTAGCGGATCGATGGTATTACTGACGTGCGCAATATCTTCATCTTCGAAACAGCGCACCACCTGTGCGATCGCATCGGTTTCGCGAATATGCCCGAGAAACTGGTTACCAAGCCCCTCACCTTTGGAGGCGCCCGCAACTAACCCGGCGATATCGACAAACTCCATCGTCGTCGGGATAACCTTTTTTGGTTGCACGATAGTGGCGAGCTGCTGCAATCGAGAGTCGGATACCTCGACCACGCCGATGTTTGGATCGATCGTGCAGAACGGGTAGTTTTCTGCGGCAATGCCAGCCCTGGTTAGCGAGTTAAACAACGTCGATTTACCGACGTTGGGCAATCCGACAATGCCGCATTTAAATCCCATAATAGTACCCTTAGCTCAGGTATGCAGGGCCTGCATCGCCTTGTCGATGCGCCCTTCAATGACTAGTGGCATGACTGCAAGCGTATCGTGGTTGGCACCCTCGATTGCATTCAAATCCGCGACCGATGGTTTATGCAGCACGTAATTGATGACCTCGTTGCTATCACCCGGATGCCCGATGCCAACCCGGATACGGAAAAAATCACGGCTACCGAGATGGTTGACGATGTCGCGCAATCCATTGTGTCCACCATGGCCGCCGGCCTGTTTGATGCGATTGGTACCCGCGGGCAAATCAAGCTCGTCGTGGATCACCAGAATTTGCTCGGGTGTTAACTTGTAATAACGCGTCAAGGCGGCCACCGCCTGGCCGCTGCGGTTCATAAACGCCTGCGGTTTGAGCAGGTAGATGTCCTTGTCTTCGGACCTGAACTTGCATTCCTCCGCGTTGTATCGTTTCTCGAATCGAAAGCTCAAATCCAGTTTTGACGCGAGCCGATCGACCAGCCAAAACCCGGCGTTATGGCGTGTATCAACGTAATCGGCCCCGGGATTACCGAGGCCGACGATCAAACGGATATCAGCAGTTAGTGCAGCCACGCAGCAGGTTACTCCTTGTCGCTGGCTTCGCCTTCAGACTCACCAGCATCACCTTCAGCTGCTTCACCTTCTTCGCCTTCAGCTACTTCACCTTCTTCACCTTCTTCGCCCTCAGGCACTTCAGGTGCTTCCTCTTCGATCACTTCTTCTTCACGTGTCTTGACTACCGACACCACGCCCAGGTCATGGTCGTCATGTTCGGTTTCTTCGACATTCAGCATGGCCGTAAGCTCGACGCCTTCGGGCATCTTGATATCTGAAAGGTGAAGCGACTCGCCAAGATGCAGATTTTCGATATCAACCTCGAGACTCTCGGGCAGGTCTTTCGGTAGTGAAATGATTTCAATTTCGGTGACCACTTGCGTAATCATACCGCCATCCGTTCTCACGCCAACGCATTCTTCGGCGTTTAGGATATGAATCGGAACCACGATCTTGATCGGCTTGTTCTTGTCGATGCGGTAAAAATCGGCGTGCATCACCTTGTTCTTGTATGGATGCCGTTGCAAATCACGCAGGATGACTTCTTCAGTAAGGTCGCCGACCTGCAGCTCGATTACCTGGGTGTAGATCGTTTCGTGTTCGAGTTCATGAAAAATCTTATTGTGCGGGATGCTGATTTGCATGGGGCCGCCATCACCGCCGTATACGATTGCTGGTACCAGACCCTGATGTCTCAGACGGCGGCTCGCACCTTTCCCCGAGTCAGAGCGTGGTTCAGCATTCAGATGAATTGTGTCTGACATTGCTATACTCCAAAAATAAAAAACCGTCTCTCGACGGAGGCCTGCCTTGCGACCAGGCAGGATTACAAAAAGCCGACTGCTCGGCTATCGTCAGTCCATATACAACGAACTGACCGATTCTTCAGAATGGATGCGGCGGATTGTCTCCGCCAGCAGCCCTGCCACCGATAACTGGCGGATCCGCGCACACTTCGCTGCCTCTTTCGAGAGCGGTATGGTATCGGTTACCACCATTTCATCCATGGCTGAATTTTCCAGATTTTCTATCGCCTTACCCGACAATACCGGGTGGGTACAGTAGGCGTGTATCCCTTTAGCACCCTCGTCCTTGAGTGCAGCTGCAGCCTGGCACAACGTGCCTGCAGTATCGACCATGTCATCGACGATAATACAGGTCTTACCCTTGACCGCACCGATGATATTCATCACCTTGGCCATATTTGGCCGCGGGCGACGTTTGTCGATAATCGCGAGATCAGCCTCGTCCAGCTGTTTCGCGATTGCCCTGGCGCGTACCACGCCCCCGACATCGGGCGACACTACGATCATATCCGGGTACTTCTGTTTCCAGATATCGCCCATCAAAATCGGCGATGCATACACGTTATCGACCGGGCATTCGAAAAAGCCCTGGATCTGGTCGGCGTGCAAATCTACCGTTAAAACCCTGTCCACGCCAACACCGGTGAGCATATTTGCCACTACTTTGGCCGTAATCGGCACCCGCTGCGAGCGCACCCGCCGATCCTGGCGCGCGTACCCATAGTAGGGAATTACCGCCGTAACCCGATCCGATGATGCACGCTTGATTGCGTCAATCATCACCAGCAACTCCATCAAGTTGTCGTTGGTGGGCACACAGGTCGGCTGGATTATAAATACATCCTTGCCACGTACATTCTCACCAATCTCGACTGAAATCTCGCCATCGCTGAACTCACCCACCGATGCGATACCGAGGGGAATGTCCAGGTACCGAACGATTGTCCGCGCCAATTCGGGATTGGCATTCCCGGTGAAGACCATCAAGTCATTCGTGGCTACGCTGCCAACCATCGGGCTCTCTCGTTTACAAAAAAACTATGGACAGGATTTCTCATCCAGCCGGATCGTGCGTTCTGCACTATCTCGGCCTTCGTCCGCGAAAATTGGCTGGGCCGGCTGGACTCGAACCAACGAATGCCAGGATCAAAACCTGGTGCCTTACCACTTGGCGACGGCCCAATAATTCTCTCTAGTCCAGCAATCCCAATTGCTGGTGTACCGGGTTACGATTCATTGCCCTGGCAACATGCGCAGCCCATTGTTTCGGAACCCGCGATTTTACATCTTCTGCTTGCTCAAGGCTATCGAACACGGCAAACACACAGGCGCCGGTTCCCGACATCCTTGCCGCTGCATACTGGTTCAACCAGTCGATCGCCTCGCCTACCTGTGGGTACAGTTTTCGCACCACCGGTTCGCATGTATTACTGCCCGAGCCGCGCAGAAAGGCGCGTATTGTGAGCGGATCGTTGTTGCGTGTCAATTCTTGTGCGCCAAATATTTGCGCGCTGGAAACCCCGATTTTCGGGTCGATGAGAAGGTATATTGGTTCCTCTAATTCAATCGATTCCAGCATCTCGCCGATACCGGTAGCCCAGGCAGCCCTGCCGTGGATGAAAACTGGCACATCTGCGCCCAGTTCAATACCGATCTCAGCGAGCTGCTGTAGCGATTGACCTAACCCCCAGAGCTGATTCAAGGCCAACAGACAGGTCGCCGCGTTCGAGCTGCCACCACCAAGTCCCCCACCGATCGGAATACGCTTATCGATGCTGATTCTAATCCCCTTGCCTACCTGAAATCGGGATTGTAAAAGCGTTGCTGCAACCGACAGGATATCGTCGGCAGCCGCGATCGGCGAATTACCCGGCATGCGCTGGATCTCACCCTCGTCGTTTACGGTAAACTCCAGCTGATCACAAAGGTCGATGAATTGAAACACCGTTTCAAGCAAATGATACCCGTCATCACGACGTCCAGTAATATTCAGCATGAGATTTAGCTTTGCGGGCGAGCGCAGTAATAGTGATTCGGCCATGCTAGTTAAAGTCAGGAAACAAATCCGACGGGCTGTCGTCCAGTTTAGCCTGCTGCCAGCGTTCAACAATCAACTTCAGGGTCACCTTATCACTCACCAACTTGATTCTTCGCGGTAGTTGCGGATCTTCCTGCTGTACAAAATAGTCGAGGTAGTCGATAGCCCACTGGTCCTGACTGATGGATCTAGTGCGGCCGCCAACACCTGAGCGATGAGAGTAGGTACTTCCCGGCCGTGGCAGTCCACGAATCCAGTATTCGAGTCCGCTGATCGGCAGTGACCAGCCAATCACTTCCTCTAACAATGCTTCCGCGGTGTGATTTTCGAATACTTGTCCGTCGGGCAAGCGCAGTCGATATATATCCCCTCCATTGGATTCAATGCGGAAAACGCCCTGACCAAAAGGTGCTTCGAGCAACATCTTGAAACGCCTGTCATCTCGCTGCCAATGAATACCAATGTTGTAGAATTCGCCTTCGAGTCTAATTGCGGCCCTGGCATGGATATCCCAGTTGTTATATTCGCCTAATATTAGTTGCTGCCTGGCCCAAAGCTCCTCTGCCTGTTGAGCATCTTGCAAATTGGCAAACTGACTACAACCAGCAATAGCCGATATGGCGAAAGCGAGGAAGAGGGGCCGAAGCAAACTGTAAACGGATGTCAGGGGATAAAACGCTGCATTACTTCTTGCAACATGGGGTCATCGGGGGAGTCTTTAAGCGCTTTTTGCCAAATGCTTGTTGCCTCATCCTGGTTACCACTTACCCAGAGAACCTCACCGAGATGGGCTGCGATTTCTGCATCATCAAAATGTGATAGCGCTTTACGCAGCAGGGAGACGGCTTTCTCATAGTCGCCCATGCGGTAGTGTACCCACCCCCAGCTATCGATGACCGCAGCATCGTCAGGTAATATTTCAATGGCACGTTTTAGGTAACCATAGGCCTCGTCATAACGATCAGTCTGATCCGCAAGGGTAAACCCCAAAGCATTGAGTGCATGTGCGTTATCGGGTTCGGTTTTGAGGATGGTCCTGATATCTGACTCGAGCAAGTCGATTCGACCCAGTTTTTCAGCCACCAGTGCGCGCGAATATAGCAAATCGCTGTTACCCGGCACGATATCGAGCGCGGTATTAAAAACTGCCATCGCCTGCTCATAGCGACGTGTACTGCGTAATAGCTCTCCCTTACTGATGTATATTCGTACCAGTGACCCGTCCGACTGGCTGCCCCTGAGCATTGCGTCCAGATGCTCGATGGCCTCATCGCTGCGCCCTGATATACCAAGCATGTCCGCAATTCGCAACCGCGCATCAAATTTGTAATCTCCTACGTGTACCTGCTGGTACCAATCGATTGCAACGTCATACTGTTTTCTATTTTCGTAGATACGCCCAAGATAATACTGTGCTTCACCCTGGCGCTGATTAAGCCTGACTAATATCATCATGTATTTTTCGGCATCATCCAGGCGCTGCGATTCGAGCGACAACAGGCCTAGCGTGTAAAGCAACTCCACATCCTCCGGTGAAGCCTGGTGGAGCTTTTCAAATTCGACGCGCGCTTTTTCATACTCTTTTATATCAACCAGCAAGCGTGCGTAAGTGAGTCGCAAACCCTGGTCATCGGGCTGATTTTCCACGGCCTTCTGAAGGCTCACAACTGCTTCACCAGATCTGCCCAATCTGAGCAATACCTTGGAGCGCGCCGAATGCATACCCTCTATATCGGCCAGCGCAATTGCACGATCAAGATATTCAAGCGCTTCTTCCGGGCGCCCGTTCTGCGCAGCGAGCATACCGTGCAGGTACTGGGCATAAGCCCGCGCAGGGCTTTCCTCTGCGATGCGTTGCGTCACGGCAAGCACGGTGTCAGCATTTTTTTCGCGTGCCAGTACCCCGAGCAATGGTGGAAATAATTGCGCATCCTCCAGTTCACTGGTCTGGATCAAACTATCGACGTAGGCAAATGCTTCCTCAATCTTGTCCTGGCGGATATAAATCGCTGCAATTACCTGGCGTGCTTCGACTCGCTTCGGATCAAGCTCGATCCAGCGTTGGGCCGCCCCAATCGCGGCTTCAAGGTCCTGTCCGTACACCGCGAGCCGCACCGCACGCTCCGCTATGTCCGGATTATCCTGCGACTTCGCGACCTCGACGTAATGCTTAATCGCAAGCGCCGTATCGCCCTGGTTTAAGGCTATTTCGGCCACCATTAGGGCATAGGCGGCGTCAGCGACCGTGTCCTGCTGCGAGCTAAGGGGATTAATTTGCACCAGCTGATGTTCGAGTGGTGTCGAGACAGATGACGACCCTTGCGGTACAGCGGCACAGGCCGACACCAACAAAATCGACGAGCCAAAAACAAGGCGAATCATGAGTTTGATATAATTCAATCTGGTTTCCACGAAAGTCTTTACAGCGAGTGTAGCACTTCAATATAGGATTGTATTTATCATGATTTGTTCCACGGATGTTGTATTTGGCAGGCTTATGCCCGAAAATCTCCTGTTGGCACGAAACCTTCCCTTAACATGGCCTTATTGTCCCTTGGTATCAATCATTTAACTGCTCCGGTCGATATTCGAGAAAAAGTCGCTTTTGCACCTGAGCAAATGGATAAGGCTTTGCATGAATTGCAGGATATTCCGGCGGTTAATGAATCGGTCATCGTATCGACCTGTAATCGCACCGAAATATACTGTGATACGTCATCGGATTGCAGCGACGTAATTACCCACTGGCTGACCGCCCATCATGGCATCAACGAACACGGTCTTTCCCCGTATATATACCAGCATAGTGATCAGGAAGTCGCACGCCACCTGTTTCGTGTTGCGGCCGGGCTGGATTCCCTGGTGCTCGGGGAACCACAGATCCTGGGGCAACTGAAAGATTCCTACGACCAGGCGCGCGGTGGCAATACGGTAAACGCGATCCTTGATCGACTATTCCAGCACTCGTTCAGCGTTGCCAAGCGAGTGCGTACCGACACTGAAATCGGTTCCAATCCGGTATCGGTCGCGTTTGCCGCGGTGAACCTGTCGAAACAGATTTTCGGCAAACTCGACGAATTACATGCCCTTCTGATTGGAGCCGGTGAAACCATCGAACTGGTCTCCCGTCATCTGACGAGCCAATCGATCGGATCGATGACGATCGCTAATCGCAGCATTGACCGCGCCCAGGTGCTTGCCGATCAGATCGGTGCCGACGCGGTGCAGATCAATGCGGTGCCCGAGCAGCTGGTGCATGCCGATATCGTTATTTCCTCGACCGCAAGCCAATTGCCGATTCTTGGCAAGGGCGCGACCGAATCCGCATTGAAACGACGCAAACACCGCCCCATTTTTATGGTCGATCTGGCCGTTCCCCGTGACATCGAGCCCGAAGTCGGTGGTCTACAGGATATTTACCTGTATACCGTCGATGATTTAACGAGCGTGGTTGATGAAAATTTACGTGGGCGTGAACTTGCCGCCGAGGCCGCTCTGGAAATAATTAACCTCGAAGTCACGATGTTCGATCAATGGCTTAAAACCCATCAGTCGGCGGACCATATCAGGCAGTTGCGCGATGCGGCCGAGTTGATAAAACAGCAGGCCATAGAGAAAGCCCTGGCACAGCTACAGCAGGCATCCGATCCTGAGCAGGCGATCCAGCGACTCGCCACTGAAATTACCAACAAGCTGATGCATAAGCCCACCATCGAAATGCGCAAGGCACTACAAAACGAAGATGAAGAGCGCATCCAGTTACTCAAATCGCTGATCGTACCCGACTCACACTAACGCTATGAAAGAATCGCTGCTAAACAAGCTGGAAGTTCTATGCGCCAGGCACGAGGAAATCGCTGGAATGCTGGCCGATATCGAAGTGATCAACGATCAGGACCGATTTCGAAGTCTGTCGATGGAGTATGCACAACTCGAAGAGGTTGTAAGAAACTTCAACAGCTTCCGACAGGCGCAGGAAGCGCTCGATGCGGCGCGCGAAATGCTGAACGAAGATGACGCCGAACTCAAGGAGCTTGCCGAAGAAGAAATCGAAGACAACACTAGCAAAATTGAAGCACTCGAAGTCGAGTTGCAAAAGCTGTTATTACCGCAGGATCCCAACGATAGTGCTAATGTATTCCTCGAGATCCGCGCCGGCACCGGAGGTGACGAAGCAGCTATATTCGCGGGCGATTTGTTCCGCATGTACAGTCGTTATGCCGAGTCGCAGAAATGGCAGCTTGAAGTATTGAATAGCAACGAAGGTGAGCATGGGGGCTATAAGGAAATCATCGCACGCATTATTGGCAATGGTGCTTATTCAAATCTGAAATTTGAGTCAGGCGCACATCGCGTGCAACGCGTGCCGGAGACCGAATCACAGGGGCGCGTTCACACTTCGGCCGCTACCGTAGCGATCATCCCAGAAAGCGAAGAAATACAATTGATTAAAATTAATCCTTCCGATTTGCGCGTCGATACCTTTCGCGCTTCGGGTGCCGGAGGCCAGCATGTTAATAAAACTGATTCGGCGATTCGCCTGACGCATATCCCGACTGGAACCGTGGTCGAATGCCAGGATGAGCGATCGCAGCACAAGAACAGAGCGCGTGCAATGTCGCTATTACAAGCACGAATCTACGATGCTGAAAAGCAAAAACAAGATGCGGAGCAAGCTGCAGAGCGTAAGTCTCTGGTTGGCGGGGGAGACCGCTCAGAGCGTATTCGCACTTATAATTATCCACAGGGCAGACTTACCGATCACCGCATCAATCTAACCCTTTATAAACTCGACGAAATCTTGCAGGGCAACCTGGGGCAGGTGGTAGATCCACTGATGCATGAATACCAAGCCGAGCAACTTGCCAACCTCAGCAACGACGACCGCGGCCTCAACTAACCTCAGGCCATCGCAGCAGGGCATTAACAAATTTGTGCTTTCGTGGGATTTTTACAGGTTAGGAAATTTTCTGCCGCTAAGTAGCGGCAGAAAAAAAAGGCCGTCCCTGGCCACGTGATATCATCAATAGATCGGGGGAGAAGATATTGATGTACACAGGTAATTTATAGATGATTTCGAAAATTTCCATAGTGAACCAGTTCATAGTAGATGAGTGAACAAATCGACTCTGCCATTCGCTGGGGGAAAGACCGTATTGCGACCTGCAGCGAAAGCGCCCGCCTGGACGCCGAATTATTGTTGGCCTACTGCCTCGGTAAACCGCGCAGTTATCTCTATGGGCGACCCGAGCTCGAACTGAGCGAATCCTGCTGGCAAAGGTATCAGGAACTGGTAAATAAACGCCTCGAGCCTACTCCGATCGCATATCTGCTCGGTAGCCGTGAGTTTTACTCGATGGAATTTGCGGCGACTCCAGCCGCACTGGTACCGAGACCGGAAACCGAGGTGCTGGTCGAGCTTGCCCTCGAGCAGATTCCTATCGCACAGCCGTATCGAGTTTGCGACCTCGGCACCGGTACTGGAAATATCGCGATAACACTAAAGAAACAACGCCCGTTGGCAAATGTTTACGCCACCGATGTCGATCCGGCATGCCTTGTGCTTGCGCGTGAAAATGCAGATCGTCATAACGTCGAAATAAAATTCATTGAATCCGACTGGTACCAGCAACTCCCACTAGAGCTGGCGTTTGACCTGATCGTTTCCAACCCACCCTATATCGCCGCCGACCATCCGTTTTTGAACCAGGGTGATTTGCCCGCCGAACCCGATCTCGCGCTCACGCCCGGAGTGACCGGTATCGAGGCTCTGCAGCAAATTATCAGTCGGGCACGAGGCTACCTGGTTGATGGCGGGTATCTGATACTGGAGCATGGTTATGATCAGCAGACCAGGGTAGCTGAATTGCTCGTAACCCATGGCTTTGGCGAAATTCGCTGTGCCACGGATTATAACGATTTGCCGCGCACCAGCATGGCTAAACTGGTTGATAATCTAAATTCCGGGGCGTAGTCTCTTAAGCCATGGAAGACGCGGAACGTTATCGATGTCGCCGCATTTACCTGAAGCAAAGCGACGACCCAGCCTATCAGGCCAACGCCGCTTGTGAAGCCCTGATTAATATCGATGGCATCCTGCTAGCATCTCCATTCAGCGAAAGTGGAATTCACATTATTTATTGTCTCGACAAACTAAGTTTTGAAATCGTGATTGAACTCCTCGCCGAACTCAGTTTCGAGATGGACGATTCTATTCTGGTGTCGCTGCGCAATACCATTTTCTGTTTTCTCGAAGACAATGCGCGCGACAATATGCAAATCGACGTGACCGAATTCCAACAAGAAGACAGTGAAATAACGGGTCTTCCGCATCAGGATAACGATAAATATTGGGATGATTACCACTAGTGTATTCAATAACACTGGTTGATATTGCAGTAGCCTTCATCCCGGTAGCGGTCACCCTGGTCATCATTTTTTACTGGTCAACCAGTATTAAAAACGCTGTAATCGCAATCCTGCGCATGCTGCTACAACTGTTACTGATTGGTTATACGTTGGAGTTTATCTTCCATGCAAATAATCAATGGATCATCCTGGTGGTACTGAGTTTCATGTTGCTTGCGGCAAGCTGGATCGCACTGGGCGCACTACCCGTCAAACGCTCGACGCTGCTAGTCTACAGCCTGGCTGCGATCGCCGGAGGTGGTATTTTTAACCTCGTATTGATTACCCAGGTCGTACTGCACGCCGAGCCTTGGTATCAACCGGCACTAATGATTCCGCTTGCCGGAATGATTTTTTCGAATTCGATGAATAGTGTTAGCCTGGCGGGTGAGCGTCTTTACAGCGAGCTAGGACACCACAACGATTATGCGCGGGCACGCAGCACTGCGTTTCAGGCGGCGCTGATCCCGATCACCAACTCATTACTGGCGGTCGGCCTGGTGTCGTTGCCCGGCATGATGACCGGCCAGATCCTGGCTGGTACCTCACCGCTAATCGCGGCGCGCTACCAGATTATCGTGATGTGTATGATATTCAGCTCTGCCGGAATTTCTGTCGCCCTGTTCCTGTGGCTGATACGCTCACATTGCAGGTCACAAACTGCTAAAACCGGAGTCGATACATGTGGATAATGCTTGGCATCATCGTCGCAATTCCGCTTGCTGCAATGATTTACCTCGCCACTCTCGATGGTAATTTTCATGCCAGACGTAAGCTTGAAATCGCTGCGCCACTGGATTCGGTATTTGCCACCATCCTGGACTTCAAATCCTGGCCGGAATGGAGCCCATGGTTGATGCATGAGCCAGAGGCCAAACTAACTTATAGCGAAAACTATCAGGCAGAAAACGGCTTTTACAACTGGGAAGGCAAGGTGGTCGGCGCCGGCAAGCTTACGCACTTAAAAATAAATCCCGGTGTCAGCATCAAACAGCAAATCGAGTTCTTACGCCCCTTCAAGTCGACTAATCAGGTCAACTGGGAGTTTGAAGCCAAGGATGGAAACACCGTGGTGAGCTGGGAAATGAAGGGGTGTATGCCATTCCTGTTTCGTTTCATGGCAAAAAAGATGGCGCCCATGACCGAACGCGACTATGAACTCGGGCTGGCACTGCTGAACGGTTATATGAATGCCGCGTCGCCGCACCCGGAGGTTGAATTTAATGGCCGCGAAGAGTTGCAGGCTTTCAATTATTGGTCGATTCCTTGTAATGGCAATTTACGCCAGCTCGAAGCAGCGCGCCGATCGAGCATCGAAACGCTTCAGGGCACCGGGGCCGACAAGGTTGGCCTCGCATTAACGCTGTATCATCAATTCGATCCACTGGCAACGCAATACCAGGCTGAGATTGCCGTTCCGGTCGGCAATAGTACGCCGCTGTCAAATTACAAACGACACGAGTTCCAGGGCGGGCTATATTTTAAAATGACACTGCGCGGTGACCTCGCTTATCTACCCGTCGGGTGGTACGCATTGCACAGCCACTGCCGCATGCATAAGATTAAGCTCGACAACATGCGGCCCGCGCTTGAAATATACCTCGGTGACGCAACAAAGATTACCGACGGCAACCAGTTCTCTACCGCCCTCTATATTCCCATCAAGTGAAGCCATCGGCCTCAGCTCAAAACGATACGACCGGCGACCTTGCGATCTTTCAACATCTGCAGGGCCTTGGGTAGTTCTGCAAACGGTCTCGTATGGCTGACTCTCGGATTGATCTGCCCGGCTTCTAGCATTTCGACCAGCAGCGGCCACTTCGCGGATATTCGATCGGGATTCTTGACACAGGTAAGGCCGAAGGATGAGCCGACAAGGCTTTGATGCCTGACCAGAAAGTGGTTCAAGCGCATGGTCGGTATTTTACCGGATGCAAATCCCAGCGAAACGACCCGGCCGCCATAGCCTAGCGCTCGCAGGGATTCTTCGAAAAAGCGTCCGCCCACAGGATCGATGATCACATCTACCCCGTCGGGAGCAACTTGCTGTATATCTTCGTAAAGATGCCGCGAATGGGACGACACAATTTGATCGGCGCCACAGGCACGAGCAATTTCTTCCTTCGCGCTGTCACCAACGCAAGCAACCACGACGGCGTTGCGCTGTTTAGCCAGTTCGATGCAAGCCGTGCCGACAGCACCCGCAGCACCACCAATAACGACAACTTCACCAGCCGCGAGCTCTGCCCGGTCAAGTGCTAGTTCCGCAGATCCATAAGAGACCGGAAAAGCGGCGGCAACCGATAATGGAATCGACTCGGGAATAGCGGCAACCTGGATAATCGGTGCAATGACCTTTTCCGCATATCCACCATGTTTCACGTAGGCAGCAGCCTTTTCACCGACACTGAACATGCCGCAACCCGGCCCGACCTGGGTAATTCTTCCGGCAACTTCCATGCCGGGAACAAAAGGGAGTTCGGGTCGCACCTGGAATTGGCCTGAAATCAGTAACATGTCTGCAAAATTCACGCCGCATGCGTTGACCGTAATTTCAACCTGCCCGGCGCCACATTCGGGAGCAGGCACATTGCCCAGTTCTAAGAGATTAGGTCCACCCCAGTTAACACATTTCCAGGCACGCATTGTCCCCCTCCCCGAGGCTAACCGCGTTTAACGCAAATCCAGGCCTTGGAGGCCTGCTACGACGAATTGTAACCATTTTTAACTGCGGCAGGATGTTTTCCAATCAACACCGGCGCACAGGTTGCTGTTAATTTCCATATTTTTAGCGTGGCAAGAATATCTCGGTCGCCTTTTTCGAGTTACAAACAATTATGGAGTGGACAAAAAAAATGGCTGGTCGTGAGACCAGCCAAATGTCGTAATCGACAATTATAACCAAAGGAGGACATCGTGAGAGAGGTTAGGTGTTCTTAACCTTTAACACGCTAATAATATAGGAGATAATTATAAAATTTCCAGTTTAAAATTGATAAACGGCAATAAAAACAGTATATATGGAGAGACTTCCTGACTTCTTTGCTTAATTTGTCACAATAAATCATTGATTTTTATAATTTTTTATTGATTTTATGTCATTTTTAAAAAACTTAAAAAAATTTAAAAAAAATTCAAACTTTATCTTTCAAATACCTGATTTCACTCCTTTAACTACCTTGAATCGGATATCAAAAGCTAACGCGGCATCGTTGCCTGAACCTAGTCTCGAAAGGAATTAACTAGTTATCGGTCGCGGGTAAGCCGCCGAATCAGGCTTGACGTATCCCAACGCCTGCCTCCCATCGCCTGCACTTCGCCATAAAAATCGTTGACGACACGGGTTACTGGCAATTCGGCACCGTTGATCTCAGCTTCTTCGAGGCAAATCGCGAGATCTTTGCGCATCCAGTCAACCGCAAAGCCAAATTCGAACTCGTCATTAAGCATCGTGTTGCCACGATTTTCCATTTGCCAGGAACCGGCCGCACCCTTGGAAATTACATCGACGACCTTGTGGCCATCGAGCCCCGCACGTTGCGCGAAATTTAATCCCTCGGATAAGCCCTGGACGAGGCCGGCAATACAGATCTGGTTGACCATCTTGGTCAACTGGCCGGCACCAACACTGCCGAGCAGTTCTGCTGCACGTGCATAACTCATGATGACCGGGCAGACCACATCGAAACTTGCCTGATCGCCACCGATCATGACTGTTAGCACGCCATTCTCTGCTCCTGCCTGACCACCCGACACTGGTGCATCGAGAAAAGGAACAGGTGACTTGTCCGCGATTTCTCGTGCGACGTTGGCCGACGCAGTCGTATGATCAACCAGTATTGAGCCTTCCTTGCACCCTGCAAGGACTCCGTCATCGCCATAAACCACCGAACGTAAGTCGTCGTCATTACCGACACATATGAATACAAAATCCGCACCCTCTGCCGCTGCACGCGGGGTCGACGCAAAATCGCCCTGGTAGTCCTGACACCATTTTTCGGCCTTGGCAGCAGTACGGTTATAGACCCTGGTTTGATACCCGGCTTTGGCGAGATGTCCCGCCATCGGATAACCCATGACGCCGAGCCCGACGAAGGCGACTTGTTGCTTACTCATAATGCACTCCTATCATTTTATGCTGCGGTGATTTTACACGAGCCCGCGGATGGGCGCTGTATTTCAGTTACTCAAGCAG
This sequence comes from uncultured Gammaproteobacteria bacterium, assembly GCA_964194715.1. GTDB lineage: Bacteria > Pseudomonadota > Gammaproteobacteria. Next base: position 15,290 of record CAXMNA010000121.1, read on the forward strand.
GCTGCAGATTGGCCATGCTTGTAATTAGCCATTTGCTACCGGCAACCTCAAAATTAACTTGTACCCTGGATTGCGCTCCCTGTCCTTCAAGATTCAGTACGATGCCATCACCAAAACGGGCATGATTCACTCGCTGACCAACAAACAAACCGGTATCCGCTTCGACACGACCTAGACCAATACGCGGTGATGTCGGCATCACGGGCCGAGTGAAGTTTGCCTTCGGGCGAATTTCCTGCATCAGATCATCCGGGATTTCACGCACGAAACGAGACAGCATGTTATAGCTCTCCCCACCGTACAAACGGCGTACCTCGGCACTGGTCACCACCAGTTGCTCGCGCGCCCGAGTTATGCCGACATAACAAAGCCGTCGTTCTTCTTCCATGCGCCCCGGCTCTTCGCTGGAACGCTGATGTGGGAATAGTCCCTCCTCCATGCCAACCAGGAAAACCATTGGGAACTCGAGACCCTTGACCGAGTGCATGGTCATCAATTGCACACAGTCTTCCCAGGCATCCCCCTGAGTTTCACCAGCTTCGAGTGCGGCATGCGCGAGAAAAGCGTCGAGCGTGGATATATTTTCTTCGATCACCGCATCGTACTCAAAACTCTTGCCGGCGCCGACCAGTTCCTGCAAGTTCTCGATGCGTGACTGACCTTTCTCGGTACTGTCCTTTTTAAAATGCTGATCGAGGCCGCTTATTTCAATACTGGTTTTGATTTGTTCAGCGAGAGGCAATTCCCCCAGTTCTGACGTCATGCGGCGGATCAGATCGAGGTAGGTTTTCAACGCAATGCGTGCCCGGGCGCTCAAGCTGTCCGATGCCACCAGTTCTATACTGGCACTCCACAAAGATGTCGATTGCTGGCGCGCATGACTGCGAATCTCATCGGTGGTTTTTTGACCGATACCACGCGGTGGATGATTAACCGTGCGTTCAAAAGCGGGGTCTGCAGTCGGGTTTGAAATCATGCGTAGGTAGGCGAGCGTATCCTTGATTTCGGCGCGTTCAAAAAAGCGCAAACCGCCATAGACCCGATACGGAACTCCCCGCGTAACCAGGACTTCTTCAAACTGGCGCGACTGCGCGTTGGAACGGTAGAGCACCGCGACATCTTTACGACTGCGCCCTTGTGCAACCCAGTTTTCGATGCGGTCTATGACGAACCGGGCTTCGTCTTTTTCATTGTAGGCCGAGTAAAACATGATTGGCTCGCCATCATCACTATCGGTCCACAGTTCCTTGCCGAGACGAGAGTGATTGTTATCGATCAAAGCATTCGCGGCTTTTAATATGATGCCAGTGGAGCGGTAATTTTGCTCCAGACGAATCACCTGGGTATTGGCAAAGTCTTGTTCGAAATGATGGAGGTTTTCAATACGTGCGCCGCGCCAGCCATAAATCGATTGATCATCATCACCGACCACGAACACCGGCGTGTCGTCGCCGGCCATAAGTCGCAGCCAGGCGTACTGGATCGCATTGGTATCCTGGAATTCGTCGACCAGGATATGCTGAAAGCGGCGCTGATAGTGCCCCCGCACATCATCATTGTCACGAATCAATTCAAGTACCCGTAACAACAACTCGGCGAAGTCGACAACCCCTGAGCGCTGGCAGTGTTCCTGGTACAGCCGATAGATCTCCAGCATTTGCTGTTGAATGGGATCCTGACCCGGATCGATGTGCGCCGGGCGCAAGCCTTCATCCTTGTTATGGTTGATAAACCATTGAGCCTGCTTCGGCGGCCAGCGGGCCTCGTCAAGATCGAGTTGTCTGACAACACGCTTGACCATGCGCAATTGGTCGTCGCTGTCGAGGATTTGAAAACTCTGCGGTAATCCGGCAGCTTCGTAATGAAAACGCAACATGCGATGCGCGAGCCCATGAAAAGTACCGACCCACATCGCCGACGCAGAAATACCGAGTAACGATTCGACGCGGGCGCGCATTTCCGCGGCTGCCTTGTTGGTAAAAGTGACCGCGAGCACACTATAGGGTGACAACCCATCGACTTCGCAAACCCAGGCAACGCGATGGGTTAACACTCGCGTCTTGCCGCTGCCGGCACCGGCAAGCACTAGCAGCGGGCCTGGCTCGGCGCTGACCGCTTCGCGTTGGCGATCATTCAGGGAATCGATTAAGTGGGATACGTCCATTTTCGGCGGGCTGCAAACACAAGCCGTAATTGTATCAATTCGGTATTACAGAGTAAGCATGAATCTGTTCTAGCAAAGATAATTTTTGCCCAAACCCGACTTCTGTCAATATAACCACTCGCCAAACCGAGGAGAACAGATATGCCACGTATTCATCCCGTTGATCGTAATCAACTGGAATCCGGCACCCTGTCGCTACTAGAAACAATCAGCGGAGATAACGATTCACGCTGGAATGTGTTCGAAGGCATTGCAAATCATCCCGCGACGCTGCGCGCCATGGAGGCGCTGCGTAATAGCGTTGACGATGGTTTAACAATGCTAGAGCAAGAGGTAATAGCCCTCGAAATTGCGCGCTTCAACGGCTGTGGTTATTGCGTACCCGCGCATCGCTTTGTTTGTAGTGAAATCGGTGTCGATCAGGCCGACATCGATGCCATGACGCGGGGCGAGCTATTGACTCATCAGCCGCAACTGATGTTGCTTCAGCAGTTTGTTCGAGCTGTCCTGAGGCAGAAAGGGAAACTTGATGACGTCGAGTTTGAGCGATTTCAAGCCAGTGGTATTGGCGCCGAAAAGATGATTGTGATTCTCTCCGAGATCGCTTTGTACACACTGCTGAATTACTTTAACCGTCTTGCAGGCACTGAAATCGAAGCTCCGATGTTGCCTTTTGTGAGCGCGGAGACCTGCTGGATTACAACGCCCGATCGTTAGTTAAATAAATCCGTCCAGTAACTTTCCAACCAGGGGGGGATCGGACGCAACATGCTGATACATTTCGATCGCACGATGATTTTCCGGAGCGACCTGCAAATTTAACTGGGGACGATAGCGTTTGTCGTTAGCAACTGCTTCGAGCAGCTCGCCGCGGTAGACATACTTCGCCGGCTGTTGCTTGCTGGCATCACGAAACTCGCTGGCGTTATCCGCGACCGAGGTGACGGGCAGTGTCACCGGTCGTGCCGGATAAATCGGGAGGTGCATTGGTTTAGCTGTGACTATGTAATTCACGGATCATGCTCGCAGCTTGTGCTTTTCAGTTAAGTTGCAAAAATTATATACGGCTAAAACACCTGAAAACTGCCGATTTTGTTCAGTTATCCCATTTTTTTTGTGCAAATATGTCACTTTTTCGCGATTCTACCCATTTCGAGCCTTGACCACTAACTTCTTTTTTCCAAAACGGCGCGTCGGTTTTAAGGTAATCCATTATGAATTCACAGGCATCAAAGGCATCGGCCCGATGGGCGCTCAGGACAGATACCAGTACGATTTGATCGGCTGGCTTTAGCTCCCCGACACGGTGAATTATTGCCAAATCGACAATTTTCCAACGTTCTTGGGCCTTTTCGGCGATACCCTGTAATGCCTTTTCAGTCATACCGGGGTAATGTTCAAGCGTCATTTGCTGCAAAGAGTCGTTTCCAGGATCACGCACCAGGCCAATAAAACTGGCGATCGCACCGACATCGCTGCGTCCCGCCAGCAATTCCCGGTTCAGCGCCGCAATGTCAAAATCTTCATGCTGGATTCGAATTATCATCGCTTACCTCAACTGAAAAACTGTGCGAACGGCAGGTAGTTTACGCTTTCCCCGGCTCGCACCGTCTGATTCTCGGCGATTTCGACGAAGCCGTCAGCCCAGACCGTCGAGGTCAATACACCCGAGTCCTGGTTAGGGTAGATTTGCACCACGGTTTGACCAGCCGCATCGGTGGCAAGCCTGGCGCGCAAAAACTCGCGTCGGCTGTCGGGTTTCGGCCAGTCAAAATCGGCGCTTAGCGGCAGGGCGAGCGGTTTTTGCCAGGTCCGTCCCTGCATAATCTGGATCACCGGGCAAACGAACAGGCAAAAGGTCGCAAACACCGATACTGGGTTGCCGGGCAAGCCGATGAAAGCAGTGTCATTGATCTGCCCGTAGGCGAGCGGCTTTCCCGGCTTGATCGCGAGACGCCACAAGCGCAGTTCGCCAAGTTGTTCGATTGCAATACGCACGTGATCCTCTTCGCCTACCGAAACCCCGCCGGTGGTTACCACCAGATCAGCTTGATTCGAGGCCCGTAACATTGCCTTCCGGGTCGCCTCGAGGGTATCGCCGACCAGTCCCAGGTCGATAATTTCGCAACCCATGGATTCGAGCAGGCCGTGCAGGGTATAGCGATTCGAATCGTATATTTTCCAGGCGCTAAGCGCTTCTCCCGGCTCTACCAGTTCGTTACCGGTAAAAAACATACCCACCTTGACCGGCTCATAAACTGGCAGGGTCAACAGGCCGACGGATGCCGCAAGTCCGATATCCTGGGCCCTGAGGCGACAGCCTTTGCTCAATACTGTGGTGCCACGGTGGATATCGTTGCCAGCCGGTCGAATGTTGTTACCACTCGCCGGCCGAGAATCAAAACAGATTCCATTGTCGTCCGCATCGACCTGTTCCTGCATGATGACGGCATCGGCGCCGTCGGGAATCGGCGCGCCGGTAAAGATGCGTGCGGCGGTACCCGGAACCAGGGCTTTGGCCGCCACACCCGCGGCAATACGCTGCGATAGCGATAACGAAGTTGCCCCACTTGCGGCAAGATCGGCAGTATTGATTGCATAGCCATCCATCGCCGACATCGCGCAGCCTGGCACATCAATTTCAGATTCGATCGTCTCCGCCAGCACCCGGCCCAGTGCCTGGCGTAACGGTTTATCAACAATCTTGCCAAGCGGTACAATGCCACTGGTCAGCTGCCCTAGCGCTTCGTGATAAGCCAGCAATGGCAATGTGTCGCAACGATCCATATCAGTCTTCATTAACTTAAACAGCCCATGGTTTGCAGCCGCGCTTCGTCAGTTAGAGGGATTGCGGGCTGGTGTTTAAATTCCGCAAGACTCTCGGTAAATCCTGGAACCATCATGTGGAAGGCCGCTATCACAGCTTCATCATCTAGTATTCCCTTAATCATATCAGGATCAACCCACCTCATCTTCCCGGATTCCATGCAGGCATATATCTGACCGGAGACACGGTCTACAAAATTGATCCTGGGGATTTGCGTGGCGCATTTTACCAGGAACCCTGCATTCAATGCTGAATCCATCTCGTCTTCAGTCGGGTAGACATCCGCCGTTTCATGGGCATCAATGTTGATTTTCGTGTAACGCACAATATCGAACATACATTTGAAATCCAGGATATTCAATTCACCGTTAATACCAAATGCAATGGTCCGCGGTATATTCCCGCGGGCAACGCTATTATCCAGAAATTCGTAATACACAATTTTGTCTTTGCGCAATGCCCAGGTAAAAAACAGGGCTGGGATACCTTTGAAGGCTTCAACATTATGATCGAGCAAATCGTCGACGGCTTTAAAGCGCCCGACCTGAAGGCCACGAATCCAGGCACGCTCAACCGTTGCTTCTGGAGGTGTCACCATAAATGTCAAGTAGACGGTATGGCCAAAGCGGGTCAGTAAATTACTGCCCTCTTCGGTGTCTTTGCCCGGGGCAAAACTGTCAAATCGAAAGCGATCGATAAGCAGGTGAGAAATACGCCCTTGTGCCGCTTTTTGGGCGATGTAACGATCGAGCTTCTGGTCGACAATCGGGAGCTCGTCACCAACAAGGGTGCCGGCATACTTGTTGGCCGGACCCAGGGCGTCATAGTCCAGCAGGAATTTCCGCCATATATCGGGACTTATCAGCGCAAAGTCATGCCAGTTGATCCCTAATTTTTCGGTATGCTTTTTTTGCAATGGTCGCATCGTGCTTTTGCCCGAGGCCGAAGCACCCTTGACGTTGATAACGATGGGCTCGACCTGGGGAGGTAACACTGGAAATCCCTCCGTGGCCGCTGCCTGCGCAACAAGGGGCGCTATCGCCTCACCGATTAGTTCGCTGCCGTAGCCGTTGCAAACCAGTCCCGTCGCCACCGTCGTCAAGAGGGCTTTATCGCCTCTTAAACGACCATGTTTAGTAACAATCGCGCCTGCGACTTTAGCAAGCTCAAGATACACCGCAGATAATAATCGATCGTCAGATAATTTTGCCTTTTCTTCCCAACCGGAAACAACTCGCTGTTCGCGTTGTTCGGCAGATTCCGACGCAACCGGCACCTTCTCTTTGGCGCCAGATCCGAACAACCAGGACAAGCTAAACCCGGAAGGACGTTTTGCAGCCGGTGCTGGTTGCGTAAAAATACTCGTTCTTAACTCTTGATCTATGATTGACTGGGCCCGCTGCGTCAATACCACGTGACGGTCGCAGATCGCGGTCATTTCGGGTTCGATGTATTCAGTTAAAATTCGACTGACCACATTTCTGAAATTGATACCGAGGTCTTCATACCGAGTTCCGTCGGAGACGAAAATGTCGGCAGAAACGCGTACCAGTAATTCGTGTGTGACGAGTCTTTCGGGCCGGAAAAAAACAAGCTGCTGGATTGCGAGGCCGGTAAAATCACTGAGCTCGGTCGCGGTTTCGATACTGGAGAATACGTTCCGCGATTGAAACATGGTTGAGAGTGGCAAGTACTCAGATGGCAAGGTTGATTTTATGCCGGGATTCCAGGCGCCCGTGTTTTCATCCCCCGAGTGCTTTACTGTCATTGCAGGCAACCCCGTCCTTTCCGGTCAAGCGTGCTCATTTTGGCTTTTTGGAGACCGTGCTTATCCCACATCGGTGTAATCCTGGCGCTCACCGATCCAGTTGCGTAACAACTCTTCCCTTTCCCTGGAATGCTGTGGCTCGAGCATCAGTTTTGCCAGCCCATCAGCCTGCGGAAAGCATTTTTGATCACGCATCAGGTCAGCTATTTTGAAACTCATTTCACCGGTTTGACGAGTGCCGAGCACCTCCCCGGCACCGCGAAGTTCAAGGTCCTTTTCCGCGATTGTAAATCCATCCTGGGTGCTGCGTATGATTTCAAGGCGCGTCCGCGCCAGCTCGGAAAGGCTACTCTTGACCAGTAAGATACAAAAGCTTTCACGAACGCCACGCCCGACACGTCCGCGTAACTGGTGAATTTGCGCCAGGCCCAGACGCTCCGGATTTTCGATGATCATAATACTGGCATTGGGCACATCGACGCCGACCTCGATTACCGTGGTCGCAACCAATATATCGATATCCCGATTTTTGAAAGCGTTAATGGCGGCTTCTTTAGCGGCAGGTTTCATACGCCCGTGCACCAGCCCGACCGACAATTGGGGTAACTGTTGGCACAGGGATTCATAGGTCAACTCTGCCGCCTCGCATTGCAGTGCGTCCGATTCTTCGATCAAGGTGCAAACCCAGTAAACCTGACCACCCTCGGCACAGGAACTGGCAACCCGTTGTATCAGGCTGTCGCGTTGTTGCTCAGGGATAATCGATGTTGTCACCGGTTTTCGTCCTGGCGGCAATTCATCGATCTGAGAGTAATCGAGATCGGCGTATATCGACATCGCCAGGGTGCGCGGAATAGGAGTCGCGGTCATGATTAACTGGTGCGGCATTTCGTCATCGCGGGTCTTGCGCTGCAACGCGAGTCTCTGGTCAACGCCGAATCGATGTTGCTCGTCAAAGACAATAAATCCGAGGCGCTTAAACTCGACGCTGGCCTGGAACAGTGCATGCGTTCCAACGACCACCTGCGCCTCACCGGAAGCGATCATTTCCAGCTTTCGCTCTCGTTTTTTGCCCTTGTCGGCACCCGACAGATTCAACACGCCAAGCCCCAACGGCGTTAGCCAGCTGCTTAAATTCTGGTAGTGCTGTTCGGCAAGAATTTCGGTTGGCGCCATCAATGCAGCTTGATAGCCCGATTCAATGACCGGCAGACAGGCAAGTGCAGCAACCACGGTTTTGCCCGAACCGACGTCACCCTGAACCAGTCGAATCATCGGTTTGCCTGCACCGAAATCCTGCATAAGCTCGGCCAGCACGCGCCGTTGGGCGCCGGTTAGCTCGAACGGCAGTGTCGCAAGCAGCTGCTGTTGCCTCTTATCGTCCGGCAGGATTGCCGGGGTTTTCCTGCGGCGAATTTGTCGACGCCGCTCGAGCAGGGCAAGTCGGTGTGCAGCCAGTTCTTCGACGATAAAACGGTATTGCGCAGGATGCCTGTTGTGTGCAATGAGTTCACTATCACGCGTGTTTTCCGGACTATGCAGATCGATCATCGCCGAGGCAAAATCAGGAAAATTGTTTTTGTCCAACCAGCTCTGCGGCAAAGTTTCGGCAATGCCTTCGGCTTTAAGTTTCTCAATCGCCTGCAGCAGGATGCGTTTTATCGAAATCTGGTGCAATCCCTCAGTTGTCGGATATATTGGGGTCAGAGTCTGGGAAAGAGGAGTTGGATTCTCGATGTCGATAAGCTCGGATTCCGGGTGAATCATTTCGAGCTCGCCCTGCGCCGATCTGACTTCGCCAAAACAGCGCAGCCAGTTTCCTTTTTCAAATTGTTTTTGCTGGTTAGCGTTGAAATAAAAGAAACGAACCGTGATCATCCCGGTGTTATCGGCAAGCCTGGCAGCGAGCACACGGCGTGATCGCCCCTGGCGCCGGAAGTGCACGCTGGCATGCAAAACCTCCGCTTCAATTTGACTGCGCCGGCCCGCTTGCAGCGCACTAAGCGGCGTCACAAAGGTGCGATCTTCGTAACGCAGGGGCAAATGAAACAGTAAGTCGCGCTGGGTATTTAAACCCAGTTTTTGCAGCTTTTCCGCTACCTTGGGACCAACACCTTTAAGATAACGTAATCCTTGAGCTGACCAATGCTCCATCAATTACTAGTCGATAACCAGTACCGCGTCCATCTCGACGCCGACCGCCTTGGGTAGCGCGGCGACACCTATCGCGGCTCGAGCAGGGTAAGGCTGTTGAAAGTACTGCGCCATGATTTCGTTGACGATCGGGAAATTACCCAGATCGGTCAGGAAGATGTTCAGCTTGACTACGTCGGCGAGACTACCCCCGGAGGCAGCGGCTACCGCCTTGAGGTTATCGAAGACGCGGGTGATTTCGGCTTCGATGCCACCGCTGACGACCTCCATACTGGTTGGATCGAGCGGAATCTGACCTGAAATATATACTGTGTCATCAACCTTGACCGCTTGCGAGTAGGTACCAATCGCCTGGGGTGCGGCATCGGTTTGAATGATGGATTTGGCCATACTATGTCTCCAGCTCGGAAATTTTGGATTATGCGGGTATTCACCGCGCTGGCAATAATTATCTGCGCCAGATGCGATTTACTACCTGGAGTCCACGCAGCTTTTTCATGATGCGCGCCAGGTGAATGCGGTCTTTAACGGTAACCACGAACTCGATGGTCGAGATACGGCCGTCCTTTTCAGTCACGTTTACGTGTTCGATATTGGACGACATATTGGCAATTGTCGTTGCCAGAGTCGCGAGCACGCCACGCTGATTGGCAACCTGGACCCGCATGTAGGCGAGGTATTCGCCCTCGACATGCTCTGACCATTGCACCGATAGCTGTCGATCTTCCTTATTGCGCTCGACCAAATTGGGACAACTGCGTTGGTGGATCACGATTCCCTTGCCTGACGACATGAAGCCCGCAATCGCGTCCCCCGGTACCGGCCGACAACACTTTGCGAACGACACCACCATTCCCTCGGTACCCTTGATCGCAAGTGGCTTGCCCGAATCATCAAAAATGGTGGTATCGTCCTCGATATCATACATGGCCTTCGCAACCAGGCTCGAGTTGCGATTACCGAGCCCAATTTCGGCGAGTAACTCTTTTTGATCAGACATGTGGTACTGGTCAAGCACCTTTTTGAACCTGGTTTTCGGAATTGCAGTTTCACGCCCCTTGATCTGGCTAACCGACTGCTGCAACAAACGCTGTCCGAGCGAAATCGCCTCGGTTTTTTGTAACGACTTCAGAAAATGCCGGATATTGGTACGCGCCTTGGCCGTGGTTACGAAATCGAGCCAGCTTGGATGCGGTCGGCTGGCCTCTGAGGAAATAATTTCGATGGTCTGGCCATTGTATAACCGGCTACTCAGCGGTGACATCTGGTGATCAATACGTGCGGCGACGCAAGTATTGCCGACATCGGTATGCACCGCGTAGGCAAAATCGACGACGGTCGCCTCGCGCGGTAATTTCTTGATGTCACCCTTGGGGGTAAATACGTAGACTTCATCGGGGAATAAATCGACCTTGACGCTTTCCAGGAATTCTTGTGAGCTACCCGATTTCTGCTGCATCTCGAGTAGATTTTTCAACCATTCGAGTGCGCGGCCCTGAGGATTGGCGGTATCGCTTTCGCCTTCCTTGTAAATCCAGTGGGCGGCAATTCCGGACTCAGCGAAGTAGTCCATTTCTACGGTGCGAATCTGCACCTCGATCGCAACCCCATGCGGCCCAAACAGGCTGCTATGTAACGACTGGTAGCCGTTCGTTTTCGGAATCGCGAGGTAATCCTTGAACTTGCCCGGTAGTGGTTTATAGAGGTTATGCATCACCCCGAGCACGCGGTAACAGTCATCCACCGAATCGGTCATGATACGAACCCCGAAGACGTCAGTCAGCTCTTTGAAACTGATCTTCTTCTCCTTCATCTTGCGATAAATACTGTGAATGTTTTTCTGCCGATATTTGACGGTGGCGTTAATGTTTGATTCTTTGAGCCGTTGGCGAATAGCTGCCTCAATGGTGTTGAATATTTCCTTGCGATACCCAACCACTTCCTTACAAGCACTTTCGAGCGCTCGATAACGCATCGGGTAAGCTGCCTTGATCGACAGATCGAGCAGTTCATGACGCATTTTGAAAATACCGAGCCGATTTGCAATCGGGGCATATATATCCATGGTTTCGAAGGCTATACGGCGGCGCTTTTCGGGTCGCATCGCATCGAGAGTACGCATATTGTGCAGTCGGTCGGCGAGCTTGATGATAATGACGCGAATATCCTTAACCATCGCCAGCATCATCTTGCGAAAATTTTCCGCCTGCGCCTCGGCCTTGCTGCGGAAGTCCATCTTTGTCAGCTTACTGACGCCATCGACCAGCTCGGCAACTTCCTCGCCGAATTGGTCGGCAAGCTGCTCCTTCAGCGTGGGTGTGTCCTCGATAACATCATGCAGTATCGCGGCAATGATACTTTTATTATCCATGTGCATTTCCGCAAGAATGCGTGCGACTGCAACCGGATGGCTGATATAGGGTTCGCCAGATACTCGGCTCTGTCCCTCGTGGGCAGCGGCACCTACCAGGTACGCGCTATAAATTTCTTCAACCTGTGCAGGCTCGAGATAAGCCTCGAGTTCGCTGCAAAGCTCGGAAATTCGTGTTTCGTTATCGCTGGCGCCAGCATCTCCGGCGACAACTTCGAACAGATTGGCGTAGTTCGCCCCCATCACACTGCTACATGGATCTCTAGAAGTTTAGATAATGGGGTTTTATAACACATTTACAAGGCGTAAGCCCGCGCTGTGCACGCCACTACTTTGGCGTATCCGAAGAGATAAAGTGATTAAAAAGAAGCGCTTATTCGGTGGGTTCTGCGTGGACGAGGCTGGCCTGAGCGATTTGTCGAATCAAGTCATCGTCGGTAGAGATCTTTTCAATTTCAGCCTTTGCTTCCATTTCGTCCATCGACGAGGTGTTAATCAGATTTTCAGCAATTTCACGCAAGGCAATCACGGTGGGCTTGTCGTTTTCCGCGGGCACCAGTGGATCAGCACCCTGCGCAATCTGGCGTGCACGTCTCGATGCCAGTAATACTAGGTCAAAACGATTTTCTACGTGCTCGAGGCAGTCTTCAACGGTGATTCTCGCCATGCGATTAGGTCTCGGATCAAAAAGGTCTGCAATGATAGCTAAAAAAGCAATAAATCTAAAGCGTTAATCGCGAAAAAAACTATTCCATTTCAGGGGGGATTGAGTCCACAAGTGCCTTGTTCTTGAGCTTTTGTCGAGCCAGTGTCAGGCCCTGGGTATGAATGATCGCATCGAGATCGAATAACGCCTGTTCGAAAGCATCGTTAATCACCAGGTATTCGGCATCGTGGTAGTGCGACATTTCGCGCTCGGCGTCACGCATGCGTCGCGCAATCGTGGACTCATCGTCAGTCCCACGAGCACGCAAACGCTGTTCCAGTTCCCCGCGCGACGGCGGCAGAATAAAAATGCTGACTGTTGCCGGCATTTTTGCCTTGACCTGGCGCGCTCCCTGCCAGTCAATCTCAAGGATAACGTGCTTTCCGCTAGCCATTAGCGCATCAACCGAGGTGCGCGCAGTACCATAGCAATTATCAAAGACCTGCGCATGCTCAAGAAATTCATCGCTATCGACCATTTGGTCAAATGCTTCGAGTGATACGAAGTGGTAGGCCTTGCCATCGACTTCACCCGGTCGTATCTCCCGCGTAGAATGTGACACACACACCGCTAGGGAGTTAGCGCGCTGTTCCAGCAGCGCTTTCACCAGGCTGGTTTTGCCGGCACCCGAAGGGGCCGAAATGGTAAACAGGCAAGCAGTACTCAATTGAAAGTCCGGGATTTGTCCGATTCAGGTTGTGGCAGTCTATTGTAATGACAGATCAACTATAGACCAATACACTGCCGTCACTAATCTTTAAAATGATCAAATGCTAAGCCAAGATTACCAGCAACGTTTTACTGGCCTGGCGCGAATTTTTGGCGAGTCCGCGCTTGAGCCATTGCAGCAGGCGCACTTTTGTATTGTCGGCATCGGCGGGGTCGGCTCCTGGGCGGCCGAAGCTTGCGCGCGTTCGGGAATTGGTAACCTCACGCTGATTGATCACGACGACATCGATATCAGCAATACCAACCGTCAACTGCACACCCTGGCAGGTAGCATAGGATGCTCCAAGGTTGAAGTGTTGCGCGAACGTATTCTTGCGATTAATCCAGAATGCAATTGCAGCGCGATCGATGACCTGGTAACCCGTGGCAATATTGAAAAGTTTAACTTCGCACAATTCGATTATGTCATCGATGCAATCGATCATGCCAGTCACAAGTTAACGCTGATGCATCACTGCCGCCGTAACAAGATCCGTTGCGTCTCCACCGGCGGCGCCGGTGGCCTGATCGACCCGACCCAGATCGTAGTCATGGATTTAACCTTGAGCTTCAATGATCCCTTGCTCGCCAAGGTGCGCTCAACCTTGCGCCAGCAACTGGAATATAGCCGCAACCCGAAACGACGTTACGCGATGGATTGCGTATTTTCTACCGAACAACCCCTCTACCCCGCAGCAGACGGTGAGGTCAGTTATGAGAAGCCCGAAGTGCCCGAACGCACCACGCTCGACTGCGCCACCGGAATCGGCTCCTTCGTCGGGGTCACTGCCTGCTTCGGCTTCACCGCGGCCGCGCATGCCATCAGGAAACACCTCAAATCACAAATAGAGGTGTCATTCCCGCAAAAGCGGTAATCTTGATAATCTACTACCACAAGCTAGTCCAGCGTAGCGGTCTTTGTTTCTGCCGAGTACGTGGCCCTACAGTTCGATAGCGCCGAGATTCAAGTCATGCTCACGCGCGCACTGCCTGGCGATTTCATAACCGGCATCAGCGTGGCGCATCACACCGCTGGCGGGATCATTCCACAACACGCGCTTAATGCGCACCTCGGCAGCATCGCTGCCATCACAGCAAATCACGAGACCCGCATGCTGCGCATACCCCATGCCCACGCCACCACCGTGGTGAAATGATACCCAGGTTGCGCCGCCCGAAGTGCTCAATAACAGGTTTAGCAGCGCCCAATCGGATACCGCATCTGAGCCGTCCAGCATCGCCTCGGTTTCTCGATTCGGGCTCGCCACCGAACCTGAGTCGAGATGATCACGACCGATGACAACCGGGGCTTTCAGCTCGCCCGATTTGACCATGTCGTTAAACGCAACCCCCAGGCGATCGCGATCACCGAGACCAACCCAGCAGATGCGAGCCGGCAGGCCCTGAAAGCTAATCCGGCTTTGCGCCATATCGAGCCAGTTGTGCAAATGCGGATCGTCCGGAATCAATTCCTTGACCTTGGCGTCGGTCTTGTAGATATCTTCAGGGTCTCCGGATAGCGCGACCCAGCGAAACGGGCCGACGCCCTTACAAAAAAGCGGGCGTATATAGGCCGGTACAAATCCGGGAAAATCAAACGCATTCTTAACGCCCTGGTTGAAGGCTTCCTGTCGGATATTGTTGCCGTAGTCGACAGTAGCAATGCCCTGGTTGTGAAAATCGAGCATCGCCTGCACATGTACCGCCATCGATTTACGCGCTTCGGATGCAACCAGTTCGGGATCGGTATTACGCTTCAGCGTCCACTGCTCCATGGTCCAGCCGATCGGCAGGTAACCGTTGATGGGATCGTGCGCGGAGGTCTGATCTGTTACGAGATCGGGTTTGACGCCCCGCTTGACCAGTTCGGGCAGAATATCCCCACCGTTACCGAGCAAACCAACCGATAAGGCTTCACCTTTGGCACAGGCGTCATCGATCATTTGCAACGCTTCGTCCAGTGAAGCAGCTCGTTTATCGAGATACCTGGTGCGCAAACGGAAATCGATGCGTGCCTCATCACACTCGATACAGAGCATGCTGTAACCGGCCATCGTCGCGGCAAGTGGTTGTGCACCACCCATACCGCCGAGGCCCGAAGTCAGGATCCACTTGCCGCTGGTGTCACCATCGAAATGTTGCCGACCTGCTTCGACAAAGGTTTCATAGGTTCCCTGCACGATTCCCTGACTACCGATATAGATCCACGAACCTGCGGTCATTTGCCCAAACATCATCAGGCCCTTGCGATCGAGTTCGTTAAAATGTTCCCAGTTGGCCCAGTGCGGCACCAGGTTGGAGTTGGCAATTAATACACGTGGTGCGTCGACATGAGTCTTGAAAACCCCGACCGGCTTACCCGACTGCACCAACAGGCTCTCGTCGTCATTGAGCTCTTTCAGGCATTCGAGAATTTTGTCGTAGCATTCCCAGTTGCGAGCCGCACGACCGATACCACCGTAGACGATCAATTGCTCGGGTTTTTCCGCAACCTCGGGGTCGAGGTTGTTCTGAATCATACGGTAGGGCGCCTCGGTGAGCCAGCTCTTGCAGCTCAATTCACTGCCGCGCGGCGCGCGGATTTTGCGGCTGTTGTCAATACGATCTAAGGGCATTTTGATATCCTCATGCAAGGCTGCTAACGCAGCTGATATTCGTTAGTGGCGTAGCGGGCACCGAGTCCATACCGCTCGCCGGGGTAAGTTAGCGTCACATAGGTTACGACCTGGTCGTTGCTCCAGGTGCGTCGTGTCAGTTGCAGGCAGGGTTGCCCGCTTTCCATCGCCAACAATTCGCGCACCACCTCGTCGGGCATTACCGCACGCACCCGATGTTCCATTTCGTCGGGTTTGAATTGCTGCAACAAATAGGCAGTGGCGGTAATTTTGGAAAAGTCCTGGTCTATAAATTCAGGCATGGCTGCCGGATTCACGTAGCGTGATTCAAGCTGGATTGGTAAGTCATCCTGAAAATGCACGGCGCTCAGATAAAATATCTGGCTACCGTCGGGCACTTCCAATTGCGCGGCGATTTCCGGCGCTGCGGCAACCACATCGAGATTGAGCACCTGCGAACCGTGGCGTTTACCATCCTGCTCGATTTCGAGCGCGATATCCTGCAATTCGATCAGGCTCGCATGTCTCGGGGCTTCCGCGACGAATGAGCCCAGTCCGTGGACACGCTTGATCAGGCCTTCCTGGGTCAGTTCTCGCAACGCGCGGTTGATCGTCATCCGACTGACGTCAAGTGCTGCGACGAGGTCATTTTCGGAAGGCAGTTTCTGGCCCGCGGTCCAGTCACCGCTGGCGATGTGCCGCTGGATCGTTTTCTTGATTTGTTGATAAATCGGCTCAGGCGCCGCCTTGCTGATATCGTCAAAGCTGTCGAGAATCGCGCTCATGCCATCACCAGTGGATTCTGCTCACGCCACTTGCCGGCTTGCATTACCCCCACGCAGGGGTTTATCCCGACGCGGTAACTGAGTAACGAGGGTCGGTCGACATCCCAGATTACGATATCGGCCTGCTTGCCGGGTTCGAGCGACCCAATTTGCTGTGCCATACCTAAGGCCCGGGCGGCATTCAATGTTACTCCACGTAAAGCTTCCGCCGGGGTCAGGCGAAACAAGGTGCAAGCCATGTTCATGATCAGCAGTAACGAATGCACCGGCGAACTGCCCGGATTGGCATCGCTGGCCAGCGCGATTGATACGCGATGTTCGCGCAGGGCCGCAATTGGAGGCAATTGCTTCTCACGTAGCACGTAAAAAGCGCCCGGTAACAGCACTGCCACACATTCGTTTTGGGCGATGATTGCGACATCGTCTTCGCTTAAATACTCGAGATGATCGACCGAGAGTGCACCGTGCGAAGCTGCCATGGCGGCGCCGCCCAGATCGCTGAGTTGTTCTACATGCGCTTTAATCGGTAAACCCAGCTCCTGCGCGCGCGCCAACACGCGCTCACCCTGTGCGACACTGAAGGCGATCGATTCGATGAATACATCGACGGCATCGACCAGGCCTTCGGCATGAGCCTTCGGCAGCATTTCATCGCATACCAGCGCGATATAATCATCACCGCGCCCATCAAATTCAGGCGGTAGCGTGTGAGCCCCAAGAAATGTCTTCTGCACACGTAGCCCCAATTCAGTTTCAAGCATGCCGGCAACGCGCAACATTTTGATTTCGCTGTCGCAGTCGAGGCCATAGCCCGATTTAACTTCGAGCGTGGTCACACCCTCGCTCATCAATTGCCGCGCGCGCGGTAATGCCTGTTCGAATAATTCGTCGGTGCTCACCGCCCGGGTTGCATTGACGGTCGAGACGATGCCGCCACCAGCGGCCGCGATTTCGGCATAACTCGCACCTTCGAGACGCCGCTCGAATTCATCGGCACGGTCACCGCCGTAAACCAGGTGAGTATGGCAATCGATCAACCCCGGGGTCAGCAAGCGCTGCTGGCAGTCGACAATTTCGGCACCCGACGACGCCGGGCACTCTGCCATCGGTCCCAGCCACGCAATTTGGTCGGCTTCCACCAACAATGCGGAATCGTCACGCAAGCCGTAGTCGAAATCACCATCGACACAGGCAAGGGTTGCATTGGTAAACAAGGTTTGAGACATTAACGTTATCGCGCGCTATACTTGTATATACAAGTATGTTACGCTGATTTCAGCGTTTTTGCAAGACGGGTTCAAACATGACAAGTAAGATTTGGGCTAACTCGGCATTGCTCGCCAGCGGCTGGGCTGACTCGGTGGAAATTACAGTCGACAGCATGGGTAATATCGCAACGATATCTCCCGCGATGCCTTATTCCGACGGTGGTAAGGTCGAAATATTGATCCCGGCTATTCCAAATGTACATTCACATGCCCACCAGCGTGCCATGGCGGGGCTCGGCGAACGTGCCGGTGACACCCAGGATAGCTTCTGGTCTTGGCGCAAGGTGATGTATCACTACCTGGAGCGTATCCAGCCTGAGCACTTGTTTCACATCGCGGCTCAACTTTACCTGGAGATGCTCAAGGCCGGTTACAGTTGCGTCGGCGAATTCCAGTACCTGCACCACGACCTTAATGGCCAGGCTTACGAAAATCGTGCCGAAATGAGTTTGCAATGCCTGCAGGCGGCACGACAAGTCGGCATCGGCTTTACCGCTTTACCGGTGCTTTATCGTTATGGCGGTTTTGGCAGCGCGGCGGCGCTCGAGGGGCAAAAAAGATTTCTCAACGATGCCGATGGATTCAGCGAGATTGTTAAAACCCTGCAGACGGCGGTTGGCAACGATGCCAATTGCTCGGTCGGAATCGCACCGCACTCGCTGCGCGCGATTAACCGGGAACTGTTAAGCGAAGTCATCGCATCACTCGACGGCCTTGCCGCAATTCACGTACACGTGGCCGAACAGGCCAAAGAAGTCGATGATTGCCTGGACTGGTGTGGAATGCGCCCGGTCGAATGGTTGTTCGACAATTTTGAGGTTGCGCAAAACTGGTGCCTGATCCACGCCACCCATATAAATGAAAGTGAAACCGCAAACATGGCAAGCAGCGGTTGCGTCGCCGGACTGTGCCCGACCACCGAAGCCAATCTCGGTGACGGATTTTTCAACGCGCGCGAATACTTTGCGCAGCAGGGTTGCTGGGCCATCGGTTCCGACAGTCACATCTCGATTGATCCGGTAGAAGAGTTGCGCTGGCTCGAGTACGGCATGCGCTTGCAAACCAGGGGCCGCAATGTTCTGGCTTCTTCGACAACCGCCAACACGGGTCGCAACCTGCTCGATGGTGCACTCGCGGGTGGCGCTCGCGCCTGCGGTCGCAGTATCGGCAGCATCGCGCCGGGCCACCGGGCCGATTTCGTCGTGCTCGATCACGAACACCCGCGTCTCTATGGACGTAAAAAAGATGACTTGATCGATAGCTGGATTTTTTCCGGTAATTCAAACCTGGTACGCGATGTTTATATCGGCGGTAACAAACTTATCGAGAATGGCTATCATACCGGTGAAGATACGATTGCGCGTAATTACCGTGACACGCTCGATCAACTGGCAAACTAGAGGGGATTGAATTGTCCAAGGCACTAACACTGACTCCAGGCCAGGCACGCATCGCAGATTTGCGCCGAATCTACCGCAGTGACATACCCGTGCGCATCGATGACGCGTGCAAATCTAGGGTCGATGCTGCCGCCAAAATTGTTGCCGACGCGGCTAAGGGCGACAAGGCGGTTTACGGTATCAACACCGGCTTCGGCAAACTTGCCAACACCCATATTCCGTCCGGCAAAACTGAACAATTACAACGAAACCTGGTCCTGTCTCACTGTTGCGGCGTTGGCGAGCCGTTACCGCGCGAGGTCGTGCGCCTGATCATAGCCCTGAAAATGTTATCGCTGGGACGCGGGGCTTCGGGCGTACGTTGGGACCTGATTCTACGCCTGCAAACTTTTCTACAGCTCGACATAATTCCGGTAATTCCAGCGCAGGGATCAGTCGGCGCCTCAGGGGATCTGGCGCCACTTGCGCATTTAGCCGCAGCGATGATCGGCGAAGGTTTCGTGGTTTACCAGGAAAACACCATGCCAACTGGCGATGCGCTTAAAGCGGTCAAGCTGGAGCCACTGAAGCTGGGACCAAAAGAAGGACTCGGCATGATCAATGGCACCCAGGTATCGACTGCACTTGCCCTCGCAGGCCTGTTCGACGCCTGGAGCCTTGCGCAAACCGCGTTGATTTCGGGCGCGCTCGCGACCGATGCTTTGATGGATTCGACTGCACCTTTTAGACCGGAAATCCATGAGCTCAGAGGTCTACAGGGGCAAATCGATGTCGCGCATTGCCTGCGCGCATTGCTTGAGGGCTCCAAAATCCGGGAATCTCACCGGGATGACGACGAACGCGTGCAAGATCCCTATAGCATTCGCTGCCAGCCGCAAGTGATGGGCGCCTGCCTCGATCAGTTTCGGCAGGTGGCGCATACACTTGAAATCGAAGCGAATGCGGTAACCGACAACCCGATCGTGGTGGTCGAAGATGGATCGATTCTGTCCGGCGGTAATTTCCATGCCGAACCAGTGGCTTTCGGGGCCGATCAATGCGCCCTCGCAATCTCCGAGATTGGTTCTATCACCGAGCGCCGTATCGCGATCACGGTGGATCCGGCGCAAAATTTCGGCCTGCCCGCATTTCTTTCGCCCGATCCCGGACTCAATTCGGGTTTTATGATCGCCGAGGTCACAGCGGCCGCATTGATGGCCGAAAACAAGCAGCGCGCGATGCCCTGTTCGCTGGATTCGACCCCGACCAGCGCCAACCAGGAGGACCATGTATCCATGGCCTGCCATGCCGCGCGCCGGCTTACCGAAATGAATCACAATCTGGCGCATATAATTGCGATCGAGCTTTTGGTCGGCGTCCAGGGCGTGGAATTTCGTGCGCCAATCGAAACCAGCGCGCGTCTGCGTCAGGTCATGAAAAAAGTTCGCGCTCATGTGGCGCCGCTTAAAGAAGATCGCTACCTGGCCGATGACATCACTGAGATTAAGCAAATGGTTATAGATCGGAGCATCATTGCCTCGCTGGGTGAAATCGGACTGTTGCCCCAACTCGATCCATGAAACCCGGTATCAAACCGGGCGACGGCCCACTAGTACTTGCTCAGCCCCATGGCGGTACTGAAATACCCGATTCAATCCTGGCCCGACTCAACCACCATGGTCATGCTAAGGCCGATACTGACTGGCATATCAGCCGTCTTTATGCAGACCTGCTCACCGATACCACCATCGTCAGTACGCCGATCCATCGTTACGTTATCGATGCCAACCGCGACCCCAACGATCAATCGCTATACCCGGGACAGAACACGACCAGCCTGTGCCCGACCACGACCTTTGACGGTGAAGAATTATACCTCGACGGACAGGCGCCTTCGACGGATGAAATACATCAACGTCAGCAACTATATCATCAGCCATATCACGACGCGTTGCGTGAGCAACTCGAGCGCATTCACCAGAAACACGGTTACGTAATACTTTATGACTGCCATTCGATCCGTTCACTGGTGCCCTTCTTATTCGAGGGAAAGTTACCTGATTTCAATATTGGCACGAATAGCGGTGGCAGTTGTGACCCGGCTATCGAATCTGCGGTATACACCGTGTGCACAGGAGCTGCGGGATATCGCACCATATCCAATGGCCGCTTTAAGGGGGGCTGGACCACCCGGCATTACGGTGGGCCTGAACGCGGATACCACGCCATCCAGATGGAGCTGGCACAATGTAACTATATGCTCGAGATGGCGCCATGGCATTACCTTGGTGACAAGGCTGACAAACTTCGTGTTATTCTTGGCGATATCCTGAAAACCCTGACCAAAATCCTGGACTAAATCCTTCCATCAATGCTGCAAATCACCACAGACCCGATCGGCATGGGAAAGGAACGTGCGTGCTACGTTCACCCTGACGACCCGCGCAAAGCGATAAAGATTTCAATTGGTGAAATCAGCGTGCAATCGCAGCGCGAAATCAAGTTTTATCGAAAATTACAAAAGCGCGGTGGAGTGGATGAAAAGCATATCCCGAAGTTTTATGGCCTGTGCGAAACCAGCCTAGGCCAGGGGATCGTGGTCGACCTGATTCGTAATTACGATGGCGAAATTTCCCGACCGCTGAACTGGTATCTGGCGCAGGGTTTTTCAATCGAAGAATTCGAACTCTGCCTGGAAGAACTGGTACAGTCGTTTCTGCGCAACCTGATTATATTTAATCACGACTTGACCATTGGAAATCTGCTGGTGCAGAAACTATCCATGATCAATCTAAGACTGGTTGCCATCGACGGACTTGGAGACGTCATTGCAATCGACTGGCTGGATTTCTTGCCGTTCCTGGTAAAACGCAAGATCCGGCGCCGCTGGGCTCGCTTCATGGCGCGCGTTTATCGCACTCGTGAAGTTCGCTTGCAACGCGAAGCGGCTGGTCTAGAATCACCGCCCAACAATCAGCCATAAAGCCTGAGCCGAATTAGTACGACCTAAAAAGCATTAAATGAAGACATTATTTCATTCCAGCCTTTATCATTTTGACCAGCCGCAGTCCTCGTACTGGGAGGCGACCGCAGGGGTATCGGACTTAAAATGCGAACCGCTTTCAGGGACGCAAAGCTGCGATGTCGCGATTATCGGTGGAGGCTATACCGGACTATCCGCGGCGCTACATCTGGCGCGCGATTTCAGCATCGATGTATGCCTGCTTGAGGCTGGGCACATTGGCTGGGGTGCTTCGGGTCGTAACGGCGGATTTTGCACCATGGGTGCTACCAAGGTCTCGCTTAAATCTCAGTTGAACCGGTTTGGCGTCGAGCAAACCCGCAGCTTTCACCAGAGCCAGGTCGAAGCGGTAAACCTGGTACGCACACTGGGCGAGGACGAGGATATCGACTACCTGCCCCAGGGTGATTGCGAGTTCACCGTTGCCGACAGCCACGCACATTTCGCCGAATTGCAGAAAACGGCAGAACTCGAACGTACCTTGCTTGGTCTCGACGTTACCGTTCATACCCAGGATGAGTTTCGCGAGATTGGCTACGATTCCCCGCATCAACATGGTGCGTTAGCCATTAGACCTTCTTTTGCGCTTCATCCTTTACGTTATGCCCGGGGGCTTGCTGCTGCCGCCGAACGCAGGGGTGCGAGGATTCATGCGCATAGCGAAGTATTGCATTGGCATAAGCAGGAAGATGGCAGCCACCTGCTCGAAACCGAAGGCGGGAGTCTGCGCGCCAAACAGGTCATTCTGACCGGTAACGGCTTCATGCCGGAGCATTTGCATAGCGGTGTTCAAGGCAGGCCATTACCAGTACAAAGCGCCATCGTCGTCACCCGGCCGATGAGCGATTCTGAGTTGCAGCAAAAGAGCTGGTATACCGAAAACCCGACGATCAACTCGAAACACATGTTTTTCTATTATCGCTTGCTGAGTGACAAGCGCTTCATGCTCGGCGGTCGCGCCAATCACATTGGCGATCCTTTGGGAGCCGAACAGACCTTCAGTGATCTTAAGCAATCGATTGCGCGCATGTGGCCGCAGTTTGCTGATATCGAATACACCCATCAATGGCGCGGACTGGTTTGCTTTGCGCTGAACCTGCGACCTTCGATCGGCAGGATGCCCGAAGACAAGTCAATTTACTTTGCTTACGGCTACCATGGCAATGGTGTCAACAGCGCAACCTGGAGCGGCCGCGAACTGGCCAAATGGCTCGCCGGAAAAAATTCTGGGCACACTGTCCTGCCGATGCACTTACCGGCCATTATTCGCGGCAGGCCACCTAAATTTCCGCTCGCATTTTTACGCCGACAATATGTACGCGCCGGTTTAAGTTTTTACAATTTGCGTGATCGATTCGATTTCTAGCGCTCGCGCTGCATGGATTTTCTTGAAATCAATTTCAGTGGCGAGCCAGGCATGGCCATTATTGCTATCGTCGCCTTTGGCGCCGGATTGATCCGCGGTTTCACCGGGTTTGGCGGCCCCGCATTTATCCTCGCCATTTTGACCCTGTTCTTTACGCCGTACAGTATCGTATCGAAAATCCTGGTGGTGGATTTTATCGCCAGCGTCTACCTGTTCAAGGCGGTTTACCGACAAATCGACTGGCGCGCGACCGCCTGCATGGTGGTTCCAACCCTGATCTTTATGCCACTCGGCCACTGGCTCTTAATCGAGCTTGATCCGATCTGGATGAAGCGCGCAATGGCGCTGATTATTGCGACTGCCTGCGTCATGATGCTAGTCGGATTCCGCTACCGGCATCCGATGACAACAACCTGGCTGGTTTTCGTCGGCATCTGTTCCGGGATCGTTTTCGGTGGGAGTTACATTGCTTTGGTTGCAGTCGTGTTTATCCTGCTCGGGCCCTACGATAAACACCAGGGGCGCACCTTGATTATTTCCTGGTCGTTTTTTACGGTGTTGGGTTTTGCACTGATTTCGGCGGTTAGCGGTACCACCGGGGTCGATGATGTGATCACCGCAGCACCCGGAGCAGTTACCTACTTACTCGGAACCTGGCTGGGCTCACACGGTTTCAGCAAAGCGAGTGAAAAACTGTTTCGTCGCACCGCCATCGCAACCCTGTTCGCCCTATCGCTGTTTAACCTGATCAGTTAGTCACGCAGGCCGAGTTGTAATTTGCGCAAATTGGTCATGCGGCCAATCGAGTGGAGATATACCTGCCGCCGCTTTGTTTGCTTGTTCTGATTGAGAGATTCGATTTCGTCCATGCCCTGCTTAATTTTACGCTGACAGTTCTGGATTAGATCTTTCGCGATTGATGCCAGGTCACGGGTTGCATCGCCGTAGAGGCTGTTGTTGATGGCCTTGTCGTTCATGTCTCGCTCCGTTGTTTGCTGCTAAAGGTTGGAAACGATTATGGGACAAGACTGAATTCGAGACATGACGAGGATATGAAGTTTTCATGAAGGTTTGTGAAGATTTTCTAAAACACCGAAAAATAGCCCGTAAATTTACGGTACCATGCCCTAATTGCCCAGGGAACAGGCCGCTTAGTTGATATATCAGTTTGATCAAATTGTCGTTGATACCAGCCGCTATCGGCTGTGTTCAAAGGGTTCAGAGCTTGCGCTCGAGCCCCAGGTGTTCGACCTTCTGGTTTATCTGATCGAAAATCGGGATCGGGTAGTTTCGCGCGACGAGCTGCTCGAAAATCTGTGGCAAGGCTAAGGTGGTTTCCGATTCCGCGCTCGGCGCCCGCCTCAAGGATGCGCGCAAGGCGGTCGGGGACAATGGCGATAAACAGGCAGTGATTAAAACCTTTCACGGGCGTGGTTATCAATTCATCGCCGAAGTTGTTACGCCCGCGGAAGCACAAGCGACTGAGAATCACCCCGTTTCGTCGAACACTGCGCCTTCCGAAAAATCCTCAATCGTCGTGTTGCCGTTTCAAAATCGATCCAACGATCCCGAACAGGAATTCTTTTCCGATGGCATCACCGAAGACATTATTACCGCGCTTACCCGTTTTAGAGAATTTTCGGTTATATCCAGGAACGCATCGTTTGCGTATAAGAATCAGGAGATCGGTATCGTCGAAATCGGCAGGCAGCTCGGCGTAGGTTTTGCGATTGAGGGCAGTGTGCGCAAAAGCGGGAACCAGGTCCGCATTACCGTAAACTTAATCGATACTGCCAGTGGAAGTCAGGTTTGGGGGGAACACTACGATCGCAGGCTCGACGATGTGTTCTCGGTCCAGGATGAAGTGGTTAAGGCGACAGTGGTTGCGGTCGCTGGTCATTTGCGCCATGAAGAAATTGTAAGAATAGAACATCAGACAACGGGTGAATTGAAAGCCAACGATCTGATTCTGCAGGCCGGCGCTAAAATATACGAACTCAGCAAAACGCCGATACGGGAAGGAATCGAATTACTCGAGCGTGCTATCGAGATTGAACCGGATGATTCGCAAGCCTATGCCTGGCTGGGGTGTGCCTGGTTGGTTAATTATTCAAATCGCTTTGTGGCAGAGCCTGATACCGCGCGTGAACTGGCATTGAAGTATGGCAAACAGGCAGTCAAACTGGATGAGGCCTCGGCCGCAGGTCACTACGCGCTTTCAGAAACATACCTGTATGCTTACAAGAATCTTGAGATAGCCCGTGAGCATGCCGAGCGCGCACTGGCATTTAATCCGGGCGCGTCGGAAACTATGAACTGGCTGGGATTTCTGCGCTGCGTGGAAGGTCGTTGCGACGAGGGTATTCCCATGGTCGAAGAAGCATACCGGCTCGATCCCATGGCACCCAGGTATCAGCGCGCCACCACCGGTATGAGTTACTACCTGTCGGGAAATTACCCGGAAGCCATATCCTGCCTGCGCTCAGTCGAGCTTGATACCCATATGATGATGATTTACCTGGTTGCCGCTTACCAGGCTGCAGAACAGTTCGAAGCTGCCACGCAAACAGCGTCAAGGGTGCTTGAACTGGGGCTGCTCGAAATGGAGAGCATACCCGACAACTGGGCCGACCATTTTTTGCAAAATTCCGGATTCATTCAGCAACAAGATCTGGATCGATTCAAAACTCGCATCATTGCCGCCGGCATTCCCGACGGCCCGTATAAAGGCTAATCCGAATAATCGAATAAAACCTGCGCGTTGAAATTAAGGTAGAATCGCGTCCGCCATGCAAATTGAACTTTCATCCCAGCCCCGACCCTTGAACCATTACCCGCTGTACTGGGCGGAATGCTTCGGCACGGCGCCATTTTTGCCGATGTCGCGTGCAGAAATGGACCAACTCGACTGGGATAGCTGTGACATCATCGTCGTCACAGGCGATGCCTACGTCGATCACCCGAGTTTCGGCATGGCGGTTATCGGGCGCCTGCTCGAAGCACAGGGGTATCGCGTCGGTGTTATCGCACAACCCGACTGGCAATCTTCTGAACCGTTTAAGGTGCTCGGCAAGCCCAACCTGTTCTTCGGGGTAACTGCCGGCAACATGGATTCGATGATTAATCGCTATACCGCGGATCGTAAAATCCGCCACGACGACGCATACTCGCCGGGTGATATCGGCGGTAAGCGCCCTGACCGTTGCTCTATTGTTTATGCGCAACGTTGTCGCGAAGCCTTTACCGACACGCCCATCGTTATTGGTGGAATAGAAGCCTCGTTACGTCGGATCGCACATTATGATTACTGGCAGGACAAGGTAAGGCGCTCGATCCTGGCCGACGCCAAGGCCGATATTTTGCTCTATGGCAATGCTGAACGTGCGATTGTTGAAATCGCACACCGTCTGGCAAAAGGTGAAACGGTTGATGAAATAACCGATGTTCGCGGAACTGCATTTTTCGTCAGGGACTTGCCGGCTGACTGGACCGTAATCGATTCGACCAACGTGGATAAACCCGGCCGGGTTGAGAATTCACACAATCCATATGCGATCATCGATCAATCCGTTTGCGATGCAAGCCCGGACAATGATCAGGCGCCGAGTACTAATATTAAACTCGACGGTAAGCTCGCACGGGTGCAACAGAAGCTCGAGCAGCGCTTTAAAACCGTGGTCCGCCTGCCCTCTTATAACGACGTCAGCCGCGACCCGGTACTTTATGCGCACGCGAGTCGCGTGCTTCATCTCGAAACCAATCCCGGCAATGCGCGCGCGCTGGTGCAAAACCAGGGCGGACAGAAGATATGGTTCAATCCGCCACCGATACCGCTCGCCACCGAAGAGATGGATTACGTGTTCGGTTTCGATTATGCGCGAGTGCCGCACCCGAGATACGGAAACGCTCGCATTCCCGCTTACGAAATGATTCGCTTTTCGGTGAATATCATGCGCGGTTGTTTCGGCGGCTGTACCTTTTGTTCGATTACCGAACACGAGGGCCGCATCATCCAGAACCGCTCGCAGGAATCGATCCTGCGTGAAATTGAGATCATGCGAGACAAGGTCCCTGGTTTCACCGGGGTCGTATCTGACCTCGGCGGTCCGACCGCTAACATGTACCGGATTGCCTGCAAGTCAAGGACGATCGAAACGGCCTGTCGCCGCCCGTCCTGCGTCTATCCTGGAATCTGCGAGAATCTCGATACCGATCACTCGGCATTGATTGAGCTTTACCGCGGCGCACGCGCCATCGATGGCGTCAAAAAAGTTTTGATCAGTTCCGGACTACGCTATGACCTTGCGCTGGAGTCACCTAAATACGTCGAGGAACTCGTCACCCATCATGTTGGCGGTTATTTGAAAATCGCGCCCGAGCATACCGAGCAGGGCCCGCTAACGAAGATGATGAAACCGGGGATGGGCAGTTACGATCGTTTCAAGGCGCTGTTTGAAAAATATTCCAGAAAAGCGGGTAAGGAACAGTATCTTATTCCTTACTTTATTGCGGCCCATCCCGGCACCACAGACGAAGACATGTTGAACCTTGCGCTCTGGCTCAAGCAAAACGGCTTCCGTGCCGATCAGGTACAAAATTTTTACCCGTCACCGATGGCGACCGCGACCGCGATGTATCACAGCGGAAAAAATCCGCTCAAACGCGTGCGTCGCGATAGCGAGGAAGTCAACACCCCCAAAGGCGAAATACATCGACGTCTGCACAAGGCATTTCTGCGCTACCATGACCCAGCCAACTGGCCAATGCTACGCACGGCGCTAAAAGAAATGGGCAGGGAAGACTTGATCGGCAACGGCAAACATCAGTTGATCCCGACTAATCAGCCTCGTGATACCGCTAACTATCATAGCCCGCGACGTAAAAATAGTTACCAGGCCCGGCCCGGCCGCGTTAAAAAGGGAAGCATACTAACGCAGCATACCGGTTTACCGCCACGCAAGTAAAAGTGAAAAATTGGCTCTGTGAGAGAATACCTGTTTCGTTACTGCCTGGAGCCTATCGAAATCCCGATCATATTTCTCCATAAATCCTGACCAGCGAGTAAAGAACTGTTGAGTGCTGCGGGAATAGAACGCAGGATAAACTATCCTGAGTTGATACTTGATGTGAAGACTTCTTCGGAGAGCACGCTGGCGAGCTTTAGGACGCCAGGTTATTAAATTCGTTGCCTGCCTTCAGGCGGCTTCCATTTCCTTGATATGTTCCTGGCAAAGTTTCATCGTTTCTTCCATTTCCTTACCGCTTGCATATCGCTGTTGGGGGTCCTTTTCCAGAGCTCTGTTAATCACATTGGTGGCACAGTTTGGCAGATCGGAGCGAAAGCGTCGGATATCGGGGTGGCTTTCATTGGCAATGTTATACATCAGGTTGGCGATAGAATCTCCCTTGAACGGTAGCTCGCCGCAAAGCATCTGATACAGGGTTACACCGAGTGAAAATAGATCTGCACGTCCGTCAACCTTCTTACCGGCGAGTTGCTCTGGCGACATGTAGTAGGGACTACCAATTACAGTACCGGTTTTGGTCTTGCTTGCATCAGTTAAACAGGCAACACCAAAATCGGTGATCTTGGCGATGCGTTTTTCGGCGTCATAAATAATATTCGCCGGCTTTATATCGCGATGCACCACGTGCTGTTGATGCGCATAATCAAGCGCCTGCGCGACGCTACTAATGATGTTAAATACCTCGCTTACCGGTAACAAGGTCTTGGGACTAGAGTAGGCTGTTAAATCCTTGCCCTTGAGGTAATCCATCGCGATGTAGGCGAGATCCTGCTCATCGCCGACATCATAAACCGTCACGATGTTAGGGTGATCGAGCCGTCCGGCAGCTTCGGCTTCGCGAAAAAATCGAGTGCGCACTTCATCCCGCATTTCCGGTTCAAATTCATCCGAGATCGCCATGGTCTTGATTGCCACGGTGCGACCGATCTTGTCATCGTGTCCGAGATAAACCATACCCATCGCGCCGCGCCCGATTTCATTGTCGATCTGATAGCGCCCGAGCTTGGGCTTCTCAAGGGTATCTGCGGCGGAAATCAGGTTTGGACCCGGGCCCGTGAGGTCTCGACTACCAAGTGAAACGGTATTTGCGGCCGTTTCATTTTGCTGGATACGCTCGCTAACGTCGTTGTAATTGGCATCGTGCTCATTGATATACTTGAAAACCGCTGACGCCTTGTTGTGCTGGCGTTTGCGCTCATAATCGAGACCCAGATTGTAAACCTGTCCAAGCAGTGATGCATCGACCTGGCAGGTGCGAAACTTTTCGAATGCCTGGTCCAGGTTTCCCTGTGCGTGCAACGACTGCCCGAGCTGACGATTCGCGATTGAAAGCTCGCCATGCGCTTGGCTTAAGCGCGTATTAAAAGACTGTCGCGTGCCCAGAATCAAATGACCAACGATTAACATGACCACCGCAGACATCATCGGCAACCAGATTGACTGTGAGCTCATCAGCACAAAATGCGCATTGAAAATCATCAACATCAGGAACAGGCTCAGGAAAAGCGCTGTATTGGTGCGGAAACGACCCAGCACCAGCATCAGGTATATGCCGAGCCCGAGAATTATCCCGCGCTGCGCCCAATTGGACCATTCAGGAAAACGATATTGCTCGCCGTTGAGCAGACTCGAGACGGTATGGGCAGTTGCCATGGTTGGTGAAATCGCCTGCCCCGTAGGTGTTAAACGCGGTTGCGCAAGATGCGGGGAGGTCAATCCGATGATGATAATCTTGTCACGAAATACATCCAGAGCTACGCTGCCATCAAGCACATCGATTAACGAGTACAGCGGAAAGGCCGGCTTGCCTTTCTTGCCTTCATAGAAACGTGGATAAATGCGCATATTAATATCCGCACCAAGATCTTTTCCTCCCAGCATAGGGCTGACACTGGCTCTCGATTCGATATGCTGCATCGACAATCCCTTGGCGCGAGTTGCAACCATTAATGCAAACGATGGCAGAAACTCCCTGCCATGCTGTACGATCAAAGGCTCGCTGTTGAATTGCTCGGCAAAGCTGACCACGCCTATGCCGCTCACCTGTTTTGCGAATATCTCGATGGGCGGGAAAATTTCCGCGGCTCTGGTAACATTTGGGGACGGCCAGCCGAACCCACGATTACTGTTAGCGTCTAAGCTGACCTTGGGTAGGGAAAACTTCTGTAAATGCTTGGGTAGCGAAGAGGTCAGGCCAGGCACTGGTTCCTCGGTCGTGATATAAGACATCGCCAGAACTATTCGTCCCCCGCTTTTGAAAGATTTAGCGAGGATGTTATCGCCGTACAGAGTTGATTCGGTCAGGCGCAACGCCTTGTTAACGTTGCGACTGAGCTTTTTCTCGTTCTTGAGAATGTTGCGCAACCTGACCAAAGAAGTCAGGCCTGCCTCGTACTGCTCGTTATCAAACGGCATGGTAAACCCGATGACGCTGGGACTGGCCTTGGACAGTAGTCGAGTGGTTTTAGCTATTATATCGCGAGACCATGGCCAGGCACCGAGAGACTGTAATGACTTATCGTCAATTGCAACCACAACGATGTTTTCGTGGGGATCTTTTGCGCCAGTAAATTTTACTCCAAGATTGTAAGCCTGACGGTCGAGCGCAGAAAACCAGCCGGCTTCTGTAAAGAATAGAAACAAGATGGTAAGGACCAGCCCGACGAACCAGTTTCGGCTAAACAAGGATTTAATTAACTGCATTCAAACTACGCTATTTTTGACTACTCAGTTATTTGTTGTCTTATAGTCTATTCAGTCCGGATTGTCTGTTCTGTTTGTGCGTCAAAACTCTCACTCTATGCCCAGGCCTGACAACGATGTTGCTGCCTTACCTTCGGGTATTTATTTGCTCGAGGCATTATTATTATTATCTGGGATGGAGATCACATTAATAATAGCTGTAGAATCTGCTTTTTTCTTTCAAATCTACTACATATTCTGGCGTTGCAGAATATCCACTTTTCCTGCACCTTGTCCGCTTTTCAGCCGCCCATAAGTGTTTTTATCAGATAGCAACCGATTACGCCCTTGCTGCTAGCCGGGCTTGCGATTATTTCATTCTGGAAATTATTGCTCTCGACGTCACATTCTTTTAGCCTTCACTGCTAAATGCGAGCCCACGATGCCTGATTCAATCAAGCTTTTGTCCACCCGGCGGTTTCGGCCATTCTTTTTAACCCAGCTGTTGGGCGCCTTCAACGATAACCTGTATAAAAACGGGTTGACGATTTTTATCGCATTCCAGGCGGCCAGCGTTAGCCAGGAAGAAAGTAATACCCTGGTCAATATTGCCGCTGGATTATTCATACTTCCTTTTTTCCTGTTCTCGCCCATTGCGGGACAACTTGCTGACAAGCACGAAAAATCCATGTTAATCCGGCGCATCAAGCTGCTCGAAATCGCAATTATGCTGCTGGGTGCAACCGCTTTCTTGCTGCAAAGCCCTTTACTTCTGGTTGCTATTTTGTTTTTAATGGGGACACAGTCAGCGTTGTTTGGGCCTGTTAAGTACAGCCTGCTACCCCAGGTGTTGAAGCCAGTCGAGTTGGTAGGTGGAAATGCAATGGTGGAGTTTGGCACCTTCATCGCGATTTTGATGGGGTTAATCGTGGGTGCTTTCCTCATTGACCTCGGGACAACTACCATGGGTATCGCGGTGGTGTTCACTGCCTGTCTAGGATACTGGGCCAGCCGTGGCATACCTGCGCTTAACGCGGCCGTACCGGAACTCAAGATTAGCTTCAATATCCCCCGGCAAACACTCAACATACTGCGCGACGCGCGCGAAAACCAGACTGTGTTTTACTCGGTAATGGGCATTTCCTGGTTCTGGTTCATCGGCATCACCTATGTCACCCAGTTACCAAACTACGTGCAATACGAACTCGGCGCCAACGAAAAGGTTTATGTCTGGTTACTGGCTTTCTTTTCTATTGGCATCGGCGCGGGTTCATTTTTGTGCGAGAAGCTCTCAGGTCGTATGGTCGAAATCGGGCTGGTCCCGATCGGTGCCCTGGGCCTTACTTTGTTCAGCGTCGATATTTACTTTAGTCAAAATTTGACCAGCGGCGGCGAGTTAATAACTCCGTCGGTATTCTTCGCCCAGGGTTCAAGCCTGCGTGTGTCTTTCGACATCATCATGCTCGGTATTTTCGGCGGCATTTACATCGTGCCGCTATACGCGTTGGTGCAACAGCGCAGCGATCCCAGAAAACGCTCACGAATTATCGCAGCCAACAATGTGTTGAATGCGCTATTCATGGTAGCGGCCACAATCTATGCTGGCTTCGCCCTGGCGATGGGGGTTTCGATACCAGTGCTTTTCCTGATCATGGCGTTGATGAACGCCGCGGTGGCATTGTTTATCTTCAAGCTGGTGCCGGAATTCATTGGCCGGCTGCTAGTTTGGCTGCTGGTCCACATGGTATATCGGGTCGATAAAGCCGGGCTAGATAAAATCCCGGATGAAGGTCCGGCGGTGCTTATTTGTAACCATGTTAGCTTCGTCGACGCTTTAGTACTGGCCGGATGCATTCGACGCCCAATACGTTTCATCATGTATTACAAGATTTTCGAAATACCGATTCTGTCCTTTATCTTCAAGACCGCAAATGCGATTCCGATTGCAGGAGAACACGAGAATAAAGACATGATGGAACACGCCTTTGACCGGGTCAGTAACGCGTTGCAACAAGGCGAGCTGGTTTGCATATTTCCCGAGGGCAAAATTACCGAAAGCGGCGAAATGGAACCTTTTAAGCCCGGCGTAACCCGCATCCTGCAACGTGACCCGGTTCCCGTGATACCACTGGCACTGCGTGGTCTCTGGGGCAGCTTTTTCAGCCGTGCTTATGGTAATGCAATGACGCGCCTGATTCCACGTGGGATGTTGAATCGCATCGAGCTAATTGCGGGCGACGCCATCAGTGGCAGCGATGCTGGGCTAGACCAACTACAGCGGAGCGTATTGCAGTTGCGCGGCGACCGGCTTTAGTCTCCGATCATTAAAAGTGTATTTTTGTTGGGTGGATGTGAGCATAAAACTATTTTTTTGCACAAATATCTTGTCTATACTAGGCGCCCGTTTGTTATTTTGCCCTTACAGGAGCTATCATGAGCCAGCCAGCCGAAGTCGTATCCACTGAAATTACCCAGCTCCGCCACTATGTCAACGGCGAACACGTCGCAGGCACCAGTGAGCGCTTTGGTGATATTTTCAATCCTAGCAAAGGCATTAAAATCAGCGAAGTACCGCTGGCATCAAAATCCGAGGTTGAAGCCGCGATAGCAGTCGCCGAAGCGGCGTTTCCTGCTTGGGCTGCCACTTCTGTATTGCAGCGCTCACGCATCATGGCGCGCTACGTGCAGTTACTTTACAAACATCAGCATGAACTGGCTTCACTGGTCTCGACAGAACACGGCAAAGTCATTGAAGATGCCATGGGATCGGTATTACGCGGCATTGAAGTAGCCGAGTTCGCCTGTGGCGCACCGCACGCCCAAAAGGGTGAGTTTTCAGATAATGTGGCGCGAGGTATCGATATCTACTCGATGCGCAAACCCCTGGGCGTGGTCGCCGGCATCACACCGTTTAATTTTCCCGCGATGATTCCATTGTGGATGGCTGGGATGGCGTTGATTACCGGTAATACCGTGATACTGAAACCTTCGGAAAAGGATCCGTCCTGCCCTATCCGGCTGGCAGAACTGTTCGTCGAAGCAGGGGCGCCACCGGGTGTCTTTAACGTAGTAAACGGCGATAAGGAAGCCGTCGACACCCTGCTCGAAGACGAACGTGTCAAGGCCATCAGTTTTGTCGGCTCCACCCCTATTGCCAGGTACGTTTATGCCACCTCCACTGCTAATGGCAAGCGTTGCCAGGCCATGGGCGGCGCCAAGAACCACATGTTGATCTTGCCCGATGCAAACCTCGAAGATGTCGCCAACGCGCTGATGGGTGCAGCTTATGGCTCTGCCGGCGAGCGCTGTATGGCCATTTCGGTCGGCGTCTGTGTCGGTGATGAAGTGGCCGATCAGTTAATCGATATTCTAAAGCCGCGCGTCGAATCGTTACGAATCGGTACCAGTCTTGATACCAACCTCGAAATGGGCCCACTGGTGACCAAAGAGCATCGCGAAAAGGTCTTGAGCTATATCCAGATGGCCCAGGACGAAGGCTCGCGTCTGGTCGTCGATGGCCGCGATTTCGTTTGCGAAGGTCACGAAAATGGCTTCTTTCTTGGTGGATCATTGCTCGACAATGTCACCCCTGAAATGCAGTCCTACCAGGAAGAAATCTTTGGCCCGGTACTGCAGATTATGCGCGTTGGTTCATTCGAAGAAGGGGCCGCTCTGGCTACCGACCATCCCTATGGCAACGGCACCTCCATTTTTACCAAGAACGGTGCTGCCGCGCGTACATTTGCCGATAAAGTCGAGGTCGGCATGGTCGGTATCAACGTCCCTATTCCGGTACCCCTGGCCTTCCACAGTTTTGGCGGCTGGAAGTCTTCGGCATTTGGTGATCATAATCAGTACGGTATGGAAGCATTGCGTTTTTACACCAAGGTAAAAACCGTGACTTCACGCTGGCTCGATAGCGGGCTTGATGCTGAATTTACAATGCCGGTGTTGAAGTAGCGATTCGGCTGGATTGAGTTCGATTTTTTCTTTTGCCGCCACCCTCATCCTGTTGGGGGTGGTTTTCATTCTGTTACACCTGGTGCTTGTCTGGCTGGGTGTTTCCGACCTGGTTGCCCTGCTGGTGTTTGCGCTTCCGTTAGCTGGTTACATTTCTTATTGCACCAACGAATCGCGCAAAAAAGTCATTGCCTCGGCGCTGCGAATATATTTAAGCTTTGCCTCCGTGATAGTTGCCTCAGCCGGGCTGGTCTACCTGATAGGACAATAATTCCTAATTGTTAAATCCGTAGTCATAACTCTGCGACCCGGCGGAATTAAATACCTGTGCATGAAACGAAACGATGACACGATCTTCAGCACCGTTATATGGAAAAGGCATATGCTTAATATGCGATGGGAACACGCAAAGCTTGCCGTCTTCGGGGTAGGAATCCCAGTTGCTATCGTGCAGGTAGTAGTTACCGTAGTCACCAAAGCCACCCGCCATATGCTCAACATGCGGTCCGTAAAAGCGGGTAACTCCGTTAGGCTGTTCACCGGGATGCGAGTCCGGAGACTTACTACAATCACCCGAGCGCACGTAATAAACTCCGGACCAGGAACAGTTTCCATGCACATGCATTTCATGGAAGGCGTGATTGTTTGAAATCTGAAACCAGAGACCCGTAATGTTAACGCGCACCTTTTCGCCTGAACGCCACAAGCCTTCGTTGGCTTCCCTCGCTACTACGACAATTCCCTGACTAATGAATTCAGCGAGCTCATTTAACTCCTTGTGTAGCGGATATTTGCTAAGCAAGTCATCGTCGCTGGCATAAGCCTGTCTGGGTTCGCGTTGCTCCCGGTCACGATGCTCGTAAAACAGTTCGAGCAAGGATGGATTCACCTTTTGATAATGTGCAAAACGCTTCGCCAGGAACAGGGTCGGCCACAGGCTAATGATGTTTGGATTGCTAACCGTTTTAGGTTTTTTCGCCATGTGTTTATCGGGTTCCCGTATCTGCTAACGACCAATAGTCTAGAATAAAGGCGTCTCGCCATAGCGACGACTTTCTGCAAGATAAGTCCGGGTACTTTGCGCCATCGGTACGCGCGCACTGGCTATATAGCTGATCAGTCGCCTGCCTTCCTGAACCAGGCTACGTCCGTAAGCTATGCGCATGCGCAGCATTTGATCTGCATCATTGGGAAGCCTGGGTTTGAAAGCATCGATTCGCTCGCCAAGCGACACGAAATTTGGCCAAACTTCAAAATTAAGCGGATCTTTCTTCATCGTTTCGGCAACATGCTTGGCGGCAGTGGCGTAATCAACAATCAAGCCTTCCAGCCCTGCAAACAACGGGAGGCTACAAAACACTTCGATCATGCACTCGGCGACCAGGTCGATTTCACGCATTCCCTGCGCGATTTTAATAAACCGCGATTCATAAAAGTCAGCGATTGGCATCGTGAAGGCTTTAAACGGTTCGCCCCAGACCTCGTCGATTCCTTCGCAACCGCTGTGATGCTTGACCTGCCGACCCAGGGTTAGCGCTTCTTGAAAACAATCGCTGCACTGGCGCATCAATTCATTGTTTTTACTAACGTGGACTCCGAGTTCCTCGAGGCCCACGATCGCGGTAAACAAATCCGTGGCCCGGTTGAAAAGCGCGCCTGCGAGCATCGCCGCATTTACGCGTTTACGCTGCGGATCGGTTTCATTAACATAAGCCTCGCGGGCAAGTTCGAGACTGCTGCCGGGCGTATTAATACCAGCCTCGGTGTGATGAAACGCTCGTCGCGTGAGACTATCGATTAAACGCTTGCGATTGGCGAGGGTATCTTGCAGCGGGGCATAATACCGAATCCAGTAACCATCGAAGAATACATACTCGATAGAGTCAATGATGCGCCGATCATCATTGGTCGGGCGCGAATTATTATCGGCAGCGATTTTCACGAAGTCCGCAAGCATTATCAATTATTAGGGATCTGACAATCATAAAGCAATCCAGCTACAATGTTATGAAATCTGCCGGGGTTATCAATTAAAATTTTGAGTACTGGGAAGCACCGGGTCAGCGCCATGGCTCATCCTGTGAGCTGCTACCGTTTTATAATCACCTGGTTTCGCAAGACAATCCTGCCGCCATGGCTTTAACCATTCTGAGCTCGAACCGCGTCGAAACCCTGCAGTCGAGACTGGCGCAACAACTTGCCGCTGAACCACTGGCAAACCCTTTCACACCAGAGGTGGTCGTGGTACCTACCTACGCCATGGCGCGTTGGTTAAACTTGCGCATCGCGCAGCAACAGGGGATTGCAGCGAATATTCATTACCCCCAGGCCGGCGAATGGGTCTGGACTTTAGCCGGCACGGTCCTTAAGGACGCGCCGGGTCACGACCCATACTCACGAGAAGCACTTAACTGGCAGGTTTTCGAAGTCCTGCCCGATTTGCTTGATCAGCCGTCATTTGCGTTATTGCGCGGCTACCTCGACGACGATCAAAACGGCATCAAACGCTGGCAACTATCGCAGCGTATAGCAGAGAGTTTCGATCACTACCAGGCATATCGACCACAGCTGATCCGAGATTGGTCAAGCGGAGTCGACCATCAGTGGCAGGCATGCCTGTGGCGCGCCATAATCGAAACCAGGAGACTACCGCATCGGGTCAGCACCATGACGGCGTTGATCGATATCCTTGAGGGCGGAGCCTCGATTTCAATGCTACCCGAACGTATCAACCTGTTCGCGCTTTCGAGCATGCCGCCGTTGTACCTGGAAGTACTGAGCGCCCTGTCCCGCCACAGCGAACTGAATCTTTACCTGCATAGTCCCACCGATCAATACTGGGCCGATCTCGAAAACCAAAAACGAAAGTCGCAACAACGCCTTGAACACCCGGAGCTCGATGAACTGTTTGACAGCGGTAATGAACTACTAGCCTCATGGGGCCGGCAGGGCCAAATTTTTCAGGATTTACTACTGAATTACACCAGCAGTTATTCAATCGACATCGACATGTTTGCGGAACCCGACGACAACCGTTTGCTCGGGTCTATTCAGCGCTCAATTTTTGAGCTCACGCCTAACCCGTCGCAGGCGGAAGCGGACGCTTCGGTCAGCATACATGTCTGCCATAGCGCAATGCGCGAGTGCCAGGTATTGCTCGACCGGATACTGGCTATGCTCGAGCAGGATCCGGCTTTGAACCCCGAAGACATTTTGGTGATGATTCCTGACATCGCCAGCTATGCGCCTTATATCGAGGCCGTGTTCCAGCGCGAACGCGTCGCCTGCAATATCTCCGATATCACACTCGCGGATGAACATCCCCTGGTCATGACATTCCTGCAATTGCTCAATCTGCCTCGCAGCCGCTTCACGGTCACCGATATTCTCGCTTACCTCGACAACGAAGACTTGTGTCGGTGCTTCGCGCTCGATGACCAGGCGCTGGAGGAAATTCGGCGCTTGATCGAACAGGGACATACCCGCTGGGGCATCGATGCCAATCAAAAGTTGCAGTTAGATTTGCCGGATACACCCGGAAACACCTGGCACCAGCTACGTGAGCGTTTTTTTACCGGTTATGCGCTAGCGACAGATGAACTCTGGAACGGAATCGCACCCCTACCCGCCCGGGATGACGCCGCGGCCGCGGCGCTGGGACGTTTCTGGCACTTTTTCGAGCGTCTGTGCAGCTGGCGAAACCGCCTCAGCGAGACCCGCTGCGCAAGTGACTGGCAAAGCCTGCTATTACAGTTACTCGACGACTTTTTTGTTGAAATCGATACGCAAAATTCTCGCTTGCAACAAATACGCAATACCATCAGTGAAATCCGCGCGGCACCGGATTGCGAAATTACATCCGAACTGATGGCCCATCTTTTGGAGCGGGCGCTTAAAACCAATGAACATAGTGGTCAACTCTACTCGGGTGGTATTACTTTTTGCGGCATGCGGCCGATGCGCAGTATTCCGTTTAAAGTTATTTGTTTGCTCGGCATGAACCGCTCCGATTTCCCGCGCCGCGATAGCATTAGCGATTTTGAAATCATGACTTCACAAAGTCATGCGGGTGACCCAAACAAGCGCGATGAAGATCGATACCTGATGCTGGAAACCCTGTTGTGTGCGCGCCAGAAATTATATCTCAGCTATACCGGGCGCAGCCTCAAAGATAATAGCCAGCAACAACCCTCAGTGCTGCTGCAGGAACTTCTCGATTTTATTGATTCACGTTTTAAAACCGAAGCCAGCGATACGAAGTTAACCGAAAAATTGACTCGTATACATCCGATGCAGTCGTTCGCGTCCGCTAATTTTGAGCTACCCGAGGCCAGTTACAGTCGCTACTGGTGCGATGTTTCCAATCAGCTGGCGCGTGGCGACAAAAAGGAAATAAAGCCCTGGCCAAATCAAGCATTGCCCACTTCCTCGTCCACCAGTAACAACATCGAGCTGGATCAGCTACGGCGCTTTATCAATCACCCGATCCAGCACTTCTTTCGTCAGCGTCTTGGCATTTATCTCGACCGCGATGAATTGCACCAAGACGATGAAACCTTTGATCTGAATTATCTCGAACAATGGCAATTAAAACAGCAGCTGGCCATCGACGGTTTGACGGGTGGTGGCGACGGCACCGAACGCTTGATGGCCGAGGGATTACTCGCGCATGGGCAGGCCGCGACGACCCAAATCGACAATATCAAGCAAGCGCAATCGGACTGGTTAGAGGCATTGAAAGAGTTCAGCGACTACCCGGAACAAACACTGCCGATAGGTATTTCTATCGATAAAAATGAAAGCCTGAGCGGCCTGGTTGCGGGTTACTACCCGGGCAAGGGATTGATGGCCTACCACCCGGGAAAGTTCAAGGGTCGCCATTTGCTCTTGCTATGGGTAGACCACCTGGCGGTGAGCGCCAGCAATCTCTGGGGCAGCGCGGAATCCAGCCTGCTGCTGGCAAGCGATCAAGCCTGGAATATTCCTGCCATTGATCCAGCCATCGCGTTGGCTCAACTCAGGGATTATTGCGCGCTTTACCGCGAAGGCCAAAACTTCCCGCTGCCGGTATTACCTGAATCAAGCTATGTCTGGGCGAGTGAGCCCGACAAAGACAAGGCACTGGTCAAGGCTCGGCGGATCTGGCACAACCAGTGGGTACAGACGCTCGGCGGTGACAGTAACGATGCCTATATCGATTTGGTTTTACGAAGCGGCCATGAATTGCCTGTTGGCGAGGACAGCTTTGATCGTTATGCGCAGCGTCTCTATGCACAATTGCTTGAACAGGGTGTCAAACTATGAGCCCGCCGGCTGTTCTGGATGCGCGCAACAGCCTTGAACTGGACTTGTCCGGCATCAATCTGATCGAGGCCAGCGCCGGCACCGGCAAAACCTATACCATCGCAAACCTCTATCTGCGCCATATCCTTGAAGGGCGACGACCCGCCGAAATTCTGGTCGTCAGTTTCACCAATGCCGCAACCGATGAACTTCATCAGCGAATTCATGCAAGGCTTTATCATGCTTTGCAAGTACTCGACAATCAGCAAAGATCGGAGGACGAGTTTCTAGCCCTGTTGCTCGAACAACAGTTAAGTCTCGAACCAGACCAGCAGGACCAACGCAAACGACGCATTCAATATGCC
This sequence comes from uncultured Gammaproteobacteria bacterium, assembly GCA_964194715.1. Classification (GTDB taxonomy): domain Bacteria; phylum Pseudomonadota; class Gammaproteobacteria. The sequence continues at coordinate 55,740 of CAXMNA010000121.1, forward strand.
TTGCGCAGCATGGATGAGGCCATGATTTCGACGATTCACGGTTTTTGCCACAGTGCGCTACAAGATCATGCACTGCTTAGTAACCGCCAGTTTGAAGCTGAAATAACCGCCAATGACGATAATGACTGGGAAAGCGCACTCAAAGACTGGTGGCGCCGTAATACTTACTCTATGATCGCTCCGGCATGGTCGTTATTCCACCAGGCAGTGCCAGGTTTCAGCGAATTGCTGCGCTGGCACCGACGCTTGCGCAGCCACCCGCACGACCAATTGCTCCCGGTCATTAATACGGCACTATCTGATTTACTCGAGGAGTACAGCATCCTCGATCCGGAGCCGGAAGAATCGAAACGCATACTACGTAACCTGAAAGCCCGCAGCCTTACAGAGGCGCATCAGTACGCGCAACGCCAGGTGGCAGCAAAAAAACAGGCCCAGTCCCGACTCGCTTACCAGGATCAGCTTGATCTGTTACTCGATGCATTGAACCGACCTGATGGCGGCAACCTGGCGCTTAGTTTGCGGACTCGTTTTCCGGTGGCCATGATCGACGAATTTCAGGACACCGACGGGGTTCAGTTCAAAATTTTTGAGTCGCTTTATTTCTCCGAACAAGACCTTAGCCTGACCCTGATTGGGGATCCGAAACAGGCGATATACGGTTTCCGGGGTGGCGACATATTTACCTATATCGACGCCCGCAGTCACCCTGAAATCAGCATCTATGCATTGCAAACGAACTGGCGCTCGCAGGACGGGTTGGTTAACGCGGTAAATCATTTTTTCACCCAGCGTAAGGAGCCATTTATTTTCGATCAGGCGATCGGATTTACGCCCGCGCTGGCCGCTCCGATTAATAACTCGGCCCAACTGTTAATCAATAATGAACCTGCAAAAGCCGCCACCATATGGCAGATACCGCTTCAGGAAAACGGCAAAACCATGTTAGTCGGCGATGTTCGCCTACGTCTCAATCATGCCATGGTCGCCGAAATTTCGCGTCTGCTGGATCCCACCAGCAAGGTTCGTATTCTGGACCGTGTACTGCAAAGTGGCGATATTGCGGTGTTGGTGCGAGAGCGTGCCGAAGGCGAAGAATTACGCAGCTGTCTTGCCGCGGCAGGTATAGCGTCGGTCACGATTGGCAGTGATAAAGTTTTTACCAGCGCCGAAGCCCGAGGTTTGTATGATTTACTCGACGGGATCGCCCATCCCACCGACGATCGCTACCAGCGGAGAGCCAGAGCCAGTGCACTGTTTAATTCTGATTTCGTTGCACTCGCGGATTTTGTAGACGATGACAAAAGTTGGCAGCAATGGACCGACCAACTCCAGGCTTTGCATCAAAGCTGGAGCAGAGCCGGATTTATCGCAATGTTTCAGCAAATGCTGGAATCCCTCGATCCAGCCTGCGCCTTGGCCAGACAACCTGGCGCCGAGCGCAAGCTTACCAACCTGTCCCATCTTGCCGAACTGCTGCAGCAACAATCGAGGGCAAGTCCCGGTATCGATGCCCTGATCAGCTGGTTTCGTCAGCAAATGGATGATGATTCGGACGATGAGACTGAATTACGGCTGGAAAGCGACGCCGCATTGGTCAAAATTGTAACCGTGCACAAGAGCAAGGGTCTGGAGTATCCGGTCGTGTTTTTGCCATTTTTATGGCGTTGCAAGCTTGCCACCAAAACTTCGTCACTGCTGCGTTTCCATGATGATGACCATCGCGCCTATATCGACCTGGGTTCCGAAGAATTTGAGCAACATGGTTATCTCGCTGAAAAAGAAAGGCTCGCCGAAGATTTGCGCCTGTTGTACGTGGCCCTGACCCGGGCCAAATCAAAGCTCTACCTGGCCTGGGGCGACGTTGGCGACGGACGCAGCAAGGGGCAACCGAAGCATACTGCGCTGGCCTATTTGCTGCATTCGACACAATCACCCTGTGATCTCGAATCCTGCCTGCCGTCTGGATTCGATAATTCGCCTGCGATGCTTGAGCAGTTGTACAGGTTTGCCGAGGGCTGTAACGATATCGAAGTAGTCGATTTACCGGATGCAATAGCGACGAATAGCAGCGCTACGGCAAAACAACTCCCGCTATCAGTCGCCAACGACTTCAATCGTGTGATGGGACCGGCCTGGCGGGTAAACAGTTTTAGCAGCCTGACCCGGGAGGTTCACCAGATTGCGCACCAGGGCGAGCGCATCAGTCAAGGAGATCCGATTCTTGATTTTCCTGCGGGAAGTCATATTGGCTTATTAGTCCACCAGTTACTCGAACATCTCGATTTTCAACAGGACATCGGCTTGCAGGGCAAAATCCTGATCGAGAAAATGGCACCGGCCTATGGCGTCAACAGCAAGGAGCAGCTGCAAACTTTGAACCAATGGTTACAGTTAATCATCGCAACCATGCTTGATCAAAACGGCCTGCAACTCGCACAGATAAGCAACCAACAGCGGCTTAATGAAATCAAGTTCGATTTTGCGCTCGACCAGTTTAACGTCGATGCAATTAATCGGCTGTTACAACAGGGTATCGACCTGCCGCTGCAGCCGATCGGTGCGATGGAGTTTCGCGGACTGTTAACCGGGGTGATTGATCTCGTTTTCGAGTACCAGGGGAAATACTACCTCGCCGATTACAAAAGTAACTATCTAGGCGCAAAGTTGACCGATTATGCACCGCAAAACCTTGCCCGGGCGATGCTTGATCGACGCTACGACCTGCAGGCGCTGCTCTACTCGGTTGCATTGCATCGCTACTTACAGCAACGTCTGCCTGGCTACAGCTACGCGCAGCATTTTGGCGGTTGTTACTACCTGTTCCTGCGTGCCATGCGTCCCGACAGCGGGTATCAGTTCGGCGTTCATTTTGAACGCCCGGCACCCGCGCGGTTGGATGCGTTGGAACAGTTGCTCGCATTTACGCCGTATCCCCCGGTGGCAGTATGAACCGCCTGCTTTATCATCTCGCGCGTTACGGCGATATCAGTTGGCTGAGCTATCACTTCGCAGAGTTTATTGCTGCACAGGCGCAAATCACAATCGATGATCCGATTTGCCTGAGCGCAGCTCTGGCATGCGAGGCCAATCAGCGAGGCGATGTTTGTATCGATCTGGTACAACTGGGTGAAAAACCGATGTTTAGCAGTAACAACATTGATGCTGACAACATTCCTTCTACCGGGGCGTCTGCAACCTGGCATAAACTGCTACTTGATAGCGACAGTGTCGGAAATCCAGGCGACGCCACTCCGTTAACCCTCGACGGTAATCGACTGTACCTGAACCGGTTCTGGTTTTATGAAGACTTCCTGGCGCAAAGAATCCTGCAGATGCTCAAGCAAGACGATACCACCGAACGCCTCGGTATTTCGGAATTGGTCGAATCTTTGTTTTCAAACACTTCGAGTATCGATCAGGATCAGAAAAAAGCGATTATAACGGCCGCGAGCAGGCCCTTTTGCGTCATTTCCGGTGGTCCCGGCAGTGGCAAAACCTCGACGGTAATTCGCCTTTTGGCCGTGTTGCTGGCACAAGAGTCAAGGTATCGCGTGGCGCTCGCGGCGCCAACCGGTAAAGCTGCTGCGCGTATGATCGATTCAATTCGCGAACGTGTCGATCAGCTGGATATCGATGACAGCATCAAAGCTGTTATGCCGGACGAGGCCCATACGATTCATCGCCTGCTGCGTTATCGCCGGCAAGGTTTCGAGTACGATGAACAACACCAACTTCCGCTTGACTGTGTCGTAATCGATGAGGCGTCGATGATTGACTTAAAGCTCATGTTTCACCTGCTCGCGGCATTGCCGAATCATGCCCGTCTTATTTTGCTCGGTGATCGAGATCAACTGGCATCAGTAGCTGCGGGAAATGTGCTCGGTGATATTACTGGTCACGGATATCAGCTCGGCGTCGACTCAGCGCCGATTTCAAAGTCGATTTCGCTACTGCGAAGTAATTATCGCTTCGATCGAGACAGCGCCATTGGCAAACTGGCCGCACTGGTCAACAGCGGCGAGAGTGCCGCGGCTATTAAGCTGTTGCAACAAAACCGTCGCGGGCTGCGCTATTTCGATGATACCCGGGATCAAATCAATGCCGAGGCGCTGAAGTGGATCTACTCTGCTTATCAGCCGATCTTTGAAAGCGACACACCAGATAAAGCACTCAAGTTCTATGAATCCACCCGGGTTCTGTGTGCGACCAACCAGGGGCCTCTCGGTGTTGAGTCCCTTAACTACTTGGTTTCGACTGCACTGCTGGCACGCAACAACTTGCCGGAATCAGATAGATATAGTGGCCTGCCAATAATGATCACGCGCAATCACCATCAGCTAGGGTTGTTTAATGGTGATACCGGTATTCTATGGCAATTTCCCGAAGGTTTGCGTGCCTGCTTTCGAAATTCCGAAGGCGGCCTGCGCGACCTGGCGGTGAACCGTTTACCTGAATTCACGCCAGCCTGGGCCAGCACAGTACACAAGTCACAGGGATCCGAGTTCGATTCGGTGTTGCTGATACTACCGTCAGACCCGGAATCCGGAGCGCTGTCGCGTGAACTGCTCTATACGGCAATCACGCGCGCACGCCAGCAGTTTATTTTACATGCGATAAACAGTGTCGTTGTCCGCTCAGTCGAAACTCTCACCCAACGACATTCAGGCCTCGCACAAAAACTGGGTTGGCCGGGTTAGAGGCCCGAGCCGTCTTCATCACATGCTTGATTTAAGCACTGGATGTACTAAAAAAGTTAACATATTCAAATAGGGATAACCCGCACTATTCGGTAAGATGAATGCCCTGCTTTTACCGACCTGCACTTCAATATGAGTAAAACCGGCCTCGGCAAAGCCCTGATCGTCGACGATGAAAAAACCAATCGACTAATTTTAAAGTCGCTGCTTAGCAAGCAAGGTTACCAGACCATTGAAGCTGTCAATGGGAAGGAAGCGATCGACTTATTCAATCAGGAGAATCCAAGCATCATTTTCATGGACGTGATGATGCCGGTCCTCGATGGCTATGAAGCGACACGTCAAATCAAGGCCGCCTCGGCAAATCGCTTTGTCCCGGTAATTTTCCTGACCGCCATGAGTGATGAAAAAGCGCTCGCGCAATGCATCGAAGCCGGGGGCGATGACTTCCTGATCAAGCCCTACGACAAGTTTATCCTGCAAAGTAAAATTCGCTCGATGCAGCGTATCGCAGCATTGAATCGCGAAGTGCAAGGTATGTACAGCATGATTCACCGTGAACAGGAAATCGCCGAGTCGGTATTCATCAACGCGATTCAAAGTTCAAACATCGAGAATCAGTACTTGCGACAGGTTGTACGCCCGGCGGGCATCTTCAGCGGCGACATGGTGTTATCGGCCTATTCACCGTCGCGCGACCTGTTTTTTCTGACAGGAGATTTCACTGGACATGGGTTACTCGCGGCGCTCGGCGCGATGCCAGTTTCCGAGGTGTTTCGCGCCATGACAACGAAGGGATTCAGTCCTGAGGAAATACTCACCGGCATCAATAAAAAATTGAAATCGATGTTACCCGTGGGTATGTTTTTTGGTGCCCAACTGGTGGTTGTCAACCATGACCTCGAACATGTCCGTGTGTTCAATGCTGGGATGCCGGATGTGATAATTGTCGATGGAGAAACCAACCAGATCAAGCATCGGCTGATCTCTACCGGTCTGCCCCTTGGTGTTGACGCCGCAATCGACACCAGAGAAATGTTGCAATACGCACCCATCACGTACAACGATAAGATATTGATGTACAGCGATGGCTTAACTGAAGCCCGTAATGTACACGATCAGGAGTTCGGCAGTAACCGCCTGATAGAGTCTATTTTGAATGCGCCGAAAAACGGCATATTTGACCAGGTATTCGATGACCTTGACCAATTTTGTGGTAATAACACGACCCAGACCGACGATGTCACACTGGTAGAAATTACCTGTGTTCACGATGTATTGCCCGAGATAGAGGTGCACGACTACATCAAGCCGTCTACGCACATGCTCGGTGATCGCGGCGAGTGGAAACTGTCACTACGATTCAATGGAGCCCGGTTACGCGAAACTAATCCGGTTCCAATTCTGGTTAACTACCTGATGGAAATGGAAGAACTGGAAGCCGAGCGGCAGTCATTATTCACGGTTATGACCGAACTATACATAAATGCACTCGATCATGGCGTGCTGGATCTGGATTCTACCCTGAAGGCCGATCCGGCCGGTTTTGAAGCCTACTTTCAGACACGCGAAAGTCGACTTGCCAATCTCGACAGCGGCTACGTAATTTTCAATTTATCGGTAGAACAGGGATCAGCCCGACGCAGCATATTGCTTCGCATCGAGGATAGCGGTAAGGGCTTCGATTTTGAAAATCACAATCCTCCGGCCCCCAGAGATATAGCTTTGAGCGGCCGCGGCATATTATTGATCCAGGATTTATGCGAATCACTGGAATACCATGGCAAGGGAAATATTGCTATCGCCCGCTTCGACTGGAGCACCAACTAGTCCGCACTGGAAACACTTCTTGCCGGCAATGCCTGGGCGGTGAACCAGCGCCTGCTAATAAATCAACAGTTCGCCACCAATCTATTCTGAGGGCTGCAGATAATCGCCAGATTAACTACTGGGTCTGTTCCTGTGCGACCAGGAAGTTCATGATTTGAATCATGCGTTCATTACTGCCGGCCAAGGAAGCCGACACCAGGTACTTGCCATTTACGATAACCGCCGGCACACCTTGATGACCGTAACGCTTTTCTTTTTGTATGTTTTTGCGAATCTGGGTTTCGACCGGGAACGAAAAATAGTTTTCCCTGAACAGCTTTTCCTCGAGCCCCAAGCTTGCGGCAAACTCGGCGATGGTATCGACGCTGGTTAGACGCTGGCGTTTTAGATGGATCGCATCGAATAAAGCCTTATGCGATTTCTCGTGTGCATCCATCATCTTGAATGCATAATACGCACGCGCATGCTCGGTCCAACGAGGGTTGAGCGACGATGGAACTTGCTCGAAGACTACGCCATCAGGTAAATCCGCCGACCACCGTTCTACAAAAGGCTCAAAACGGAAGCAATGTGGGCAGCCGTACCAGAAAATTTCAGTAACGACCACTTTATCGGGCTGTGAAGTTTTAACGGCGGGTGCAATCACCTGGTAATCGGAACCCTCTGCAAAAGTCATTTGCGCAGCCGCGCTGCCCGAAATCAGCATCAGTACGGCTAAACTCATTAGCCAGCGCTTAATCATTGTGTTTCTCCTGAAATAAATTGTTCATCTAATGACAAGTATTTCCGTGATTAGTTTGTTAATGAAATTACATAGAACCCGATTAATGGCCGCTGAATGCGACCATTAATCGGATTTACTGGATACCTGCAATATAGGCAGCGACGGCCTTCATTTCCATGTCTGACATGCGTACCACGACGTTACGCATCATTTTACCCGTGTCGTTTGCACGCAATCCCTGCTTGAAGTTTTGTAATTGAGTGACCAAATACTCCGGATGCTGGCCTCTGAGCGATGGCCAACCAGCCGGACCATTACCCTTGCCGCTAGGCGCATGACAGCCCATGCAGGCTGCGACACTGGTTTCGGTAATACCACCGCGATAAATACTCTCACCGTTTTCAATCACTTCTCCGTCGAAAGCAACCGCTTTCGGCTGTTGGCTTTCATAGAAAGCCGCGAGGTTTTTCATGTCCTCGTCATTTAGCAATGCCACCATGCCGGTCATCGAGGCGTTGTTGCGGCGCCCCGCTTTGAAATCCGTTAGCTGCTTGTAAATATAGCCGGCGTGTTGGCCGGCAAGCGACGGCCAGGCCGAATTCGTGCTGTTTCCATCCGCACCATGACAAGCGGCACATGTGACACTCTTAGCTTTACCTGCTTCGATATCACCCGCATACGTGGTGAGTGACACCAGGCCGGACAAGGCCAGGATCATGGCTCCAATATGGCTCGCTTTCATTATTTCTCCAGGGGGAAAATGGTCGGAAATTTTGGGCGCAAATGTATATCATACCCGGGCCGCACGTTCAACACTAACCCGATAGCAATAATGAGTATTTCTTACAAGCAGGCAAAATTCGCCACCAGTGCTTTCGAACTTTCACAGCTGCTTCCTGACGACGGGGCCGAAGTGGCTTTTGCGGGTCGTTCAAACTCGGGAAAATCAAGCGCGATAAATTGCCTGACACGCCAGAAAGGCCTGTGCAAGACCAGCAAAACCCCGGGGCGTACCCAGTTGATTAATTTCTTTGAACTGGATCAGCATCGCCGCCTGGTCGATTTACCCGGTTATGGCTTCGCCAAGGTTTCAAAACAAATGCGTAATCATTGGGATCAGGTGTTAACGGCTTTCCTGTTAGAGCGTCAGGCTCTGAAGGGCCTGGTTATCGTGGTTGATATTCGCCGCGGCATCGGCGATCTCGATCAGGCCCTGATCGAAATGATCGGAGACAGCTTACCGCTACATATCCTGCTTACCAAATCAGATAAGCTGTCGCGTGCTGCCATCCACAAGGCGGTAGCAAACACAAAGGCGCTACTTTCGGGTCAAAACCAGAGCGTGTCGACGCTATCTATCGTAAATCGCCAGGGGCTCGAATCGCTGGAACAGATATGTGGAGAATGGCTTGCGTTAACCTGACTCAACCGGGGTAATAAAGACACACAAAAGCGCATAAAAAAAGCCCTGGCAGATAACTGCCAGGGACAACGTGCGATCCGGATGGGGTTCCGGACCGTTGTCCGTTCATAGGAGGGAGAACGGACATAGCGCTGGGCTATAGCGCTACTTCGATAGACCTCCAACACGGCTGTTAGTTCCTTCAGGCTGGCTATAAGCCCGACTGCGTTGGATGCCTGTTGCTCCTTGTTAACTGGGACTTAATTCGGCTTTTTAAACCCCTTCTGGCTAATTATAAAGAGTTACGCATCGCGGGATAAATTGGATCGTCAAACAGTTAAAACTATTTTGACTTTGGCAGTACGGTGGGCTTGCAAGGATTGCACAGAAGATCACCCGCTACCGGCAATCTTAAAATAGACTGTACCGAGCGATGCAGCCACGTAAAAACGGGTTTCTGTCCGGCGGGCTAATAACTTCTAGTGAGCTTCATTCCAGTTGACGCCCACGCCAGCATCTACTTCCAGCTTCACGGAAAGATCGGCGGCGCCGGTCATTAACGCGGCGATAGCTTCCCGGCAGGACTCAACTTCACCCTCGGCGACCTCAAACACCAGCTCATCATGGACTTGCATAATCATTTTGCAATCCTGATCACTGTTAACAAGCCAGCTTTGCACCGCGATCATTGCGCGCTTGATTATGTCCGCCGCGGTACCCTGCATCGGTGCATTAATTGCGGTACGCTCCGCGTATTGACGCACATTACCATTGCGAGCATTGATATCGGGTAAATACAGCCTGCGCCCAAAAACCGTTTCGACATAGCCCTGGTCGCGGGCAAGCTGCTTGGTTTCCTCCATGTAGCGTTTCACCCCGGGGTAGCGCTCAAAATAGGTATCAACATACTGCTGCGCTTCATTTCGACCGATATTCAGCTGCTTACCAAGACCGAAGGCCGACATGCCGTAAATCAGGCCGAAGTTGATCGCCTTGGCAGCGCGGCGCTGCTCGGCACTGACTTGCTCGAGCTTCTCTCCGAAAACCTCGGCAGCGGTTGAGCGATGCACATCAAGACCCCTGGCGAATGCGTTGAGCAGGCTTTCATCGGTGGACAGGTGGGCCATAATGCGCAGTTCGATCTGGGAATAATCAAGCGCCAGGATCTTGCATCCCGAGGGGGCGACAAAGGCTTCCCGAATACGGCGCCCCTCGGGCGTACGAATCGGAATATTTTGCAGATTTGGACTGGTCGATGACAAGCGGCCGGTGGAGGCCACCGCCTGCTGGTAAGAAGTATGCACGCGCCCCGTTTTCGAATTAATTTCCTGCGGTAGCTTATCGATATAAGTCGACATTAACTTGTTCAAACTGCGATGCTCAAGCAGTAGCGCCGGAATTTCATAGTCGGCGGCGAGTTCCTCGAGCACATCTTCGGCGGTCGACGGTTGACCTTTCGGCGTTTTGCGCAATACCGGTAATTCGAGCTTGTCATAGAAAATAGCCTGGATTTGTTTAGGCGAACTCAGGTTAAAAACTTCACCCGCCTGCTGGTAAATCGCCTGCTCAATCTGACTTAATTTTTTATCGATTTCCTTGCCCTGTTTTTGCAGCATGTCGCGATCGATCAAGACACCGTTTTGCTCGACATCCAGTAACACATCGACCAGGGGCATTTCGATATCGTTGTAAACCTGGTTAAGTTTTTTATCCTGTTGCAATCCCGCACTCAACACCTGGTGCAATTGCAGCGTGATATCCGCATCTTCGGCGGCATAATCGCTGGCTTGTTCAAGATCAATCAGATCAAAAGTCTTTTGCTTGGCACCTTTGCCAGCAATGTCCTCGTAATGAATGGTGTCATGATCGAGATAAAACTTTGCCAGTGCATCCATATTGTGACGACTGGCGGTCGAGTTGAGCACGTAGGATTCGAGCATGGTGTCCTCGGCGATACCCCGCATCCGAATATCCTCACCGATGAAAATATGCGCATCGTATTTGATGTTTTGACCGATTTTCCCAATCGCAGGATCCTCGAGGATCGGTTTTAGAACGGCGAGTACTGTTGCCTTATCGAGCTGTTGAGGTGCATTCTCATAGCGGTGCATCAGCGGGATGTAACATGCCTCTCCCGGTTTCAGGCACAGTGAAATACCGACCAGCTCGGCTTGCATATAATCGAGGCTGGTAGTTTCGGTATCAACAGCAAAGGCTTTCGCCTGGCGCAAGCGCTGCAGCCAATTTTCAAAGCGTTTCGCTTCGAGCACGCATTCGTAATCGGCATCAGTTTTTGCGACAGCGGGTTTTGCTGCGGCGTTATTTCCCGCGCCCACTTCATCGTACCAGCGGGTGAACCCAAACTCCCGGTAATAGTCTGCAAGCGCAGCCTGATCGGCTTCATGCTGTTTAAGTTCATCAATGCTGATACCGGTATCACAGTCCATTTTTATCGTCGCAAGCTCATACGACATGGGCAGAAAATTAAGTGAATCGCGCAGGTATTCTCCAACCTTGCCCTTTATTTCTGAGGCGTTATCCATAACTCCTTTCAGATCCCCGTACTCGTCAATCCATTTAGCCGCTGTCTTTGGCCCTACTTTTGGAACACCTGGAATATTGTCCGAGCTGTCTCCCATCAGGGCCAGGTAGTCAATGATCTGGCCAGCATGTACCTGGAACTTGTCCACCACCGCCGCCTCATCCATTAAATGGTTATTCATGGTATTAATCAGGCGTACATTCTGATTGACGAGTTGCGCCATATCCTTATCGCCGGTTGAAATCAGCACCTGATATCCCTGTTCGGTCGCCTGCTGACTCATAGTGCCTATCACGTCATCAGCCTCGACTCCCTCGATACTGATTAACGGCAATCCCTGTGCCTTGATAATCTGATGCAAGGGTTCGATCTGTACTCGTAGCTCATCCGGCATAGGTGGCCGGTTAGCCTTGTACTCCGGGTAAATATCATTGCGAAAAGTTTTCCCCTTGGCATCGAAAACCACTGCAACCCGGTCGGGTTGTTCATCCTTGATCAGCTTGCGCAGCATATTTAGTACACCGTAAATCGCTCCGGTGGGATGCCTGCTCGGACTCTCCAGTTTTGGTAACCCATGGTAGGCGCGGAACAGGTAAGAACTACCGTCAACCAGCACCAGTTTATTTTGTTTCTCTCGGTTCATATAGATGCGCTAAAATGCCGGGTCAAGCCGCGATCATATCACAGCCGCAACGGTTACTTCGCTCGTTTGCGCCTTTCAACTGGCAGGATTCATGTCCGTATATACTTCTGTTGAACCAGCACAGCTCGAACAGTTTCTGAGCCGTTACGCGCTCGGAAAACTGAAAGATATAGCACCGATTGCCGCTGGTATTACCAACACCAACTACTATCTCGAAACCGAGCAAGGCGGTTTCGTGTTAACCCTCTATGAACACCACAGCGATGACGAACTCGACTATATGCTGGGGTTGCAGCAGCACCTGGTACATCAATCAGTGCACTGCTCTGACCCGGTAACAGACCGGCGCGGCGAACTGTTTTCGACCTTGAACCAGCGCCCTGCAGCAATCATTCATCGCTTACAGGGCCAGGTTCTAAAAACACCGGAATCCCGGCATTGCGCTCTGGTCGGTGCCGAATTAGCCAGGTTTCACCTTGCGGGTCAGGACTATCCGGGCGTTCGTCCAAATCCTCGTGGCATCGACTGGATAACCGCGATAGCTGACATGCTTGGCGCCAACTTGAATGACCGTGATCAGCAGTTAATTAAAACAACCCTGCAGGCCACCAGACAGTTTGACCTCGACGGATTACCCCATGGCGCGATTCACGCCGACCTGTTTCATGACAATGTGCTATTCGTCGACGAAGAGCTTGGCGGCATCCTCGATTTTGATTATGCCTGCAGCGGCAGTTTCGTGTTTGATATCGCGGTGTTGTTGAATGACTGGTGTATCGATAGTCGATACGAGCTAGTTGCTAGCCGGGTAGATGCGACGCTTGCCGCATACCAGCAACATCGACAACTCGAGGCGATAGAAATCGAAGCCTTGCCGTTAATGTTGCGTCTCACCGCGCTTCGTTTCTGGTTATCCCGTTTCTACGACAGGACTTTTCCGCTGAGCGGAGAACTAACCTTCGTTAAAAGCCCCGATGTATTCCGCGAAATTCTCCTGTTGCGTAGTTCGCAGGACAAAGAGATTAAAAAGCTATTGCTCCCACACCGGCAGAGCTAAAAAGTCGGTCCACGCAAACTGACTTTGAGTACAGAGTGCGTTTTTATTTGCCGATACAGAAAGTCGAGAAAATCTTGTCCAGTAAATCTTCACTGGTAAATTCGCCGGTAATCTCATTTAAAAATTTCTGTGCGTCACGTAAATCTTCCGCCATGAGCTCTCCCGAGCGGGTCTCGTCAAATGTGCGAGCGGCCTGCAACACGCAATTCTGTGCTCGTAACAGCGCATCAACGTGACGCCGCCGGGCCATAAATGCCTGATTATCCTGGTTGTAGTCGGAAACCTGACCGGTTATACGCTCTATCAACAAATCCATCCCGGTGCCGTCGAGAGTGGATATAGAGAGTGCATCAGGATCACGTTGTTGGTCCGCATCAGGTAAATCGCTTTTGCTGAATACCAGTTGCAGCCGCTCACTCGCCAGCTCATCGATAATCTGCTGGTCTGCAACGCTTAAACCCTTACTTGAATCAACCAGATATATGATCACATCTGCCAGGGTGATGGTTTCCCAGGCGCGTCGAACGCCCTCCTGTTCAACCGGATTCTCGGATTCTCTAAGGCCTGCGGTGTCGTTGATTTTGAGGGGTATGCCCTTGAGCGATATATGCTCGCGTAAAACATCGCGCGTAGTGCCCTCAACCTCGTTGACGATCGCCGCCTCGTATCCCGCAAGATAATTTAACAGGCTCGATTTTCCAGCATTGGGAAGCCCGGCAAGCGATACGGTCAATCCTTCCTGCAGCTTTCTCCCCTGCTCTGCCTGTTCGAGTAGTTTTCCCAAATGCTGATTGCAGCCATCGAGTCGTCGACCGATATCGGTGTTATTCAGAAAATCAATTTCTTCTTCAGCAAAATCGAGTGCTGCCTCGATATAGGCGCGTAAATTGACAATTTCGTCGACCAGATCATGCACCTGCTGCGAAAACCTGCCTTCCAGTGAACGCATCGCGGCCCGGGTTGCCGCCCGGCTGCCCGATTCTATTAAATCGGCTATCGCCTCTGCCTGGGTTAAATCCAGCTTACCGCTCAGGAAAGCGCGCTGTGAAAATTCGCCCGGGTGTGCCAGTCGCGCACCGAGCTCACACAGTCTTTCGAGCAGCATATCAAGCACGATCGGTCCGCCATGCGCCTGAATTTCAACACTGTCTTCACCACTGAAGCTATGCGGCGCCTTGAAGTACAGGCACAGACCGTGATCGAGCACCGTGCCTGCGGCATCGAAAAAACGCCGAAACTGAATTTGACCTGGTTTTAATTTGCTTTTGCTGATTGCCTCACTAATTGCCAGGGCTTGAGTTCCAGAAAGTCGGACGATACCGATACCTCCCGTTCCTGGGGGCGTTGCAATTGCGGCGATGGTTTCATGCGACGGCATGGTGATAACGGTGCGATGGTAGAGCCGGGAACCAGCTTACTTGGTGGCCCCTGCTTCGATACGTCTGGTAATAATCCACTGTTGTGCAATCGAAAGAGTGTTATTGATAACCCAGTACAATACCAGCCCGGAAGGGAAAAAAGCGAAGAATACGGTAAATACAAATGGCAGTGCCATCATAATCTTGGCTTGAATCGGATCCGGCGGTGGTGGATTCAGTCTTTGCTGAATTACCATGCTGATTCCCATCACAACCGGCAATACATAAAACGGATCCATGACCGACAGGTCTTTGATCCAGAAAATGAAGGGCGCCTGGCGCAGATCGACACTTTCGAGTAATGCCCAGTAAAGCGCAATGAAAACCGGAATCTGCACCAATATCGGCAAGCAACCACCCATGGGGTTAATTTTCTCGGTCTTATAGAGCTCCATCATCGCCTGGTTCATTTTCTGACGATCGTCCCCGTAGCGCTCCTTCAAGGTTTTGAGGCGCGGGCTAACTTTACGCATTTTTGCCATCGAGCGATAACTGGTTTCCGACAGCTTGTAGAACACCGCCTTAATCGTAAACGTTAACAGTATGATCGCGAGACCCCAGTTACCGACGAAGCCGTGGTACCAGGCAAGCAACCAGTAAAGGGGTTTGGAAAGGAAAGTCAGAACACCATAGTCAACAGTAAGGTCAAGACCCGGGGAAATTTCCTCGAGTCGATTAACTATCTTGGGGCCAACGAATAACTGGCTGGCAAATTCGAAACTGCCGCCCGGCGGAACCACCCGGTTCGCAGAGCGCAGGCCGATGGTATAAGTCGCTGGATTTCGTTTCGTGTTAGCGATCGTATAAACCAGGTTTTTTTCGTCCTGGCCAGGTATCCATGCCGACAGAAAATAGTGTTGAATCATCGCAATCCACCCGCCGTTGGATTCCACCTTCAACTGATCATCTTCCATATCGTCAAAGTCTACTTTTTCGTACTTGGTCTCTTCGTTGTAGTAAACCGAGCCGGTGTAGGTATAGAGCAAGCGCGAGGTCTCGAGGGGGCGTGAACGCTGGATTTGGCGATATTCGCTGCCCTGCCATTCCTGTCTTGACTGGTTGTCGATGCGGTGAGTTAGATCGACCAGATAGTCACCCCGTCGGAAGTGATAGCGCTTTACCACGGTGACACCATCCTGGGTCCAGGTCATTGGCACTACGAGTTCATCTTGACCATCGGCAAGCTCATAAGCCGCCCGTTCGACGCGGTAATTACTGTAATGAGTTGGCGCCCTTTCTTCTTTGTTGCGCAAGCCGCTTTGCAGGATGTACACCGAGGCGCTATCGCTGTGAACCAATTCCAGCCAATCGTCAGGCTGTTCCAGCGAAGTCGGATATTTTTTGAGTTTAAGCGAGCGAATTACGCCGCCGCGCGTGTCGATCAGTGCCTGGATAACATCGGTGTCAACCCTGACCAGTTGTTGTTGATCGGACGTCGCTGTCGTCGCTTGTTCGGTGGCCGTACTAATACTCTGGCTACTGCCCGGGCTTACCGCGTCTGCCTGATCGGGCAAATCATCGGCGGGGATCCCCTGCTCCGTGATTTCCCCATCTCGGGTAATTTCCGATTCGCTGCTGGTAACGGGCTGCGGACCATAGTCGATCTGCCACTGCTGCCACATCAACATGCAGACGAAGGCCAGCGCCGCGAACAGAAATAGCCGTGAATTATCCATGGTTGTGCTCTGAACCCGAGCCAGGAACGGGGTCGTAACCTCCCCTGTGCCAGGGATGACAACTGCCAACACGCTTTAGGGTCAGCCAGAAACCTTTCAGCGCGCCATGCGTTTCGATCGCTTCGAGCGCGTATTGCGAACAGCTAGGGGTATAACGGCAATGGTTGCCAAGCCAGGGGCTCAACAGGTAACGATAAGCATGAATCAGAATAATCAGGGGTTTTCGCATTGTTTGATGATGCTATTCCAGTGTTGATCCAATGTGGCTCGAAAATCCGCCGGCCTGGTTAATAAAATTTCGCGTTTTACCATAATCACCATGTCTCGCGTCGGCAAGCGATGCTGAATTTTGCGAAAGCTCTCCCGAAACAACCGTTTCAGCGCATTCCGTTTCACCGCCGTTGGTACCTGTTTTCGTGCTATCGCAAACCCGAGACGAGGGCATACACCCGTATTTTTACCTACCAGGATCGTGATACAGGCGTCACTACTTCGAATATTGTTCTTAAAAACCTGCTGAAAATCGATCGCGCGCGTTAATCTCAGCCGTCTTGGAAAAGACTCGCTGATACTGGCATCCACTTTATGGCGTGAGGCGTGCTCTGCCTTTCGCCCGGCGTGCTCGAATTACATCTCGTCCGCCGCGGGTTTGCATGCGCGCACGAAAGCCATGCGTTCTGGCACGCTTAAGATTACTGGGTTGAAATGTACGCTTCATATCAAACGCCTCGGCTCATTGTTTGTCGATTTCAACAAGGCGCGACAATGTACTGTTAGAGTTGCTCTACGTCAATATTTAATTGAGCTTGGCACCAATAATTTCGGTCTTTTCGCAATTACGGCAACGTTAAATTATGAATTGAGCATAAATCTTTTATGTTTTTCGTTCCCACCTCTTGCTAGGGCTGTGGATAAGTATAATATTATGCCTTCTCGGCGGTGCTACAAGAATTACCCAAAAAGCGGGTAAAACAGCCGAAAAATCTAGTTTTTGGTACTTTTTCCGGTCTTACGCGTCGCGTTAGCTCCGGATCGGGCTGTCTATTCCGTCCATTTGGTGCGGTAGAAAAACTTACGGGGAAGTTTTGAATTCAATTTGGCAACAGTGTATTTCCTGCCTTGAGGGCGAAATCAGCGAGCAACAACTCAATACATGGATTTTGCCATTACAGGTAGAGCAGGAACTCAATACGCTCAAGTTGCTAGCCCCGAATCGTTTTGTCATGGATTGGGTTCGCAAACACTTTCTCGATCGCATCCGCGAACTTGTGACCAGTATGGATGACAGTAAATCAATGTCGGTCAGCCTGATGATCGGATCCCAGGCAAGGCCGGCAGAACCCGAAGCTATCGTCCCAAATCCGCCTCCGCGAGCTTATCGCTCCTCGGGTGTCAACGAATCTCAGAAATTCAAGAATTTTGTCGAGGGCAAGTCAAATCAGCTTGCGCGGGCGGCATCGATACAGATTAGTAGTAATCCGGGCTCGGAATACAACCCTCTTTACATCTACGGTGGGGTAGGCCTCGGTAAAACCCACTTAATGCATGCTATTGGCAATCAGATTCGCGAAAACAATCCGGAGGCCAACATTTTGTATGTGAATTGCGAGCGTTTCGTTTCTGATATGGTGAAAGCCTTGCAGCATAGCCGGATGAACGACTTCAAAAATTCGTATCGTAGCCTCGATGCCCTATTAATCGACGATATCCAGTTTCTCGCTGACAAGAACCGCTCGCAGGAAGAGTTTTTCCACACCTTCAATTCCCTTTACGAAGCCCATGCACAGATGGTTATCACTTGTGATCGTTTTCCTAAAGAAATCGAAGGTCTTGAGGATCGAATTCAATCGCGCCTCGGTTGGGGGCTCGCGGTAGATATCAAACCCGCCGACCTTGAGACGCGGGTAGCAATTTTAATCAGCAAGGCTGAGCAAATCGCGGCGGATGTGCCGGATGATGTCGCCTTTTTCATAGCCGAACGCTTCAAATCAAATATTCGCGAACTCGAGGGCGCTTTAAAACGAGTGGTAGCTCACGCTCGCTTTACCGGTGAACCGATCACTCAGGAATTTGCACGCCAAGCGCTTAAAGAGCTGCTTGCGGTGCAGGATAAACCGATTACGATTGATAACATTCAAAAGCTGGTAGCAGAGTATTTCAAGATCCGGGTTGCTGATTTATTATCCAGCCGGCGTAACCGCTCGATCACACGGCCACGGCAAATAGCAATGGCGCTTGCGAAATCCCTGACGCGCCATAGTTTGCCCGAGATCGGAAATGCGTTTGGTGGACGAGATCATACGACTGTTCTACACGCTTGCCGTAAAATTGAAGAGTTACGCAGCGAAGATCGCCGCATTGACGAAGATGTCGAAATTCTGGCGAGAATGTTGAGTAATTAACTAGTGGAAGACCCTGTTTACAACGTGTGGATAAATGTTTGGTGGAAAATGGCGCAGTATTTATCCCGCGGTTATACACAGGTTAATAATAGGAGACGGACAGGTTGCAAGCTGCAAAAATAAAGCGTAACTCATTGAAATATAAATATTTATTTGAATTATCCAACGATAGAGAAGTTACTAATAAACACAATAAGTTAGATATATAGATGAAAACAACTATTAAAAGAGAAGATATTCTCGCGCCCTTGCAGCAAGTCATAGGCGCGGTAGAACGCCGCCAAACATTACCTATACTGGGCAATGTGCTGTTTAAGTCATCGGGTGGTGACTTAACCTTGACTGCGACGGACCTTGAGCTCGAAATGGTTGCCAGGATTACCTCCGATAGCACCGATGATTTTCAGACCACGCTTCCTGCCCGTAAACTGCTCGATATTTGCAAAGCACTTCCAGACTCCGCGTCGATTAGTTTTAATATCGATGATAGCAAGGTGTCTCTCACGTCGGCGCGCAGTCGCTTCACCCTTGCATCGCTCCCTGCGCGTGATTTCCCGAGCCTTGACGAAATCGAGGAACAGCAATCATTCCCGGTACCACAAAACATACTTAAGGCATTATTCGATAAAACCTCGTTCGCGATGGCACAGCAGGACGTACGATATTATTTAAATGGTATTTTGATGGAAATATCATCGGCTAAAATAAAACTCGTCGCGACTGATGGACACCGGCTGGCTCTAAGCGAGATTGACCTTGACACCGGGGTTAATGCGGACAGGCAGATAATCGTTCCACGTAAAGCGGTGCTTGAGCTCTCGCGCCTGCTTGAGTCTGGCGATAGTCTTGTTAAGTGCGTACTAAGCCAGAATCATCTGCGCGTTGAAACGGATTCACTTGTCTTTACGACCAAGTTGATTGATGGGAAATTCCCGGATTATCAGCGGGTAATTCCGGTCGACGGCAATAAAATGATGGAAGTCGACCGAGAAACATTAAAGAATTCGATGAGCAGGATCGCAATATTGTCAAACGAGAAATACCGGGGTATTCGCTTGACATTGACTACCGGAAACCTTTCTATCCAGGCAAACAACCCAGACCAGGAAGAGGCCGAAGAGGAGCTGAAAGTTGACTACGATGAGTCAGATGTGGAAATAGGGTTTAACGTGACCTATTTGATCGATGTATTAAATGTCCTCGGTTCGGAAAAAGTGCAAATCAAGCTAAAGGATTCGAACAGTAGCGCAATTATCAGCGACAGCCAGGACGATTCCAGCCTCTACGTAGTTATGCCGATGCGGCTATAGGAAAAGCAGAGACCTTTATGTCGATCAGTCAGCTTAGCCTGACGGATTTCAGAAACCTGAAAAGCACGACGCTTGATTTTGATCTGCGATTCAATTTAATCAGTGGTGACAATGGTTCGGGTAAAACGAGTCTGCTTGAGGCTATCTATGTTCTGTGCCAGGCACATTCGTTTCGTACCCACCAATTGAAACAGTGTATTCAACACGATAAAGAAGGTTTTTTGCTATTTGGTCGTTTTGGAAACTTCAAGGCTGGATTAACTAAAAACAACAAGAAGCTTGAAATACACGTTGATGGTGAAACTATCAAACGACGCTCAGAGCTAGTAAGAAAGGCACCGATAAATATTGTAAATGCCGATAGTTTTCAGTTGATCGAGGGAGCCCCGCAGAAACGACGCGCTTTCCTCGACTGGTGCTTGTTTCACGTGGAACCATCGTATGCTGAGCTCTGGACGAATTTTCAGCATGCGTTAAAGCAACGCAATCGACTTTTGAAGACGCGCCAGGATCTCGATTTACTGGATTACTGGGATCAGCATTTACTTGAGCCATCCCTAAAAATCAGCACGATGCGGCGACAATATTGTGAAGAATTGCAAAATATCCTCGCACTCGAGTTGGAGAAAATATTGTCGGGTTTATCGCTTGAACTCGATTACCAGCAGGGTTGGCCCGAGAATCAGGAATTGGCGAATGCCCTCAAGGCTCACCGGGAGCGGGATATACGCAGTGGGTTCACAGGAACCGGAATCCATCGTGATGAGATTGGGTTGAAATCAGCCGGTAGGAAAGTAGGTGAAGTATTATCGCGCGGACAGAGTAAGCGGTTGTGCCTGGCGTTGTTGCTGGCGATTCTAAAACTGGCCAGAAAAAACCAGCAAACCCGGATAATTTTGTTAATCGACGACCTTCACTCCGAGCTCGATCAGGAGGCGCAAAACATAATCTATGGCCAACTAGCGGAGATGGATTTACAGCTGTTTATCAGCAACATTGATAGTGCAATTCCGGGGTCTCTCAGAACAAAAGAATTTAAAATGTTCCACGTGGAACATGGTATAATCAAGCCTCGAATTTTCAGCTAGATCCATTCATGTCGAACTACGATTCCTCAAGCATTCAAGTGCTAAAAGGCCTTGATGCCGTACGTAAGCGTCCCGGGATGTACATTGGCGATACCGATGACGGTACCGGCTTGCACCATATGGTTTTTGAAGCCGTCGATAACTCAATCGACGAGGCGCTGGCAGGACATTGTTCGGAAATAAAGGTCATCATTCATAGCGATGAATCCATATCGGTAAAGGACGATGGGCGCGGCATACCCGTGGATATTCATGAGGGGGAAGGGCGCTCGGCAGCCGAAGTGATCATGACGGTACTGCACGCGGGGGGTAAATTTGATGATAACTCCTATAAAGTATCGGGCGGATTACACGGGGTTGGGATTTCAGTAGTCAACGCGTTGTCGGAAACGCTGTCTTTGCGTATAAAACGACAGGGTAAGCTGTATCGGCAGGAATATAAGCTAGGTGAGCCGCAGGGTGATCTTGAAGAGATTAAAGACACCGACCAAACCGGTACCGAGCTGCGCTTTATGCCCAGCAGTATAATTTTTAGCAATATTGAATTTCACTACGATATTCTCGCCAAACGGCTGCGTGAATTATCGTTTTTAAACTCAGGCGTGCGCATTCATCTCATCGATGAACGCAGCAACAAGGAGGATTTATTTGAATACGGGGGCGGAATTCGAGCTTTTGTCGAATACCTGAATAAGAATAAGACGCCTATTCATGAAAAAGTTATCGATATAGACATGGAATTGGACGATGTCGTGGTTGAAGTGTCGATGCAATGGAATGACTCATACCAGGAAAACATTTTCTGTTTCACCAATAACATCCCGCAACGCGACGGCGGCACTCATTTATCCGGCTTCCGTTCAGCTTTGACGCGGTCGCTGAATCAGTACATGGAAAAAGGGCAGACTAAAAAAGAAAAGCCCAATACCGGGGGCGATGATGCACGCGAGGGTTTAACCGCGGTATTATCCGTAAAAATCCCCGATCCTAAATTCTCCTCGCAAACCAAGGACAAGCTGGTTTCCTCGGAAATCAAGGGCATAGTTGAATCGGTTGTAAGCGAGCGGTTGAAGGATTTTCTCGAAGAAAATCCGTCCGATGCGAGGTCGATAACAAACAAGATAATAGAGGCTGCGAGGGCCCGTGAAGCCGCACGCAAGGCTCGCGAAATGACACGCCGTAAAGGCGCGCTTGATATAGCCGGATTACCAGGAAAGCTTGCTGATTGTCAGGAAAAAGACCCATCTCTGTCTGAAATATACCTGGTGGAGGGCGATTCTGCTGGGGGCTCGGCAAAACAGGGTCGCAATCGTAAAACCCAGGCAATATTGCCGCTCAAGGGAAAGATTTTAAATGTCGAAAAGGCGCGCTTTGACAAAATGCTGCAGTCGGCAGAGGTTGGTACGTTAATTACCGCCCTTGGTTGTGGTATCGGCCGGGAAGAATTTGATATCAACAAACTGCGTTATCACTACATCATTATCATGACGGATGCGGATGTCGATGGATCGCATATCCGCACGCTACTATTGACCTTTTTTTACCGGCAAATGCGCGAATTGGTCGAACGCGGACATGTTTATATCGCGCAACCCCCGCTATACAAGGTGAAAAAAGGCAAGCAGGAGCGCTATGTAAAAGATGACAAGGAGCTGAACGCTTATTTGTTGCAACTTGCAATCGAAGGTGCGAATCTGCAGCTTACCGAAAATTCTCCAGCGATATCGGATCTCGCGCTGGAAAGCCTGGCACGCCAATTCATAACCATTTTGGCGATATTTGAGCGTTTGGAGCGGAATATTCCAGCAGAAGTGCTTGAAGAGCTGATCGATTTGCCGGCGGTTAAAGAAGCAATGCTGCTTGACGAAAAGGCGCTCGGGGAATGGGGTGATATATTGGCGGGGCGCCTCAATGATAAAAGCGAAGCGTCGGTATCCTACATAGTGTCGGTCAAGGGGGACGATAATAGCAACCGCTTCGGTCTCGTTGTAGATAAGCGCATGCACGGTCTCGGCTCGTCGAGCGAGCTTAGCAGCGAGTTCTTCAATAGTGCTGATTACCAACCGATCGCCCAGTTTGTTGAACAGGCGGGCGATATATTTACCGAGGAATCTATTGTGAATCGGGGTGAGCGTCATCAAAAAGTTCAAAAATTCAGCGATGTTTATTATTGGCTGATGCGAGAAGCGCGCAAAGGATTGAACATTCAACGCTACAAAGGCCTTGGTGAAATGAATCCTGACCAGCTCTGGGACACTACCATGGACCCCGATAATCGGCGTTTGCTCCAGGTCCGTATTGAGGATGTAATTGCAGCGGATCAGGTTTTTACCACGCTTATGGGTGACCAGGTTGAGCCGCGAAGGGATTTCATCGAAACCAATGCCCTCAACGTCAGCAACCTCGATGTATAGCAACCCCTTGATTTTATTAAAATAATCTCTATAAAAGGGAAAGGCTTTAATAATAAAGGGTAATCTGATGGATATTGCTAGCATCATTTTCTTGGCTGTCGTGGTGGTACTGGCGATATATATCGTCAGCATTTACAACCACCTGGTACGCCTCAAACATAATGTCTCTAAGGCATGGTCAAATATCGATGTCCTGCTCAAGCAGCGCCATGATGAAATACCGAAACTGGTAGATACCTGTAAACAATATATGAAATTCGAACAGGAAACCCTCGAGAAGGTCATGCAAGCACGTTCACAGGTTTCAGAAGCAAGGAAAAACCAGGATGTTCCGGGGCTCGGTTTAGCCGAAGGCGCGTTGCGCATGGGACTAGGGCAGCTTTTCGCGTTGGCGGAGGATTACCCTGAGCTGCGCGCGAATGAAAACTTTCAGCATTTACAAGGCAGAATCAGCACCCTGGAAAATACGATCGCCGACCGCCGCGAGTTCTACAACGAGTCTGTTAATATCAATAATATCGGTATCGAAACATTTCCGGATCTTATCGTCGCCAGACTGTTCAGTTTCAGCCCGCGGGATTTGCTTGATTTTGAAGCCCGCGAGATAGTTGATGTCAGCGTAAAAGAATTATTCGAAAGCTGATACCTGGCGCATTACCCCGGCTATGTTTCCCTGGTTCGAGTTTGAGATCCTGGAGATGCCCAGCATGGAATACCTGGTCCTGCTTGGCGTACTGGCGGCGGGGTTTGCTTACCTGATCTATTATTCCTATGGTATCTTCAAGCGTTACCGTTTCATGGATGGAACCGCGACCTCGAAGGTTCGATCGGCCGCACAGGGCTACGTGGAACTCAAGGGACTGGGAGAATGGATGATCAATGATCAAATTCATTCGCCGTTTAGTAACCGCCGCTGCCTCTGGTATCACTGCACGATCGATAAAAAGCACCACACGGGTAAGCGCACGACCTGGACCAACATCTCCGATGAACGCAGCAGTGACCTGTTTCGTCTGGTCGACGACACCGGCGATTGTATTATTGATCCTGACCATGCGCACGTTGTGCCCGAGTTGGATTTAACCTGGTACGGGGCTAACTCCGAGCACCGTAAAATGGCGCCAAAGAAACCAAGATGGATTAGTTTTAATCTAAGCAGCTACCGGTTCCGTGAGCGCTTGATACTGCCGGCAAGCCCGTTGTATGCACTCGGATGGTTCCGTACCGTGCATAGCAATCCCTCGGATGAGTTTATCTCGAAGCAGGTTGAAGAATTGATTCAACAATGGAAGTTACAGCCGGGGAAGTACTTGCGCGAGTATGACTTCGACCAGAACGGAAAAATCCAGAAACAAGAGTGGAAAATAATTCGATCCGCCGCGCGTAAACAGGTATTGGCGAGGATAAACAGCGAAAATCGCGAATACCACGTCCTTTCACGACCTCAGAATAGTCAGCAGCCCTTTATCTTGTCTGCAACCGCAGAAGAGGAACTGGTTGCTCGCAAAAAATGGAAAGCCTATCTAGCGGTAGCGGGTGCATTCCTGACTTTCACTACTTTCGTGGTAATGTTTTCGATTCGTACCCCTTTTTCCATTTGAATGCAGCACCCAGTTAAGTAGACTACCGACTTTTAGAAAACTCTACGGCCGAAGCCTTGACTAACCCGTTACTCGAACCCGGCACTTTACCGGCATTCAGCAAGATTAGCCCGGAAATGATTGAGCCTGCAATCAAGCAAATTGTTAGTCAGAACCGTAGCGCAATATCGAAGTTAACCAAACAGCAAGAGCCAGACTGGGACAACCTGGTCAAACCACTGGAATTGATGGGCGATCGCCTGGACAAGGCCTGGTCGCCGGTACGCCATCTTAACTCGGTAAAAAGCAGTCCGGCATTAAGGGAGGCTTACAATAACTGTTTGCCATTGCTGAGCGAATATTCCA
This sequence comes from uncultured Gammaproteobacteria bacterium, assembly GCA_964194715.1. Taxonomy (GTDB): domain Bacteria; phylum Pseudomonadota; class Gammaproteobacteria. The sequence goes on from CAXMNA010000121.1 coordinate 80,892, forward strand.
CCGAAATCAGTCAAAACCGCGACCTCTACCAGGGATATCGCAGTATCGCTGCATCCCCAGCATTTGACGAATTCAGTCCAGCTCAACAAAAAGCGGTAACCGATGCATTGAAGCATTTCCGCCTTGGTGGGGTTGAGCTTGATGGAGAAGATCGTGTGTGTTATCAGCAGTTACAGAAAGACTTGTCTGAACTGCAATCGAAATATGAAAACAATCTGCTCGATGCGACGCAATCCTGGCAATACCTGACAGAAGATGAGACAGAATTAAAGGGTTTACCCGACTACGCGCTGGCAATGTTGCGACAACTAGCCGAACAAAAAGAGTTACCGGGTTTTCGGGTAACGCTGGATATGCCTTGCTATCTCGCAGTGATCACTTACGCGGATAATCGAGCCTTACGAAAAGCCCTTTATGAAGCCTATGTCACACGTGCATCGGATCAGGACATCACGGATAAAATCTGGGATAATGCCGAGAACATGATCGAAATTGTAGCTAAAAGACACGAAAAAGCCAAAATCTTGGGATTTAGTAATTACGCTGAATATTCGCTAGAAACCAAGATGGCAGAAAATGTCGGGCAGGTCGTCGACTTTCTTAACGATCTCGCCAAACGTTCACAGCCAGCTGCCATTGAGGAAGTTAACGAACGTCAGGCTTATGCCGAATCACTAGGTTTTGTTGGTGAACTCGAGGCGTGGGATTACGCCTATTACAGCGAAAAACTTAAACACCACCTTTACCAGATATCTGACGAGGACTTGAAACCATACTTTTCTGACAGCCGGGTTATCAAGGGCTTGTTTGATATCGTAGCGAGGCTTTATCGGGTCAATATAACGAGGATTGAAACGGGCACCGATAAATGGGATGACGCGGTTAGCTTTTACCAGATAGAAGATAATCAGGGGGATGTCATTGGGCAGTTTTTTCTCGATCTATATGCGCGCGAAAACAAGCGCGGCGGGGCGTGGATGGATGAATGTGTTAATCGCTATCATATTGACGGCAAACTCCAGCTACCGGTTGCTTATCTAACTTGTAATCTGACACCTCCATTGGGGGATGAGGCGGCGCTTTTTACGCACGATGAAGTATTAACGCTGTTTCATGAATTTGGTCATGGATTACACCATATGCTTACCCGGATCGATGTACCGGATGTGGCCGGCATCAATGGCGTCGAATGGGATGCGGTTGAATTGCCGAGCCAATTTATGGAGAATTTTTGTTGGGAACGTCAGGCGCTGGACCTGTTTGCGCGCCACTTCCAGACAGACGAGCCGCTGCCGGACGATCTGTATAATCGAATGGTTGCTGCCAGGAATTTTCAAAGTGCCCTGCAAATGTTGCGCCAGATAGAGTTCGCATTATTCGATATTCGCCTTCATCAACTGACGGAAATCAATTCAGCCGCGCAGATCCAGGCGATACTGGATCAGGTCCGGTCCGAGATTGCGGTTGTCAAAACTCCGGCCATCAATCGTTTCCAGAATAGTTTTTCACATATTTTTGCAGGCGGGTATGCCGCAGGGTACTATAGCTACAAATGGGCGGAGGTCTTATCCGCCGATGCTTTTGCTGCATTTGAAGAAGAAGGGATATTCAATCCTGAAACTGGGCAAAGATTTCTGCTTTGTGTGCTTGAACAAGGTGGTTCACGTCCCGCGATGGAATCTTTTTGTTGTTTTCGTGGGCGAGAGCCCGAAATCGACGCATTGTTAAGACATAGTGGAATCAACTAGCTGATGTTAAAAAGAAATTTTCTGGGTTTGACCCTGGTTTTGTACTGTGCGCTGGTATCGGCCCAGGAAACAAGCGATCCGGATAAAGACCGGCAGTATGTAACCGACCAGTTGCGACTGTCACTTTATTCGCAGGCAAATTCGTCCAGCCAGGTAATCAAGTTACTGCAATCCGGGGATCTGCTCGAAATCGAACAGATTCAAGGCCCCTACGCGTATGTTTCCACATCCGATGGCACTAAGGGCTGGGTAAAACGTGGCTTCCTGACGGTCAAACCGACATTTAATAGATTGTACAGCGAAGAACAGCAAAAGACGGAAAGCCTCACAGCTGAAATTGAAAAGCTCGGCAATAGCAAAGCCGTTATCGACCAGTATGAAAAGGATATGGATAAACTGGTTGAAAAAATTGATGGCCTTGAAACCGAGAAACAGAAGGCGACCGAGTCTATCGCTGAGCTAGAGGAAGAAGTTGAAGCGAAACAGCTCGAAATTGATCGCAAAGACGATGACAGTGCCCCGGCCATGTTAGTTTTGCGGGATATATTTCTGCGCTACTGGGAAATCATAGTCCCTATCATTATTGCCATCATATTTTTGAGTTTCCTGGTCAGCAAGGTAGTTATCGAAGCCCGTATCAAAAGCAAGTTCCACGGCATCAAGATCTGGTAAATGGAATACAAAGATCTGCGTGATTTCATCGGTCAGCTGGAGCAAGGCGGAGATCTGAAACGCATTAGCAAACCCGTCTCCCCCGAGCTTGAAATCACTGAAATCTCGGCCCGAGTGTTACGTGCAGGTGGGCCGGCGCTGCTGTTTGAGCAGCCCGGAGACAGCAAGATTCCATTATTGGCCAACCTCTTCGGCACCGAGCATCGCGTTGCGCAAGCGCTCGGGGGAGATAATGCGACATCGTTGCGCGAAGTAGGTAAGTTACTCGCCTTTTTAAAGGAGCCAGAACCCCCGAAAGGCTTCAAAGACGCGATGAAAACGCTGCCGATTTACAAAAAAGTCCTCGATATGTCGCCAAAATCAGTCAGTAAAGGCATATGCCAGGAAATTCAGTTTCACGGCGACGAAGTCGATCTAAGCATGCTGCCAATCCAGACCTGTTGGCCCGAAGACGCCGCGCCACTGATCACATGGGGGCTTGTCACCACCCGGGGACCATCAAAACAACGCCAAAACCTTGGTATCTACCGGCAGCAGTTGATTGGCCGCAACCGTCTGATAATGCGCTGGTTGTCGCATCGCGGCGGAGCGCTTGATTACCAGGACTGGCGCCAGCAAAAAGGCGATGAACCTTTCCCGATTTCCGTGGTGCTGGGCTGTGATCCAGCAACAATACTTGCGGCGGTCACGCCAATACCCGATGCGTTGGCTGAATACGCCTTTGCCGGACTCTTGCGAGGTTCCAAAACCGAAGTTACGCGCTCGTTGCTTTCCGATCTCGAAATCCCGGCACGGGCCGAAATCGTGCTCGAAGGGCATATTTATGCCGATGATGAAGCCGATGAGGGCCCATTTGGTGATCATACCGGCTACTACAACGAGGTTGAGAAATTCCCGGTGTTTACCGTCGAGGCGATGAGCATGCGCAAGGACCCCATATATCACAGTACCTATACCGGCCGACCACCCGATGAACCCTCGGTACTGGGGCTTGCGCTAAACGAGGTCTTCATCCCGATTCTGCAGAAGCAGTTCCCAGAAATCGTCGATTTTTATTTGCCCGCGGAAGGTTGCTCATATCGAGTTGCAGTAGTGAGTATGAAAAAGCAGTACCCCGGCCATGCCAAGCGCGTGATGATGGGCGTTTGGTCATTCTTGCGCCAGTTTATGTATACCAAGTTCGTCATCGTGGTCGACGATGATATCGATGCGCGCAGTTGGGAGGATGTTATATGGGCGATTTCTACACGCACCGATCCTGCGCGTGATATTACCCTGGTCGAAAATACACCGATCGATTATCTTGATTTTGCTTCGCCGGTATCGGGTTTAGGTTCAAAAATGGGACTCGATGCCACCAATAAACTGGCCGCGGAAAGTCAACGGGAGTGGGGCAAACCAATAACCATGTCCCCCGAAATCGTCGCCAAGATAGACGCGCTGTGGGCAGAACTGGGGCTCGAATAAAAGCATCGTTTTTGCACCGCCGTAGAATTTCGACGATAATCTCGACTAACAATTAATAACAGGAAAGGAGGTAACATGCGCTCAATCATGGTGTTAAATTCAAAAGGCGGCTCGGGAAAGAGCACGGTTGCCACCAGTATTGCGAGTTACTATGCCACGCAGGGCAAAAAAGTCATGCTGGTGGATTTTGATCCCCAGGCTTCCAGCCTCGAATGGCTGGCGGCACGACCCAGTGGCCGCAGCTCGATAACCGGCGTAGATGGCTCTGACGGCCATTTTAGGGTTCCGCGAAACGCTGACTACGTTGTATTCGATACACCGGCTGCAGTACACGGTAAAGACCTGGGTGGGTATTTACGCCGTGCACAAAGCATAATTATCCCGGTTTTACCCTCACCGATGGACATGCGTGCGGCAACCCCGTTCATTCAGAAAGTGCTCGACAATGGGCGCATCGCGCGCAAGGAGGCGAGGGTCGCGCTAATCGCCAACCGTTGCCGTGAAACCTACAATATTTATCATGAGCTCGACCTTTACTTGCGCAAGGTTCGCAAGGCACCCTTTATCAGCGTGTTGCGCGAAACCCAGAACTATGTGCGCGCAGCGGAACGCGGGCTCGGAATTTTTGAACTCGCACCATACTCGGTGCGCAGAGACCTCGATCAATGGGACCCGATTATTCGCTGGCTTAACAGCAAACGTAGCCAGCCGATGGGCTACTAAGCCATCGCGGAATTGATCCATCGAGTTTCACTAATGCCGTCGGGTGAGGAGTTCGATTGCCCGGCGCAGGTATCGATTCTCAGCGCCGCCCATGCGGCCAACATCCTGATTTCCTATAGCTGCCGTGGCGGGCAATGTGGCTCCTGCATGGGGAAAGTGCTCAAGGGCGAGATCAATTATCCGAACGGCCTACCCGATGCAATCACCGATGCTCAGACCGAGGCAGGGTAT
>CAXMNA010000122.1:0-10110 GCA_964194715.1 uncultured Gammaproteobacteria bacterium
ATTTTCAAGAATACACTGTCGGTAATCGTAATCAGGTTCATTACTTTTTTGCTATTGGCCAGTATTTCCGCGTGCGGCGCACAGGAGCAGGCACCGGCACAGGAAGACCCAGTCGCACGCGAGGAGGAGCTGGCCAAAAACGATGTCTGGCACAAGGCCAAGCTGCGCGGCGTCGCGTTTCGCGCGATAGGGCAGGAGCCCGGCTGGCTACTCGAGATTATCAACGAAGAGGAAATTCTGGTGGTGACCGATTACGGGAAAAACCGCAAATCGCTGCCTTACGTCGAGCCGCGGGAAGACAAGGCCGCGCGCAAGACCGTATTCCAGATCGATGCCGACACCAGCGTGCTGATCGAGGGCAAGCCCTGCACCGACTCGATGAGCGGCGAAGCCTTCGAAGTCACGGTAACAGTGACGCTCGGCGATAATACGCTGCAAGGCTGCGGCCGGGCGCTGTTCTAAGTCATGGCAGCGCGACCCTGGTGGCTGCTGTTGCTGTTACTGTCGGCGGGCTGTAGCGCCGATTCCGAAAGCCAGCGCTATCGCGGCGACTATACTTTCGGCCACGAGGTCAACATTTTCTGTCCCGCGATTAATCCGCAGTGTTATTGGTTAGGTCCCGACACCAGCCCGGCGATGCGGGATCTACTCAAGGCGCTGTACCAGCAGAAAAAGCCCGGCTTGTACAAGCCGATTTGCGTGGTCGTCGAGGGCGTTATCGACCGGGAATCTCCACGCACTGGCTTTGGCGCCGACTATGACGGCCTGATCACGGTTACCGCGTTCGAAGGCGATTGCGACAGCAGCGCAGCGCTCACGCCGGGCGACCTGAACCACCGGCGCTGGGTGCTGGCCGCAATCGACGGTCGCACAGTAGACGCCGCCGATCCGCCCGCGATGCTCGATTTCGGCGAGCTCCTGTTCGTCGAGGGCCGCGACGGTTGCCAGCGTTTCAGCGGCTTTGCCGAATTGAACGGTAACCAGATCGCGTTCGGAAAAGTCGACTTCGATCGCTCCGGTTGCGACATCGGTATCCCTGAAGCAGCGCTGTTTTCAAAACACGTTTCGTGGCAAGTTGTACTCCGCGACCGCGATGGTCTGATTCTGAGAAACGCAGACACTAGCCTCGACTTCAGGCGCGACGACTGGCGTTGATATCGATGCTTGAAAAAAATCAGGGCCTGACAAAAAGTTTCGTGAAATGGCAATTTACAAATACTATAGTTTCAAACATGATTACGAAAATTCTATTGTTAAACTCAACGAAAGTCATTGACCCGTCTCAGGGTGAACCCATTTTGGGAGACAATTAAGTTATGTCGAAATCGATAACGCTTGTTACCTCGGTGCTTTTATTCGCCTGTTTGACGAATGCGTATGCGGAAGAACAAAGCCTCGATGAAATCGCCAAAGAGCTGGCCAATCCCAATACCTCGCTGGCGTCGTTAAATTTAAAATTGCAGTTCCGTGGGTTTGAAGGAGACCTGGACAAAGCGGATGACCAGAACAGCACCACCCTGGTGTTTCAACCTTCCTTGCCATTCAAGCGGGATGACGGTTCAAAAATTATCTTTCGGCCCGCGATTCCCTTTTTTGTCGATCAACCTCTGTTCGAGGGTGGCTCAGACTGGGACGACGATTCCGGCCTCGGGGATATCTCCTTTGACCTGGCCTATGCGTTCAAACCACCGGAGGACAACCCAGGTAACCTTACCGCGGTCGGCATTATTTCATCGCTGCCGACCGGTGACGAAGACCTGGGATTTGGTGAAGCCACGACCCTCGGCCCAGAGTTTCTATACGGCCAGATCAGCAAGGAGTTGATCTGGGGTCTGTTTCCCAATCATCAGTGGGATGTGAGTGGTGATATCGATGTGGATCTGACCACGATGCAGGTTTTCTACTTCAGATTTGCGGCCGAAGGGGTCACCTACGGTACTTCGCCGATCATGACTTTCGATCACGAGGAAGACGAGTGGACAATTCCATTGAACATTACTGTCACCAAGACCAAGGCTTTTGGTAGCCGCCCCTGGAAACTCGGGGTTGAAATCAATTACTACGTGGAACAACCCGATGCTTTCGGTCCGGAATGGATGATTTCGTTCAGTGCCGCACCCGTGGTTAAAAACGCGTTGGCGGAGTGGTTCAAATGATGAGTCGTAACCTGTTGGTATTGGTAACCAGCCTGTTGCTCGGCGCCTGTGCCTCGGGATCTCCAGATAAAGCGTTAGCCGTAGCGGGTGCGACCGTCTGCGAGGACCCGCGCCCGCAAGTTTGCACCATGGATTACACCCCGGTGTGCGCGAACCTGCAGGACGGTTCGGTGAAGACTTACCCGAATGGCTGCGGTGCCTGCGTGGACGCCAACGTTAAATCCTGGGTGGTAGACGCTTGCCCCGAATAAACGATAAAACCTGAAGCAATGAAGCTCAAACGCTTACTGCTACTCGTTTTACTTTGCTACCTGCCCGCAGCTTTTGCCACGGATTCGACGCCGACACAAAAGTCGCATAAATCGAACTACGACAACGAGGAAGGCTTCGCCGCGCCCGGTTCGACCGTGCGTCAGCTCGAGGAGGACGACGAAGAAAAAACCCCGGCGTTGCGCTTCGAAAGCTTTGACGAGGCCCTTAAACCCTGGTTTGAATATAAAAAGTCGCTGGCCGAGGAGAGCGGTCTGCAGATCGGGTTTGCCTATACCCTGCTGCATCAGGAGGTAGACGAATCGCTGACCAGCGAGGACAGCGCAACCTCCGGCATTTTTCGCGTGTCGGGGAAGTGGGAATTACTCAACCGCGGCGAAAAAAACAAGGGTCAGCTTGTGTTCAGCGTCGACAATCGTGCAGCCTACTCGGATCTGGCGCCGGGCAGCCTCGGTGGCGAAGCGGGTTATATCGGTCAGACGGGTGCACTGTTTTCCGATGTTGACACTATTCTCGGCGACTTCTACTGGAGCCAATACCTGAATGACGGACAAACCGGGGTTATCGTCGGACGCTACGATCCGAACGACTTTTTCGACGTGCTCGGTTACGCCAACCCGTGGTCGTCGTTCCAGAACCTCTCCATCCTGTTCAACACGTCGATCGCGCTGCCCGACTGGAGCTTCGGTATCGGCGCCGGCCACTGGTTCGATGACTCATGGTATGCGGCCGCCTCGCTCAGCGACGCCAACGGCGTGGCGACGAAAGAAGAACTCGATTTCGATACCGACGAACTCTACAAGACGGTCGAGATCGGCTGGTCGCCGAGCCGTGATCAACGTTATCTCAGAAACGTACATATAACCCTTTGGCAGGTCGACGAGCGCGAGGACGACGGCGTCGACGATGCCGACGGGGTCACGCTCGGCCTCAACTGGACCTGGGACGAGACTTACATGCTGTTCAGCAAGATCGGATCGTCCGATGCGGATGCACCCAACGACCCGCAGATCGCCGAACGTTCGGTCACGCTCGGCGGCATTTATTACTTCGCCAAACGTTCCGACCTGATGGGCCTTGCCTACAACACCAGCGAACTCACGGCGCCTGGCCTCGACGATCAGGATTCGCTGGAATTCTTTTACCGCCTGCAGCTCGCGCAAAATCTCGCGATCACGCCGAGCCTGCAAATCCTCGACGACCCGGCGCTGAACACCGAGGAAGACCGAATCACGGTAATCAGCCTGCGCCTGCGCCTGACGCTGTGATAAAAAAACGGGGACAGTATACTGTCCCCTAAATTACGGAATTTATATGATCAGGGTTTTTGTTTTTGCATTGATGCTGCTGCTCGTCTCGGCCTGCAGTGTAATCGGTGGAGAATCGGGTGCATCACAGAGCGCTAAATCCGCGACCGTGACCGGCACCGTGACTTACCGCGAGCGCATCGCGTTGACCCCGGAGGCCGTGGTCGAAGTGCAATTGCTCGACGTGTCGCTCGCCGATGCCTCGGCGAAACAAATCGCCATACAGACGATCAAGCCCAAACACCAGGTGCCGATTCCGTTTGAGCTGATCTATGATCCCGCCGATATCGACGAGCGTATGACCTATGCCGTACGCGCCACCATCTACGAAGGCGAGCGCTTGTTATTCACGACCAACCGACACTATCCGGTGCTGACACGCGGGCACGTGCACCACGTCGAGCTAGTGCTGGTTCGCAACTCAGGCGGATAACCGCTCCATAAACACATGTCATCCCGGCCTCCGAGCCGACACGTCGGACCGCGGGATCCATTCATTCACTCTGAAAGTAGTGACCGGAAAGCCCATCGGGCTTTCCGTGATATATCTCGGTATCCTGTAATGGGTGCCGGGTCAGGCCCGGCATGACGAGGAAAAAGTGGCGATAGTTCACTTATATCCTTTAAGGGAAATAGGTAAACTGTCCCCGGAATTTCCGATTTTCATCTTTAACTTGAACCGCATGTTTGAGATAGTCTCGACCTGTCGGAAGCCAATAGCTAAGAACAAAAAATCACACGGAGATGAAATCAATGAGAATCAAATCAATTATCGCGATCCTGTTCGTGGCAGTCGCTGCCACCGCGTCGCATATACAGGCGGCAGAAAATAAAGAACTACCGCAGACCCTGTTCAAGAACGTGAACATATTCAACGGCACCGAGAACAAGCTCTATCAAAATCATCACGTGCTGGTGGAAGGCAACCTGATCAAGACGATTTCGGCGCAACCCATCCCGGCCGACAGTGCCGAAGTGATCGATGGTAACGGCAAGACACTGATGCCCGGCCTGATCGACGGTCACGCACATGTCATGATCAATGCCCATTTCAACACGGTTGAGAAAGATATGGACCTGGGCGATCTCAATATACGCGCGGTGCGAGTGATGAAGCGTTTCCTGATGGACGGTTTCACGAGCGTGCGCGATATGGGCGGACCGACTTTCGCGCTTAAGCGCAATATCGACAACGGCCGTATTCCCGGACCACGCCTTTATCCATCAGGCGGGTTTATTTCGCAGACCTCCGGCCACGGTGATTTCAGGGATCGTGCCGATGGCGGTTTTTCGATCCATGATGCCGGCGATCTCTCCAATTTCGAGCGCATGGGAATCGGCAACGTCGCCGATGGCGTGCCCGAAGTGTTGAAGGCGGTGCGTACGAACCTGCGCAATGGCGCGACCCAGATCAAGATCATGGCCGGTGGCGGCGGGTCGTCGCGCTTCGATCCTATCGATACCACGCAGTATTCGAAAGAAGAGGTCTGTGCCGCAGTTGAGGCTGCTGCCGACTGGGGTACCTATGTTGCCGCACACGTTTTTACCGATCGTTCGGTTAACCGTTTGCTTGACTGCGGCGTCAAAACCTTTGAGCACGGTTTCTTTATCAGTGAAAAAACGATGCAGCGCATCGCCAAGGAAGGCGGCTACGTTGTGCCGCAAATGTGGGGAATTTCTCCCGATCTCGCGAAGAATCCGCTGATGCCGCCGGATAAGATTCCTCTGGTCAAGGCGCTGGGTAAAAAATACGCGGACTTTGGTAAAAATCTGTTGAAAAACAAGGTTAAGGTGGTTTTTGCCTCCGACTACGTCGGCGTTCCCGAAGACGCCGAACGCGCACGCCGCTATGAAATCTGGTGGCGCGTGGAGAAATTCGGCAGCAACTTCGAGGTACTGAAGCAAATGACGTCTACCGCGGGAGAAATGCTGACATTGTCCGGACCGCGTAATCCGGCGAAGGGCAACCTCGGCGTCATCGAGGCCGGTGCGCTGGCCGACCTGATCCTGGTCGATGGTAATCCGCTCGAAGATATCACCACGCTAGGTGGCACCGACGCCTGGTTTGATGCCGATCCTGAGTACAAGGAAATTGAATCCCTGAAAGTGATCATGAAAGACGGGGTGATTTACAAGAACAGTCTCTAGCACCGGTTTCAGGCTTCATTCCTCCTACTCCTCGTCATTCCCGCGCAAGCGGGAATCTTACAACATACCACCATTACAAGATCCCCGCTAAGTGTTCCGCATCCGGCGGGGATGACGATAAACCTAGGTGGAAATAAGTATACTGTCCCCGTAATTCCTACAATGCGGCTTCGAGTTTGCTGGCGATGTCGTGGCTGAACTGCGCCAGCGCGTCGTTCATCGCGGCGACTACGGCGCTGGTACCATCGTTCGAATTGTTTCCCTTCGCTACTTGGGCCTGGTAACGATTGCGTCGCACCGGGACTGCCATTTGGCCCTCGGTATCCGCAATACCCCATTGTACTTCCAGCACGATGTGACCCTTGTGGTCGGCTTCGAAGCGATTGATGTCGCCCACCAGGCGATATTTCACCTGATCGCGGACAAAGGGTTCATACGGGAATATCACGACAACAACGCCATCGAGCAGATTGTCGACGTCAGCCGATACGATGCGCAGCAGCGACGTCGCAAGCGGTTCACTCCAGCGGCTAAACTCGTCAACCTGCATTTCGGCATTGGCCCCGCGCGTGACAATCTGCGAACGATTCAGGTAATCCGGCATGCGGAACGGGCCCAGTCCGAGCAACACTGCATCGTCGGGGTCTTGCCTGAATTCGGAGTCGATCGGGTTGAGCGAGAAATAGCGCACCGGCGATGAAGACGAGCAGGACGTGAGCATCAACAGCGTTATTGCGCCATACGCAACCAACCGAATTCCTGCCATCATTGTGCTTACTCCTTTCATTCTTCTAGGTTTTGCTTTCCACGTATCAGGGATTCGGGCTTTTGTTCCAGCAGATCGAGAAACTCCCGTAACGCCCGCGCCGCGGATTCTACTTCCTTTAACGTCCTGCCGAGTTGGTAGACTTCGGTCGATTCGCCCCGTAGCTGGAATTTTGCGGCTGCCAGCACGCTCTTCAGTTCGCCCGGAATCTCGCGGATACCCTCGTCTTCGAGAATGGACCGTAAAGCTTCCAGGGTATTCTGCAATTCTGCCGGAATGGTGCGGAGATCGTCATTTTCGAGGATACCATGCAAGGCCTTGATGGTCTGGTTCAGCTCAGCTACGGCCAGGTTGATCGAGCCTACGGTCTGATCTATTGGCAGTTCATTCGCTTTATCCAGTAACCTGGAAATTTTCTCCTCCAGCCCGGACAGGCCAGTGACGACAGTCGGAATGGTGACATATCCTTCGAATTCTCCCAGTTCAGCAGCTTGCTCATTATCGAAATAATCGAGCCCGACTAACTGCGCACCGGTCAGCAGGTTGCCTATTTCGAGAGAGGCTCGCAGGCCGTTTCTCACACCTTTCTCAAAAGTCTTACGCATCAGTTCGAGAGATTCGTTGGTATCCGGTAATGCGAAGCGCCCGGGTTCGATATAGATGAGCACCGGTACCGGTACACCACGCGGTTTCGCGTTTTCGCGTATGCCTTTTTCAACCAGCTCTTGCAACAGAACACTTTTGACCGCGCCAATGCGAATTCCACGATATTCCACCGGTGCATTTGGCAACAAACCCCTGATCGACTGGTCAAAACTGACAACGTAGTATTCACGATACCCGAATGGAGATTCGAGTATGTCGTCATATTTGGGAAACAGTCGAAACTCGGTATTATTTTCAACCGGTACACCGACCTCAAAATCGGGTGGCTTAGCAAAGGTGATACCGCCCTGCAGGATTGACTTCAGGGAACCGGTTTCAATCGAAAAGCCTTCGGCACCGGCGTTCAGGGAAATTCCGCTCACATCCCAGAAGCGCACCGAGCTGTTTACCAGTTCATGGTATGGGGCGTCGATAAAGATTTCATGGCGAAGCTGTTTCTTTTCCAGGTCAAAAGTCAGGCTTTCCACCCGGCCAACTTCAAAACCGTGAAACAGCACCGGGTCACCGGGACCCACCGAAGCTGCACCCTCGCTCAACAGAATCAGGCGTATGCCCGGTGCATCAACGGGTGTCAGCGGCGGTGCTTCAAGACCCGTGAATTCAAGCGCTTTGATATTCGATGAGCCTGGTGCAATCTGGATGTAGGCGCCCGAGAGTATAGTGTCAAGGCCCGATATCCCGCCACCCCCGATTTGTGCAGTAACCACCCAGAAACGCGTCTCGTCGTTCAGCAGCGGTAACGCCTCGCGTTTCATTTTGATAACGGCGGTAATGCCTTCTAAATTCTCGACCAGAACGACATCCTCTACCGTCCCCATTTCGACGTCGCGAAACTTGACCACAGTCTTGCCTGCCGCCAGGCCACTAGCGGTTTTAAAGTGAACCCTGATTTCGGGTCCTTCGGTCATGATCGTATGGACAACCATCCAGGCACCCAGCACCAGCGCGACCAGGGGAATGATCCAGATCGCGGTAAAGGCCTTTCCTTTAGTCACTTCAGGCGTCGCTGCTGCCATCTTCCTCTTCCAGTTGATCCCACATTAAGCGGGGGTCAAATAATTCCGCTGCTACCATGGTCACCAAAACAACCCCGGCAAAGCTATATGCTGCGATTCCAGGACGAATTACCAGTAATCCCCCCAGGTGTACCAACGCCACCAGGATGGCTACTACAAACACGTCGATCATCGACCATTTACCAATGAACTCGGCGATGAGATACATTTTGGTTCGTTGCCGTTGATTCTCGCGCTGGTTTCTTTCGACACTCCAGACGAGATAGTACATGGCCGCCAGTTTAGCCGACGGCACCATCACGCTGGCGATAAAAATAACCGCGGCTACCGGTATCGACCCCAATTTGATCAAAAGTATTACGCCGCCCATGATTGTACTGTATTCCTCGACGCCAAGCGCCTCGGTAATCATGATCGGATAAATGTTGGCCGGGACGTATAAGATGCTGGCCGTGATCAATAACGCCATCGTACGTTGCAGGCTATTGCCGGTGCGCAGGTGCAGGGCCGCGCCACAACGGGGGCAGGAATGTTCGGATGCCGGAGTCAACTTGCAGCAAACATGACAGGAGGCGAGACCCCGGGATGCCGCGGTTGCACCGCTGATGTTCATCGTGGCGCTTCCAGCGCTTCGATCATTTCCCAGCATTGGTAGCGATCGAGGGTTACCAGGGCCAGAGTAAAACAGATACTGAAGGCGGCATAAGCCCAGAAGGAAATGCCCAGTACCACGGTCGCCATGGCCGCAATTTTTACCAGGCTGACGATGACGCCGATAATAAAGACTTCAACCATGGCCCAGTTCTTGACGGTAAACACGGTACGCGTCGCCAGTCGCAGCCACGGAACCCTGACCTGAAACAGTAATGCGGAACTTATCCAGGCCAACAGTACTAACAAAAAAGCCGGTAGATAAATAATAAAAGCAGCCACCATGAAGGCCAGCTCCGGCATTCCGTAACGCCACAGGGAGCCGGGCGCCGAACGCAGCGTCATGACGCTTTCAAGACCGCTGGATGAAAAAGATAAAAAGTCGAAGCTGTTGGCGAGAACAAGAAGAATAATTGCGGCAATGGCATAGGCCAGAACCTGGCTCATGGCGTCCTTTTTGAATTGGGTCAAATTGTGACCGCAACGCGGGCAGCTGGCTCGGCTGCCACTTTCCAGGTCACCGACATCCACCAGCAAATCGCAACCGTGACAGGCAATAAGCTCACTCATGATGCCGGATAGTATCCCGATTCAAGAAACGAGTGCAACAAGGTCCAGGAATCCCTCAGTAAGACGGCTATTGTCAAAAATTGCTACCTGTCAACGAACAAAACCAATTGCTGGACTTGCTTGCCCGGGAATTCGGGAAAAAGTTTTCGTCATTGCAATTTCAGACCGGGCGCAGGAAATGGTTTATCCCGGGTAATTATTTAATTTTAATAATTTTTGTTTTTTAGAGTCAAATAGGTAGAATGCGGTCTTGTAGTGTTTCCAAAAGTTTGTTTCCAGTTCGCCAATTAGGAGTGTTTAATTAATGAGTAAATTTTTGAGAATTTTATTGCCCGCAGTTTTGACTGCTGCCAGCACGATGTCCTACGCAGCCGTTGATTCTGACATAGGTTCGATTCCCGACTATGATGTCAGTAATCCCGAAAAAGACTGGTCCGGGATGCTTGGCCTGGCGGTACTTTCAGCACCGGAGTACTGGGGTAGTGAAGATACCGAGGGCACCGGGGTCCCGGTTATCATCGTGGATTACAAGGACACTGCCTATTTCAAGGTAAATAGGG
>CAXMNA010000123.1:0-3957 GCA_964194715.1 uncultured Gammaproteobacteria bacterium
CGCCAAAAAGCGATGCTCGATTACGCGCTCAAGGTTTCCCGAGAAGCAGAAACCGTTAACGAATCCGACTACCAGCGCCTCAACGAATTCGGCTTCGACGATGAAGATATCTGGGATATCGGCGCCATCAGCGCTTTTTTCGGGCTCTCTAACCGCATCGTCAATATGTCGAGCATGCGTACCAACGACGAGTTTTACCTGATGGGACGAGTGCCCAGGGAAAAATAGGTTACACTTGCGACAACCAGAACCTGCAGGAAGGGCGAAGTGAGCGAAGCAGTCGAACCCAGAATTATCAAGAAATATCCCAATCGTCGTTTGTACGATACCGTGGAAAGCCAGTACATCACCCTGCAACAAATTCGCGACCTGGTGCTCGCAGAAGTGCTATTCATCGTAATCGATCAGAAAAGCGAGGAGGACATAACCCGGAGTATTCTTTTACAAATTATCCTGGAACAAGAATCCGAGACTAATCCACTGTTCTCAAACGACAATCTGGAGCGATTCATCCGTTATTACAATACCGGCGCGCACAAGGGTTTTTCCGACTTTATCGGGCAAGGCATGAATTTTTTCCAGCAGCAACAGCAGGAATTCCACAAGGCGATGGAAGGCATGACCAGTCATAATCCGGTCTCGTTCTGGACCGACATGACCCAGAAAAATATTGATGCCTGGCGCCAGATGATGGGCCTGGGGCCCGAAGAAGACGATCCAGACAAGCATTAAGTTTCTGATTTAATTATCTTTATTTAAAACATTCCGACCCTGACTTGACAGCCAGGCACGAAAGCAATATTTTGTGCAGTGCAGCACTTTCGATCAAACGGGAGAGATCAGCAGAATATGAATAACCAAAAAATTGCTCTCATTACCGGAGGAACCGGTGGAATCGGCACCGCAATCTGTATCGCGCTGGCGGACCAGGGCCGCAAAGTCATCGCGGGATACTTCCCTCCTGAAAAAGAAATTGCAGTAGCCTGGCAACAGAAACGCAAGGCTGACGGCTACGATATTGAAATCGTCGCCTTCGACGTCAGCGACTACGAATCCAGTCAGAAAATGCTGCACGACGTCGAAATTACCATCGGCCCAATCGATATCCTGGTCAATTGTGCCGGCATCACCCGCGACAAAACCTTGCGCCAAATGACGCCCGATCAATGGGACTCGGTGCTGCGCACAAATCTTGATTCGGCTTTCAACGTAACGCGACATGTGGTCGAAAACATGTCGCAAAACGGCTTTGGCCGGATCGTCAATATATCTTCGGTCAATGGGCAAAAAGGGCAATTTGGCCAGGCTAATTATTCCGCGGCTAAGGCCGGTCTGCACGGTTTCACCAAGGCCGTCGCGCAGGAACTGGCGGCAAAGGGCGTCACGGTTAACTCGGTGTCGCCGGGATATGTTAAAACCGAAATGACCGATGCAATTCCAGAAGACGTTCGCGACTCCATCCTGCAGCAGGTTCCGATGGGGCGCATGGCATTACCTGACGAAATTGCATATGTTGTCAGTTTTCTGACCGACGATCGCAATACCTACATGACCGGAGCCAACCTGCCGGTGAATGGCGGTATGTACATGACCTAAGTCAGTATTTATGGATCCGGTAAACGTTATAAAGACAGGCACTATGTCCCGTCTTTTTTTGCTTAAGCAGACCGGTATAGCGATATTATGTTGCAGTGCACAATAATCTGTGCTAAAGTGAAATTCTTTTAAATTTGAATGAGTTACCTAACATGAGTGAAAGCAACCCGTGGGCCGAACAGTGGTTCAAGGCACAACAACAGTTCGTTGATGCCTGGAGCGATATGGCTAAATCCAGCACTTCCGGTAACGAGGCCAACCAATCCGATTTATGGGCACAAAGCTTTGACCTGTGGCGCAAGGCCTGTGGCGAGCAAACCCAACCTGACATTCAGCAGGCAATGAACAAATGCTTCGATATGGGCAAGGAATATTTCGCCCTGGCTGAGCAGGTCAGTAAAGGCATGAGCGAAGGCGCCAATCCGGTTGAAGCAATCAATCAATGGATGGAACAACTCAAGCAATCCCTGCAACAGTTTGGCGGGGTGCCTGGTTTTGATGGCACAGGCGTTAACGATTTCATGAAACAATGGTTTACCCCGACTAATTCATGGCAACAAATGGCTGCAACCCTGACCCCGATGAACCAGGCCGCGTGGCAAATGCCGGGCATGAATACCTCGGTATTCAATATGGGAGAAGCAATCGACCCGCTGGGTAAAGTTTTATCATCCCCCGGCATCGGTTATTTCCGCGAGCCACAGGAAAAGCAGCAGAAGGGAATGCAACTCGCGATCGAATATCATCAGTCCAACTTCGCTTTTAACCAGGCTTTCCTGCGAGTTGCAATCGAATCGATCCAGGGTTTCCAGGCGCGCCTGTTAAAACTGGAAACCGAGAGTGCACCGAAATCGTTACGTGAACTCTACGATTTATGGGTTGAGGTCAGTGAAGAGCATTACGCTGAATTCGCGATGAGCGAAGAATACCAGGAACTCTATGGCGACATGGTCAACCGTTTGATGATTCTGAAAAAACACTACAGCGAAATCACCGACGATTTCCTGCGTGCGATGAACCTGCCGAACACCAGCGAAGTCGATACCATGCAACAACGTTTGCAACAACTGCGACGTGAAAATATCCAGGTCAAAAAAGAGATCAAGGAAATCAAATCGATGCTGCAGCAATCCAGTGCCAAACCAGCACCCGCGGCCAAAACGACCTCGGCGCGCAAGAAAGTAACAGCCAACGCGGTTCCTGCGCGTAAAAAAGCCACCGCCAGAAAAGCCCCGGCAAAAAAGAAAGCCGCTGTTTCCATAGCCAAAGCAGGAGCCTGATTAAATGAGTAACTTTCAATTCCGATCCGACGAGATGGTCGATGAACTGGTACAGTTCAATCAAAATCTGAGCAAGGGCGTCAAGAATCTGCTCGATGCGGATGAAATTTCATCCGGGGTTACCCCGCGCGAGGAAATCTACGCCGAGGATAAACTCAAGCTATACCGCTACCAGCCTTCCGCCGGAGTGGTGCAAAACAAAACCCCGACGTTGATCGTCTACGCGCTGGTAAACCGTCCCTACATGACCGACATTCAGGAAAACCGTTCGACCATCAAGGGCTTGCTCGATTCCGGGCAGGACGTTTACCTGATCGACTGGGGATACCCGGACATGGCCGACAAGTACCTGACACTCGACGACTATATCAACGGCTACATCGACCGCTGTGTCGACGTCATCTGCGAGCGCCACGAAATCGACAAGATCAATATCCTCGGCATTTGCCAGGGTGGCGTTTTCAGTCTCTGTTACAGCACGCTACACCAGGACAAGGTAGCCAACCTGGTAACCATGGTAACCCCGGTCGACTGCAAAACCCCCGACAATATGCTGAGCCACTGGGTGCAAAAAATAGACATCGATGCGATTGTCGATGCGATGGGTAACCTCCCCGGTGAAATGTTGAACTGGACCTTTCTGAATCTGAAACCGTTCCAGTTGATGGGACAAAAATACGTTTCCATGGTTGATATCATCAGCGATGAAAAAAACGTCAAAAACTTCATGCGCATGGAAAAATGGATCTTCGACAGCCCCGATCAGGCCGGTGAAGCATTTCGCCAGTTCATCAAAGACTTTTTCCAGCAAAATAAACTGGTTGAGGGCGGATTGAAGATCGGTGAGCATGCCGTAGATCTCAAGGATTTGAAGATTCCGATACTGAACATATATGCCGAACAAGATCACCTGGTACCTCCTGCTTCATCGAAAGCATTGAAAAAATTGATCGGCAGCAAGGACTACACCGAACTTGCTTTTCCCGGTGGACATATCGGTATATATGTCAGCGGCAAGGCCCAGGCGACCGTGACCCCGGCAATATCCGACTGGCTCAAACAACGCAGCTGACCAGGCGTC
>CAXMNA010000124.1:0-15708 GCA_964194715.1 uncultured Gammaproteobacteria bacterium
TGCCAAGGTCTTTGTACTCGAACCTCCCGCCGGCAAGGTTATAAGTGCTAGAAGCTATCACTACTTTGTTAGTGCTGGCCAGCCCTTGTAACCGAGCTGCAAGATTCGGTGTCTCTCCCACCACTGCGCTCTCTTGCGATGCACCTTCGCCAATTAGGTCCCCCACGACCACTGGCCCCGTGGCAATGCCGACGCGAACCTCTAACTCAACCCCCAGTTTGTCACCGAACATCTCGTTGAGCTCTTCCATCTCTTCGATAACGCTCAGCCCGGCATGAATGGCCCTTTCAGCGTCGTCCTCATGTGCTTGGGGATACCCGAAGTAAACCAGAACCCCGTCGCCCATGTATCGAGCAACATACCCTTCATACCGCTCTATCGCTGCCTTGCAAGTATCCTGGTAGGCCCGATTCACTTCCCGCAGATCTTCGGGGTCCAAATTCTGGGATAGCTCAGTGGAGCCCACCAAGTCGCAGAACATCACGGTGAGCTGACGACGCTCGGCCTCACTCTTGGAGGCTACAGTGGTAGTTGGTTCGGATTCATTCTGATTCAGTGTCTTAATGGCACTGAGAATCGTTTTTCGATGGCCGAGTGAACTTATTCCAAGTTCCTTTAGGTCAGCATCTGTCAGTTGGGCCAGGAGATGAGTGTCAATATCGTTGTCAGTGAATATCGAGGCATATTGACCAAGTCCTAGTTTTTCCAGCCACTCAGAAACAACTTCAGGCATCCATCATGATCTCGATTCAACCGGAACATCAGTTTACCAAAAGCTGTACGGGCATGTAGTAGGGATTTTTGGAAGGCAGATTTCCAGACTCCAGATTTTGCGAGAGTCCGAATTGGGTCGCTAACCGACCCTGGTCCCGAATAATTGAGTGTCCGCTTTGGATCATTCTTGGCAATTAAGTAGATCCATTTGGGCGCCCCCTCTTTACCCCTTCTGCTCCCGCTTCAGCGTGTACTCAATTTAGTTATTAGCGGGGCTCAAATACCAACCGCGCTATACTTGCTAACGACTCATGTCAACCAGGATTGATTAACTCCGGACAACGGCGAGTGTTTCTAAATTTAAATGAAAACTAAAGTATTCAGGCAGTGTCAACGATTATTCCCTGAATGGTCTGCGCTCTCGATGGCAGATTTTGAGTTTGACGATCCCAAGGGATTTTCTTCTTTCACCATGGGTATTCGATCTACCATGCCTGTGCAGCCAACCGCAGTCCTCTACCGTCGTCTCGAAGGCAAAGCAAACGCGATACTGGATTTTGAAACTGAAAAAGAAGTGTTTCTTACCCTGGGGGCTCATGACATCGCTGCCCACTGCCATCACTACGACAAAACCTGTCGCATCGAGGCCTTTTATCAAGGCAGCACTTTAAAAGCTGATGATTTATTTGAGCCTGTTAACTTGCGCCAGATAGCTAATCAGCTTTACCGCTTTCACCAGTTGACGCCACGGAGCCTGCCTCAACAAATGTTTTTCGAAATGCTGCACAACAAATGGGGGCAACTGGCGAAACAGGTTCTCGAGAAAGAAATTGACAATTTCCCACCCAACGAGAGAGCCATGTGCGAGGAGCTACGCGAGATTTACAGCGCGGATACCTTTGAAAAGGTCAAGGAATGTCTGCCTGAGGGTGAGCTGGCCTTTTGCCACAATGACACTTATCACGGCAATATCATGAAACTCGAAAGTGGCGAGATCAAACTGCTTGATTTTGAGTTTTCCTGTCTCAACAACAAGGCCTATGATTTTTCCAACTTGTTTGCAGAAACCGTGATGCGCCACCAGCTTCCGGATTATCCTTACTTTCGGATTGCCGAGCCGGAATTTAGTGATCGAGAACTCGGCATGTTGATCAATTTTTACCTTGATAACGCCGATTTTGAGAACCAGGAGGCAAGAGTAAAGGAATTTCAAAAACTACTGCATGACACTAACACTATGCTGATGCTGTCCGACTACAAATATGCCATGGCGGCGTTACCACTGGCTGTTGATCCTATCCAGAAGATTCGCTTTATCCCTTATGCTCACCAACGATTCAACAAGTTCCTGGCATCTTATGAACAGTTGAACCAGTAATTGCTTGTCGGATGGAAATTGTTTAACCCCCGAGCGTTGCCTTGAGTTCGCGGCGGCGTACATGTAATACCGGTTCGGTATAGCCGTTGGCAACTTCTCGACCCTTGAACACCAGCTCGAGCGCGGCCTGAAATGCGATATTCTTATCGAAATCCGGCGCCATGTTGCGATACAGCGGATCGTTCGCATTCTGCCGATCAACGATTTCAGCCATTTTTTCAAATACGCTTCTGACCTGGTCCGCATCGGTGATG
The DNA here is from genome assembly GCA_964194715.1 of uncultured Gammaproteobacteria bacterium. Lineage (GTDB taxonomy): Bacteria > Pseudomonadota > Gammaproteobacteria. Next base: position 2,347 of record CAXMNA010000124.1, read on the forward strand.
CCATGATGCAACCAGTTGGCAATATGCTGACTCGAAATGCGCAGGGTCGCGCGGTCTTCCATTAAGTCGGTGTCGCTGATATCGGGCACCTTGGAACAACCGACGCCCTGATCGATCCAGCGCACCACATAACCCAAAATCCCCTGGGCATTGTTTTCGAGCTCCATCATGAGCTCACTCTGCTTAATCTTACGTTCTCCCAGCAGCGGAATAGTCAAAATGTCATCCAGACTGGCACGCGTACATTGCGTCAGGTGCTGCTGGCGTGCCGCTACGTTAACGTGATGGTAGTGCATCGCATGCAGGCATGCGGCAAGCGGGGATGGCACCCAGGCGGTATTGGCGCCCGCGCGTGGCTGCGCAATCTTCTGCTGCATCATCGCACGCATGTTGTCCGGCGCCGCCCACATGCCCTTGCCAATCTGGGCATGCCCGGGCAACCCGGCATCCAGCCCGACGTCAACGTTCCAGTCTTCGTAGGCGAGTAACCAGGTAGATGTCTTGATTTCATTTTTAGGCGTCATCGCGCCTGCCTCCATGCTGGTATGAATCTCATCACCGGTACGATCGAGAAAACCCGTATTGATAAAAATCACCCGCTCACTTGCGGCACGAATGCATTCCTTGAGATTGACCGTGGTGCGACGCTCTTCATCCATGATACCGATTTTTAAGGTCCGGGGATCCAGCCCTAACGCCTGTTCCACCATTGCAAACAGCTTGATCGCAGCTCCGACTTCTTCGGGCCCGTGGAATTTGGGCTTGACGATATAAACACTGCCCTTGCGACTGTTTATAAACTGCCCGTTACCGAGCAGATCATGTTTTGCAGCGAGCGCGGTGACCATCGCATCGAGAAATGTTTCCGGAATTTCCTCGCCCTTGCAGTTTACCGCATCGGTATACATATGCGGACCGACATGGCGCACCAGCATCAGGCTGCGGCCAGGTAAACTGAAAGCTGAACCGTCCGGGGCGATAAATTCGGGGTCCGGATTCAGGCTACGCTCGATGGTTTCCTTAGCGCGCACGACCTCGGCCGTGAGATCACCTTTCATCAATCCGAACCAGTTGCGGTAAACCCGGACCTTGTCTTCGGCATCGACAGCAGAGACCGAATCTTCACAATCCTGGATCGTGGTTACTGCGGATTCGAGATTGATATCGTAGATGTTGGCGAGATCACCCTGTCCAATAAAATAGCCTTCGCCGATCAACAATTCGATATGCAGGTCATTGTGGCGTAACAGCACAGCGCTCGGCTGCTCGGGATCGCCCCGATAACCGACAAAACATTCGCGCCAGCCGAGTTCAGTTTGACTGCCGTCACCCATGACCACAATCAATTTCCCGGACACAACCTTGTAACGCACCGCGTAAGCATGACTGCCGGATGCCAGCGGCACCGCCTGATCAAGAAAGTCGCGCGCAAAACGGATGACCTGTTGACCTCTGACCGGATTGTATTTTGCAGTCTTCTTGCAACCCTCGACCTCGAGAATGATATCGGTTCCGTAAAGTGCGTCGTAGAGGCTGTACCAGCGCGCATTGGCGGCGTTGAGTGCATAGCGCGCATTATCAACCGGCACCACCAGCTGCGGGCCCGCGACTACGGCAATCTCGTCGTCGATATTGTCGGTCGTAACCTTGAAAGAATCCGACTCGGGAACCAGGTAACCGATTTCCTGGAGAAAAGCCTTGTACTGATCACGTTGAACGGGTCCTGGGTTCTTTTTGTGCCAGTTGTCAATCTGGTTTTGCAGCTGATCACGTTTTTGCAACAAATCCGCATTCTGGGCACCCAGTTCGGCCACGATATCGGCTAGTGACTGCCAAAAGGACGGGGTTTTGATCCCCGTGCCAATCGAAATTTCCTCAACCAGGTCATGCAGTCCGCGGTCAACGCTGAGACCACTGATATCTACGCGATCGCTCATAAAAATGTCCCGAATTCTCGTTTTTAAAATCGCCTAAAGGCGCCGAATCGTCGAGTATATATAGCTGTCGGGACAAAACTAGGGCTTGATTCAAAAAACGAAAATTTATATAGATAACCTTAATCAGGCTACAGCTGCGATTAGCAACAGCAGTTCGAATTAGGATAAAATTCGGATTACTGCCTGGCAGACACAAATTACCTAATAATGCAGGAATCCCCATGAAAGCGATTACGCTACGCGAATTTGGCGGCCCCGAGATGATGCAATTGAACGAGGTCGAGAAACCCTTACCCGCTGACGGCCAGATACTGATCAAGGTTATGAATTCTTCAGTCAATCGGCCCGACATCATCCAGCGCGAGGGAAACTACCCTCCGCCACCAGGAGATTCCGAAATTCTCGGACTCGAGGTCGCAGGTATCATCGAATCGACCGATGACAACGCATCCCGGTTTAAGCCAGGTGACCGCGTGGTTGCGCTGGTCGGCGGTGGCGGTTATGCCGAGTATGCGCTGGCACGCGAAGATCACTCGATGCCGATTCCGGATTCGGTCAGTTTCGAACAGGCCGCCTGTATCTGTGAAACCTATATCACTGCTTATCTGAACCTGTTTATGCTGGCCGAGCTGCAGGGCAAACAATCAGTATTAATTCATGGCGGTGGTGGCGGTGTCGCAACTGCGGCGATTCAATTGTGTAAAACCCTGACCCCTGAAACCGAAGTTTTTGTCACTGCATCGAGCGCAAAGCTTGGGCGTGTCGCAGAGCAAGGTGCCAACCATGTGATCGATTACCGCGAACAGGAATTTGCCGACGAAATCAGGCGCCTCACCGACAAACGCGGTGTCGACGTGATCCTTGATCACATCGGGGCAAAATACCTGGAACCCAATATGAAATCCCTCGCGCTTGCCGGCACCTTGATGTTGATCGGCGTCATGGGGGGTATCAAGGCCGAGTTGAACCTTGCGACCATGATGGTGAAGCGCCAACGCATCATCGGCTCGGTGCTGCGTTCGCGCCCGGTCACGGAAAAGGCTGCCATCGTCCATCAATTCGAATCAATTGTGATGCCGCTGTTCGCGGCCGGCACGATCGAACCCCTGGTCGATGCCCGCTTTCCGCTTAAGGATGCCGCCGAGGCTCACAAACTGATGGAACAGGGTGGCCATTTCGGCAAGATCATCCTGTCAAACCAGGACTAACTAAGCCACTTCGAGTTTGATCGCGCAGAACTTGAATTCGGGGATTTTGCCGAACGGATCGAGCGCCTCGTTGGTCAACAGGTTAGCCGCCGCTTCGTGGTAGCAGAACGGGATAAATACTTCGCCCTGCTTTAATGCCCCATCAGGCCTCGCATAGGCGCGTATTTCGCCGCGGCGTGTCCTGGCAATAATTTCAGCACCGGGCTCAACCCCGAGATTGTCCAGATCCTGACTGTTGACGTAAATCACCGGCACCGGTTCGATCGCATCGAGTATTGCCGCGCGCCGGGTCATAGAGCCGGTATGCCAATGTTCAAGCTGTCGTCCCGTGATCAGAATCAATGGGAATTCCTCATCGGGCTGTTCATCTGCCGGGATCGACTTTGCGGCGACCAGTTTTGCCTTGCCATTTCCGGTCGGGAAGTCATCGATGAAGACAACGCCCTGACCCGGATCACTCTCGTCGGCACAGGGGTAGGTCACCGAAGAAGCCTGGTTCAGGCGTTCCCAGGTGATTCCGGTAATACTCGGCATCGCCTGGCGCATTTCATCGTAGACTTCGGAAACATGATTGTAGTCCCAGTCGAGGCCGATACCCTTGCCGATATCACGAATGATCCACAGATCCTGGCGCGCCTCGCCGGGTAACGGCACCGCGGCGTGTCCGATTTGTACCCGACGATCGGTGTTCGATACCGTGCCGTCTTTCTCGGCCCAGCCCGATGCTGGCAGCACGACGTCGGCAAAGGCCGTGGTCTCGGTCAGGAACATATCCTGCACCACGAGGTGATCGAGTGCCGCCAGTGCAGCGCGTGCATGATTCAGATTTGGATCAGACATGGCCGGATTTTCACCCATGATGTACATCCCCTTGATCTGACCTTCGAGCACCGCATGCATGATTTCAACCACGGTCAATCCCGGCTTGTCATCAAGCTCCGCATTCCAGTAGTTAGAGAACCAGGCGTGTGCTTCAAGATTATCGACACGCTGGTAATCCGGGAACATCATCGGGATCAAACCGGCGTCCGATGCTCCCTGCACGTTATTTTGTCCCCGCAGCGGATGCAAACCAGTGCCGGGACGGCCAATCTGGCCGGTAATCATCGACAGTGCAATCAGGCAGCGTGAGTTATCGGTGCCGTGAATATGCTGTGAAATGCCCATTCCCCAGAAAATCATCGATCCTCTCGAGGTTGCAAACAGGCGTGCCACTTCACGCAACGTGGTGGCATCGATACCGGTCACCTCGGCCATATTTTCGGGGCTATAATCGGCAACGTTGGCCTTCAATTCTTCATAGTCAGTAGTGCGCTCGACGATGAAATTTTCGTCGGCCAGACCCTCTTCGATGATCACGTGCAGCATCGAGTTCAACAATGACACATCGGTCGACGCGTTGAATTGCAGGTGGTGGGTGGCAAGACGTGCAATCTGGGTCTTGCGCGGGTCCAGCAAGATCAACTTCTTGCCATCGCGGATGGCATTCTTCATGAAGGTCGCGGCAACCGGGTGATTCGTGGTCGGATTCGAGCCGATTATCATGAACACTTCAGCGTGCTTGACCTCTTCGACCTGGTTCGAGACCGCACCGGAACCGATACCCTCGAGCAATGCCGCGACGCTGGAAGCGTGACACAGTCGGGTACAGTGGTCGACATTATTGGTGCTAAAGCCGACGCGCACCAGCTTTTGGAACAAGTACGCCTCTTCGTTTGAACCCTTGGCTGAGCCGAATCCGGCAAGGCCCGCGCCACCGAGTTCATCTTTTATCTGTTTTAATCCGCCCGCGGCGAGTTGCATCGCTTCTTCCCAGCTTGCTTCACGGAACATCTTTGACGCATCAGCCGGATCGAAATATTCGTTCAGACCTTTGGGCACGCCGTCTTTGCGGATCAGTGGTTTGAGCAGGCGTTGCGGATGATTGACATAGTCAAAACCGTAACGACCCTTAACGCACAGGCGGTTGAAATTAGCCGGGCCATCGCGCCCTTCGACACGCGCAATCTTGTCATCTTTAACGTGATAGGTGAGCAGACAGCCGACGCCGCAGTACGGGCAGACGGAATCGACCTGGCGATCAGTTTCTACCAGGTGCGCCCCGGTCGCATCACTGAGCGCTCCGGTGGGACAGGCGGCGACACATTCACCGCAGGCCACGCACGAAGACTCTCCCATCGGATCGCCAATATCGAACACAATCTCGGCAAAATGCCCGCGCCGCGCGAGTCCGATGACATCGTTTACCTGTGTTTCACGACAGGCGCGCAGACAACGCGTGCACTGGATGCAGGCATCGAGGTTCACCGCGATCGCGGGGTGTGACAAATCTGCTGGCGGCTGATGACGGGGTTTGAATCTCGGATTCTTGACCTCCAGCTTGTCGGCCCAGTAAGTGAGTTCGTTATCCAGGGTGTAGGCTTGTTCGGGCATGTCGGAAAGCAGTAGCTCGAGCACCAGTTTTTGCGACATTTGCGCGCGTTCGTTAACCGAATTCGCCACCATGCCCGGGGTCGGGTTGCGGCAGCAGCTCGGCGCGAGTACGCGTTCGCCGTCGATCTCGACCATGCAGACACGACAATTGCCGTCGGCGCGCAGCCCGTCGGTATAACAAAGATGCGGAATCTCGGTGCCGGTACGTTGCGCCGCCTGCAGAATGGTTTCATCCGGCAAGGCCTCGACGGTTTTACCGTTCAAGGTAAACTCGATGGTTTCGAATATGGAATCGGGGTTAGCCGCCATTACTGTTTCTCCTCGATGCCCAGTTCATGCGGAAAGTATTTTATCACCGACAGGATCGGATTCGGCGCCGCCTGCCCGAGACCGCAGATCGAGGCGTCGATCATGACCGTCGACAAATCGTTCAATTGCTCGACATCCCAATCGCCGGTCTCCATGATGCTGACCGCTTTCTCGCAGCCAACCCGGCATGGAGTGCACTGACCGCAGGATTCGTGCGCGAAAAACTTAAGCGAGTTTAGCGCCGCCTGTTTGGCGCTGTCCTGGTCCGACAGCACCACGACTGCCGCGGAACCGATAAAACAGCCATATTCCTGCAGGGTGTCAAAATCGAGTGGAATATCGTTTAAGCTGGCCGGTAAAATGCCGCCCGACGCGCCGCCCGGGAAATAACCGTAAAGCTGGTGGCCATCGAGCATGCCGCCGCAGTATTCGTCGATCAGCTCCTTGATCGTAATTCCCGCTGGTGCCAGATGCACCCCGGGCTTGTTGACGCGCCCCGACACTGAAAAACTGCGTACGCCCTTGCGCCCGTTGCGACCCTGCGCGTCGAACCATTCAGAACCCTTCTCGATCACGTCGCGAACCCAGAACAGCGATTCACAATTGTGTTCGAGCGTAGGGCGACCAAACAGGCCCACCTCCGCGACGTAGGGCGGGCGCAGTCGCGGCATGCCGCGCTTGCCTTCGATCGACTCGATCATCGCCGACTCTTCACCACAGATGTAGGCACCCGCGCCGCGACGTATTTCTATAAGTGGCAGTTCGTAGCCGGATTTATTAACCAGATCGTCGACGGCAAGTTTGAGAATCTGGATAACTGATGGATACTCGTCGCGGATATAAATATAACAGGCGTTGATTCCGATAACCCGGGCCGCGATCAGCATACCCTCGAGAAAGCGATGTGGATCGGAGAGCATATAGAAGCGATCTTTAAAAGTCCCCGGCTCGCCCTCGTCGATATTGATCGCACATAAGCGCGGCGCGGGTTGATCGCGCAGGATCCCCCATTTACGTCCCACCGGAAAGCCGGCACCGCCGAGACCGCGTAATTGCGTGCCTTCGAGCGCTTCGATAATGGTATCTGCGCTGATGTCACCGGCGAGTAACCGGTCGTACAACTGGTAACCACCATCCGTTCGGTATGCATCGAAATCGATGCTGTCCTCCGGCATCGGTTGCATGGTATTACCGGCATCGACCGCGGATTTAACCGCGTCGGGTGTCGCAATGTCGACCGTATACTGACCAACCACCGCGACCGGCGCCTGGTCACAACGTCCAACGCAGGGCACGCGTTGTACCCGTATGCCTTCACCGAGTGATGCTTCCAGCGCGCCGATTAATGCTTCGCTACCCGCCATTTCGCAGGTCACCGAATCGCAAACGCGCACCGTGAGTGCCGGGGGCGCAACATCACCTTCCCGGATCACGTCGAAATGATGGTAAAAACTGGCAACCTCGTACACTTCAGTGGTTGCGAGGCGCATTTCATCGGCCAGCGCTACCAGGTGCGCAGCCGATAAATGTCCGTACTTGTCCTGTATCTTGTGCAAATGCTCGATCAACAGGTCACGAGCGCGCGATTCGTCGCCCAGCAGGCTTTGCACTTCGAGCAACGAGTTGAGATCAACTATCCTGCCCTTGGTCTTGCCCCGGCGGCGTTGCTTGCGATTGTCGACCGAATCGGAATGGATCTCAGGCTGTGACATAAAAATTCTCTGGCGTTAGGGTGCACTTAAAAAAATCCCCGCTCTTGACGAGCGGGGGCAAAGTTTAACCCAAGGAGGAGCTAACAAAAACACGTGAATGCGAAGCCACAGCACATTAATGCGCCATCACGGTAATAATATTGGTATTACTCAGCAGGTGGCTGGTGACGCCACCGAACAGGCGTTGCCGGGTGCGCGTATGGCTGAATCCGCCGACGACCAGGAACTCAGCACCGATATCGGCACAAGTATCCAGCATTTTTTTGCCCACGTTGGTGCCTCTGCCACTCAACACGTGGTAATCGGCTTTACACCCATGGCGCTTGAGGTAATCAACTACCTCGGAAACACCCGGCTCGCGTTTCTTCGATACCAGTACCGACACTTTTTTCATTTGCTTAAGCCAAGGCAGTGTCATGCATAGTGCCCGGCTCGCTTCGACGCTGTCATTCCAGCCGATCGCCGCATGGTCAACACGATGCACTTTCCATTCGCCCGCGGGTGGCACGATCAACACCGGTCGACCCGAGTGCAGCATCAGCGATTCATGCAGTTCGCCGACACCGGGACCGCCGATGCGATGCTGGGTGGGCCGCGACATCGCGATCACGTCGACCAGGCGCGATTCCTTGTCGAGCACGGTTTCAGCATTACCTTCGAGGATGTGCAAAGAGGCAGTAATTTCCTGGGATGTTGACGGTTTACGGGTAATTTTGGCGCCCCCTTGCTTGCAGAAAGCATTGAACTGAGTACGCACCGTATCGACCACCGAATCGACGGCCTTGTTGCTCATTTTAACGAATTCCTCGCGATAGGAAGCCGGCATTCCGCTGAACATGAACGGCTCACTGGTATGCTCGCGTATATGCACTACCTTGATGTGTGCACCGAATCGATTGGCGATCACCAGCGCCGTATCCAGCACGTCTGCACTGCGTTCCGTGCCATCTACAGGTACCAGGATAATCTTTATCATTTACCTCAACCTCTCGTTAGAACCGACCCTGAATAAATCCGGCTTTGTCGATTAAGTGTGGCGGATGCTCGCAATTTAACTGCCCAACTTCGCCCCGGCTGCAAGCCCTGCTTCAGCAGCATACTCTGCTGCTGCCAGTTTCCCGGCTTCCGCACGTACTTTCGTCACACGAATGGCGCCGTCTGCAGTCGCGACCACGAGGCCGCTGTCATCAATCGAAAGCACGCTGCCGGGTTCACCGCTACCATCGGTCTTGCGGCTGTCGAAAACCTTAACCTCGCTGCCATTAAAAGTAGTCCAGGCGCCGGGTTGTGGATTAGCCCCTCGAATCAGGTTGTAAATTTCATCGGTACCCTTGCTCCAGTCGATCTGCACATTTTCCTTGCGGCACCAGCCTTCGTAGCTACCGGCTTCGGGATCCTGCACCTCGCGCGGGGCATTACCGTCACGCACCAGATCTATCGACTCGAGCATCGCTTCAACCCCAAGCGGATACAACTTGTCAAAATATATCGATCCGAGGGTATCATCGGGACCGATTTGAACTTCTTTTTGCAGCAGTATCGGTCCGGTATCGAGGCCGTTGTCCGGCCAGAAGATCGACAGGCCGGTTTTTTCTTTGCCCATGATGATCGGCCAGTTAATCGAGCTCGGTCCTTTGTGCCATGGCAGCAGCGACGGATGGTACTGGATCGAGCCGTGTTTCGGCACCTTGAGCGCCTCTTCAGGCACGAACAACAGTACATATGCCATCACGCACAGATCGGCATCGTGACTTGCCAGCTGCTCCCAGACCTCGGGATTCTTATAGGATTCCGGCTGATAAACGGGCAAATCTCGCTGCAGCGCAAATTCCTTGAGTGGATCCAGCGGTCGACCTTCCTTGTCGGGGGCGCTATAAACCGCGACGACCTCATCTTTTCCTTTATCCAGGATGGCTTCGAGCACAGACATGCCATACGCCTGTTGGCCATGAACGATTAATCTCATTTATCTCTCCTGTTGCCACGAGCGGCGCTAGCCACTCGAAGAGCGTTGCTTATACTGCGCCCGCTTCTCTTAAAGAGGCGATTTCATCCGCGCTGTATCCGAGTACCTCACTCAGAATTTCATCCGAGTGTTCGCCGAGCAGTGGCGAGCGTTCCACGACTACGTCATTGTCCGATAGCTTTACCGGACAGCCAACCGACAGATACGGACCACGCTCGGGATGATCGACTTCGACAATCGTGCCGGTTTCGCGCAGAGACGGTTCTTCGGCAATCTCTTTCATCGACAGGATCGGCCCGACCGGAATGTCGAGTGGATTGCAAATTTCCATGACTTCGTACTTGGTCTTGGTCATGGTCCATTCTTCGATCCTGTCGAATATTTCATTCAGATGTGGCAAACGCGCCGGCGGGGTCGCATAGTCCGGATCTTCCTTCCATTCCAGTTTGCCGATCACGTCGCAGATTTTCGGCCATGCTGCCGCCTGGGTGATGAAATAGGTATAAGCGTCGGGATCGGTTTCCCAGCCCTTGCATTTAATAATACGACCCGGCTGACCACCTCCCGAATCATTACCGGCACGTGGCACGGCGTCACCGAATGGAATGCCTTCACCGTACTGCGAGTACTCCGTTAGCGGTCCGGCCTTGAGGCGTTGCTGATCGCGTAACTTGACCCGGCACAGATTCAATACGCCGTCCTGCATTGGCGCCAATACACGTTGACCGCGACCACTTTTCTCGCGGTGCAACAGCGCGGCACAAATGCCGAATGCCAGGTTCAAGCCGGTACCCGAATCGCCGATCTGGGCGCCGGTTACCAGCGGCAGGCCGTCGCGAAAACCGGTCGTGGAGGCGGAACCACCGGCACACTGCGCGACGTTTTCATAGACCTTGCAATCTTCGTAAGGGCCGGGTCCAAAGCCTTTCACCGAAGCCATGATCATGCGCGGATTCAGTTCCTGGATGCGTTCCCAACTAAAACCCATTCGATCGAGCGCACCCGGGGCGAAGTTTTCCACCAGCACGTCGCAAGTCTTAACCAGCCGCTCCAACACTTCTTTACCGCTTTCTGTTTTGGAATTAAGCGTCAGCGAGCGTTTGTTGTGATTCAGCATGGTGAAATAAAGGCTGTCTGCGCCCTCCACATCCACCAGTTGCTTGCGGGTGGCGTCACCGACGCCGGGGCGTTCCACCTTGATCACGTCGGCACCCAGCCACGCGAGCAGTTGGGTACAAGTGGGGCCAGATTGGACGTGGGTGAAATCCAGAATTTTTATGTGATCGAGAGCCTTAGACATTAACTTACCTCTGATAAACGTTCGTTTGTTTCTAATATCTGCTACTTGTACATGGTTTGCGCTTTGGTGCCGGGCGCGTATTCGTTCGGGTCAACCCAGACGTTGACGACGGCACACTTACCCGTCTTCGCAATCGCTTCACGCGCACGTTGCATCGCGGGCTGAATATCTTTGGCTTCATGTACTTCCTCACCGTAGCCACCGATCATTTCACCAAACTTGGAGAATGGCACATCGCCGAGCTTGTTACCGATATCACCACGATCCTGTCCATACTTGGCGAGCTGGCCGTAACGAATCTGGTTCATCGCCGAGTTGTTGCCAATCACTGCCAGGTAAGGCGCGCCGAAACGTTGCGCGGTTTCCATATCGAAAGAAGTCATGCCGAAAGCGCCATCACCGTAGAGACAGACGACCTCTTTATTCGGGTGTGCGAGCTTGGCCGCCATCGAAAAGCCAGTGCCGACACCGAGTGAACCTAGTGCACCCGGATCCATCCATTGGCCTGGATTACGCGGGCGGACCGCCTGCGCGGAGATGGTCACAATATCGCCACCGTCACCGATGTAAATCGTATCTTCGCCGAGGAATTCGTTGATTTCATAGGCGAGACGATAAGGGTGGATTGGATTCTGATCGGTGGTAAACATCGGCATCAGCTTTTCCAGCTTGGTGGCTTCGATGTCGCGCAGCTCAGCCATCCACTTTTGACGCTCCTGCCTGGTACCGTCGTCGATGCGACCCGATGCGGCTTGTTCCACGGCGGCCAGAATCGAGCCTGGATCGCCAGCGAGACCAAGGCTGATATCGCGGTTCTTGCCAACGGTGGCATAGCTTTGATCGATCTGCACCAGGGTGGCGGCACTGGAAATGCGCTTGCCGTAACCCATGCGGAAATCGAAAGGCGTACCGACGATCAGGATCACATCCGCGTTTTTAAAGGCGTCGCTGCGGGTACGATCGAAATGGTGTGGATCGCCCTGCGGCAACATGCCACGGCTGGCGCCATTCATGTAAGCCGGAATATCGAGCGAGCGTACAAAACTGATCGCAGCGTCTTGCCCCTGTGCTGCCCAGACTTGTTGCCCCAGCAATACCGCGGGACGTTTCGCTTTTACCAGGATATCGGCGAGTTTTTCGATGTCCGCCGGGTCACCGACCGAATTGACCGAGGCACGGTAAGAACCGGGCTCGGGTATAACCGCACTTTCGATTGGAATTTCTCGGTCCAGAATGTCTCTCGGAATTTCGAGATATGAAGGCCCATAGGCACCGTTGAAACATTCACGTGCCGCCATCGATATCATATCGGCGACGCGCTCAGTCGAGAAAACGCCTGAGGCAAACTTGGTAATTGGCGTCATCATGTCGACGTGTGGTAGATCCTGCAACGAACCCATTTTGTGCTGGCTCAGCGAGCTTTGCCCACCGATATGCAGGATCGGGCTTTCCGAACGAAACGCGGTGGCGACACCGGTAACTGCATTGGTGCAGCCCGGGCCAGCGGTGGTCACTACACAACCCAATTTGCCGGTTTGACGCGCATAACCATCCGCGGCATGCGCAGCGGTCTGTTCGTGGCGTACGTCGACAATGCGAATGCCTTCATCGAGACAACCATCGTAAATATCGATGATATGGCCACCACATAGCGTGAAGATGGTGTCGACGCCCTCGGCCTTGAGAGCCTTGGCAACCAGATGACCACCCGATATGACCGATCCATCTTTGGTTTTTGCCTTCAGGGTGTCAGTGGCGGTATCCGAAACCGGTGGTTTTTCAGCTACAGTTGACATTTCTCTCTACCTCATCTGATTTAATAAGCTGGCTCCGAAATCTCTGGAACCAGGCAGTGTTTGTTACCTTGAGCCAGTTTTGGTCGGCTCAGCTGATTGCGTTAATCCAGGTAATCGACATAACGCTCAATATGTTTTGCCAACTCGAGCGCATGGTCTCTGACCAACTGCTCGGCATGGTATGCATCCCGCTCTTCGATCGCCTCGATGATACGGGTGTGATCCATCACCGACTGCGCGACCCGGTCACGGTCCTTGATGGTGCTGGCGCGAATAGCACGCATGTGGAAAAACAATTGGTCCGCCATCTGCGAGATCAATTCGGAATGACCGAGTTTGATGATCGTTTGATGGAACTCGATATTGGTATCCGAATATTCATCGATATGCGCGCGTGCATCTTCACCGTCGAAAATGGTGAAATTCTTGCGCAACTGCGAGATTTCTTCGTCGCTGGCGCGGTGGGTCGCAAGCCGGGCGGCCATGCTTTCGAGTGCGGCCCAGACATCGACAATATCGAGAATCTCGTCCTTGCTCTTGCGCACTACAAAGGCACCGCGACGCACAATGTTCTCGACAATCCCTTCCTGCTCGAGCCGCGAGATCGCTTCGCGCACCGGGGTGCGGCTAACGCCCAGCTGTTCGCCGAGCGCGCGCTCATCGAGCCGGATCGGATCTTTGCTGGTGTAAATATCCATATG
>CAXMNA010000125.1:0-5059 GCA_964194715.1 uncultured Gammaproteobacteria bacterium
GCCTCGATTATGAGCGAGTGCACAATCGGCTTGACTATGCGACAGGCACGACACCTGGTTCAGCAAATGTTGGATTGGTTCGGTGATACCATAAGCGAAGCCCCGTCAAATACAACATTGGCAGCACTGGGAGCCGTACGACAACATCCGGCTCGGAAGCAATGCGTACTCCTGGCCTGGATCGCACTGGACCAAACCCTGACTGAATAGATAGATCTGAATTTACCTAATTCAGTCAATCATCGGTAATTTGGAAATCACGCCATTGCGCGACAAGCCATCACTACTCTCAACTGTTAATCGGGTCCCTGGCTCCCAGAAACCCTTGTCTACCATTGCCAGAGCAATGTTTTTTTCCAATCCTGGCGACCAGGCAGCGGTTGTGATTTCTCCGATAATTTTGTCATCAGCGCTCAACAACCACGGACTTTGACACTGCGGGCAGGGATCACCGTCAAATACGACACCTCGAATCAAATGTTTCAATCCTTGTTGCGCAATGCGCTGTAGGGCTTTACGTCCGATAAAGTCAATCGAACCATCGAGCTGGCAGAACCGCCCGAGTCCACATTCCAGTGGATTATTTGCACGTGTCATTTCGTTGCCATAGGACAAAAGACCGGCTTCGACACGCTCAATGAGATTCGGGTAACCGGGCGAGACATTGCGGGCTATACCCGCATCCCAGAGTGTGTCCCACAATTTAACACCGAGAGCAGGTTGGTCGAGGTAGATTTCAAATCCATCCTGCTTGCTGTATCCCGAACGTGAAATGATCAATGGATGGCCATGAAAATCAATTTTTTCAAATCTGAAGAATCTGATATCACGCACTGCATCACCAAATACCTCCACCATCAGGTCTTCCGATTTCGGCCCCTGCACGGCCAGCGGCCACACATCGGGTTCGCCGATTGCAACATCGAGATTCAATCCATAAGCCAGTCCTTTTGCCCACAACAGTAAATCCGAATCAGCAATCGATAGCCAAAAATGATCGTCGGCCAATTTTAAAATGATTGGGTCATTTAACATGAGGCCCTGATCGTCAACCACTGGTGCGTACAGGCACTGACCGACCTCGGCCTTGCTCAAATCACGGGGGGTCATTAGCTGGGTTAGATGGGCAGCATCGAGGCCCTGCAATTCGACCTGGCGTTGGCAACCCACATCCCATAACTGCACATGTTCTTTCAAATGCCAATAATCATCCTCCATCGATTTAGCAAACCCTTTGGGCAATATGGTGTGATTTACAACTGAGTAACCCGAGACGCCAAGTGCTTCGACACGCGCCGTATAGGGCGTTGCGCGTTGGCGGCGCGATTCTCTTAAATTGGCTGCTGACATTGATACAGGTTGATTTATTTTGATGACCAGACGGAATAAGAATAGGGTGACAACATCAGTGGCAAATGATGGCGTTTTACCGAATCAGACATTGAGAATCGAATCACTACTGTTTTCATCGCTGAATTTTTTTCCGCCGGCAATGGCTGGCCAGCAAAATATTCAGCACTGTGAATTTCCAGTTCATACTCACAATCGTCGCTACCGCCAACAATTTCAACCGATTCGGCGATTCGACCCTCGGCATCAGCTTTGACTTCAAATAGCTTGTGCTTTTCAGCTTCGCCGATTAAACGAAACAAAGCAACACGAATGCCAATGGCGAATCCGCCATTGACCGAATCAAGAATGTGCGAGGATACAATTGCCATAAACCGTTACTCTATAGAGGCCTTGTCACGTTTATTAGTGGTAGCCAAAACAATCGGGCTAATGTGGCCAACAGTTTTCACATTCACACAGGCCGTTTTACCGCTTGCAATGGCGCGCTGTATCGCAGGTAAGAGTTGCCCACGCGTTTCGACCAGCTCACCATAACCTCCGAGACCTTCAAACATGGTATGAAAGGGTATATCTCGAAAGTCAGTAGCGATATGTTTCTGACTGGTGAACAGTCGCTCCTGTTGTTGTGAAATACAGTCTAGACCACCGTTGTTGTCTATGACTACAACAATTGGCAGGCCTTCCTGAAATGCCACTTCGATACTCGAACCACCAGACAGAAACGCGCCATCTCCACTGATGACGACGACTGTATCAACAGGGTTGTTGAGTTTCGCGGCAGTAGCAAATGGTACGCCGACGCCAAGCATGCTAAAGGTTCCAGGATGTAATATGTTGCCCAGTTTCCGCCCCTGCCAACCAGCAATGTTAACCGCGATCTCCGACCAGAAATGCGTGTTTCCACCATCGATCACAAGCCAGTCGGTATCGCCCATCGCGGCCTGCACATCGAGTGCCAACTGCAGTGGATGAATTTTGTCATCATCAAGCTGTGGTATCTCTGCAAGTGTTTTATCTACCCAATCAGCCCGTTTTTTCCGATTAGTTTCGAACCAGCCTCGATCGAAAGGGGTCATTTCCATTAAGGCATCAAAAAACGCATTTGGGTCACTTAACAGCGCAATATCTGCCGCACGATTAAATTCGATCTCCTCATGAGAGCCGTTGACACAAATCAACCGGGTCGACTCAGGAAAAAATGGTGGATTACCAAAATTCATCTGGTTGTCGAGCCGGGTGCCGACCATGATAACGATGTCCGATTCCTGCAAGGCGAATTTTGATGGTGGGTACTGGTGCACATCGGCCAAACCCATATATGCCTCGCATTCTTCACCGAGCAATTTCTGGTGATACGGCACGTTAAACACGGGAATACCGAGTGTGCGTCCCACCCTCTCGAGATTCGTTTCGGCGTGTGACCACCAGACTCCATGACCACCGATGAGTACCGGATTTTTCGAATTTTGAATAAACTCCATGGCTGCTGCCAGGTCATCCGGACAGGGCCAGGCGCGTGGTGGTGGTTTGGCAGTCCGGTCAAACGGACGTTCATCGAGCATCGCGTTTTCGTCGTATGAGCTGAACATGATATCGACCGGCAAGCTCAGGTGTACTGCCCCCGGATAACCACCAACGGCAATTTTCCAGGCGCGATCGACAATTTCAGAAATACGTTCGCCGTCGGTGATCGAGACGCTGTATTTGGTTAATGGCGTCGCGATCGCGACATCATCGATTTCCTTGAAACCGCCACTGCCCTGCCTTTTCAGCGTGCTCGAGCCGGTGATAAATATTACTGGTGAGCGTTCACCCCAGGCTTCCATCATCGCCGGGACGGCGGCGGCAAATCCTTCCGGGCCGACCAGGCAAACAGCCGGGGTTCGGGTGATACGTGTGTGGCCGTCGGCCAGGTGTCCGGCCACCTGTTCCTGCGGCGCATTGATGACTGAAATACCGCACTCCACCAGGCCTTCCAGCGCCGGATTACAAAACCCGCCACTCAGGGTAAATACCTGTGACACCCCCTTATTCTGTAAAGCACGTGCGAGTAAAATGCCACCGCGTATTTTCATTGTTGCTCCGAAAAACCATTTCCGGGGATACTATTAATTACGACACTACTATCAATAGTGTTGATATCCGGGATTCCTATCTGCGCCATAGTGGTATCGATCTGTCCGATTAAAAGCTCAATCACGCCGGCTAGCCCCGCTTTTCCCGCAGCGCCAATACCGTATAAAAGTGGTCGGCCTAACATGACAAAATCTGCACCCAATGCGAGCGCTTTTATCACTGCCTCGCCATTACGCACGCCACTGTCAAATATAACCGTATAGTCTGAACCGACAGCCTCGCGAATGACAGGCAGCATTTGTATCGCTGCCGGCGCGCTGTCGAGCTGCCGTCCACCGTGGTTGGAGACGTAGATTGCATCGACGTCGGCATCTCGAATACGCACAGCGTCCTGATCCGATAAAACACCTTTTACAATCAATTTACCAGGCCAGCGTTGGCGTAATCGGTCAAGAAAATCCCAGTCGATCCTGCCACGGTTATCGTTTCGTACAATTATTCCTTCGTTGTTTCTACCCGCATTGTTAGCCAGTTCTGGAACGCCTGCTAGTAGGGTTCTAATCGACCATTGCGGGTGCGAGGCAAAATCAAAAAACTGTCGCGGCCCAATCTTCAACGGCGATTGAAACCCATTTCGCTGTTCGCGTGGCCTCGGCCCGATGATCGGTACATCAACCGTCAGTATCAGGGTCTCATAGCCTGAGGTTTCGGCACGACTAACCAAATTAAAGGCGACTTCTTCTGATTGGCCGACATACAACTGAAACCAGGCGTTCTCGCCAGCACGTTCGTAGGTGTCTTCGATATTGCTCGAAGCCATGGTGGATAGTGTAATTGGGATATTGTATTTCACGGCGGCCGCAGCGAGCATCTTGTCCGCGCCTGGCCAGGTCAGATCGCACATACCCATCGGTGCTATACCAAAGGGCAACCCCCATTCACGGCCAAACAAGGTTTTACTCAGTTTACGGTCATCAACGTTCACCAGAACACGTGGCATTAAACGAACGCAGTCCAGTACCTTAGTGTTTAATTCACAGGCGTGCTCACTGCCAGCAGCGCCATCGACGTAGTCAAAGATGATTTTCGGCATACGTCGTTTTGCCGATGAGCGCACATCTGCCACACTGAATATATTTTTTGCCATTTGGGAACTGGGTGGGTTAGTAAGGGCTGGCTAAAGCTAGCATTACATCTCGACCATCGTTAAAAATGCAAGTCTATCCTGTATCGATGACCTACCACAAATGCTATTATTTTCGCTGTCCGCTCAGAAATTTAATATGGTTTTACAGGTCAAGCACTCGTGATTCCAAGGGTCTATCGGACTTCATATCAACACGGTAATCGAATGAAATTAATGATATGCAATCTAGCCGGAACCTATCTTGCCGTATTTGATGCCAGCGTATATTACTGCACGGGACGCTGCACCAGGTGGTTACACCAGTCCGACCTTTTTGAACTTATTTTTCGAAAATCAATTAGAATCTCATGCTTAAACCAAATTGCTCCCTAAAAGCGAGGTTGCTATAGCAGTGAACCAGACAAAACTGGACGCTGACCACCTGGGTCAGTGGATTGGCAACAAGGAGACAAGCCTGGAAACTATCTCGGTCGAACCGCTGCA
>CAXMNA010000126.1:0-93067 GCA_964194715.1 uncultured Gammaproteobacteria bacterium
TGTTGTTTCTAGGTGCAGGTGTGGCATTAAATGCAATCAAGCTGCCGGAGGCAGTACAGAAAAACCTGGTCGACGTGTCCCCTCGCCTGGCAAAACTGATCCTGGATAAGCAAAAAGTTAAACCACCACCGCCCAAGAAAGAAAAACCCAAGGAAGTAAAGAAAAAGAAGCCTGAGAAAAAGAAACCTGAGAAAAAGAAGGAGAAGCCGAAGGAAAAGAAGAAAGAAGTTAAAAAACCAGATGCTCGAGAAGTCGCCAAGAAAAGCGGCCTTATCGCGTTAAGCGACGAGCTCCAGGACTTGCGTGAAAGCTTCGCACTTGACGATGTGCTCAAATTGCCACAGCAAACGACTGGTAAAAAGGAAACCAAGGTGGCCACTGCCAGCGATCTGCTGACTTCGAGCGCAGGAAAATCGAGTGGCGGCATTAAAACAGATACACTCAACCGGACCATAAAAACCAGCGAGTTAACGCAACGCCAGACCACCAACGTGGAAAGCAAGATTGAAGCTGATAGTAAGAAGCTTGCCAAGGCCTCGACTACCCAAAAACAAAACGGGTCGGCAGCCAGGCGCAGCGAAGATGAAATCGAACGTGTTTTCCAACAAAACAAGGGTGGTATTTTTAATATCTATAATCGCGCGCTGCGTAAAAACCCATCGCTTGCCGGACAAGTCGTGGTTGAACTGACGATCGCTCCCGGTGGTCAGGTGATCGCGGTTAATATTTTGTCCAGTGAACTGGGTGACGAGGCTCTCGAGCGCAAACTGATACTTAAGATTAAAAAATTCAAATTCAGTAGTTCCAACGTGGTCGAAATCACGGTCACCTATCCAATCGACTTTCTGCCGTCCTAAGCACAGGTGATAACGTCTTTGTCCATCGAAACCGCCCGGTTGAAAATTCGATGGCTCGAACTTGACGACGCGAAATTTATTTACAGACTGGTCAACGACCCCATGTGGATCCGCTACATCGGGGATAAAAATGTCGCGACCCTCGAAGATGCCAAAACCTACATCGAAACAGGCCCTCTCAAAATGTATCGAAGCCTGGGATTTGGTTTGAACCACGTGTCACTGAAAGAAGATGGCGCACCGCTTGGCATCTGCGGAATGCTGAAGCGCGAGACAGTTGATGATGTCGAAATCGGGTTTGCCTTTCTGCCCGAATTCAGAAGACAGGGATATGCGCTCGAAGCGGCCACCGCGGTCCTGGAGTACGGCTGCAGCGTGCTTCAAATATCGCGTATCGCCGCTATCCTGACCCCGGATAACCAGGCCTCGAGAAGGCTGCTAGGTAAACTTGGATTCGTACTCGAGGACAACTTTCAAAAGGAACCAAACTCAGGCATTCTCGATCTATACGTAATCGATATGTAATTCACAGAGCTCACCGATGGCATTTCGAAGTATTTTAGCGGTACTGTTGCTCGGTCTCCTGCCCCTTTCGGGACAACCAGCCGATACCGGTGATTACGAGCTCCGCGACATGGAGGGAAAGCTTCACCGAGTTTCAGATAATCGAGGCAAATGGTTAGTTATCAATTTCTGGGCAACCTGGTGTGCGCCCTGTATCAAGGAAATGCCCGAACTGGAACAGTTTTACCGGGAAAATAAATCATCTGCCCAGGTATGGGGGGTAACATTCGAAGACAGCGACAAGGCTAAAATTCTCGAATATATCGAACGTCTAGGCGTAACCTACCCCATTCTCGGTTACGGCCAGGACCCGCTCACCGGCTACGGCACGGTCAACGTGCTACCAACAACCTTTGTTATCGATACAAACGGCCTTTTCTTTCACCGCTTTGAGGGACCGATCACTGCGCAGGACATATCCAGCGTAATCGCCCAATCAAATTGATCCAGCACGAAAATTGCCTTAAAACAAAAAAAGCCCCGCAATTGCGGGGCCTTCTCTATGGGTACTAATGCGGTGCCAGAAAGATTCTGGCGTTGCGAGCGAAGCGAGAGCAAGGCATTTTTTACGGCGAAGGCGCGAGCATACTTAGCGTATGTGAGCGTCTCGCCGGAAAAAATAACGCCGCTATCGCGAGCGCAGCAGCCAGAATTACATCATACCGCCCATGCCGCCCATACCGCCGCCCATATCAGGCATAGCAGGTGCGGATTCCTTAGGTGCTTCGGCAATCATCACCTCGGTCGTGATCAGCAGACCGGCCACTGATGCCGCATTCTGCAGTGCAGAACGGGCTACCTTGGTTGGATCGAGGATACCCATTGCGATCATGTCACCGTATTCACCGGAGGCTGCGTTGTAACCGTAATTACCTTTGTTTTCTTCGACCTTGTTGGTTACAACCGAGGCTTCGTCACCCGCATTGTTAACAATTTGACGAATCGGTTCTTCCAGGGCACGGCGGGTAATATCAATGCCGATATCTTGGTCGTGGTTATCGCCTTTGAGGTCAGCAATTGCGGCGCGAGCGCGAATCAAGGCAACGCCACCACCGGCAACCACACCTTCTTCAACCGCAGCACGGGTAGAGTGCAAGGCATCTTCAACGCGAGCCTTTTTCTCTTTCATTTCGATTTCAGTCGCGGCCCCTACCTTGATCACAGCAACACCGCCCGCCAGCTTGGCAAGACGCTCCTGCATTTTCTCGGTATCGTAATCTGAAGTCGATTCCTCGATTTGTGATTTGATCTGGGCGATACGGCCTTGGATATCTTCGGCCGAACCGGCGCCATCAACGATGGTAGTATTTTCCTTGGTAATGGATACCTTCTTGGCCGAGCCGAGATCTTCCAGCGTTACCTTCTCGAGGCTCAGGCCAACTTCTTCCGAAATCACCTGACCACCGGTCAGAACCGCAATGTCCTGCAACATGGCCTTACGACGGTCGCCGAAGCCTGGAGCCTTAACCGCGCAAACCTTGACAATACCGCGCATGGTGTTGACCACGAGGGTCGCCAGTGCTTCGCCTTCGATGTCTTCGGCAATAATCAGCAATGACTTGCTTGCCTTGGCAACCGATTCGAGGATCGGCAGTAATTCACGGATGTTGGAAATCTTCTTGTCGAACAGCAGGATCGCCGGCTCTTCGAGTTCAGCCGACATGGATGACTGCTCGTTGACAAAGTAAGGAGACAGGTAACCGCGATCAAACTGCATACCTTCAACGACGTCGAGTTCGTTATCGAGAGATGAGCCTTCCTCGACCGTGATAACGCCTTCTTTGCCGACTTTTTCCATTGCGTCCGCAATAATCTCTCCAACACTGATATCCGAATTCGCAGAAATAGTACCCACCTGGGCAATCGCCTTGGTGTCCTCACAGGGGGTCGAAATCGACTGCAGGTGTTCGACCGCAGCGCTAACCGCCTTGTCGATGCCGCGCTTAAGATCCATCGGATTCAAGCCGGCAGCAACTGCTTTCATGCCTTCGCGTACGATCGCCTGCGCCAGAACGGTCGCAGTCGTGGTGCCGTCGCCAGCAATATCAGAAGTCTGTGAAGCCACTTCCTTTACCATTTGTGCGCCCATATTTTCAAACTTGTCTTCGAGTTCAATTTCCTTGGCCACTGATACGCCGTCCTTGGTCATGGTTGGCGCACCAAAGCTCTTGTCGAGAACCACGTTGCGGCCCTTCGGACCCAGGGTTACCCTTACGGCGTTCGCCAGAACGTTAACGCCATGGACCATGCGCGCACGCGCATCATCACCAAACTTTATGTCTTTTGCACTCATTTGAGTTTAAACCTCTTAATATTTCGAATTATTCAACAACAGCGATGATGTCATCTTCGCGCATAATCAGTAGTTCTTCGCCGTCAACCTTGATCTCGGTGCCGGAGTACTTGCCGAAGTAAACGGTATCATCTACCTTTACATCCAGGGCGCGGATATCACCGGAATCGGTGACCTTACCGTGACCTATCGCGAGGATTTCACCCATGCTTGGTTTTTCTGTGGCAGAATCTGGAATCACAATACCACCTGCAGTGGTACGCTCCTCTTCCATACGCCGGACGATTACCCGATCATGCAGGGGACGAATATTCATTATTGCTACGCTCCGTAGTTTTCGTTAATGTCTTACCATCCTCTAGGAATGGACCTGTATAAGTTAGCTGCAAGTTAGCACTCGCCTAAAGAGAGTGCTAATAATATTCAGCCGTTTTTCGTAGTCAAGCGAAATGGGGGATAAATTCGGGGATTCAAGCAATAACCTGATAAAAATTTACTTTTTATCTCAGTTTTTGGTGTGATTCGTCTTCTCGGTGGAATTTAACACCATCGATTACGTCGTCATCACGACTCTGACGACCGTGCATATTGACCGTCGCCGACACCACCATGCGCGAAGCAATCCGACTAACCAGCCAGATCCGTGTTGGTGGAAAAAGCAGGAAGAACCCTACGGCGTCGGTAAAGAATCCTGGCGTTAGCAGCAAAGCACCGGCAACCACAAGGCCCATGCCCTCGAGAATTTCCCGCGCCGGAAGCTCGTTATCCTGCAATTTACGCTGGGCCCGGATTAATGTCGATAAGCCCTGAATCCTCAGCAACCAGACGCCGAGAACGGCAGTCAGCACCACAAAAAATATAGTCCATCCCGCACCAATAACCTGCCCTACCTGAATTAACAGGTAAATTTCGATTATCGGTACAACCAGAAAAATGGTAGCGATCAGTGGGAACATATGCCTAACAAACAGTTAACATCAGTTACTTTAATATCGGGAGTATTACCAGAGTAATAAGGATATTTGTACTATATGTGGTTAGCATACCATTTATTCAATCGCGTCTATGGAAAAACCAATGCCGGAGCATTATCTCGTTATTACCTCATGGCCCGACCTGCCGGGGGCAAAACAGCAGGCACAGAACTGGTTGCAAAAAAAACTCGCCGCGAGTGTAAACATTTTGCCGCAAATGGACTCTATATATCACTGGAAGGGTGAACTTCGACATGGCAAGGAACATAAGATATTCATCAAAACGAGCGCTGACCGAATTGATGCACTACAGCGGGAAATTAAGGCCGCCCATCCCTATGCCGTAGCTGAAATACTGCAATTTAAGATAGACTCCGGCGACCCCGAATACCTGGACTGGATAACGCAATCGACACAATGACGATCATCAAGCAAATCATTGGCCTCGGCCTCGGCTTCTGGCTGCTCATCGCCAGTCCCGTGCTGCAGGCACAGGAAGAAGAATTACTGCCGCCAGAAGAGGCTTTCAGTTTAAGCGCATGGGTTGAAGGCAATGACCTGGTTGCCGAATATCAAATTGCCCCGGGTTACTACATGTACCGTGAACGTTTCGACTTCCAGATTGAGTCGAGCGATGCACCGGCGCGATTCGAAGTTGCTGTAATCCCAGATGGCAAAGTCAAATGGGATGAATTCTTTGGTGAGGTAGAGACCTATCGCAACAGCGTCAGAATCGTATTGCCAATGGTTTTCGATAGCTCGCCAGCAAACACCCTGAAGGTTAAAGCGACCAGCCAGGGATGCGCGGACATCGGTGTCTGCTACCCACCGCTCAAGCAAGCCCTAACAGTCAAGGTAGCTTCGAATGATCGAATTATCCCCACCGCATGGGTCGCTAGCAGCATTGCTGGGGGGAACATGAACGGCGATGTCGCCACGCTACAGGCGCTCCTCAATGAAGCTACTGCAAATATGGAGAGCAAACAACCAGCACAGAGCGCAGGGCAATCCAATAGCTCGGATGCGCTTGCGGTATTGCAGGCACTCGGAGAAGACATCGGGCTCGATGACGAAGACGAAATACTACATCCTGACCAGGCATTCATCCTGTCCGCACGACTTGCTGCCAATAACGTCATTCAAACCAACATCCTGATGGCCGACAGTATTTACCTGTATCGCGACAAGATAAAAATCGCACTGGTAAATGGTGAAGGCCATGTGCTCGGCGCAATTTCCGTACCCCGGGGTAAAATGAAGAATGACGAGTTCCTGGGTCCCAGTGAAGTTATTTATGACCAGGTTAACGTTTCGATACCCGTCATTTCGGAGGCCAATGCCAGTGATAAAATGACACTGTCCTATCAATACCAGGGCTGCGTAGAAGAGCGCATCTGCTATCCACCGATAACCAAGTACCTGGCTGTCAACGCGACCGAAGGTTTGATAATGGTAGGGCACGAAATCGGGGCTACTAGTGGCACCAACCAGGATACGGGTAGTGCACAAATCGGGGCAAACCAGGCACCCATTTCGGAACAGGATCAGTTCACCCAATTTCTAAAGGACAAGAGTCTGTTGGTAGTCATAGGCCTATTTTTCATTGCAGGCATCGGACTTACCTTTACTCCCTGTGTATTTCCAATGATTCCGATACTTTCCAGCATCATTGCCGGCCAGGGAGAATCGATAACAACACTAAAGGCATTTTCTCTGTCGCTAATTTACGTACTGGCAATGGCAGTTACCTACGCTGCAGCAGGTGCTGTTGCAGGTTATTACGGTAACGAATTTAATATCCAGATCTGGTTCCAGGATCCAATAGTCCTTAGCGTGTTTGCCGCGGTGTTCGTGTTGCTGGCGCTTTCGATGTTCGGCTTCTACGAACTGCAGCTGCCTAACGCAATTCAATCACGACTGACCGCAATCAGTAACAGCCAACAGGGTGGAACACTTATCGGCGTGGGCCTGATGGGTATATTCTCTGCGATTATTGTCGGCCCCTGTATTACCGCTCCACTGGTAGGAGCACTGTTTTACATAACCCAAACCCAGGACTGGCAACTGGGTGGTCTAGCATTGTTCGCCTTGGGCATGGGTATGGGCATACCCCTTTTACTAATTGGTACATCAGCAGGAAATATCCTGCCGCGAGCCGGCGCATGGATGGATAGGGTCAAATCCGTCTTCGGTATTGTTTTGCTCGGAGTCGCAATCTGGCTGTTGGAGCGCATCCTGCCGGTTGGTGTAACGATGTTATTGGTCGCGGCCTTGCTAATCGCGTCAGCGATATACCTGGGTGCGCTCGATGCGTTGAGCGAGGCGGCAACTGGCTGGCGGCGTTTTTCCAAGTCCCTCGGATTGTTAGTCCTGATCTATGGCATCGCCTACCTGATCGGTGCCGCCGCGGGCAGTAATGACCTGATCCAACCGCTACGTGGCATTACCGCCTCAATTAGCAACCCTGGCCAGTCGCAACACCTCGCGTTTCGACAGGTCAAGGGTCAACAGGGCTTGCAACTCGCCCTGAATGACTCGGTACAGCAGGCACGCGGCACCATGCTCGATTTTTATGCCGACTGGTGCATCTCCTGCAAGGAAATGGAAAAGTATGTATTCACGCATCCGAAAGTGCTGGCAGCACTGGAAGGAGTGGCCACCTTGCAAGCGGACGTAACTGACAATGACGGGATCGATACTGAACTGATGAGTTCGCTTGGCATTTACGGACCACCGGCGATCCTGTTTTTCGACGCCAATGGCCAGGAGATTCGTAATCGCCGAGTTGTCGGTGAAATGTCGGGCGAGCGATTTGCGGCTCATATTATCGCAACTTATCAGTGAACCGTAATTTACTGCAGTTATCCGCCATTGGCCTGGTTTCGATGCTGGCCGGGGTGCTGTTATTTAACTTGCTGCAATCCGATACGCCAAAAAAGGAATCCGTGGCAACAGAAACCCTGATCGATTTACATTCGATTCCGCTGTTCGACTTAACCGGCCAGCAAACCACTGTCGGTGACTGGAAAGGCAATATTCTGATTGTCAACTTCTGGGCACCCTGGTGCGCACCCTGCCGGCGCGAAGTGCCCACCCTGATTAAGTTTCACCGGGACTATGCGCAACGGGGTGTTCGCGTATTAGGCATTGCCTACGATAGCGAACCACAGGTAAGTCGATTCGCCGCTGAATATCAAATCAACTACCCGATGTTCCTGGCAGGAAATCGAACCGCGATGTATAACGCTGCTTTCGGCAACAAGAGCGGTAGCCTGCCATTTACCGCCTTGCTGGATCGAAACCACCGCATCCTGTTCCAGCACAGTGGAGAGCTCACTGCGAGCCAACTACGCGAACAACTTGAAGCTTTATTATGAGTCTTTGATGCGGCACCCTAATTATTCGAAACTGTCGGTAACTTCGCCAATATAGCGCTTATCTCGCAAAAACTGGACTCTATCTGGTCGATATGTGAAAATCCTGGGATTCTGCTTCCCGACTTGGAAAAGTCCCAAATGACGAACATTCTAGTCATACATGGCCCTAACTTGAACCTGCTAGGAACCCGTGAACCCGACGTTTACGGGGCCGAAACACTCGATGCCATCAACCAGAGCCTGACTCAAATGGCGGAACAAAACGATGTGAATTTGCAGACATACCAGTCCAACACAGAGGGCAATATCGTCAGCTGTATTCAACAGGCGGAAATCAAAGACATTAATTTCATCATCATCAACCCGGCGGCCTACACGCACACCAGCATCGCGATTCGAGATGCATTTCTGGCATCTCGAATACCGTTTATCGAAGTTCACCTGTCAAATGTCTATGCCCGGGAAGAATTCAGAATGCACTCTTACCTTTCCGATCTCGCGGTTGGTGTCATTAGCGGATTTGGGAAAAATAGTTATTTGCTGGCGTTCGAAGCGGCCATCATCCATTGCAAGCAATCCTCAAACCAGAGAACCGAATAAATGGATATTCGCAAAGTAAAAAAATTAATCGAGTTACTCGAACAATCCGGTATCGCCGAGCTAGAAATTAAAGAGGGCGAGGAATCGGTTAGAATCAGTCGTCAGATGTCGGCTGCTGTTCAAAGTATCGTACCGGCCGGCGCCGCGTTCGCACCACCAGCCCCGCCCGCGACCGCCGCGCCTGCTGCAGCAGAGGTTGCCGAGGAAATGGGTAGGCACCAGGTAAAATCGCCGATGGTGGGCACCTTTTATCTCGCTGCCTCCCCTACATCCGGGCCATTTGTAACCCCGGGTCAACAGGTAAACATCGGTGATACCTTGTGCATCATCGAGGCGATGAAGATGATGAACCAGATCGAAGCTGACAAGGCTGGCAAAATACGCTCCATCATGGTTGAAAACGGTAGCCCGGTCGAATTCGACCAAGTTCTGTTTATTATCGAGTAATCCAGCGGGAGCCCACCAGATGCTGGAAAAAATTGTTATCGCCAATCGTGGTGAAATCGCACTTCGTATCCTGCGCGCCTGCCGCGAAATGGATATCAAGACAGTTGCAGTACATTCGACCGCTGATCGTGATCTTAAACACGTAAGACTTGCCGACGAATCGGTTTGCATCGGCCCGGCTTCATCATTGGAAAGCTACCTTAATATCCCGGCCCTGATTTGTGCTGCCGAATTGACCAATGCCGATGGTATTCATCCAGGATATGGTTTTCTTTCCGAAAATGCCGAATTTGCGGAGCAGGTCGAATCAAGCGGATTCAAATTCATCGGGCCCAGCGCCTCCGCAATCCGCACCATGGGCGATAAAGTCGCCGCGATCAAAGCGATGAAATCAGCGGGCGTACCAACTGTGCCGGGCTCGGATGGCCCACTTGGAGAAAACAAGGATAAAAATCTGGAGATGGGTCGCAAGATCGGATACCCGGTAATAATCAAGGCCGCCGGTGGTGGCGGTGGGCGCGGCATGCGCGTGGTCCACGCCGAGGGAAGCCTGTTAAATTCGATTCAGCTGACCAAGTCGGAGGCGGCGGCGGCTTTTAACAACGACACTGTGTACATGGAAAAATTCCTTGGTGCGCCGCGTCATATTGAAATCCAGGTACTTGGTGATGCGCATGGTAATGCAATCCATCTGGCAGAGCGTGATTGTTCGATGCAAAGACGTCACCAGAAGGTCGTAGAGGAAGCACCGGCACCCGGAATTACCGAGGAACAACGCAACAAGATCGGCACACGTTGTGCCACAGCCTGCATTAAAATGGGCTATGAAGGCGCCGGCACTTTTGAATTCCTGTACGAGAATGGCGAGTTTTATTTCATCGAAATGAATACCCGGGTTCAGGTCGAGCATCCGGTAACCGAAATGATAACCTGGGTTGATATCATCAAGGAACAGATCTCGATCGCCTCCGGTAACCCGTTGCGCTATAAACAGGAAGATATTCGTGTGCATGGACATGCGATCGAATGTCGGATCAATGCCGAGGATTCGAAAACATTTCTGCCTTCGCCTGGAAAAATTACGCTTTATCACGCGCCCGGTGGCCCCGGAGTACGGATGGACTCGCATATTTACAACGGCTACACGGTACCGCCCTACTACGATTCGATGATCGGAAAGTTAATCACCTACGGCGGCACTCGCAAGTCCGCGATAGCCCGTATGAACGGGGCGCTTTCGGAAATCGTAATCGAAGGCATCAAAACCAACATCGAACTGCAACAAGATATCATTAGCGATGGGAACTTTGCAGTAGGTGGTACCGATATCCATTACCTCGAGAAGAAACTCGGGATTGATTAGTGCTCACGATGACATGGTGGCAGTTCAGCCTAAATTGTCAGGCATCCGAACTTGAACAGGTCGAAAACCTGATGCTGGAGCTTGGCGCACACAGCATCTCACTAAGCGACGCCGGTGACGAACCGATCTATGAGCCTCTCCCGGGCGATAATCCAGTCTGGGGGGAATCAATTGTTACCGCAACCTTCGATGCCGAATCCGACGTCAAACTACTTTACCAGCAGTTGACCAGCAAGTTGCCGGACCATCTGGCAGACAGAGTTCGACAAAAGACCTTGCAAGACCAGGACTGGGATCAAGCTTACAAGCAACATTTTCAACCACTGCAATGCGCTCCCGACCTCTGGATAGTGCCGAGCTGGTCGGAACCTCCGGATCCTGCAGCAACCTTTATCCAGCTCGATCCAGGCCTTGCATTCGGTACTGGAAGCCATCCAACGACGGCGCTATGCTTGGCCTGGCTGGGCTCAAGCGATCTTAAGGATATCCAGGTTATCGACTTCGGTTGTGGCTCGGGTATCCTAGCAATTGCGGCGATAAAGCTTGGTGCGAAACACGCAACTGCGGTAGATATAGACGCACAGGCCGTTACCGCCTGTAAATCAAACGTGAAGGTGAATGCAATCAAGCCAGACCAGATACAGGTTGGTTGTCCCGAGATTATCGAAACATCAGGGGTGAATCTGCTAATCGCCAACATTCTCGCTGGACCGCTTGTCGATCTCGCGCCCCGGTTCGCAGATTTGGTCAAGCCCGGTGGTCAAATATTGCTTTCGGGAATACTCAAAACACAGCTGGAAGATATACAATTGTCATATAAACCCTATTTTGAACTCGATTCAGCCAGTTACCGCGACGACTGGGTATGTGTCAGCGGTAAAAGACTCTAACAGGCGATTAATGTTTAGCAGTACACATCTAGGTGAAGTGATGGAAACCACCTGCCCCGAATGCAAGAGCCGGTTTCGCCTTACCGAAAGACAATTGAAACAAGCCTATGGTAAGGTTCGCTGCGGGGAATGCGGCAACGTGTTCGATGCGCTGACTGTTTTGAAGAACTATGAAGGGGAGTTACCGCCAGATTACCCGGAACAATTTGAAGACGAGTATTCAGAGCAGGAAATGACCTTGCCGGTAACTGACTATGAACTGGCAACCGATTTTGAGCGAAGGCAAGACCTTAGTTTGCACGAAGCCATGTATGGTACTGAACGCCGGCCTTTTTTTATGTTTGGACCCCTGACCTGGCTAATCGGGATTTTACTATTGAGCGCAGTGGTTATCGCCCAGGCGATTTATTACCAGCGTTACCAGCTGATTGAAAATCCGCGTTATCAACAACAGGTGATCGCCCTGTGCCGGGTTTTACCCTGCGCCGAGTCAGACTTCTCCAGTTCCGAGCAAATCCGCCTGCTGGAACGTAACGTTTTCACCCATCCGGCGACAACCAATGCACTCATGGTGACAGGATCTTTTGTCAATCAGGCGCCCTTTACCCAAAAATTACCCGACTTGTTGATCAGCCTGTTTGATGTCAAAGGCAAGTTGATCGCGAACCGTCTCTTCACACCTCCCGAGTATTTATCAGAGGATAAAAATCGCGGTGTCATGAAACCTGGATTTCCAGTCCAGTTTCGACTAGAAATCGTTGATCCCGGGACCGATGCGTTGACCTATGAATTTGAATTTTTCTAACTTGATTCGCTTTTTTACAAATAAGTCACATTAATACCGGCATCGAAATATACTGGTATCTGCATGTTGAAACTCGGGGTATATTGCGCTGCTTTGGGTTGTTCCGACAGCGCTTGTTATCTTCAAGGATTGGTTAAGCTCTAAAATATGAAGTTTCAGTTTCAACTCACTAAGTACTTTCCGTTTATACGCTGGGGCAGAAACATGACCCGCAGCAGTGTGCATGCGGATGTCATGGCAGGACTAGTCGGGGCTGCTATCGTGTTGCCACAGGGCGTGGCGTTTGCCGCGATTGCCGGCATGCCCCCAGAGTACGGACTGTACACCAGTATGGTGCCGGCGGTCATTGCGGCCCTGTTCGGTTCTTCCTGGCACCTGGTTTCCGGACCGACTACCGCTGCTTCACTTATCATGTTTGCCTCTTTGAGCGGCATTGCCACACCCGGAAGCGAACAGTATGTCGCACTGGCAATCACGCTGGCGTTTATGGTCGGCACAATGCAGCTGGTCATGGGCCTGGTGCGCATGGGTGCGCTGGTCAATTTCATATCCAACTCGGTGATTGTCGGATTCACCGCGGGCGCTGCCTGCCTGATTGCGGCCAAACAGGCGCAGGAATTTATCGGTGTCGATTTGCCCACAGGCTCACACCTGGTCGAGTCCATTGAGTATCTCTGGTCAAACCTGGACCATTCTCATCCACTGGGAATGGTGGCCGGGCTTATTACCCTGTGCACGGGGATTCTTGCCCAGCGTCGCCTCGGCGGCATGAGCATGATTGCCGCGCTTTTGGCCGGCAGCCTGGCAACGCTACTATTCAACCTGATTTTCGGGGAGAAATTTGTCGGCGTTCACATGGTGGGAGCACTCCCCCAGACTTTGCCACCATTATCGCTACCGGTGTTTTCGTTCGAAACCTTTCGCCAGCTTTCTCCGCTTGCGCTGGCGATGACCCTGTTTGCGCTGACCGAGGCCGTTTCCATCGCCCGGTCTATTTCGACACGTTCCGGCCAGTCGCTCGATGGCAGCCAGGAATTTATCGGTCAGGGATTATCCAATATATTCGGCAGTTTCTTTTCGTGCTATGTTGCCACCGGGTCGTTTAACCGCAGCGGCGCCAACTACGATGCCGGGGCGCGCAGTCCGTTGGCGGCAATACTGGCCGGAATTCTGTTGGTCGCGATTGTATTACTGGTCGCACCCTATACTACCTATCTCCCCAAACCTGCCGTTGCAGGATTATTGTTTCTGGTCGCATGGCGGTTAATTAATTTCAGCCAGATACGAAAAATTTTACGTGCTGACAAAAACGAAGCCGTGATATTGGGGGTCGTATTTTTTGGCACACTTTTTTTCTCGATCGAATTTGCCATCTTGACAGGTGTTATTCTTTCGCTGATGACATACCTGCGTAAAACTTCACGTCCCAGATTATCGCCCCGGGTACCCGACCCGGAGTCAAGAACCCGTAAATTCATCTTCGGAAAATTCCTGCCCGAATGTCCCCAGCTCAAGATACTGCGCATCGATGACTCGCTTTATTTCGGCTCGGTGGCACATGTGGGTGAATTACTGCGTCGCTACCGGGAACACTATTCAGAGCAAAAACATTTATTCCTGTTAACCAAGGGTATCGCCCAGGTAGATGTCGCCGGTGCCGAACTGATTGTCAACGAGGCACGTGAACGACGCAAGATCGGAGGCGATCTATACATGTACCGACTCAGGGATACCGCGTCAAAGGTATTTGATCGTGGCGGTTATCGTGATGAAATTGGCGAAACCAATATATTCGACTCCAAGGAGGAAGCGATTCCTGTAATATTTGACCGTCTCGATAAAAGTATCTGTGCGACTTGTGAAGCTCGCATCTTTCTCGAATGCAAGTCAATCAAGAAGACAGTCGCAGATCCGGAGATATAAGCGACGTGTCATTTGCGATAGGTCCGTATAAATTTGACAACCGTCTGGTTCTCGCACCGATGGCCGGAGTCACCGATCGCCCATTTCGCCAAATGTGTCGGTGCCTTGGTGCCGGCATGACCGTATCCGAAATGATCAGCAGTCGGCCCGACCTGCGTAACAGTCGCAAGACTCAATTGCGGATGGACCATCAGGGTGAACCAGGGCCGGTTATTGTTCAAATTGCAGGGGGATGCCCGCAGATGATGGCGCAAGCAGCAATCTACAATGTCGAGCATGGCGCACAGATCATAGATATCAACATGGGCTGTCCAGCCAAGAAGGTGTGCAAGGTTGATGCGGGTTCCGCATTACTCAAAGACAGCAAGCTGGTCGAATCTATTTTACGCGCAGTAGTGGACGCGGTTGCGGTACCGGTAACGCTTAAAATACGCACTGGTTGGGCGCGCAGTCACAAGAACGCACTCGACATTGCTGCTATTGCCGAGGCTTGCGGAATTCAGGCACTGACCATTCATGGACGCACGCGTGAAGACAAATACTTGGGTTCGGCCGAGTACGAGACCATTCGTCGTGTCAAAAACAATCTTCGGATTCCGGTAATCGCTAACGGCGACATCGATTCTGTTAAAAAAGCAAAAATGGTCATGGACTTCACAGCTGCTGATGCTATTATGGTCGGCCGTATCGCGCAGCAGCGTCCGTGGATATTTGGTCAGATTGAGCACTATCTGAGCACCGGCATCGAGCCCAAAGAACCCTCGGACGAATTAAAACAAGCGTGGTTAAAAAACCATTTAAACAATCTGTACGCGTTTTACGGAGAGCATCAGGGGGTGCAGATCGCGCGTAAGCATATTAACTGGCAGCTTGGCCAAAATAATAACTATGACACTGTCAAGCCCTTGCTAATGCAGGCACGAACAGCGGCACAGCAGCTGGAAACGATCGAAGCTTACTTTGACGACTGCTACCTGAAGAGCTATGACAGGGCATCCTGAAGAGTGCCCGCGGCGCAACGTGGTTAGTAAGTGTGGTAAAAAAGAAAAATACAAGCTTATTGCAACAATCGGTAGAAACGGCGATTCGTAAATATCTAGACGATCTTGACGGCGAATTGCCCTGCAACCTGTTCGACACCGTAATTTCAGAAATTGAACAGCCGATGCTGAAGACTGTGCTTCGGCATTGCGATAACAACCAGTCTAGAACTGCATCATGTCTTGGAATCAACCGCGGCACCTTGCGTAAAAAACTTAGGCAATATCATATCGAACATTAATACTGGCGGTATCTCAATCGGCTATAATGCCGTCTTTTTCAATACCGATACGGACCCAATATGCCCCAAGCTATTCGCCGCGCGCTAATCAGCGTCTCAGATAAATCCGGCATCGTCGAACTGGCTCAGAATCTTGATAATAAAGGCGTCGAATTGCTCTCTACCGGTGGCACCGCCAAATTGATCGCCAATCAGGGAATAGCGGTAACCGAGATCTCCGATTACACGGGCTTTCCTGAAATGATGGCGGGTCGCGTCAAGACATTGCATCCCAAGGTTCACGGCGGCATTCTTGGACGTCGTGGAATCGACGACGCGATTATGCAGGAACACGACATCGCACCGATTGACCTGGTGGTGATCAACCTTTACCCATTCCAGCAAACTGTCGCTAATCCCGATTGCAGTCTCGAAGATGCGATCGAAAATATTGATATCGGTGGCCCCGCAATGGTGCGCGCAGCGGCCAAGAACCATGCCAGCGTAACCGTCGTGGTAGACCCTGAAGATTACGCACCATTGTTGCAGGAAATGGAAGAGAACGGCGCGGTTAACGATGAGACCAGATTTTCGTTGGCGATTAAGGCTTACGAACATACCGCGCAATATGACGGAGCGATCGCAAATTACTTCGGCCACATGGTGCAAAAATCCGAAGATCAGGCTTTTCCACGCACCTTAAACCTGCAGTTTCAACATGCACTATCGATGCGTTACGGCGAAAACCCGCATCAGGCTGCGGCCTTTTATATCGCTCACGGTGACCGCGAGCCGAGTGTTGCCAGCGCCAAACAGATTCAAGGGAAAGCGCTATCGTTTAACAACATTGCCGATACTGACGCTGCACTGGAATGTGTTAAACAGTTTGAAACGCCGTGCTGCGTAATTGTCAAACATGCAAATCCCTGCGGAGTCGCGCTTGCGGATAACATCCACGACGCTTACCAGCGTGCATTCAGCACCGATCCGGAATCTGCGTTCGGCGGTATAATTGCTGTCAATCGCGTCCTCGATGCCAGCACTGCAAAAGCAATTGTCGAGCAACAATTCGTCGAAGTAATTATCGCTCCAAAGATAGATGATGAGGCAATCAACGTGGTTGCGAGTAAAGAAAATGTGCGCCTGCTCTGCTGCGGACAATGGGATAGTGCGGCAACCCGGTTTGATTACAAGCATGTCAACGGCGGCATCCTGGTACAGGACGCCGACCAGGCGCTTTACCAGAACCTCGAAGTGGTAAGCGAGGTCAAACCTGATGACCAGCAGATGCAGGATATGGTATTTGCCTGGCAGGTAGCCAAGTTTGTCAAATCAAACGCCATTGTTTATGCGCACGACAGCATGACTATCGGCGTCGGTGCCGGACAGATGTCACGTATTAATAGTGCGCGCATCGCTGCAATCAAAGCTGAACATGCTGAACTCGAAGTAACAGGCTCGGTAATGGCCTCGGATGCATTTTTCCCGTTTCGGGATGGCATCGATGCCGCCAATGAGGTTGGTATCCGTGCGGTAATCCAACCCGGTGGATCGATGCGTGACGACGAAGTCATAGCAGCGGCCAATAAGTATGGTATGGCGATGGTTTTCACCGGAATGCGGCATTTTCGGCACTAGTGTTAGGTGTGACACGATGAATGTGTTAATCGTTGGCGGTGGCGGACGGGAACATGCGCTGGCTTGGAAAGCAGCCCAATCGACACAAGTAGAGCAGGTATTTATCGCTCCGGGCAATGCTGGTACTGCCCTTGAGAACGGCGTTCAAAACATTGATATAGGCGCCGAAGATATCGATGCGCTGCTCGAATTTGCCACCACAAATAAAATCGAACTCACCATTGTCGGACCCGAGGCACCACTGGTTGCCGGTATTGTCGACCGCTTCGAAGCACGAGGCCTGACGATCTTCGGACCCAGTGCTAAAGCCTCTCAGCTAGAGGGCTCGAAAACTTTTACCAAGGATTTCCTTGCGCGCCATAGCATTCCAAGTGCAGCCTATCAGAGCTTTACCGAGGTCGACACCGCCTGCGAGTATGTTGCATATCAGGGTAGCCCGATCGTGATCAAGGTGGATGGCCTAGCGGCAGGTAAAGGCGTCATCGTTGCTCAAACTCAAAGCGAGGCAGAAACCGCAATAAGAGACATGCTTTCGGGAAACCGTTTTGGCGAAGCCGGACACCGGGTCGTAATCGAAGAATTTATGCCGGGCGAGGAAGCAAGTTTCATCTGTATCGTTGATGGTGAACAGGTATTGCCAATGGCAAGTTCACAGGATCACAAGGCGCGAGACAATGGTGATCTTGGACCCAATACGGGTGGTATGGGTGCCTATTCCCCGGCCCCGATAATCAACGCAGAAATCGAAGCCCAGGTGATGCAA
This sequence comes from uncultured Gammaproteobacteria bacterium, assembly GCA_964194715.1. GTDB lineage: Bacteria > Pseudomonadota > Gammaproteobacteria. The sequence goes on from CAXMNA010000126.1 coordinate 17,756, forward strand.
AATATTATTTTACCCACGGTGCGCGGGATGAATTCTGAAGGCAATCGCTACCGAGGTTTTTTATACGCCGGATTGATGATCGGATCTGATGGGATCGCCAGGGTAGTCGAATACAATTGCCGCTTTGGCGACCCTGAAACGCAACCTATCATGATGCGATTACAATCTGATCTGGTTGAACTTTGCCTCGCTGCATGCCAGGGAGAGCTAGATACCAAATCAGCCGATTGGGATAAACGCAGCAGCCTTGGGGTGGTGATGGCTGCCAATGGCTATCCCGACAGTTATGACAAAGGGCATTTAATCAAGAACATTCCGCCCGAATCACCGACAGGTAAGGTATTCCACGCCGGAACCCGTGCTGATAAAGCCGGCAATGTATTATCCGACGGCGGTCGAGTACTTTGCGCGGTTGGACTCGGGGACAACATTCGGGATGCGCAGCAACGCGCTTACGAATTGGTCGAAAATATAGACTGGGATTCGGCATATTTTCGTACCGATATCGGATTCAGGGCGCTTTAAATGACCCCACTTAGGGTGGCATTATGAAGTGATTTATGAACTTGTTTGTGTAATTAGCTGACTACTAACAAAAAAAATCACGTCCCTGTGAAATCGACACAACCACCACATATTGTATGTCTAAATAAAAAAAACCGCAAGATATTGTGATTTGCTAATTTCTGGCTATACTACCGTGTACCTAACCAGGGATCCTCCATATGAAGTGCCCCAACTGCAAATCTCAAATGTTCGTTACCGATGAAACTGCCAATACAAAAAGCCAGGTTACCTTCTACCGTTGCAGTATTTGCGTCAGCGAGCACGTTTCGTCGGAACCAATTTTTGAAGCTGCCAGTCACGAATCGACTGAGTATTTCGATACCCCCACTGCGGATACAAAACACTACCTGATGGTCTAGCCGCTGATAACACGAGTTTGAAGCAAGATTACGACTATCCTGCTTTCGGAGAACATCGATGCAAAAGCAGGACTATCACTGGCAAAGTAAAAATACCAAAGCCTGGTTTCGTGTGCGCGATCGGCTTGTATATATACCAGGCGCCCTGGTTCTGGTGTACGGGCTCTGGCTTTCGCTAAGCGCCTGATTAAATCAAATTGTCTGGAATCCCAGGCTAATCCTCAAGCCTCCTAACCCTGCACTGCTAAAATTCAGGTCGATATTATAAGACTCCACAATATCGGCCACGACTGCGAGCCCAATACCCTGCCCCTCGGTTGCTTCGTCAAGACGCGTGCCGCGATTCAGAATCTGTTCGATTTTATATGCAGCCAGGCCGTCGCCATCGTCTTCAATTGCCAACGTAATTGCTCTGTCCTCGCCCTCCTCGACTTCGATTGAAATCTTTTTATTGCCATACTTGAAGGCATTATCGAGTAAATTTCCGACTACTTCGAGACAATCACCTTCATCCATGCGCAGCAGAATCTGTCCAGGCAAGCTGCGCTCAACCACAATTCCTTTTTCCTGGTACACCTTTTCCAATGCAGATAAAAGCTTTTCGATAATCTTGATCAGATTGACTGGTTTGCTGATGCGAATATCGGACGCACCGGTCGTTTTCTGCAGCTGGTAAGAAACGATCTGGTTCATACGGTCAGTTTGATCACGCAGGGTTTCTATTTGTGCCTGATTGATGTCATCCTGGTCACTGAGACCGGTTAATACCGCGAGCGGCGTTTTCAGGCTATGTGCAAGATCATCCATCGCGTTGCGATAACGCTGGCGCTGATACTGCTCTCGTTTCAACAGGATATTCAGATTTCCGGTAAGCGGGGCAATCTCGTCGGGATAATCCTGCTCAAACCCCAACTGTTTTTGATCCTCAATCGCCTTGACTTCGAGGCCAACCTTCTGCAACGGTTGCAAGCTCCAGCGGGTAACAACATACATAACCACCAGCAGCAGAAATGTTGTTACGATCAGCCAGGCCCATAGTGTTTGCCGAAACCGGTTCAGCTGTTCGAAATACTCGACCGCGTTGCGCCAGATGACAACTTCATAGCGTTGCAGATTGTTGTTGACGTCCGGCCACTGCAGCGAAAATCCGAGACGAAAGTAAGGCGTTGCAAGATGTTGAACGGTTTGAAAATCCCATTCTCCGGGATCTATCCCCCCGATTGCCGGGAATCTGACGGTTATCGATTCTGAACGCCAGATTTCCCGTTTATACCGATTGTACAAAAGCGCGTACAGTCCTGAATTGCGGATTACCAGGCTCGGTTCGAATAAGCGATCTTCAGATACGGTGATACTTAAACCCTGGCTATCTTGATCGACCGCGGCCAGCAGGCTGTATATTAGTAGTTGCAGCCCGTCTTCCTCCGCTTCTAAAGCCCGTTCTACGACGGCACGCTCCAACGCAATTGCGGTAAGCACCATGAATACAACCAGCACCACCGTCGACACCAGCGTCAGCCTGGATTTAATCGATTTCACTTTAGTTTAGATCTGCTCTGCCCGCTGCAGCGTAAAACGGTAACCTCTGCCACGCAGGGTTTCAATCGGCTTCAAGCTTTCCTCGGGATCCAGTTTCTGTCGTAAACGTCGAATGAACACTTCGATCACATTACTATCGTTGTCAGATTCATCATCATACAAATGCTCGGTCAAAACCGTCTTCGAGATCACTTCACCGGCATGCAACATCAGGTATTCGAGCACCTTATACTCGTAAGCCGTCAAATCCAGCTCGCGATCATCGACATAGATTCGCTGAGACGCGGTATCGAGGCTTACCGGCGAGCAGACGATACGCGAATCCGACCATCCGGAAGCACGCCTAATCAGCACGCGAATACGCGCCATCATTTCTTCGTGGTGAAACGGCTTGACCAGGTAATCATCTGCGCCCGCATCCAGCCCCTCTACCTTGTCTTGCCAACGCCCCCTCGCAGTGAGGATTAGAATCGGAATTTTATTGCCCTGTTCACGAATTTGATTAATAACTTCGAGGCCCGACATTTTTGGCAGACCGAGGTCGATAATTGCGACGTCGGCCGGATATTCCTGGACCAGGTAGAGACCCTCGGCACCATTGTCGGTACTGTCGACTGCAAAACCTTCAGACTTCAAACGCGTGACGATTTGCTGCTGAATATCGACATCATCTTCTATGACTATCGCTCGCATTGGATTACTCGCATATCTCGTAATAAATATTAGATCACAGGCGTGAACTGAATGCGCATTTTTATATGCTTACCAGGATCGTATGGCATTTCGACGTGATAGCGGTTGCCGCGATACTTATAGGTTACGTCGTAACCGTCAACGACTTCTTCGTAACTTACCTGGTGTCGGGTCTTGCAGTGCTCCTCGTAACCGACAACCCTACTACTGTGTTGCTCGGCATGCCCGTTGACTGCGTCGTGCCCGATTTGCGCACCGATGATGGTTCCAATTGCAGTGGCAACTTTAGTTCCCCTTCCTTTACCGAATTGATGTCCGACAATACCGCCAATCAGCCCACCGGCAAGCATACCTCCGGCAGATTTAGGGTACTGATGCTGGGTATGATATACCGGTTCTTCCCAGCACTCGCGTACCGGCCTGGATACCTGCACTTCACGGTAAATTGGCCGTACCTTGAGCACTTTGGCATATTCAAAAAGATCATGTCGGGGGCTATAGTCATGCTTTTTATGACCATGATTCTTGTCGCCAGCGACGGCCGCACCAGCAAATACCAGAACTGCCACTGCAAATGTAGTTTTCAGAGTTTTCATATCAGTCTCCTGCCTGTTTAAGGATGCCTGACAATATAAGCAAAACTAACTGAATCAAGCCTTAACGCTTCAAACCACCCAAAGCTTTGTGAAATATTTCCTAGTCGCAACGCCATCGCCGCACAAGTGATAATGACCTGAAAAGTTATTGGAACCACTAGCAGGTTATTAGATTACACCGGGGAATGCGGGGTTGATTTTTAAAAGCGATTGCATAAGCTTGTCGGCTGTTTGAGCATCGGCAATTCACATGCTAGCTTTAGAAATCTCCAACCTCCACAAGACTTACGCCAGTGGCCTGCAAGCCCTCAAGGGGATCGATCTGCAGGTTGTGGAAGGAGATTTCTTTGCATTACTCGGGCCCAATGGTGCTGGAAAATCGACCTGCATCGGTATCATTTCGGGCCTCGTCAACAAGACCAGCGGAAATGTTAAAATATTCGGTCACTCCATCGATGAGGAATTCATCCTCGCTAAATCGTTGCTGGGTTTGGTGCCGCAGGAGTTTAATTTCAATACCTTCGAACCGGTGGAGGAAATCGTTACCAACCAGGCGGGCTTCTATGGCGTGCCGGCACGCATTGCACGACAGGAGACCGAACATTACTTAAAACAACTTGGACTCTGGCAGCACCGCAAATCCCAGGCACGACGGTTGTCGGGTGGCATGAAGCGCCGCCTGATGATTGCGCGCGCGCTGGTGCATAAACCACGACTCTTGATCCTGGACGAACCTACCGCCGGGGTCGACATCGAGTTACGGCGTTCCATGTGGGATTTTCTGGAACAAATCAACGACCAGGGAACCACGATTATCCTGACCACACATTATCTGGAGGAAGCGGAACGCATGTGCCGCAACGTCGCCATTATCGACGAGGGCGATATCATCCTGAACAGCAGCATGGAGCTGCTGCTGAAGCAGTTAAACAGTGAAACCTTTGTACTCTACCTGCGCGACAACCTGGAACAGGCGCCACAGCTCGAAAGCTTTGATAAAATTGTCAGACTCGATCATCACAGTATCGAAATTGAAGTCCCGGAAAGCCTTTCGATCAACGATTTAATCCGCGAGCTTGAAGCGCAAAATATTGTCGTCGAGCGCATGCGTAATAAGGCAAACCGACTCGAAGAAGTATTCGTCAAGATGACGACCAAATCCGACGATGCGAGTGTTGCCTGATGCTTTACCAGTTCTGGATCGCTTATCTGACAATCACGCGTAAGGAAATTTTACGCTTCGCGCGGATCTGGGTGCAAACCATTATTCCACCCGTGGTCATGGTAGCGTTGTATTTCATTATTTTCGGTAACTTGATCGGACAACGCATCGGCGAAATGGACGGTATGCTGTACGTCGATTTCATCATGCCGGGACTGGTAATGATGTCGATCATTACCAATTCGTATACCAACGTCGTATCGTCATTCTACGGCGCCAAGTATTCAGGACATATCGAAGAAATGCAGATCGCGCCGGTTCCCAATCTGGTGATTCTGCTGGGATTTGTTACCGGAGGGGTCGTGCGCGGGATCAGCGTCGGGATCGCGGTCACACTGGTATCGTTACTATTCACCGAATTCAGCATTCACAATCCTTTTATCGTGCTACTGGTTGCGCTGCTGACTTCCTGCCTGTTCGCCCTAGCCGGACTCATCAACGCTATTTTTGCCAACAGCTTTGACGATATCACCATTATCCCGACTTTCGTGTTAACCCCGCTCACCTACCTCGGCGGAATCTTTTATTCTATCAAGCTGTTACCCGACTTCTGGCAGCAGGTATCACTGGGAAACCCGATACTCTACATGGTCAACAGTTTTCGGTACGGCTTTCGCGGCAGCAGTGATATCGACCTGTTAACGGCAATAATCGTCATCCTGTTTTTCATCGCCCTGCTTTTCATCATCAGCTTGACCCTGCTCGCCCGTGGTACCGGTATTCGGCAATGATGGAATTGATCGATACTGGCGTAAACCTGACCAATAAGAGCCTGCTGAAAGATCTGCCTGCGGTGATGGAACGCGCCCGGGATGCCGGTGTCAAGCAGATGGTTGTAACCGGCACGTCAGTATGGGAAAGCCAGCAGGCTATCGATCTCTGTAGTCAATATCCCGACCGCCTGGTATCAACCTGTGGCGTCCACCCCCACCATGCCAGTGACTGGAACGAAAATAGCTTTAACAAACTTAAGTCCATGGCGCAGCATGATTGCGTACGTGCAATCGGCGAGGCCGGACTGGACTTCAATCGCAATTATTCTCCCCATCCGGCCCAGGAAATCGCATTACAGCAACAAATGGAGTTAGCGGTTGCCTTGCAGATGCCATTGTTCTGCCACCAGCGAGATGCGCATAAACGCTTCGTTGAGATACTCCGCGAATATCGAGCTGATATCAACAGGCTGGTGGTCCACTGTTTTACCGACTCTCGCGAAGCCTTGATCGACTATCTCGACCTCGATTGTTATATCGGTATCACTGGCTGGATCTGCGACGAACGCAGGGGATTAGATTTACAAAAACTAGTGCGGCTGATACCCGATGAGCGACTGTTACTGGAAACCGACGCACCTTACCTGTTACCCCGAAATCTCGACCCGAAACCATCGAGTCGCATCAACGAACCGGCGTACTTACCCCATATTCTTGAGAGTGTCGCCTATCACCAGGAAAAGTCTCCTGAACTGCTGGCACAACAGACACTACAAAATAGTCGAGCCTTTTTCAGCCTCTAAATCAAACGACAACCGGTCTCGTGCTTATGCCCGCTCGCCATAATTCCATCATAAAATAACGTCATTTAACAATAAAATTGGTTACAACTTTCATATTCCGTTCTAAACTTAAGGTTGAGCCTAACGGTTCTAAATTATGAATGATCAGGTAAAAATCAATTTCTTCGCCTCTACCCCGGAACCCTGTAGTTACCTGGATAATCGAAAATCCGTTAGTGCCTTCGCCAACCCCCATATGGACATGGATATGCAGACCTATAACGAGTTGATTCAACACGGTTTTCGCCGATCTGGGGGCTACATTTATCGACCGCATTGTCCAAATTGTCAGGAATGTATCTCGGTGCGTGTACCGGTGAATAAACATGCTTATTCGCGCAATGAACAGCGTGCTATCAAGCGCAATGCTGATTTGAAAATTAACATTGTTCCCGGACGTTTTCGGGATGAGCATTTCGATCTGTATAGACGCTATATAAAAAGCCGGCATAACGACGGCAGTATGGCCAATCCCAGCAAATCCGACTATCACCGTTTTTTGATTTGCGACTGGACCGATACGTTATTTTTCGAGTATCGACTCAACCGGATCTTAATCGCTGTTGCAGTTTGCGACATTACCGACAGCGGATTATCCGCGGTTTATACCTTTTTTGATCCGGACTATGACGATCGCAGTCCAGGCCATTTTGCGATTCTGACCCAGATCCACGAAACACGCCTGCGTGATCTCGATTACCTGTATCTCGGCTACTGGATTCGCGACTGCAATAAAATGAGTTACAAGCGTCGCTACAAACCGCTTGAAGCCTACCTGAGCGACCAGTGGGTCGCGCTAGACCAGCCGTCTTAGTTTTTCCCAGTCAAATGCTTCACCTGGGTCGGTCTTACGATCGGGTGCTATATCTCTATGCCCTATGATCGCGTCCTTTTCGATTCCAGGATACTTCATTCGCAAACTTACAATTAGATTCGCGAGTCTTAAGTACTGATCCTCAGTATAGGCTTGATCATCGCAACCCTCGAGCTCGATCCCGATCGAAAAATCGTTGCAGGCCTGCTCGCCCAGCCATTCTGAGTCGCCCGCATGCCATGCACGATCCAGGAATGACACGAACTGCGATAGTTTACCGCCCCGTTCGATCAGGCAATGGGCTGAGACTTTCATCGCACAAATCGAATCGAGGTACTCGTGCACTCCAATATCCAGGTTATTACAAAAAAATTTCTGGATATGGCCACCGCCGTATTCACCCGGTGGCAAACTAATGCCATGCACGACAATTAGTTTAATTTTGGCGTCGTCAGGCCTGGCATCAAAATTGGGGGACTGGATAGCTTCCACAGATTCCAGCCAACCCGCATCATCAATAATAAGCTTTGTCATAGGCCATCGCCATTGAAGTACCGAAAGATTACAAGCAATTTACTGCAAGATAGTTTACTTAACTTGAACCTGCAAGATCCCCAGCAACTGCAAGAGGCCAAATGCATTAGTCCCTCCGCTTAGATTGCGGCATGCAGAAAATTAATAGAATCGAAGTATCCCGCGCGCGCGTACGCGAGGTTGACGCATCGGATTAAACGACAGGATCCGGGGGTGTTCCGGGTGCTGGTTGACCTAATGTGCGAGGATCTGGCTCAGGAAGAGTTGGGTACGCTCGTGTTGTGGATTATCGAAGAATTCATGCGGATCGTTTTCTTCGATGATCTGGCCTTCATCCATGAATATGACTCGATTTGCAACCGTCTTGGCAAATCCCATTTCGTGGGTTACACACAACATCGTCATCCCTTCCTTGGCGAGTTCGACCATGACGTCGAGAACCTCTTTGATCATTTCCGGATCGAGTGCCGAGGTCGGCTCATCAAACAGCATGATTTTTGGATTCATGCACAGCGAGCGTGCGATCGCGACACGTTGCTGTTGGCCGCCCGATAGTTGGCCCGGAAATTTTTCAGCCTGTTCGGGAATTTTTACGCGTTCCAGATACTTCATGGCTGTCGCTTCGGCTTCCTTGCGCGGGATTTGCTTGACCCAGATTGGCGCCAGCGAACAGTTCTCGAGCACGGTCAGGTGCGGAAACAAATTGAAATGCTGGAAACACATACCGACCTCGCGCCGAATCGCGTCGATATTTTTCAGATCGTTGGTCAACTCGACATTTTCGACAATGATGTCGCCCTGCTGGTGTTCTTCGAGCCGGTTGATGCAACGAATCAAGGTTGATTTTCCGGAACCGGAAGGGCCACAAATTACGATTCTCTCGCCCCGGTAAACATCGAGATTGATGTTCTTGAGGACATGAAAAGAACCATACCACTTGTGCATGTCATTGATTTTGATGATCAGTTCGTCTGATACTTGAAGTTCAGGTGCTGCTTCTGGTTGGCTACTCATAATTTTGTACCCTGGTTAACTTTTAATGTCCGGTATAGAGCTTCTTTTCTAGATAAAGTGAGTATCGCGCCATCGAGAAGCAGGATACAAAGAAAAAGATCGCGACGAACACGTAAATCTCCGTCGACAGTCCCTGCCACTTGGTATCGGCCAGCGACGCACGTCCCATACCGAGCGGGTCGAACAGGCCGATGATGATGACGAGAGTGGTATCTTTATAGAGCCCGATGAAGGTATTCACGATCCCGGGGATCGAAATCTTCATCGCCTGTGGCAATATAATCAGTCGCATCGATTGCCAGTACTTCAATCCCATCGAGTCGGCGGCTTCGATCTGCCCTTTGGGTAATGCCTGTAAACCGCCTCTTATAACCTCGGCAATATAGGCCGATGAAAACAGCGTTACCATGATCAGTACGCGCAGCAACAGATCGAAAGTCGTACCCGGCGGCAGGAAATAATTGAGCATGGTCGAGGCGACAAACAGCAGCGTAATCAGCGGCACACCGCGGATGAACTCGATAAACGCGACGCAGACCATGCGCAAAGCGGGCATGTGCGATTGCCGCCCGAGCGCGAGCGCGATGCCGATGGGTAAGGAACCGACGATACCAGTCACACCGATGGTAAGCGTGAGCATGAAACCGCCGAACTTGTCGGTTGACACCGGGGTAAGACCCATGCCACCAATCAGCAACCAGCCAATGATGACCGGTGCAACTAACGAAAACCATAACCCCTGCTTGCGATTGGGGACATGGTCAAACAGTACCGGGACCAGCGCGGCCAGCATCAAGATGAATGCAATATTGACCCGCCAGCGTTCCTCAACCGGATAAAACCCGTAAACAAATATTTGGAAGCGTTTGCCGATAAAAGCCCAACAGGCGCCCAGTTCATCGCCTGCCGCCTTGGCGATGGCGCGACAATCATCACGTGAATCCGCGACGAAGACAGCATCGAAGAAAATCCAGCTCAACAACGGTGGCACTATGACGTAGAGCAAATACACCGTCAGCACGGTGATGACGATGTTGGTCGTCGATGATAACAGGTTGTGGCGAACCCAGCCGATGATGCCGACTTCGGTGGAGGGAGGTGGCAGGTCCGGGTGTTCGCCCGCAACGTGACTTGTTTCAGTACTCATATTAGCGCTCCACCAGTTTCATACGTTTGTTATACCAGTTCATAAACGCCGAAATCATCAATGAAAAAGCCAGGTATATGCTCAGCACGATGGTCATGCATTCCATTTCGCGTCCCGTCTGATTCAACGATATTCCGCCGATGGTCGCGACAATATCCATGTAGCCGATCGCAATCGCGAGCGACGAATTCTTGGTGATATTCAGATACTGGCTGGAAAGCGGGGGAATAATAACGCGCAACGCCTGCGGAATGATGACCAGCTGCATGGTGCGACCGGGCTTGATTCCGAGCGCGAATGCGGCCTCGGTCTGGCCATGGCTGATTGCCTGGATACCGGCACGCACTATCTCCGCGATGAAGGCGGCGGTATACAGCGACAGCGCCAGCCACAGCGCCACGAACTCGGGTCTCAATACCAGCCCACCTTTGAAGTTAAAGCCTTTGAGTTCGGGATATTCAAAGTTTACTGGCATACCGGCGAGAAAAAATACGATTATCGGGAAAAGTATAATGGCGCCAAGGCTTATCAATAAAACGGGGTAAATTTTGCCCGTCGCGTCCTGGATTTTCTTGGCATAACCTGTAAACCAGATAGTGAATCCGATGCCAATCACGAAGGCTATCAGTACCGCCCACATCGCCGGCTCAAACAAGGGTTTAGGCGCATAGAAGCCGCGGTTAGTCAAAAACAATGTGCCGTCGAAGGCCATCATCGCATTTTTTGGAATCGGTAAGGTGTTCACGACGATACCGTGAACCAATAAAATATGGAGTAACACCGGTACATTGCGTACGTATTCGATGTAGACATAAACGACCCGGTTGATCAGCCAGTTAGTGGACAGGCGTAACACGCCGAGCAGAAATCCAACAATGGTCGAGAGTATAATTCCGGCAACCGCCACCAGCAGGGTGTTGATGATACCGACAGTGGCAGCTCGCCAGTGCGGGCTGCGAGAATTGTATTCGATCAGGGTTTGATTGATATCGTAGTTCGATGCGTCCCACAGGAAACTAAAGCTATATCCCTTACCAATGTTTTCAAGGTTAGTGATCGCGTTGTTAACAATGAAAAAGAAAAATGCAAAGATCAGGGCCATGGTAATGACCTGTATCGTGATCGAACGCAGTTCCTTGTCAAAAAACAGGCGATAAAAAAGTGAAGGATTGCTACTGCTGGACGTTTCTGTTGCCGCCATTCTATTTAGCCCCCGATAATTCAGTCATGCCAAATCGCCATGACTTAAGTGAGGCGGCGGTCCCAAGACCGCCGCTTCATTACTGCAGTTTAACGTACCGGTGGTGAGTACAGGATTCCGCCATTGGTCCACTGCGCGTTCAAGCCGCGTGCAAGACCCAACGCAGTGTTGACACCAACGTTGCGTTCGAAAATTTCGCCGTAGTTGCCTACTGCAGAAATCGCGCGTACCGCCCATTGCTTGTCAAGTCCGATCATCGAACCAAAATCGCCTTCGGTACCGACAATACGGTTGATATCCACATTTTTTCCGGCTTTAGCGGCATGACCTTTGACATTGGCCTGCGTGATTCCCGCTTCCTCGGCCGCGATCAAAACATTCAGAACCCAACGGGTAACGTCGGCCCATTGATCATCGCCCTGGCGAACGGCTGGTCCCAGCGGTTCCTTGGAAATGATTTCCGGCAGAATGATATGTGCCCCCGGTTGTTCGAAAGTACCACGTGTAGACGCCAGACCCGATGCATCAGTGGTATACACATCGCAACGACCGGCGAGGTAATTTACCTGCCCTTCTTCGTTGGTTTCGATCGCTACCGGCTCGTAATTCATGTTATTCGCACGAAAGTAATCAGCGAGATTCAACTCGGTGGTAGTACCAGTCTGGATGCAGACTGAAGCACCGTCGAGTTCCTTAGCTGAGCTTACGCCAAGCGCCTTCGGTATCATGAATCCCTGGCCGTCGTAGTAATTAACGCCGAGGAAGGTTAGTTTCAGGTCCGCGTCACGACTCATGGTAATGGTAGTGTTGCGATAAAGCAGGTCGCCTTCACCCGAGTTCAACACGGTAAAACGAGTCTTACCGGTGGTCGGCACAAATTTGACCTTATCGCCATCACCCAATACGGCAGCAGCGGTAGCACGGCAAAAATCGACGTCAAAACCTGCCCAACGACCCGCGTCATCGGGTGCGGCAAATCCGGCAACACCGGTCGTTACCACGCAGTTAAGTTCGCCACGGGCCTGTACATCTTGTAGCGTACCCGCAGTAGCAGCACCTGATGTTGAGGCAAGCGCTACGGCCGCAGATACAGCCAGCGTTTTAAAAAGTTTCATTGGTCACTCTCTCCAATTGTTATTACTCTGATGAAGTGCCAGCGCGGTATCCAGGGCTTTCCCACCCTTTAATTTTAACCGTGATGGCAGGTTAAGGAGTCTTGTAAATTGCTCCGTGCCTTGAAAGTAACATAACAAATGCCTCCAGCCAAGGTATTGATAATGTGCCAAGGGCGGCATCCCCCGGTAATTACTGTTGCGCCAGACGCTTCGCTCCCGGTATAAAGTGACTTAATGATCCGAAATTTGCAAAATTCTGACGCTAAGGCGGTGCTGGAAATTTACCGTCGAGGACTCGATACCGGCGAAGCCTCTTTCGAGACCGAACCGCCTGACTGGGATACCTGGCAAGCGAAATACCTACCTCATTCTCGACTGGTCTGCGAGCAAGACGACCAGGTGCGGGGATGGGCGGCCCTTGCGCCAGTGTCGGCCCGGGACTGCTATCGCGGCGTCGCCGAAGTCAGTATCTATGTTGAAAACGAGTTTTTCGGCCAGAGTATCGGCGGCAGGTTGATGGCAGGGCTTATAAAGGAATCCGAGCGCAACGGGATCTGGAGCCTGTATTCATCCATATTTCCTGAAAACCAGGCAACCCTGAAGCTGCATCTGCGACACGGTTTCCGCGAAGTCGGGATTCGTGAACGCATCGCGCAACGGGATAATCGCTGGCGTAATACACTGATTCTGGAACGCCGCTCCGTATTAGTTGGCGTTTAATCTCGACAACCGCAGTCATCCCCCGCGTACGCGGGGTTGCGAGCAAGCTGAAATCTTTAGATCACGGCACTATTCACAAGATCCCGGATAGCTGCTGCGCAGCTTCCGGGATGACCGCTTACGCGGTCAGTTGACCTGAAACTCGGAAAGACGGTGGTCCTCGGTGGCATTACCAATTTTATCGAGTTGCACCAGGTCACCCAGGAAATATCCCTGCGCATAGTCAATGCCAATCGATTTCAGTATCTCGATGGTTGCTTCCCCATCGACACTTTCGGCAATCGTCTTGATATCGAGTAAATGCGCCATCGAATTGATCGACTCGACCATCGTGCGATCGACTTCATCACTGCAAATGTCGCGAATCAGGTGACCGTCGATTTTCACGAAATCCAGTTGCAAGTCTTTCAGAGCAGCAAAACTGGCCAATCCGGTGCCAAAATTGTCGAGCGCGAAACTGCAACCGATGGCTTGTAACTCCTTGACCAGCCGACTCGCATTCGCGAGATTGTGACTCAGCGTGCTCTCGGATATCTCAAAACAGATTTGATGCGGTTTGACGACCGTTTTTTCAAACATTAGCAGGATGAACTCGAGCAACGAATCGTCGGCAATGGATGGTGCCGACAAATTCAGGCTCAGCACCAGACCCGGATTCTGCATGAAGATGTGCGGGTAAGCCTCGAATACCCGGTCGATGACCCAACGGTCAATCTGCGTCATCAGGCCAAAGCGAGCAGCAGCTGGCAGGAATGCGCCGGGTTTAATCACGTTATTGTCTTCATCGAGCATGCGCAACAGGACCTCGGCGCGGCTGTGTAACCGGGTTTGCTCCGGGTCGAGGGCAATAATCGGCTGATACAGCAACATGAAACGCTCGCTGTAGAGGGCATCACTAATATCCTTACGCTGCAGCTTTTCTCCTGGCTTATGGGTCAACTCGGAGTCGGCTTCGCTGTGGGTATGGGCGCAACCTCGACCCTTATCCTTGGCAACGTAACAGGCCTGGTCGGCATCGTGCATTAACTGCTTGCGGGTCGTCGATTCCGCGGTTATCGGTACGATGCCGATACTAACCCCCACCTGGTACGTCTTTTTATCCCATGCGAAACGAAATTCGCGAACCACGCTGATCAGTATGTCGGCTACTTTACTGGCCTTGGTTAACGGGCAGTTTTCCAGTAACACGCTGAATTCATCCCCCCCGAGACGACCTAAGGTATCACGACCGCGTAATTGGCCGGCAAGTAACGATGAAATCTGCTTCAGCAGCTCATCGCCCGCAACATGTCCTGCGGTATCGTTAACGATTTTAAATTGGTCCAGGTCAAGAAATAGCAGCGCATGCGTATTTTCAAAATCCTTGGCCGATTGCAGGGCCTTTTCCAGTCTTTCTTCAAACTCGCTGCGGTTCACCAGCCCTGTCAAGGGATCGTGAGTCGCCTGGTGTACCATCATTTTCTGCATACGGCGTGAGTCGGTAACATCTTTAAATACCAGCACCACGCCAATACTATTGCCCTGGGCATCGATCATCGGCGCCGCTGTTCCCTGAATCGAATATCGATCACCATTGCGCGATATCAGGACGTTATCAGTTTTTGGTGCAATCACTCTTCTTTCTGACAGGCATCGCTGTGCCGGATCCGGAATCACCAAGCCGCTCTGCTCGTCCTCAAGATGCAGCACCGCTTCCATCGATAATCCCATCGCCTGGTGATAGCGCCAACCGGTTAAGGCCTCGGCAACCGGATTCATATAGTCGATGCAGCCCAGGTTGTCGGTCGTAATGACACCATCACCGATCGAGTGCAAGGTGACCTGGGCGCGTTCTTTTTCCATCAGGGTTTCGCCAAGCGCGAGTTTACGCTCCAGTTCGGCTGCAGCACGCGCGGCGAATAATTTGATCACGTGTACGTCGCTTTTCTCAGGATGTAGCTCACCCCGACTGATACCGACCAGCACGCCGATATGTCGACCCGATGAATCCTGCAACTTCACGGCAAAAATTCCGGAAGCATTGAAGCGCTCTTGCAAAAAGATCGCATCGGGAAACAGTTCACTGGCAGAATTTTCCATGTACCAGAAGCCGCCACTTTCACCGCAGGGGCTGTTCTGTAGGGAAATTTCGTGATTCATGATGTAACTGTCGTCACACCAGTAGGACAGGGTCTGGTAACTTTGCTGCTCTGCGTCGATGCCAGCTGCTAGAAAAACCGCGTCAACCGAAAGGAATTGAGACAGTTCTCTGACCAGGGCATAACAGTAGGTTTCGCCGGTGGTTCCGACCGTGGCCTCGATCAGGTTATGCAGTCGATCCTTGCGATCTTCCCGCTGCCGACGGGCCTGTTTTGCCGCGAATCCTTTTAACAGGTACCACGTCAGAACTGCGCTGATAAGGGCGGAGGTTGCAGCTAGTAAAATCAGTTCGAACATTTATGAATCAGCTTACATCCGGATTGAAAGGAGTATAGGCAAAATTCCGGGTTATTGGGTTTTGCAGATCGATTTATTCACTTGCATCACCTACCGCCTTTGCCTAACCTACGGCGATACACTCACTCCAGATTTCATACACATCATGGCTAGAAAAAAAAACGCATCCGGCAAGGCTAATCCACGTAAATACTCATCGCTGGTCGTCGATGGCGTCGATCGCGCTCCGAGCCGCTCGATGCTGCGTGCGGTTGGATTCAATGACGCTGATTTCAAAAGACCACAGATCGGAATCGCATCAACCTGGAGCATGGTAACGCCCTGCAATATGCATATCGACCAACTCGCATTAAAGGCGGCTGAAGGCGCCAATGAGGCCAACGGCAAGGCTGTGGTGTTTAACACCATTACTGTCTCCGATGGCATCTCAATGGGCAGCGAGGGCATGAAGTACTCGCTGGTATCACGCGAGGTCATCGCCGACTCGATCGAAACAGTCACCGGCTGCCAGGGTTTCGACGCGCTGGTGACGATCGGTGGTTGTGATAAGAATATGCCGGGGTGCATGATCGGCATGGCACGACTCAATCGTCCCTCGCTGTTTGTCTATGGCGGCACCATCATGCCGGGTTGTCACAAGGGCAAAAGCACCGACGTAGTTTCAGTATTTGAAGCGGTTGGCGCACAGGCACAACACAAGATCAGCAAGAAAGAGCTCAAGGATATCGAGTGCACGGCGATCCCGGGGCCAGGATCCTGCAGCGGTATGTACACCGCGAACACCATGGCCTCGGCCATCGAGGCGCTTGGCATGAGCTTGCCCAACAGCTCAGCCCAGGCAGCAATCTCAAAGGATAAGGCGCGGGACTGTGTCGAGGCCGGTAAGGCTGCGATGCGGTTGCTCAAGGCCAATATCCGGCCCAGCGACATCATGACCAAAAAGGCGTTCGAAAACGCGATAACGGTTGTCATCGCCCTGGCTGGCTCGACCAACGCGGTTTTGCATTTACTCGCGATGGCGTCTGCGATCGGGGTCAGACTCAAGCTCGACGATTTCACCCGGATTGGCAAGCGCGTACCGGTACTCGCCGATCTACGACCCAGCGGCAAGGCGATGATGTCGGATCTGATCGAAATCGGCGGTATTCAACCATTGATGAAAATGCTGCTCGATGCGGGCTTACTGCACGGCGACTGCCTGACCGTTACCGGCAAGACGCTGGCTCAAAATCTGGCCGGGGTAAAGCCCTACCCCAAAAGCCAGGATATCGTGCATGCTCTCAATAACCCGATCAAAAAGGACAGTCACCTCGTCATATTGCACGGCAACCTGGCACCCGAAGGTTCGGTGGCCAAGATATCGGGCAAGGAAGGACTGCATTTCACCGGCAAGGCACGCATATTTGCCTCTGAAGAACAGGCTCTGAAAAAGATCCTCGACGGCACAGTTAAAAAAGGCGATGTCATCGTGGTGCGTTACGAGGGGCCGAAAGGTGGCCCGGGAATGCGCGAAATGCTGTCGCCAACCTCGGCCATCATGGGCAAGGGGCTAGGCAAGGATGTCGCTTTTCTGACCGACGGTCGTTTCTCGGGCGGGTCGCATGGGTTCGTGGTTGGACACGTTACCCCCGAAGCAGCGGTCGGCGGACCGATTGCTTTGCTCAAGAATGGCGACATCATCACCATCGACGCCGAGAAACGAGAAGTCAATGTCAAGCTGAGTGCGGCTGAGTTCAGGCGTCGCGCCCGTGCCTGGAATCCACCTAAACCCCGCTATAAGCGCGGTGTGTTAGCAAAGTACGCACGCCTCGTCAGTTCCGCTTCCGAAGGTGCGGTAACTGATCTGCCCGAATAATTTGGAGTCGTTAGATTAGCAAGCTATTGTCATATTCCGCGCAAAAACGTCATCCCGGACTTGATCCGGGATCCATCCCAGGTGTGCTTCATACGCATGCACAACACAATTTATACGACAATGGATTCCGGCTCGGGGGCCGGAATGACGATATATGAGTAATCGGTTACCATCTACGCGCGAAATGATCGCAGGATTGATAGCAACCCCGTCGGTGAGCTGCGTGCACACGGATCTCGACATGAGCAATCGGGGCGTTATCGATCGGGTGGCCGAATGGAGTGAAAACCTTGGATTCGAGATTGAAATCCAGTCTGTTGACGAAAATAAATACAACCTGATCGCGCGCGCCGGCAGCGGTAGCGACGGCCTGGTGCTGTCGGGCCACACCGACACGGTGCCCTGTGATCCATCCCTGTGGACCAGCGATCCGTTCGCGGCCCGAGAAGCAGACGATCGGATTTATGGGCTCGGCAGCTGCGATATGAAAAGTTTTCTCGCGCTCGCGCTCCAGGCAAGCAGTGAAATTGATTTCAATAATCTCAAGCGGCCCCTCACCCTGGTGGCAACTGCCGATGAAGAAACCACCATGAGTGGTGCGAAACTGATAGCCGATAATGGTAAACAACTCGGGCGCTTTTGCGTCATCGGCGAGCCCACCGGCCTGTCCCCGATTCGCCAACATAAGGGCAACCTGACGATGTCGGTCGAATATCTGGGTCAATCCGGGCATGCGAGCGATCCGGGGCTCGGTAACAATGCGCTTGACGGCATGCACCAGTTCATGACCGCCCTCTATGCATACCGCGATAAAATCCAGCAGCAACATAATGATCCAGCCTTTACGATCCCAACCCCGACAATGAATCTCGGGCATATTCACGGCGGCGATAATTCCAACCGGATCTGCGGTGCCTGCACGCTGCTGATCGATATTCGCTTTTTGCCGGCGATGTCATTCGAAACGCTGCAAACGGACCTCAAGCAGCTCGCGGCCGAGGTGGCTGACAAGCGCGGTTTGCGCGTGACCACGCAGACCTTCGGCGCCGGCATGCCCGCGATGGACACCCCCGAAGCAAGCGAACTAGCACAGTACCTGACTCATATCACCGGCAAAAAAACCGGTAGCGTTGCTTTCGGTACTGAGGCGCCTTACTACAATTCGATGCAAACCGAAACCATCGTTATCGGGCCAGGTTCGATCAACCAGGCACACCAGCCCGATGAATTCCTACCGCTAGCGCACATTGACCCGACAATAAAAATGCTCGAGGACCTGATCGACCGTTTTTGCATGTCGTGAAGATACTGGCCGATCAGGATATCCCCTGTGTAGCAGATGCATTCCAGAAGCTCGGCGAGGTCGAGCTCATGCCGGGGCGCGAAATCAGGCGTGAACATCTTGACGATTGCCAGTGCCTGATCATCAGAACTGTGACCCGCGTCGATGCAGCCCTACTCGATGCCTCCCCAGTCGAATTCGTCGGCACCGCTACCATCGGCACCGATCACATCGACCTGGATTACCTGGCAAAGTCGAATATCGGCTGCGGTAACGCGGCGGGCTGCAATGCCGAAAGCACGTCGGAGTACGTTGTCAGCGGCCTGTTCGCGCTGGCGCGACGCAAGGGATTTGATCCATTTCAATTAAAAGCCGGTGTCGTCGGCTTTGGCAATGTTGGCTCGCGGCTCCTTCACAAACTCGACGCACTCGGCATCGAATGCCTGGTCTGCGATCCCCCGTTGCTGGAATCCGGCAAAATCAGCCAGAATTTTGTCGACCTCGATACCATTCTGGGGGAGTGTAATTTCATCTCCCTACACGTGCCATTAACTCATGTCGGCGTGCATCCGACTTTTCATCTGCTGGATGCCGAACGCCTGCAGCGCATGGCTGCCGGTTGTGTGCTGGTTAACGCCGCGCGCGGTGAAGTGGTCGACAACCGGGCGCTACTCGATTTACTACATAAGCGAGAGGATTTGGTCGTTTTTCTCGATACCTGGGAACAGGAACCGAATTTGTCACGCCAACTGCTGCAACGAGTCGATATCGGCACCCCACATATCGCCGGCTATAGCGTCGAAGGACGCCTACGGGGTACGCAGATGATGCTCGATGCGGCTTGCGAGCATTTCAGGCTCGCATCCAGCTGGCACATGTCACAGCAGTTTCCTCCCGATAAGCACCTGACCTTGCAGGCTACGGACTCGATTTCCTCGGCCTGGCACGACCTGTTTCATCAGCACTTCGATATCTGGCGTGATCATGAAGCATTTATTGCGGCAAGCGACCTGGAAGCTAAATCTTTTGCGCAGCATTTCGACGCGTTACGCCGTGTTTACCCCGAGCGGCTTGAGTACGAGCGCTTTATCGTACAGCAGCAAAACACAGGCTTGCCAGTTGAAGTGTTACAGCAGTTAGGTTTTCAAACCGGGGGTTGAGCCAGCTAGCAGCGATCAGGAGCGTAGCTGCACGACCTTGGCGGGAGATTCCAGATGCGGCTGCGGGTTGCGAATAATCTCCTCAACCGATTCGGCATCGACCGGCTTACTCAACAGGTAGCCCTGTATTTCGTCAACCGCATATTCGCCCAACAAGTCTAGTTGCGCTCGCTCTTCGACGCCTTCGGCGACAACTTTCATATCCATCGAATGCGCCATCGATATCAGCGTCTGCACGATCTTCTGATCATTTTCATCGGTGCATATGTCCTTGATAAATCCACGATCGATTTTCAGGCTATCGATCGGCAAGGTCTTCAAGTAACTTAACGATGAATAACCAGTGCCGAAATCATCGATTGCGATCGAAATGCCGCGTGCGTTGAGCCGTTCAAGCGACTCTATTGCCCTTTGCACGTTTTCCATGAGAATGGTTTCGGTGATTTCAATCTCTAACAGCCGCGGTGGAACCTTGCAGTCGTCCAGGTTTTGCAGGATCTTCTGCACAATATCTACCTGGACCAACTGCATGCTCGAAAGATTGATTGCGATCTTGCAGTCCTGGAT
This sequence comes from uncultured Gammaproteobacteria bacterium, assembly GCA_964194715.1. Lineage (GTDB taxonomy): Bacteria > Pseudomonadota > Gammaproteobacteria. The sequence continues at coordinate 38,132 of CAXMNA010000126.1, forward strand.
GCCGAGATCGAGCCAGCTGCGTAACTGTTGACAAGCCTGCCGGATAACCCAGTCGCCGATCTGTCCGATCAATCCACGCTGCTCAGCAAATTCGATAAACTCGTAAGGCGAAATCACGCCACGTTCGGGATGATTCCAGCGGATCAGCGCTTCCTGACCCAGTTAAAGTAATCTCAACCAGTATAGTTTAAATATTTGATTTCGAACGGTATTTGTGATGCTTGCGTTGGCTTTGCAAGATATCTTGCAAAGCGGGCACAGCCAAACAAAAAAGCCACCCGGCCAGGTGGCTTTTTGTTCGGAATCGCGAGGTATCTTTTAGTCGATATTCCAGTTCAGTTGTGCGCTTAAAATATCCACCTCGGCTTCGTATTCACCGGTTAACGTCGCGTTAAGCTCAGGGACCGATTCAACTTCTAATGTATTGTCAATTTTGCTGTCGTCTACAAACAAATGCGAATAGCCCACATCGATAGTCATCGTATTGTTCAGCGTATAGGTTAAACCGAACGAAAGCCAGGTGCGGTCGTTGCCCGGCAGACGCGGTGTGCGACGCTCAGCGCTCGGCACCGGGGTTTCATCCAGTGCGATCCCGCTTCGTAGAATGAGTTTATCCGAGTATTGATAATCGAAGCCTACCGAATAACGCATCGTATCGTCCCAGTCCTCGGTATAAACGGTATCCGACTGAGCCGAGTTTTCATAAACCACGCGCAGTTCGTCGAACGAACTCCAGCCGGTCCAGGTTATATCTGCGAGCCAGGTGATCTTGTTGACCTGGTGTGCAACGCTGGCTGAAAAACTGGCCGGTAGCGTAACGTCAACGTCGATGTCGGTATCGACAAAGGCGCCACTTGCCCCGACCAGTACCTGCAATGTGGGGTTTATTGGTACGGTGAAATCGCCGTCACCCTCAACCGATATGTCTACTTCGGAGCGATAGGCGACGCCTATTTTGGTCTGCTGTGAAATCTGGTAAACCAGGCCCAGGTTGAATCCGGTTGCAATATCATCGTAATTATCCGCTTCGAGCTCGAGCTTGCCGTCAGAATCACCATTTCCAAGATTTGACGGAGTCAACTCCACACCGTCACAGTTGGCTGGACCTAAAGGATTGACACCATAACAGAATGCACCAAAATCAATTGCGCTACTCAAATTGGCGTCCACCAGCATCAGGCTAAGTCCGGCGCCAACCGATAGCTTGTCATTGACCCGATACGCAATACTGGGATTGACATTAACGGCGATAAGTTCGGACAGAAGGGCGTGATAACGACCCACCCATTCGTCATCATAATCAACCGTTAATCCAAATGGAGAATTGACCCCGAGGCCAAACTTGGTTTTTTCGTTAATTGTTTTTACCCAGTATATATTGGGCACGAAGGCATCTTCACCACCATCGTCATCGTCGCCCGACAGGAAAGCGTCGGGATTCACAGTGCCACCTGGTGGTTGCATCGCCGTTACCGAACCGTCGTTATCAAAATCCGCGCTGGGCATGACTAAATGCGCGGCAATGGCGAGTTGGTCTCGCTCTAGATTCATCATTCCGGCCGGATTAAAAAATATCGTCGACGCGTTATTGGTGCCAACTGCGGCGCCAGCGTAGGCGTTACCCTGCCCGCTGGCGTTCATCTCGATTAATGCAAACCCGGAGGCATGGGCCATGCCAATACTTCCCAGGGACAGCAGTAAAGCCAGAACGAAACCTTGAAATTCGAACTTATTATTCCCCATTTGAAGCCTTGGTATATTTAGAGTAAGTTGCAAAAGAATAGTCTTAACTCAGGTTAATACAAATTTCTGATGATCGATAATACCTATGTTGCAGATAGCAAGATACATGGGAAAGGTCTATTTGTGTCTAGCAGCATTTTGGCGGGCAGCACTATAGGCTGGTTAACGGGAAAGCCGAGCGCAAAAGATGGTAACTATGTTCTCTGGATCAGCGAATCCCAGGGGATTGAGGTTATATGTAACTTCAAGTACATCAACCATTCGGATGATCCCAACGCCTGTTTCTACGATGACCTGAGCGTGGTCGCGTTACGCGATATCAAGCCAGATGAAGAAATAACCCACGATTATAATTGTAACGAGTTGTGATTACCTCTGACTTGATGCTATATAATGTTTTGCATACAAAATTATACGCGCCATTTTCTATGACCAACGCAACGATTGCCAAATTTAATATGATCGAACAACAAATCCGCCCCTGGGAAGTGCTCGATCATCAGGTTTTATCCACGCTAAACCAGGTCAACCGTGAGGATTTTGTCAGGGAGCCCTATAAGGGAGTTGCGTACGCCGATTGTCAGATCCCACTCGGACATGGTGTCAACATGTTGCCGCCGACGATTGAAGGTCGAATGCTACAGGCGTTACTGATTAAACCCGAAGATCAGGTACTGGAAATCGGCAGTGGCAGCGGATATGTCACGACCTGCCTCGCACGCCTTGCACAGCAAGTTACCAGCGTCGATTCGAGCGCCGATATTATCGACTTTGCCAAAACCAACGTCGCCAATTGCGGACAGGGAAATGTTGAATTTCAACAACTTGGCCTGACGCAGATCGATTTCGCCGCAGCTTACGATGCAATCGCAGTAACCGGCTCATTGAAGAGTGTTCCGGAAAATTTAAAACTGGCACTTAAACCGGGTGGCAGGATGTTTATTATTATTGGCCAGTCGCCGGTAATGCAGGCCCTGCTGATCACGCGCGGCGGCGAGTCCGAATGGATGACGCAATCTCTGTTTGAAACCGATTTGCCTCGCCTTAGTGTCTAGTTACCCAGTTAATGCGTAGCATGAGCGCAACGCAGCTGGCAGCGTATCTTCACAATGAGAATCTGTTGTTGCTCGACGTCAGGGAACCCTGGGAATTCGAGATCTGCCATATCGACGGCAGTGTCAATATTCCGATGGGGCAAATCCCGCAACAGCTGGCACAACTGCAAGCGGCCAATGAGATTGTCGTGATCTGCCATCACGGTATTCGCAGTCAGAATGTAATCCAGTTTCTGCAACAACAGTCTGTCGATGCATTAGTTAATCTTGATGGCGGTGTTGATGCCTGGGCCCGCGAGATTGACCTCGACATGCCCGTGTACTAATCAGATACCAGTTTCTCTATAATCCGGGCAACCCAAAAACATGAACCCTCGAATGGAAAAACTCTTGTCAAAATTCGCGTTGCTGGTTTTGCTACTATGGTGGCAATCATCACCGGCAGAGGATCTTGTCACCATCTACGGCTTCGCCTTGGAAAGAGACGCCGAATTGATGATCGCGGAATCCAATTATTTTGCGGCAATCCAGGCGGTGCCAATCGCCCGATCTGGTCGTAAACCACAGATCTCTCTCAATGCCAACACTTCGGTGCGTGAATCCGATAACTCGGAAACGGGTGACAATGACAATGAAGCCACCGGCTACAGCCTCGACCTGACGCAATCTCTCTATGACACTGAAACCCAGGGCAACATCAATTCCGCCGAAGCCACGAGCGCCGCCGAACTCTCCCGGTTACAGGCCACTCGCCAGGCATTAATCCTGCGTGTTGCAGAGACCTATTTCAGTATTCTCGCCGCCGAGGATAACGTCGAGTTTACTTATGCCGAGCGTACGGCAATAGCGCGGCAGCTCGAGCAGGCGCAGAAACGCTTTGAAGTGGGTCTGATCGCCATCACCGACGTACAGGAAGCTCAGGCTCGATTTGATAACGCCGAGGCGCAGGTTATTCTGGCCGAAAACATACTCGACAATGCGTTTCAGTCACTTTACGTTATTATCGCTGACGCTTCGATCAAGGCACTGGCACCACTGGGGGAGAATCTCAAGTTATCGCTACCCAACCCGATCTCAGCCGAATCCTGGGTATTGCTGGCGTTAAGCAATAATCGCGAGCTGATCGCTGCGCAACAAGATCTCAATGCCGCTCGTTTCGAGCGCGATAAAAATGCCAGGAGTGGATATCCAACCCTCGATCTGACAGCAAGTTATGCGGATAACGATGTCGATGGTGATGAAGTAAGAGGTGATTTTCAACAGGAAGATCTGACCCTGGGTATTGAATTACAGGTGCCGCTTTATACCGGGGGGCGCATCAGTGCCGAGCAAGCCCAGGCAGAATCAACATTACGCGCCGCACAAAACACGCTGCTATTGCAAAGCCGCTTGGCTTCACAACAATCGCGCACCGCTTACCTCGACGTAGTTTCAGGAATTAGCCAGGTCAAGGCACTCAAACAGGCACTCGAATCGAGTAATGTCGCACTCGAGGCGACCGAGGCCGGGTTTGAAGTCGGCACCCGAACTTCAATCGACGTATTGATATCGCTGCGCGAAACCTACCGGGCACGACGGGACTATGCGAGTGCGCGCTACCAATACCTTCTCGATAACTTGAGATTGAAACAGGCCGCCGGGATCCTCGAGGAAGACGACCTGTTTGAAATAAACCGCTGGTTGATCCTGCAATAGCCGATGGGCGAAGCAAGCTCCGTACTGTTTAAGGCACGCGATTATTATTCCCCGAAGTTTTGGCCGATGTGGTGCATTATCGGCATGTTGCGCCTGGTGTCCTGGCTACCTTTCCGTGTCGAACTTTCGATTGGTCGTGTTGTTGGCCGCTTTCTTTTCCTGGTTAGCAGATCACGCAAGAAGATAGTCGATACCAATCTCGCGCATTGTTTGCCGCAGAAATCCGAGGACGAGCGCAACCGTATTAAACTGGACTGTTACCAAAATATTGGCATTTCGCTAATCGAAATGGCGATGTGCTGGTGGTGGCGAGCCGATAAACTCAAATCAATTGTCGAAATCGAAGGGCGTGAGCACCTCGACGCGGTTCTGGATAGTGGACGTGGGGCAATCTTGTTGACGGGACATTTCACCAGTCTCGAAATCGGCGCCCGCCTGCTGGCGTTATTTATGCCGGTACAGGTCATGTATCGCACCCAACGCAATGAATTGTTCGACAGCTATCTCTATACCCGGCGTAGCAGTTATTTCGTAAACACCGTCTCACGCAAAAACACCCGCCAGTTAATCAAGGGTATTAAAAACAAGATACCGACCTGGTATGCTCCGGACCAGGATTTCAGGCGTGAGCGCAACGTGTTCGCACCTTTCATGGGGGTCACCACCGCAACGATTACTGCAAGCGCTCGACTGGCGCAATCATCAGGGGCCGCCATGCTGCCTTATTACCCCGAGCGTAAACGAGACGGGACTGGATATATCCTCCGTATCGATCCCCCACTCGAGAATTTTCCCAGCGAAGATGATTACAAGGATGCGAGTGCGGTCAATCACTCGATCGAGAAGTATGTGCGACTATTCCCTGAAAATTATATGTGGATACATCAGCGCTTCAAGACTCGCCCCCCCGCTGAGGCACCGTTCTACTCGTGAGTAGAATAAAATGACAGTACCTTCACCCGGAATCAAATATCGCCTGTTGTCAATTCCGTTGTATTTATTCTGGATCCTGCACGCACTGAAACATGGCTTCAAACATGGGTTACCGCGTTACCTGTCGATGCGAATGTTCGGCTTTGAAGATGACGGCGAAGACAGAATTTGGGTACATGCTTCTTCGGTCGGCGAAGTACGAGCCGTCACCCCGCTGGTAAAAGCCTTGATGCAGCAGGGCAAAAAAATATTATTCACCTGCTTTACCGCAACCGGCTACCAGGCAATTCAGGGTCTTTTTTCCGATTCGGTTTGCAGTGGCGTAATTCCGTTTGATCACTGCTGGCACGGTCGACGATTTTTCCAGCAACACAAAATCAAGCTCGGCCTGGTGATGGAAACCGAGCTCTGGCCCGAGCTGATGTATCAGGCCCGTAAACAGGATGTCACGCTGATACTGGTCAACGCGCGACTATCAAAGAAATCTCTTGATGCGAGCGAATTTATACGCAATCTCTTGTCGACAACCCTGGACTACTTTTCGCAAATCCTGACTCGCAACAATAGCGACAGGAATGCCCTGCTACGCATCGGGGCAAATGAAGATCGGATAGCGATTGTCGGCAATCTGAAGTCACATATTGAAATTTCTCCTGTGCAATCTGGATTAATCGAACGCGACTACCTTATCCTGGCATCCAGTCACACCGGTGAGGAACAGCAATTCCTGGAAGCACGCCCCGCTGGGCTCAAGCATTTTCTACTGGTACTAGCACCTCGACACCCGGATCGTAGCGCGGAAATTCAGGCTCAGATCGAGCGCCTGGGAATGCATTACTCAGTGCGCAGTAAAGCACAATCGATTGACCGAGACACCGAGGTTTACCTCGCTGATACCCTGGGCGAGTTAAAATCGTTCATGGCCGGCGCGCGGTTGGTAATTATGGGTGGTTCCTTTGACAAGACTGGCGGTCACAACCTGAACGAGCCCGCAAGCCTCGCTTGCACGATCATTACTGGTCCTTCAGACAGCAACATTGCCGCGGATATCAAGATGCTTGGCATTGGTCGCGGCGTGCTGCAGGTCGAGAATATGGCTGCCTGCTGGGATGCGATCGTCAAGCTTCTAGACCACCCCGAGCAGGCGGAAGCCCTCGGACGAGAGGCGCAATCCCGGCTAGCACAGCAACCAGACATCATTCAACAATACATGGCCGCCATCTCCCCGCACCTCTAATTTCCGCTGAACTGAGAGTGTCTCTAAAAATTAGGATTTTTTTGCGAGTGCAAGGAAGCACCGCGCGCAGAACCGCAGTTTACATGTGGATAAATGAGGATTCGAGCACGGAGCTGACGCTGCAATCGTGAAAAAAGACAATTTTTAGAGATGCTCTCAGGATTGGTAGCCATCCATCAGTGCTTGCCAGTCGTCTTCAACATAATGAAGATGCTGCCTCTGGTTTCTCTTGTAGATCGATCGCTGGAAGCGATAAAGGGGTTGCCATTGCCAGTCATCGATATGATTCATAACGCGTGCCTGGTCAAAGTCAATCAGGTAAAACTGGTTCTGCGAATCGATCAATATGTTGTCGGCGTTGAGATCGGCGTGACGAATACCGGCGGCATGCATTCGCTTAACTAGCAATCCCAGGCGATTCCAGGCATCTGGCTCGAGTTTCTCGCGTTCGAGACGCTGCGTCAGCATCTCGGTATCCTCCAGGTAGGCAGTGATCAATGCCGCGCGATACCATAGACCGGAGCGACAGGCACAGGCAGCAATCGGCTCCGGTACCGGTAACCGCGCTTTTAGCGCGCGCTGCAAGATCTTCCATTCACGCCAGGGCCGGGTCAGTGTTTTTCCCAGCCACAGGTATTGATCGCTGAGCAGTTTGCCAACCATACCACCGCGGAGATAACGGCGCAGAATCGCTTTCCGACCGTCCACCTCAATCAGACAACTTCCGCCGCGCCCGCCCCTGGTAACCTGGTAATCTGGTTGGTGTTGCCAATAGCTGGCGGTAAATTGCACACCGCTAAATTCGCGCGTGCTGTCCTGCGATTGCAGGATGAAACATTTCGAGGATTTAAATTCGCGCGTCATGTTTTCCGATATCATCGACCGCAACCTCGGGCCGGCAGATATTATTAACCAGCATCGATCCATCACTGGACACCGAATCGATACTTACTTCACTAATACTGGAGGCGCAAATCTGCGAATCCGTTGAAGTGATCTTGTGGTAATACGGCGTGTAACCAAGCCACTGCCCGAGATCACTGCTAATCTGCTGTTCCCATAGCACCTCGGCCCGGGTACCGAGATGCTGCCTCAATTCGCGTTGCTTTAATTCTGCTGCCAGTGCATGCATCTCCCGACTGCGCGCCTTTTTTGTGGAACCATCGATTTGTCCCGGTAACCTGGCGGCCTTGGTACCCGCCCGCGCTGAAAAAGGAAAAATATGAATATGCCCGAATCCAGTCTTTGCGGCAAACTCCATGGTCTGGCGCCATTCCTGCTCGCTCTCCCCCGGGAAACCGGTAATCAGGTCCGTTGTCACGTTAAACAGGGGGGTTGTGCTGCGCGCCTTATCAACCAGGCGTGCAAACTCGATGGTTTTACAACGCCGCGCCATACGACGCAACACCGAATCGCAACCACTTTGAATCGGCAGGTGCATATGCGGCATCAGACGCGGATTTTTGAATAATTTAAAAAAATGATCGGGCAAATCCCAGGGTTCGACCGAGGCAAGCCTAATACGGGGAATTTCACTATGCTCCAGAATTTCATTCAGCAGACGGTATAGGCTGGAATCGATATCACTGCCATAACCGCCGACATGCACCCCGGTCAGCGCTACTTCTCGTACACCTTGCTGATGTAATAGATTGATTTCGGCCAAAATCTCTGCCTCACTGCGGCTGCGCTCGGCACCCCTGGCAATCGTGACGATGCAATAAGTGCAGCGATAGCGACATCCATCCTGGATCTTAATAAATCCGCGGTGGCGGCCACGTAAAAGCAATGCATTCAGTGACTCACCAAACACTGGCTCAACCTTCCCGTTGTACTCGGCTTGATCACTGACCAATTCCAGGGTTTGATCAACCAGTTGCTCTTTCTGTTGGTTATCGACAACGAGGTCAACACCGAGGTAATTTTTGACGGCAGCAGGATTCAAACTCGCGTGACATCCGGTAACTATCAAGCGTGCATTCGGATTGTTACGTTGCAAACGCCCTATCTGCTGGCGTGATTTACGATCTGCCTGTGCCGTAACTGCACAGGAATTGAACACGACGACATCGGCTTCTTCGGCATCAGTGGTCACCTGGTGCCCGCGTTGCATGAATTGGTTAGCCCAGGTTTCGAGCTCGGCTTCGTTAAGCCGGCAGCCGAGCGCCTGGAAATTGATATACACGTGTCGATCACTCTTAAAAAAGTCCGCGGATTCTAACAAGAAAATAAGTCCTGAAGAGGATTTTTTAATCCTCTTCAGGACTTATTCACAACAAAACGTCATCCCGGCCCCCGAGCCGGGATCTTGAAATGGCGGCGTGTTATAAGATTCCCGATTTCGCGGGAATGACGAAATTAGCGAACTTTGGCAGTGGCAGTGTCGGAATTACCGCGGTTGTCGAGCCAGGAGATGGTAATCGCGTCACCTTTACGACCCGGAATCTGAAATGACAAAAACGGGTTCCTCGAAATCGATTTCCCCCAGAAAGCTTCCATGACAATTCGCTTGTTGCGGCTGACTATGACTTCTTTAATGAAATGGGGTGGAACTTTTTTTCCGGTTTTCTTGATTTTACGATGCCCGGATTCCATCGGATGGTTGATAACGCTCTTGACGACTACCTGTCCATCGACCTCGTGGGCGCGAATTTTCATGGTTCTGGCCATCGCTATGCTCCGCAGCTATTACGACCTACTCGCACTGGTCGTTTATTGGTGTGCAAAACTCCATCAGCCTTTACGATAACCAGTAAATCACTGGAATCGGTCATCCTTATTCGAGTCGATACAAAACTTTGCGCTTCGTAAAGCTTGAAATAGGCGGTAAAGGGCGACTCGTTTCCGGTGACCACCAGAGAAATCGATTCGGTATTTTCAAATCCGGATTTAATTCTTACAGGCACCATATTGGCATCGCTCGCTCTATGGGGCGCGTCAATCTCGATCTTGTTGCTTTCGCCAATATCGGCGGTACCAAATGCTTCACGCAATGCATCCGGTATCTGCTTAGCCAAGAAGGCCTTGGTAGGATAGGCACTAACCGCGATGCCCGGAAATAACATACCGGTGACACCTAGCTGAAGGCTTGCTTTCAATAGGGTTCTTCGTTTCATGCTGAGTGGACAACAATATCTGGGTTACCCGGTATGTATCGGCAATCAGCGTAAAAGCTTAATTGTCATTGCGGATGATATTTATTCTTCTAACAGTAGCAGGCGTTTTTCGCGTGCCTTCGACTCGGTCGCGATATCGGCGTCCGGTGAATCTAGTACCTGATCGTAAAGCCTTATCGCTTGTTGTGGGTTACCTGCAATTCGGTGAAACTCCGCTTCGGCCATCATGCGCAGCGCTGGCCGACCCATTGACTGGTAGATTTCTGACAACTCGAAATAGATTTGCTGGTTATCTGGAAACTCGTTTTCAAGTCGTCGCGCAATTGTCAAGGCCGACTGATTTCGACCCGCGCTATTCAACAGGCGCAGCAAACGCATTGAAAGCACGTAGTCTCCCGGGAAAATATCAAGCAGGCGACGATAAACCAACTCTGCTTCAGCCCCGCGACCCAAATGCTCCAGGTTTACCGCAAAGGCGATGCTATACCAGATATTTTCATTGTCACTAGCATATAAATCACGCAGTATCTTATCCGCCCGTGTATAGTTGCTGGACTGAATCGATGCCAAGGCGCGTAGAAAATTGCTTCCCTGGTCCGGCAGATGATCGCTGCTAACGAATTTCAGAAAATCCTTGAACAACAAATAGTTATCCACCTGGTTCTCGCCTGGTGGCATTTTCTTAGCGCGCCCAATCGCTTCAGCGACCCGGTTGTTACTCACCGGATGAGTACGCAGATACTCAATGCTTCCTAGCCCGGAGCTACCCGAGAGCTTTCCCATTATGGTAAAAAATTCGACCATGCCATTGGGATCAAAGCGCGCATCGCGCATTAGTTCAATCCCGATTCGATCGGCTTCATACTCGTTCTCTCGAGTAAAATTGACCATTGCCTGTTGACCACTTGCTACGCCACCATAAAGCACCGCGGCCCCAACCTCTGAATCGGCCGCCCCAAGCACCAGACCTGCAATCATCGCCAGAATTGTCGCGGTACTAACCTCGCTCCCCTTTTCCATTGAATCGAGTCCATGCCGTAACTCTACATGGGCTATTTCATGAGCCAGCACTGAAGCTAGTTGGTGTTGGTTTCGCGCCTGCGCAATGAGTCCCCTGTTAACACCAATATAGCCCCCTGGCAGTGCGAACGCGTTTACCGCATCATCACGGACGATAAAAAATCGATACTCGCGTACTCGATTACCGATTCCCGCCAGCAGACGAAAACCGAGGTCGTTGATATAACGATCAAGCAAGGGATTTGTTTCGACCAATCCAATTGCCAGCAGCTTCTCGTAAACCGAGAGCCCTAATTTTGTTTCTCGCTCTATATTTATTGACGCATTTTCGCCAAGGCTCGGTAATTCCGAACTGGCATTAGCCGCAAAACTGGTTAACGACAGCAAAATTGCAACGACCCGGAACCGTGTTGAAAGGCCGAACACTTGCAATGGTCGGGAATGTTCAGGCATGAGAACTTGTTCGATTGGAAATTGAGCTATATTAGAATAGTATCGACCCGGTCGTATAGTAATCGTTCCCGAAAATTAGGTTCAATGTCGCGAATAAAAGAAATAAGCGTTTCTGATTTGCACCGCATGTTACGCAAAGAAGATCATTTTGAATTGCTCGATATCCGTACCCCGGCGGAAATCGAACGCGGTGTATTGCCCAAAGCCAGTTCCCTCGCGATGCACCTAATTCCGTTGAAACTTAACTATTTTTCCGAATCACCCAGGCAAATCGTTATCTACTGCCGGACCGGTAGTCGCTCTGCACAGGTATGTCGTTTTTTAAATCAGCAAGGAATTAATAACGTTATCAATTTACGAGGCGGAGTTGTCAAGTGGGCATCGGCAGGCCATGCCTTAGACAACGCACCCGTCAAAGTCATTTCCTAGTTTCGGCTTCTCTTGCCTTTTAAATTGCCCTGGCATATAAATACCTGTCTACAATAACAACCAACCGCCTGACGGAGATTTCTCATGGCAGCATTTGATCGTGAACTTGATGCGTCTGGACTGAATTGTCCGTTGCCAATATTACGTGCCAGGAAAATGCTCAGCGAAATGGAGCGCGGCCACGTCCTTAAAATAATTTCCACTGATCAGGGTTCGGTAAAGGACTTCGAAGCCTTTGCGAAACAGACCCACAATCCCCTCCTTTCTTCCGGTGAAGAAGGCGGAAAATTCGTTTTTTTACTGAAGAAAAACTGACCGCTGAAATCCTGTAGGAAATCCCATCAATCCCGGCTTGGATCGTTTCCTGAGCTCTTTTTGCCACATTCGCGCTCTGTCATAGTAAAATCGTCGTTTTTTTAGGATTCCTTCAATAAATCCAAGCTGTTATTAGTGCAATTGTATTTTAACCATAATAGAATTTTGGGTTTGGCGTAAACAATTGCAGTTTACGTAAATTGGAATCAGAGGTTAGCGTGGAATTATCAGGTTCTGAAATAATTATTCAGTTTCTAAAAGATGAAGGTGTAAAGCATCTGTTCGGTTACCCCGGCGGTGCGGTTTTGCATATTTATGATGCGCTGCAAAAACAGGATGATGTGCAACATATCCTGGTGCGTCATGAGCAGGGTGCTACACATGCTGCGGATGGCTATGCCCGGGCGACCGGCAAACCTGGTGTTTGCCTGGTGACTTCTGGCCCGGGCGCGACCAACGCGATTACTGGAATCGCTACCGCCTATATGGACTCAATCCCGCTGGTTGTACTGACCGGCCAGGTTCCGAGCCATGCGATTGGCAGTGATGCCTTTCAGGAAGTCGACTCGGTGGGGATATCCCGACCCTGTGTCAAGCATAACTTCCTGGTCAAGGATCTTAATAAACTGGCAGAAACCCTAAAAAAGGCTTTTTATGTCGCCACCAGCGGTCGGCCAGGCCCCGTGGTAATCGATATTCCAAAAGACATTACCGCTCCGCATATCAAGATTCCATACCAATATCCGGAAAAAGTCGAGTTACGCTCGTACAATCCGAACTTCAAGGGTCACCCGCGTCAGATTAAGCGTGCGGTCGAGTTACTGCTCAATGCCAAGCGGCCGATAATCTACACTGGCGGCGGCATTATTCTCGACAATGCATCCGAGGAACTGCGCAGCTTTGTGCGTAAGCTTGGATACCCGATTACGCAGACCTTGATGGGGCTGGGTGCATTCCCGGGGACCGATCCTCAATTCATCGGCATGCTCGGCATGCATGGGACCTACGAAGCCAATATGGCAATGCACGAATGCGATGTATTGATTTGTATCGGAGCCCGATTTGACGACCGAATTACCGGCGTGACCAGCAAGTTCTGCCCGTATGCACAAGTTATCCATATTGATATCGACCCGGCATCGATTTCCAAGACGATCAACGCCGACATCCCGATCGTCGGGGGAGCCAGGCAGGTTCTGATCGAAATGATTAAACAGCTCGATGCTACCGACCGGAAGGTCGATAAATCGGCTCTCGATGCATGGTGGAAAACCATCCAGTCCTGGCAGGCCCAGAACAGCTTCGCTTATGAGCAAACGAAAGACCTCATCCAACCGCAGGCGGCAATCGAAGAACTTTATAAAGTCACCAAGGGTGACGCCTATATCACTTCGGATGTCGGCCAGCACCAGATGTACGCAGCCCAGTTCTACCACTTCGATAAACCGCGTCGCTGGATCAATTCCGGGGGTCTTGGCACCATGGGCTTTGGGCTTCCCGCGGCAATGGGAGTCAAATTCGCTTTCCCCGATAAGGATGTTGCCTGTGTCACTGGCGAAGGCAGTATCCAGATGTGCATCCAGGAACTGTCGACCTGCCTGCAATACAACACCCCGATCAAGATCATTAATCTCAATAACCGCTATCTCGGCATGGTTCGCCAGTGGCAGGAATTTTTCTACGAGAAACGCTATTCGCACGTTTACATGGATTCGCTGCCCGATTTTGTAAAGCTGGCGGAGGCTTACGGACACGTCGGCATCCTCGTCGAAAATCCTGACGATTTACATGATGCGATGGTAGAAGCTTTCAAACTAAAAGACAGGACCGTGTTTCTCGACATCATCACCGACCAGGAAGCTAACGTTTACCCGATGATCTCAGCGGGAAAGGCACACAACGAAATGGATATTTCCCCATTGCAGCAAAAAGTGCAGGCGAAACTTAAGGCGAAAGGGGAACTGGTTTAATGCGACACATCATATCCCTGCTGGTCGAGAACGAGGCCGGCGCACTATCTCGTATATCCGGGTTATTCTCCGCGCGCGGTTACAACATCGAATCGCTGACGGTTGCCACCACGGAAGACCATACACTATCACGTATGACTATTATTACGACCGGTTCCGATCGCATCATCGAACAGATAACCAAACAGCTCAATAAACTGGTTGACGTGGTCAAGCTGCAGGATTTTACCGAAGGCAATTTTATCGAACGTGAAATGATGTTCGTCAAGGTCAAGGCTGAGGGGGAGCCACAACGCGCCGAGATAAAACGCTTGTCGGATATATTCCGCGCGCGCATTATCGACGTCACCGATACCACGTTTTGCATCGAGTTAACCGGTGCTGGAGATAAACTCGACGCTTACATTAAGGCCATGCACGAAAACAACATCGTCGAGGTGGTGCGCTCTGGTTCCATGGGTATAATGCGCGGCGAAAAAGCACTTACCTTATAACGGTAAGCAATTAATTTATGACCGCATACTAACCATGTGCGAAACGAGGCAGTTATGAACATTTATTACGATAAGGATTGCGATTTATCCATCATTCAGGGCAAGAAGGTAACCGTTGTCGGTTATGGCTCACAGGGCCATGCTCACGCGAATAACCTGAAGGATTCAGGCGTTGACGTCACCGTCGCCCTGCGCGAGGGCTCGGCTTCAGCCGCCAAGGCTGAAGCGGCAGGTCTAACCGTGAAAAATACCGCCGATGCGATCCGCGAAGCCGATGTCGTCATGATTCTGACCCCGGATGAATTTCAACGTGATCTTTACGTCAATGAAATCGAGCCCAATATCAAGCAAGGTGCGGCGATGGCCTTTGCCCATGGATTCGCGATTCATTTTAATCAGGTTGTGCCGCGTGCGGACCTCGATGTCATTATGATCGCACCCAAGGCACCGGGACATACCGTGCGCTCCGAGTTTGTCAAGGGTGGTGGTATCCCCGACTTGATCGCTATCCAGCAAGATGCCTCAGGCATGGCTAAAGAACTGGCGCTATCCTATGCCGCCGGCATCGGTGGTGGTCGTACTGCAATCATCGAAACTACCTTCAGAGACGAAACCGAAACCGACCTGTTTGGTGAACAAACTGTGCTCTGTGGCGGCACCATAGAACTGGTCAAAGCCGGGTTTGAAACCCTGGTCGAAGCCGGATATGAGCCTGAACTCGCTTATTTCGAATGTCTACATGAACTTAAGTTAATCGTTGACTTGATTCATGAAGGCGGTATCGCCAACATGAATTACTCAATCTCAAATAACGCTGAGTTTGGCGAATACACCACCGGTCCGAAGATTATCAACGAGGAAAGCCGCTGGGCGATGAAAGAATGTCTGGACGATATTCAAAACGGCGCTTATGCGAAAAAGTTTATTGCCGAGGGCCAGTCCAACTACCCCGAAATGACAGCCTGGCGCCGTAACAACGCCGCGCACCAGATCGAACAGGTGGGGGCCAGACTGCGCTCGATGATGCCCTGGCTCAGCGCCAACGCATTGGTCGATAAATCCAAGAACTAGTAGAGTCTGCGGGCGCCTTGCGCCCGACCTGTAACTATGGATGATAGCAACCCAAAAGAGATTCGCAAAAATATGGGCAAGGGCATATATCTGTTGCCCAACCTGTTTACTACGGGCGCGCTATTTGCAGGCTTCTACGCAATTATCGCGGCGATGAACGGGCGCTTTGAAATTGCTGCAATCGCGATCTTCCTGGCAGGTTTACTCGACGGCCTTGACGGCCGCGTGGCGCGCCTGACTAACACCCAGTCTGCCTTTGGGGCTGAATACGACAGTCTCTCAGATATGGTTTCGTTTGGCGTTGCACCGGCCCTTATCGTGTATCTTTGGTCTTTGGTATATCTGCGCGACGTAACAGTATTCATGGGGAAACTGGGCTGGCTCGCCGCGTTCATCTATGCAACATGTACCGCATTAAGACTGGCACGTTTTAATACCCAGATCGGTGTCGCCGACAAACGCTATTTTCAGGGCCTCGCCAGCCCCGCAGCGGCAGCCGTGGTAATGGGTGCGGTCTGGGTTTGTGAAAGCTACGACATTGCCGGTCAGGACGTGGTCTACGCGGCACTGATGCTGACCATAGCGGCCGGGGCATTGATGGTTTCCAAATTCTCCTACTACAGTTTTAAGGATTTCGATTTACGCGAACGCGTTCCTTTCGTGGCGCTGCTGGCGGTGATGCTGATATTTGTTTTTCTGTCGATGGAAACAGCGACAGTCTTGTTTTCATTCTTTTTCCTGTACATGTTGTCGGGCCCGATAGTCTCCCTGTTCCGCTGGAATCGCAAGCGTATGCGCCTGTCAGAAACTACCGAGGCAACACCTCCCGACGCATAAGTCTGATATTTTGCTTGGCAAGCTCGTCAGAGTTGGCTATATTTGATTTTATGCAATCGCAGTACACCAGTTCTCAACTTCAGTCTCCAGCCAGCCTGGGGCTCCTACCTGCGTACCTGTTGCTATCTCTGCTGCTCGCTCTGCTGCCGTAAGGCAGATCACAGAACTCCTGACGAGGGCAAACGTAAGCTACATCCAGAATACATAACGTTTAGACAGACGAGATAGCCATGAGCAAAGACAAATTAATCATTTTTGACACCACGCTACGCGATGGTGAACAGAGTCCCGGCGCGTCAATGACGCGTGACGAAAAGATTCGCATCGCACGTGCGCTGGAATTGATGAAGGTCGACATTATCGAAGCCGGTTTTCCGATTGCCAGCGACGGCGACTTCGAATCGGTACAGGCGGTTGCCGAAATCATTAAGGACAGCACCGTTTGCGGTCTTGCACGTGCCAAACAAATCGATATCGAACGTGCCGGTGAAGCCATCAAACCCGCAAATTCGGGTCGGATCCATACTTTTCTGGCCACCTCTCCGATTCACATGGAACACAAGCTCCGCATGTCGCCTGACCAGGTGGTTGAAGCAGCGGTAGCGGCGGTTCGCATGGCACGGCAGTATACCGATGATGTCGAGTTTTCGCCGGAAGACGCCGGCCGTTCGGACCCGGATTTTCTGTGTCGCGTAATCGAGGCGGTAATCGACGAAGGCGCGACCACAATCAATATTCCGGATACCGTGGGTTACAATGTCCCACATCAGTTCGGAGATTTGATTCACGACCTGATGGAACGCATCCCAAATTCGGATAAGGCAGTTTTTTCGGTGCATTGTCACAATGACCTGGGCCTCGCGGTTGGTAATTCATTGGCGGCGGTGTTGCACGGTGCGCGCCAGGTTGAATGTACGATAAACGGTCTCGGTGAGCGTGCCGGTAATGCCTCATTGGAGGAAATCGTCATGGCGGTGCGGACCAGGCAGGATGTATTCCCCTGTGAAACCGACCTCGATACCACCCAGATCATGAATTGCTCGAAACTGGTTTCGGGAATAACCGGCTTCACCGTGCAACCGAATAAGGCAATTGTTGGTGCCAATGCATTCGCACATGAATCCGGCATCCATCAGGACGGCGTTTTGAAATCACGCGAAACATACGAAATCATGCGTGCCCAGGACGTTGGCTGGAGCACTAACAAGTTAGTCCTCGGTAAACATTCCGGGCGCAATGCCTTTAAATCCCGCATGGCGGAGCTGAATATCCAGTTCGCTTCCGAGGAAGAACTCAACGAGGTGTTCTCACGCTTTAAAACCCTGGCAGACAAAAAGCACGATATATTCGATGAAGATCTGTTGGCGCTAGTTAATGAAGCCGCTCTCGAAACCGAAAACGAAACAATCAAACTCGTCAGCCTCAAGGTTTGCTGCGAAACCGGCGAAATACCCAGTGCCACCATGACACTGAATATCGATGGCACTGAGCAGCAGGCTGTAGCCAGCGGTGATGGGCCGGTAGATGCATGTTTCAAGGCGATCGAAAAACTAACCGAAACTGGCGTCAATCTGCAGCTTTATTCGGTCAATGCCATCACCACTGGAACCGACTCGCAAGGTGAAGTCACTGTTAGGGTTGAAAAAGATGGACGGGTTATTAATGGTCAGGGGGCCGATACGGATATTGTCATCGCCTCGGCAAAGTCATATATCAATGCTTTGAATAAGGTGATTAACAGTTCAGGTCGTACCCACCCCCAGCTCGGAGATGTGTAAACCCTGATGTTGACCACCCGGCAACAAAACTGTCTGAAGGGAATCGGGATTCAAATATGGAGCGAACGTGCAGCCGTAAGCGGCAACAGTGCCATAACAGGTCCTGTTGCCGTGGCCTCTGGCGATCCCGTAGCGCTGACCGAAGATAATAATGTTGAGGAACTCCTGACAGAAGCTGTTTTGGATCAACCGGTCCTGAAGACCGAAATCCCGACCAGCTTCGATTCCTGGGATTCAGTCATCGAAGCCATTCATGAATGCAACGCATGTGAACTTGCGCAAGCCTGCACTCAGAAAGTACCCGGAGTCGGTGACCGGCAGGCAGACCTGTTAATTATCGGTGAAGGACCCGGACACGACGAAGACATCCGTGGTGAGCCTTTCGTTGGGCGCTCGGGGCAATTGCTAGACCGGATGCTGGCGGCAATCGGTATCTCTCGCGAGCAAGTCTACATTACCAATATAGTTAAATGCCGCCCACCCAACAATCGCGATCCAAAACAGAATGAAGCGCAACAATGTCGCGCCTACCTGGAGGCGCAAATAGAACAGATCGCACCCAAAGTGATTCTCTCGGTCGGTCGTGTATCTGCGCATAACCTGCTGGGAAGCAACCAACCGGTTGGCAAGCTGATCCAGCAAATGCACAAACTACCTGGAACCGAAATTCCACTCAAGGTGACCTACCATCCGGCCTACCTGTTGCGCAACCCTTCAGCCAAGGCCATCGTCTGGCAGGATTTGAAACTGCTATCCCAGATGCTGCGATGAATGATTTCGCTTTGTGTTTTCGGCGCATGACGCTCGCCGACGTAAGGCGGGTTATGAAGGTCGAGCGTGAGGTATACAAATTTCCATGGACTGATAAAATTTTCAACGATTGCATTCGCGTTGGGTACCATTGCTGGTTGGCATTGCAGCAGCAAACCATCGTTGGCCACGCGGTCATCAGCGTTACCGCGGGCGAAAGCCATATGCTCAACCTGTCGATCGGCCTCGAATATCAGCGCAAGGGTTTTGGGAAACAGTTTATCGAGTTCCTTGTCGAAGAGGCTCGCACAAGGCATGCGCAGACCATGTTACTGGAAGTGCGCCCCAGCAATATTGCCGCGATAAGTTGCTATAATTCGGCGGGCTTTAACGAAGTTGGATGCCGTAAAGATTACTACCCGGCACCCGATGGCCGCGAGGATGCGTTGTTGTTCGCAAGGCATATTCCATCACCAACCGGTGTGCAGCACGGCTAGCCTTCCTTACTAATAATTTGGTATTTATAAATGTCAGACATTGACGAAATACGTCGACGCCGCACCTTTGCAATTATTTCGCACCCGGACGCTGGTAAAACTACGGTTACTGAAAAATTGCTGTTGTTTGGAAAGGCGATACAGATGGCGGGGACCGTAAAGAGTCGCAAGGCGGCAAGGCATGCCACCTCTGACTGGATGGAGCTTGAAAAGCAACGCGGTATTTCGGTAACCTCATCGGTAATGCAGTTTCCTTATCACGATTGCATTATCAATCTGCTGGATACACCGGGGCACGAGGATTTTTCCGAAGACACGTATCGAACCTTGACAGCAGTCGACTCTGCCTTGATGGTCATTGACTGCGCTAAGGGTGTCGAGGCGCGTACCATAAAATTAATGGACGTCTGCCGGCTGCGCGATACCCCGATTATCACGTTCATTAACAAGCTCGATCGAGAGGGCCGCGATCCGATCGAATTGCTCGATGAGGTTGAGGATATACTCAAGATTCGATGCGCTCCGATCACCTGGCCCATCGGCATGGGGAAAAACCTGAAAGGCGTATTTCATCTGCTCAACGATTCAGTGCACCTGTTTTCGGCGAGTGATTCAGACAAGATATCCTCGGGTGAAGTAATCGAGGGCCTCGACAACTCGAGACTTGACGGGGTATTAGGAGCGATGGCAGATGAGTTTCGTGACGAAATTGAACTGGTGCGTGGTGCTGCCAGCGAATTCGATCTCGATAGTTACCTTAAAGGGGAATTAACCCCGGTTTATTTTGGTTCTGCGATCAACAATTTTGGCATGGCCGAATTGCTCGATGCTTTCAACGAGTGCGCACCTGCCCCCATGGGGCGCGCTACCAGGAGTCGAATCGTCACTGCCGAAGAAGATAAACTCACCGGTTTTATCTTCAAAATTCAGGCTAATATGGACAAGCAACACCGCGATCGAATTGCCTTCATGCGCATCTGCTCCGGAAAATATACTCGAGGCATGAAACTGCGACATGTACGTATCGGCAAGGATGTGAAAATTCCAGACGCCTTGACCTTTTTTGCTGCGGACCGGGGCCATGTCGAAGAAGCATATTCCGGAGATATCATCGGTATTCACAACCATGGCACCATTCGGATCGGCGACAGCTTTACCCAAGGCGAGAAACTTGCGTTCACCGGCATTCCCAATTTTGCTCCAGAATTATTCAGGCGCGCCCAACTCAAGGATCCACTCAAAATGAAGGCTCTGTTGAAGGGCTTGACCCAGTTGTGTGAGGAAGGTGCGACCCAGCTATTCAGACCAATCGCAAATAACGATCTGATCCTCGGTGCGGTCGGGGTGCTTCAATTCGATGTCGTTGCCCACCGTCTCAAGGATGAATACGGTGTTGACTGCCAGTTTGAGCCAGTCAATGTGAATACCGCACGTTGGGTTTCTTGTAGCAACGACAAAAAGCTCGAAGAATTTAAACACAAGATGCGTAACAACCTCGCGCTGGACCATGCTGGCGATCTAGCTTATGTAGCTCCCTCTCGGGTTAACCTGACAATGACGCAAGAACGTTGGCCTGAAATCGAGTTTCTGGCGACACGTGAGCACGGTGACTATGAAGCAAACTAGACCGTTTCTATTTGCTAGCAGTATCGTTCTTCTTACTTTCAGTCATTTCGCTATCTCGGGCTCGGGCCTCGCAACACGTGACCTCAATCCAATATTGCAACCCATTTATTTACCGAGTCAGGCTCCCATTAGCGAAGAGAATGGCTGGCGAATCGACCACAGTTTTTATATTACGAATACGCTCCAGGAACAGAGTAAAAGTGGTGAAATCCTGGTTATTGACGTGGAAAACTATCGCTACGAGCTTGGTCTCAGTTACCGCAAGGATCAATGGTTAGCCCAGGCGGCCATTCCTTTCGTTGCAAACAATGGTGGCGAACTCGACGGATTAATCGACGGTTGGCATGATTTTTTTGGGCTCCCCGACGGAGACCGCGATGACTTTCCCAAGGATGAATTAAATATCAAATATTCGCGCGATGGCATCGTCGAATATTCGCAGGACGAGTCCAGTAGCGGCCTCGGTGATCTTTCAATCGCGCTGGGGTACGAGCTGCCCAGTGAAACCCGCTTTTTCATCGGTATCGAGCTACCCACGGGCTCAGAATCCGATTTCAGTGGTAACGAAGCAATCGATTTCGCGATCTGGGTTTCCCGAGTAAAACGTATCGATGAAGAAGTTTCGCTGTACGGTTTGCTTGGCTTAAGTTTTCCCGGTGACGACGGAAACCTGGAAGGACTGACCGTCGATCAAATCTGGGTCGCCCAGTTAGGTCTCGATTACCGATTCAACGACAAGCTGATCGGAACGGTACAGTTTGATTTTCATTCCGAAACTATCGAAGACAGCGACTTAAAGGCATTCGGCAACTCGCTCCAGATTCAGCTCGGGCTTGGCTTCCTCGGCCTTATCGAAAATCATCGGCTCGATCTTTTTTTCTCCGAAGATATCCAGGTGAGCTCCGCGCCTGACATCAGTTTTGGCGCTCGCCTGATCAGGGAGTTCTGATCCCGGCTTAATCCTCAAGTTGAGTTACAATTTCCGGTTCGCTTTCCAGGGTTCGATGCACCGGACATTTATCTGCAATTTCGAGCAATCGTTGGCGTTGCTCTTCGTTTAGATCGCCTACCAGTGAAATACGCCGTGTGATACGTTCGATCTTGGCATTGCAATCGATGCAGTCTTCGGCGTGTACGCGTTCATGCACTAGTCGAATCGACAGGTCTTCAAGCGGTAAATTTTTCCGGTTTGCGTACATTCGCAATGTCATCGACGTACAGGCACCCAGCGACATCAACAACAGGTCGTAAGGTGTAGGGCCTAAGTCGGAGCCACCGTATTTCACCGGTTCATCGGCCCGCAGGAAGTGACTGGTACTGTACATGCCTCGCAGAAATTTTTGGTTTAACTCGGTTATCAATATCTCACCTTCAATAAGATCGGGATTCTCCTGGGATTCGCTGTCCTGCCCAAGTTCCAGGTAACGGCCGGCCCAGGATGCGATTGTTACCGCGACGTATTCCGCATCAGCTGCCTTGCTAAGTAAATGATCGGCCTTGTCGAGCGAGATAAAGCTCTTTGGATGTTTTGCTGCCTGGTAAATCCTGGCTGCTTCATCGATTGATACTATCGTGTCGACGGGTGAGTGAAATACCAGTAGCGCGGCATCGAGATCCCGGATTTTCTCGGTCGACGAATATTGATCAATATCATCAAGAAACTGTTTTTTAATCGAAAACTCGCGTGTCCCCAGTGCAACAACCGCTTCGCCCTGCTTCTCGATCAGGTCAGCCTTTTCCTGAAACAGGTGCGCAACATGCTGAGCAGTCGCGGGCGCACCAATTGTGACGACTGCTTTTATCGAATCCAGTTTTGCCGCAGCGCCTAAAACAGCCGCACCACCAAGGCTATGACCTATCAGAATTTGTGGGGCCCGATACTGCTCCTCAAGCGCGTTTGCGGCCAGAATTAAATCATCAATATTCGACGAGAAGTTGGTATTGGCAAAATCACCATCGCTGCTACCCAATCCGGTGAAATCAAAACGCAGAACCGCGATACCCTTCGCTGCCAGCGCACGGCTGATTCTTGATGCGGCAGCAATATCCTTACCGCAGGTAAAACAGTGCGCAAATAATGCGTAGCTGGAAATTTCGTCTACACGCTCGGGCAGTTCAAGCAGTCCTGCCAGTTTTTCACCATTCGAGTTTTCAAATTCCAGTTTGATTTTATTCATTAGATGCTCTCCCAGAGGTTTTCATTGTGTGACTAGGGGTAATTCGTCAGGGTCCCGTCGGAAAAGCAGTTTAATCGATTTTTCCGCTGGATTTTGTTTCTTTGGGTAAAGGTCGAGGTTTACCCTGCAGACAATCTAGGTTCGATCATCGATCCTGCGCGGCCAACGTTTTATCCTCTCGCCGAACGTGGATTTAGCGATTAAAACGCCAGATGCCGGGGATTGGTTTTTTACCGTGGCACTGTTCTGCCTTGACGATGTACATCCAGGCATCGCCAAAACCGGTGTTAATTTCGATTCGCTGGTAGAAGCGGGGGTACCATTCGAGGTCGTCCAGCGTTCTAAACTGGCAATCGGTGACGTGATAAACCTCACCCTCGATCGCATGATTACCGTGCAGGCACACGGCGGGATAGTTCTCAAACTCGTACATAGAGTAAATGTTTTGCGTGGTGAAATTGCCGACAAATTCGGCCCAGTGCAGGAAATGGTCGTTTCGATGGCCTCTCTTCAGGGTACCGTAGACGAATACTCGATTCATAGCTTGGCGTTAAACTGGCGTATTTTACGGCGTTGTTTTTTGTCAGGACGGGAATTGGAATGGGGTCGCTGCATCATAGCCAGCTTCCGTTTCTCGGCTTCGCCGACACGCTTTTCGATACTGGCTTCAGTTTCTCGATACAGGGTTTGTGCGAAGGAGGCCGACCCACGGCGATCACTGATATCGGTAACAATTACCTGGTAGCGTTGATAGCCGCATTGGATTTCAAAACAATCGTTGATTTTAACCTTGCGCGAGGGTTTTATCCGATGCCCTGCCAAATGCACCTTGCCCCCGGTGACGGCCTCGCTGGCAAGTACCCTGGTTTTAAAAAAGCGCGCTGCCCATAACCACTTATCCAGGCGGACTGTATCTCTCATCATTTCCCTGGTTATCCAGTATGCTTGTCAGCCATAGTTCTTATGGATATATTTCATAACCCTGTCGGCCATCGAAAAGCCACTTAACACGGCTCCCTCGATACGTGGCGCAGTGCACCAGTCTCCGCAGGCTCCAATTGCTTGCGACTCTTCAAACAACGAATCTTCATCAATCGGATTTATCGGTAACGCGTGTTTCCAGCAATGTACCGAGACAGATACCGGGTTGTGCATACTGAGGTCAGTTGCCTCCCAAAAAGCATCGATTAGCGCATGCATCACACGTCCTCGAAAAGTGGCCGCATATTGTTGTGACCATTCAGGAGAGGCGTGTAAAACCCAGCAATCAGCATCGCTGGCAGTGTCCGCAACTCGATACCGCGAAATCCAGGATAACGGAGAGTCTAAAACGAAGGCCGCATCGTAGGGAATATTAAGCTTTTTATCAAAAGCAAGCATGCCACTCCAACATACCGTCATATCGACATTTTCAGCAGGTTTACTAATTGTTGGAATCGGTCGACACAAGTCAGCTACCTGATGCGCCGCAGTAGCGATGATTACAATATCGTAGGCCCCCTGGTAATCTCCGCGCTCGTTAAAAAGCCGCCAGCCACCTTGATTCACTGATTCCAGTTCAGATATATTGGCCGAAGTCGTCAGGTCGCAATGTCGCGCCAAGTTTTCTGCAACCGTCTGCATGCGCGGCACGCCGACAAATCGTTGGGTCGTCATGTCACTATTAATGATCTGGCCTTTTTGCAATTCGACGATCCAACCTTCCCAGGGACGCACGATGCCGTCGGTCTGCCAGGCTGAAACGATATTCCAGAACAGGGGATTATTCACCGTGAAATACTGTGCGCCATGATTGAACTCGTATTCCCCTGCACGGAAATGACCTATCCTGCCACCGGGAAAGATATTTTTTTCGAATATTTTTACGTTTTCGACCAGACCTTTGAGAGCTGTTGCACAGGTAAGTCCGGCCAGACCGGCGCCAATGATGGCGACTGATGGCTTCTGGCCCACGGGCTTGTTAAATTGGCGGGAAGTCGCCGGCGTACTTGGAAATCCACTCTGTGGCTGCTTCCTGGGCGTTGAGTTCACGACCTTCTACCCTCGCGATTTCCTTGCGATAGTGTTCAATATGACAGATTTGTTCAATCATGCGCAATCGATAGACATCCTTGGATTTTTCGAATTCGATACCTATTTCATAAGCACCGCCTGACTTTTCACACCAGACAACATTGCCTACCAGAAAGTTTTCCTGGTTCAAGACCGGGATACAGACCCTGACCCGCTCTAACAATTCGAGCGGTTTATGAGATACAAACGCGAGACCGCCCAGGCTAACATTGGTTATGGTTTGGTCTACGGTCTCGTCGTTTTCATCTTCTGCCCAGTCAAGCGTAACCTGTATCGGTACGCCGGCGGGGTGACGGATAAACTTTCGAACTGTCGTGTTATCTGGCAATGGTCACCAACATTTTATTTAATTTTGCGACAAAGCTGGCGGGATCATCCAATTGACCACCTTCAGCCAGCAAAGCCTGATCAAATAATATACTAGACCAGTCTGCAAACTTCTTCTTCGATTTTTCCGCACCGAGCTTCTTGACAATCGGGTGATCCGTATTGATTTCTAGAATGGGCATGGAATTCGGCAATTCGTGCCCTGCTTCCTTGAGAATTCGCTGCATATGCATCGCCATATCCTGCTCGTTAAGAACGATACAGGCCGGCGATTCGGTTAGCCGGTTGGTGACACGAACATCAGCGGCTTTATCCTTAAGCGCGTCCTTCAAACGTTGCAGCAGTTTCTCAGCCGATTTTGCCTTCTTTTCGAGCTCTTTATCTGACGCTTCATCGTCGCCCAGATCGAGTTCGCCTTTCGCGACCGATTGTAGTTTCTTGCCTTCATATTCCATCAAGTGCGCAGTCAGCCATTCATCAACCCGATCCGAAAGCAATAAAACCTCGATTTCCTTCTTGCGAAAAATTTCCAGATGAGGGCTGTTCTTTGCAGCCGAGTGTGAATCAGCTGCGATATAGTAGATCTTGTCCTGGCCTTCCTGCATACGACCGATATAGTCGTCCAGCGAAACATTTTGCGCTTCATCGCCGGTATGAGTCGTTGCGAAGCGCAGCAGCTTTGCAACCTCTTCACGATTGGCAAAATCTTCAGCCGGGCCTTCTTTCAATGCCTTACCAAACTCCTGCCAGAATTTTTGATACTTATCAGGATCGTTTTTGGCAATTTTTGCAAGCATGCTCAATACTTTCTTGACCGAGCCGCTGCGAATACTGTCAATAATCTTGCTGCCCTGCAGAATTTCCCGTGACACGTTAAGCGGTAAATCGTTTGAGTCGATTACCCCACGCACAAAACGCAGGTAACGGGGCATTAGCTTTTCGGCATCTTCCATGATGAACACGCGCTGCACGTAAAGCTTGATACCAGAGTGAGATTCGCGATCGTAGAGATCATATGGAGCGCGTGCTGGAATATAAAGTAACGACGTGTATTCATTGGTACCTTCAACACGATTGTGGCTCCAGTCAATTGGATCTTCGAAATCGTGCGCAACGTGCTTGTAGAACTCCTTGTACTCTTCGTCCTTGATTTCAGATCTGGTGCGGGTCCATAAAGCTGAGGCCTGGTTTACCATCTCCTCTTCAACCAGGGTTTCCCCGTCTTCCTCTTCAGGCTCGACTGTTTTATCCATGACCACAGGGAAATCGATATGATCCGAGTAGGCGGTAATAATCGAACGTAATTTCCAGTCGTTTAATAATTCGTCTTCACCTTCGCGCAGCTTGAGAGTTATCTCGGTACCACGACTGGATTTCTCGAATGATGCGATGCTGTATTCGCCCTTGCCCTGCGATACCCACTCAACGCCCTGGTCAACAGCCTCGCCAGCTTTACGCGTGTGCAGGGTAACTTCTTCGGCGACGATAAATGAAGAGTAGAATCCAACGCCGAACTGGCCAATAAGCTTGGCGTCATTTTTCTCATCGCCAGTAATCGAATCGAGAAATGCTTGTGTTCCTGATTTCGCGATAGTACCAATATGATCGATGACTTCTTCACGCGTCATACCGATGCCGTTATCACTGATCGTTATCGTGCGGTTGTCCTTGTCATAACTGATCTTGATTTTGAGCTCGATGTCTTCTTCGTAAAGACTGGCATCCGAGATCGCGGTGAAACGCAATCGATCACAGGCGTCGGAGGCATTGGATATTAATTCGCGCAGGAAAATTTCCTTGTTCGAATACAGCGAGTGAACCATTAGGTCCAGTAACTGATTAACTTCGGTCTCAAAGCCCCGGGTTTCGGTATTGGCGGCTGTTGTCATTTCTCATTATCTCCGGCAGGAAAGTGATTGTTAACGCAGATATATGCGGTTATTGGCGTAAATTTTCAAGCATACTAGCAGGTAAATTAACGGGGTAAATTAAAGTACTCTGCCTACTGAACACCCTGGTTTAGCCATAATTGCTGGATCTTGTGATTTAAAACTGAACGCCGCGCGGCATCATCAATGACGCTAAGTAATTCCTCGTAAATTCGGCGTGCGTCATCAACAAGCCCGGAATTCTGCAGATTTTCCGCGGCATTAAATCTAGCGGTCTGGGCCCATGGATCCATCGAATCTGGCGCCGGCAGCATCGCAGATTGCAGGTAAAGTAGAGCCGCTTGCTCAAACTGTTCCAGACCTCGGTATGAATCTCCAATCCAGAATAGAATCTCGCGCCGTTGCTTGGGTTCGATTTCAAGTCGCTGCAACTGGTTGAAATGGGCTATTGCTTCCGTATGTAAATTAACAGTCTGCAGGTCAAACAAGACCTGCAGAATCCGATCGGTGGATTCCGGCTTTATTTCACGATATTCACTTATCAGGTTTTGCAGCACCTGGTTTCCTTCTGCATAACGTCCGCCTAATATCAGCACCCGGGATTGACGTAATTGCCAGTCAAACCGACTGGTACCCGCAGGAAACGTATTCAAGCCCGACATTAATCGGGTCGCCTCTTCAATATCGGTTGACTTTAACGCCAAATCGACAAGCTGATAACGTATCCCGGGCGGAATCTTGCGGGCATTGGAAAAAGTCTCGCTACGATTGAACAGGTTTTCCAACAAGTTGCGCTCGGCTTCATCGACCTCGGCAAAGGTCTCCATGTACCCCGTAGCTGCACGATTCGCCATTTCACTATCTGCAGATCTTAAAATCAGCATCGCAAACAGAGAGCGTGACTTAACCGGGGTAGCCTTGCTTCCTTTGGCAGCCAGCTCCAGCCATTTTTCATCTGCCCCCAGCAAGAGCTCGGATCGATTGCCCACCAGTTCGGCATATTCAAGATATGCCTGCCACAGCAGGTCAACGGGTATCTGGAATAGTTGAAGTGGCGAACGGACCCCGCCCCGAAATAGCGATTCCAGCGCAACCACGCGATCCACCGGCGACATTTGCTCTGTGGAGAAATATCCCAATGCCCAAAGCGTGGCTCGTTCTTCGGCGCTTACCGCCTTGTTTTCACTGCGTTTTTTTACCTGCTGCCAGAGTTCAGCCTTATCGATCTGTTTCAACTTAAAACTCGCCAGCATACTGGTCAGTTTTGCCTGCCAGGCATCCTGATCCCGCAAGATCAGGATCGTCTGTTCATACCTGCCGGATTCAATCAGTACACGAGCGCGAAGCAGCAACCAGGCCAGATCAGTACTGTTAAAATCCTGGTCGAAGCGCAGCATTGCCACCCGCGCATCTTCGATGCGACCGTCTTCGATGTATGATTCAATTATTTGTCGTCTCCAGGTTTCGTAATCCTCGGATTCCCCGGCGGTAGCTTGCCATAATTGTTGTCGCAGTACCTGACGTGCAGTTTCAGTTTGACCAAGTTCCAGGAAAGCCCTGACCTGGTAAGTCGCCGCCTGCTGCTTGAACTGATTGGGGATATCAGCTGGCATTCCCTCGGTCCGAACCAACAATCGATCCCACTGCTTCCACTGCGCAAGAATCGCCAGTCGCTCCTGTTCCCAGAGAATCCATTCATACAAATCTTCATCCACCTTGGGCTGGGCCTGATCGAGCATTTTCAAAGTCAGTCCTGGTGCCCCTGCGGCTGAAATCATCCTAAGCAGGTCGAGCCGCTCGTCAGCATCCGCTGGAAATACCATTCCCAGGCCAACAGTAACAATTAGTAATATTCTTATATTGGCTATCAATTTGTAAATAACCTTAAAAAAAAAGCGTGTCGCCCTAGCATACACGCTTTTCGATCTAGCATTTTCGTTGCAGAACGGCTTACAACTTTTCCCGAATACGCGCCGCCTTACCCGTGCGTCCGCGCAGGTAGTACAACTTGGCGCGACGGACTTTTCCGCGACGCTTAACTTTGATCTCCGCGATCATGGGACTATGGGTCTGAAAAACACGTTCCACGCCTTCGCCATGAGAAATCTTGCGTACCGTGAAAGCCGAGTTAATACCACGATTTCGCTTGGCGATTACCACGCCTTCATAGGCCTGCAAACGCTCACGCGTGCCTTCCTTTACGCGTACCTGAACAATCACGATATCCCCGGGAGAAAACGCGGGAACATCAGATTTCATTTGTTCCGCATCGATTTGTGCAATTATGTTGCTCATGTCAAATCCTCAAATAACTCAATTTCTACACAGTGTATTTCACTGCTTCCGAGTCCGTTTAAACTCGGTAATATATTCATCCAGCATGGCCTGTTGCTTCGTATCAAGCTTGACCTGCTGTAGCAAATCTGGTCGTCGTTGCCAGGTTCGTCCAAGTGCCTGTTGCTCACGCCAGGCGTCAATTTCACGGTGATTACCGTTCATCAATACCTCGGGTACGCAATCACCCAGATAATCCTCGGGTCGCGTGTAGTGAGGGTAGTCCAGTAACCCTTCACTAAACGAATCCTGTTGCGCAGATTCGTCATGCCCTAGCGCACCTGGAATCAGGCGAGTCATGCCATCGATACAAACCATCGCTGCGAGCTCGCCCCCACTGATGACATAATCACCAATGGACCATTCTTCATCCACTTCCCGCTGGATCAGCCGTTCGTCGATACCTTCGTAACGACCACATAAAAAAATCACCGACCCAAGTTCAATTTGCTGCGCCAGTTTTTGCTGGGTAAGCAATTCTCCCTGTGGGCTGAGGTACACCAGGCGCGCATCGCGACTTTGTTCCCGCACTGCGCTTATTGCGTCCTGCAATGGTTGTACCTTCATTAACATTCCGGGCCCGCCACCATAAGGTCGGTCATCGACCGTGCGGTGCTTGTCCCGGGTATAATCACGTGGATTCCAGCAATGCAGCTCGAGCAGTTGTTGCTCCGCGGCGCGACCGACAATCCCGCAACTTATCACCTGTTCTACCAGTTCTGGAAACAGCGTGATTACATCAACTCGCATTTCAGTACTCAGGTGACCAGTCAACAACCAGACGCTGATTGACAAGGTCTACCTCCCTGACAATTTGATCCACTACAAATGGTATTAAACGTTCACGTTCACCTTTCAACACCATTACATCATCCGCCCCGGTTTCCATCATCGACGCAACCTCTCCGAGAGGATCGCCCTGTAAAGTTTCCACCGACAGCCCGATCAAGTCGGACCAGTAGTATTCTCCCGCTTCCAGGTTGGGTAATTGCTCCGGTTTTATATAAATCTGGCAGCCTGTCAGCTCATCGGCCTGAGTTCGGTCCTCGATCCCTTCAAGCCTCGCGACGACATACTTACCCTGCAATCGCCCGGTCACCGTTACTGCTTTGAGATCGCTACCCCGTTCGACCAACCAGGGACTGTAACTCACTATGTTCTCGCGTGGGCTGGTCTTGGAAAACACCCTGACCCAGCCTTTTATTCCCTGCGACCCCAGGATATGCCCAACACAGATCAAATCATCATCGTGTTGGCCCATACCTGGTTAAGCCGCAGCTTTGCGAGCTCCTTTAATCAAGTTGGCAACACGCTCACTGGGTTTCGCTCCCTGGGAGATCCAGTAATTGATACGCGTATCATCAAAGCGCAGTTCCTCTTCCTGGCCACGAGCCTGTGGATTGAAGAAGCCGACGCGCTCAATATAGCGACCATCTCTCGGGCAACGGCTGTCGCTCACCACGACGTGGTAAAACGGGCGTTTTTTAGAGCCACCGCGTGCCAATCGAATTGAAACCATAAAAATCTCCAAAATAAATCAGCCTAGAAATCGATTATCTGTCACCAGACAAAATCAGGCCGCTGACCCTGAGGTCAGAAGACCGCGTATTGTACCTAAAAAAGTTTGACTGTGAAGTCAGAAAGCCCTGTTTTTTCTTGTTTTTTCAGCCGTTTCAGGGATTACATGGGGAATCCTGGTGGCATACGCCCCTTCATACCTCGCATCATATTAGCCATACCACCCTTACTGCCCATTTTCTTCATCATCCGCTGCATTTGTTTATGCTGCTTGAGCAGGCGATTGACATCCTGGATCTGGGTCCCGGAACCCTGTGCGACCCGGCGTTTACGTGAACCATTTATGACTTCGGGCTTACGCCGCTCCAACGGTGTCATTGAATCGATGATGGCCACCATGCGTTTCATTTGCTTATTGTGTGCCGGATCCTGCATCGCTTGTGTGACCCCGGTGCCCATTCCTGGTAACTTATCGATTAGGCTCCCCAAACCTCCCATATTCTCCATCTGGGTAAACTGATCGCGTAAATCCTCGAGATCGAATCCCCGGCCTTTCTTGACCTTTCGTGCGAGTTTCTCCGCCTTGTCGTGATCGACTTTTTCCTGTGCCTGTTCCACCAATGACAGGATGTCTCCCATACCGAGAATTCGGGATGCGATGCGGTCGGGATGGAATGCCTCCAGGGCATCGGTCTTTTCCCCGGAACCAATAAACTTGATTGGCTTACCGGTTATATGCCGGACCGATAAAGCGGCACCTCCGCGAGCGTCGCCATCGGTCTTAGTGAGCACCACCCCGGTTAGCGGTAGCGCATCATCAAAGGCTTTCGCGGTATTAGCGGCGTCCTGGCCTGTCATACTGTCAACTACAAACAGGGTCTCAGCCGGATTCACCGCGTCATGAATAGCGCGAATTTCATCCATCATCTGTTGATCGATGGCCAGTCGCCCCGCAGTATCCAGAATTAGTACATCAACGCTGGCTCTGGTTGCTGCCGAGGCTGCATCGAGGGCTATGGCAACCGGTTTCTGATCGGTCTTGCTGGGATGAAAATCGGCTCCAACTTCAGTCGCAAGCGTATTCAACTGTTCGATTGCCGCAGGACGATACACGTCGGCACTCGCGACCATAACCGACTTCTTCTCGACCTCTAACAGTCTGCGTGCAAGTTTAGCCGCCGTGGTGGTCTTACCAGCCCCCTGCAGCCCTGCCATCAATACGATTACCGGTGGTTTGTGGTTTAAATCGATGGTGGATTGTGATTCTCCCATGATCGTGACAAGTTCTTCATTGACGACCTTGATCAATGCCTGACCGGGTGAAAGGCTCGTGATAACATCCTTGCCCAGAGCTTTTATCCGCACCGCTTCAATGAAATCCTTTACAACCGGTAACGCGACGTCGGCCTCGAGCAGCGCCATACGCACTTCACGCAGGCTATCGCGAATATTATCTTCCGTGAGGCGACCCTGGCCACGCAGGTTTTGCAGTGTTTTGGATAAGCGGTCGGTCAGGTTTTCGAACATCTAAGAGTCTCGTAGTAACGCAACAGCCGCATTATAACAGTGCGTTTACACGGAAAAACGTCAGCATTGGAATATTTCGCCGCCTTTCAACTGATGCACGTTGAAATCTGGCATTGCTTCGACACATTCCTGATAAATCATTTCTTCGTCGCCCGGTTTGAAATGTGTCAGCCAGACCTCAGGACGGTGTTTCATTTTTAAAATATCATCACCTAGCAGCTTGGGACAGTAGTGTTTTGAAATCTCACTGATATCGAGGTCGACATTGGAGAAAGCAGCCTCGACAAACAATAAATCGATAGTCTCATAGCCGTTGAGCACCTTCCAGAGATTATCGTTGGTGGTGGTGTCGCCACTGAAAGCAACAGCTACCGAGTTTGTCGACAAGCAATAACCCACCCCGGGAACAGTATGATTGACCTCGATCATTTCTATTTCGCGCGACCTGATGTTCACCTTATCGCCTGGATTCATGATCTCAAATCGAATCGAGGGATTTTCCTTGCTAGGCAACTCTGAAAAGTCAGGCCAGATGACCCAATTAAAAATATGCGCTTTGAGAGCCTCGATGGTTTTTTCCTGCGCATGCACCACGATTGGTTCATCATGTACGCCATACATAGTGTCAGCAAGCAACGGCACTCCAACCACGTGGTCCATATGAGAATGCGTCAGAAAAATATGGCGCACACCAGTCATCTGGTTGAGCGGTAAATCGCCTAACCCGGTACCTGCGTCGATTAACAAATCATCATCGATCAGGAAGGAAGTCGTTCGCAGGCTTGCACCGATACCGCCTGCCCAACCTAGTATCTTAATTTGCATACACTTATTATCGAGTTCTTGCGCAACGATCAGGGAAACAATCGATCCTAAGCCTAAATTTATAGCAAACAGGTGGGAGAATTGTGCAATTATTTATCTGACTGCAGGGTGTAAGAAAATATGAAATCACGCACAACGCGACTATATTAAAGTTGTCGGGTAATAAATCCGGGCTGATTCATAAAAATTATGCGCCCCAAAAGCTTGAGATGACCGTCGCGTAGTAGTGCGATAACCCCGATTATCAGTTACACTTCAAGGCCTGAGCCACCAATCGAATACAATGTTCCCCACCACCGCAAGCGCGCTCTCTCTCCTATTTTACTGCTTGTCCGCATTTTTGATATTTAAACAGCTTGGTAAAGAGCAACGCCAACGCTGGATTGCACTGGCGCCCGCGATTGTGGCAATGTTGCTGCAAGCGGCAGCACTGAACGACCTGATTATTCAGCCGCAAGGCCTCAACCTCGGATTCTTCGCTGCCTTTTCGTTGATCGCTTGGCTAATCTCTATCCAAATTTTGCTTAGCAGCATTTATCGGCGCATCGAAAGTCTCGGTATCATTATCTTTCCTATTAGTGGAGGTGCCGGTTTGATCGCCAGCCTCCACTTTGCAGATCATTTAATCATCACCAGCAATAGCGAACTCCAGGGACATATCATGGTATCGGTGATCGCCTACAGCCTGATAACGTTAGGCGCATTTCAGGCCGCATTGCTCGCCTACCAGGATCGCTCGATCCGGCAACATCATCCGGGAGGCTTTATCCGTTTTCTGCCACCACTGCACGATATGGAAACCCTGCTGTTTCAGTTTCTTGGTTTCGGGTTTATCTGTCTTAGTGCATCGCTGTTGAGTGGGTTCTTTTACCTCGAAGATATATTTGCCCAGCATCTGGTGCACAAGACAGTGTTATCGATTGTTGGTTGGTTAATTCTCGGAATTCTGCTGTTTGGCCGTCTGAAGTTTGGCTGGCGCGGCAAAACCGCAATCCGCTGGACCCTGTCTGCATTCGTTTTCCTGATGCTTGCCTTTTTCGGAAGTAAGCTGGTGCTCGAGTTTATTCTTCAATAATCCGCGACATTTTAGTTGAACGAAATCCCACTATATTGGCTGTTTATCGTATTCATCGTTTTGATCCTGATGTCGGCCTTCTTTTCGAGTTCGGAAACCGGACTTATGAGCCTGAATCGCTATCGACTCAAGCATCTTGCTGGCAAAAACCACGGTGGTGCAAAGCGTGCGGCGTTGCTACTGGAACGTCCCGACAAGTTGATCACGTTGATTTTATTAGGTAATAACTTTATTAACATACTGATAACACAGCTAGCCACTTATATCGGTTTTCGATTGTATGGCGAAGCCGGAATTGCTATCTCTGCAGGAGTGTTGACGCTGGTAATATTATTGTTTGCCGAAGTCACTCCAAAGACCCTGGCGGCAACATATCCGGAAAAAATTGCACTGCCAGCTGCCTACGTGTATCAGCCGTTGGCAAAAATCCTGATGCCCCTGGTGGTGGTGATTAACTGGCTGACCAAACTGATATTAAAACTTTTTTTGATCTCCGATAAAAATTCAGATAACGACGCTCTCAACTCAGAAGAATTGCGCGTAGCGGTTAATGAAACCAGGGGATTAATTCCGGATTCGCATCGAGATATGCTACTCAGTATCATCGACCTGGAAAAGGTAACCGTCGACGACATCATGGTGCCACGCAGCGAGATTATCGGTATCGACCTGGAGGACGACTGGCACGAAACGCTAAAACTGATAACCAATCTCTCGTATACCCGAATTCCTATTTACTCGGGCAACATTGATAACATGGTCGGGACTGCGTTGATGCGAAGAATACTCCCGCTAATTTTGAATGATGAGTTCAACCCCGACAGCCTGGTCGATTTAACCCGGGAAGGATATTTCATCCCCGAGGGAACACCACTCACCACACAATTGCTTAACTTTCGCAAGAATAAACGTCGCATCGCCTTTGTTGTCGATGAATACGGCGATATTCAGGGGCTGGTTACGATCGAGGATATTCTTGAGGAAATTGTGGGCGAATTCACTACCGACCCCAGCGCCTTGCACCAGGACTTTTTCCAGGATGTGGATGGCAGTTATCTGATCGACGGTTCAACTCACATTCGTGACATCAATCGTAACCTTGAAATTTGGCTACCCGACGAAGGACCTCGAACGTTAAATGGCCTGATCCTCGAGCATATGGAATTTATCCCGGAGGCCGGCACCAGTTTGAAGATCAACGGTTACCCGATCGAAATCATGCAGGTGAAAAACAACATGGTGAAAACAGCGCGTATTTCATTACCCACCGATGCAGATACAACTGGTCCGCACTCAGAGCTGCCGTTTGATGGCTAGACTAAATGCTCAATTTCAATGTCGCGAATGTGCAAGCTCGCTGCCAAAATGGTCGGGGCAATGCCCCGACTGCAAAAGTTGGAACAGCATAGAAGAGATACCAGTCTTGCCCTCGGGTGCCGGGGCCAATTGGCATGGTGCTAGCGGTCAAACAGAAGTAATTACTCTAAACCAGGTTCCGACCAGCGACACACCTCGTTTTGGCACCCTGATCGACGAACTCGACCGGGTACTCGGAGGTGGTCTGGTGGAGGGTTCGGTCGTGCTACTGGGTGGCGATCCAGGGATTGGCAAATCAACCATCCTGCTGCAATGCCTGACGCTTGTCAGCCAGGAACGTGAAGCGCTTTACGTTACCGGGGAGGAATCCCCACAACAGGTGAGCTTGCGCGCCAGTCGCCTCAATCTTCCTGGTGACAACTTGAAATTACTAAGTTCAACTTGTGTCGAAGAAATCATTATGCAGGCCAGTGCCATCAAACCCACGGTCATGGTCATCGATTCGATCCAAACAATATTCAGCAACAGTCTGCAATCGGCCCCCGGTTCGGTAAGCCAGGTCAGGGAAAGCACCGCGATGCTGGTGAGATTCGCCAAGCAAGCCAATGTCGCGATCTTTCTGGTGGGGCATGTCACTAAGGAGGGGCAGCTAGCCGGGCCACGAGTACTCGAGCATATGGTCGACACCGTGCTCTACTTCGAAGGTGATACGTCGACGCGTTACCGCGTGATTCGCGCGGTTA
This sequence comes from uncultured Gammaproteobacteria bacterium, assembly GCA_964194715.1. GTDB lineage: Bacteria > Pseudomonadota > Gammaproteobacteria. The sequence continues at coordinate 74,956 of CAXMNA010000126.1, forward strand.
AAAATCGATTTGGTGCGATCAACGAACTCGGCATCTTCGCCATGACTGACGAGGGTTTAAAACCAGTTAGTAATCCGTCGGCGATATTCCTGGCCCAGCATGATCAGCCGGTCTCGGGTAGCGTGGTCATGGTCTCGCGTGAGGGCACACGTCCTATCCTGGTCGAAATCCAGGCGCTGGTAAGCGAATGTCATGCTGGCCATCCGCGGCGTCTAAGCGTGGGCCTCGAATCCAATCGATTGGCGATGCTGATCGCAATATTACAACGCCATGGCAGCGTGCCGCTCTATGATCACGATGTGTTTATTAACGCCGTGGGCGGGGTACGCATTGCCGAAACCGGGGCAGATCTCGCAATCCTGCTGGCCATTCTATCGAGTTACCGAGATCGCCCGTTAAACCAACGCTCGCTGGTTTTTGGGGAAGTCGGGCTATCGGGTGAAATCCGACCGGTAGCAAATGGCGAGGAACGTTTACGCGAGGCCAGCAAACACGGGTTTGAAACGGCGATAATTCCAAAGGCCAATATGCCAAAAAACGGAACATTTAAGGATCTTAAGTTAATTCCAGTCAGTCATTTAGCTGATACCGTAGATACATTATAATCGGGGAATACCGACTGCGAGTAATGACATGGCCGAAAGCAAAGACAAGCTCAGCGATTTTGAAAAATCCCTGCAGCACCTGGAAAAAATAGTCAGCAATATGGAATCCGGAGAGCTGGGATTGGAAGAGTCGCTCGAACAATTTGAAAAAGGAATCAAGCTGGCAAAGAACTGCCAGGACACCCTTGCAAATGCTGAATTGCGTGTTGAAAAATTAATAGAGAAAAACGGTTTGCAACAAACCGTTCCCTTCGAAGACCTTGATGAAGATTGATGCGCAGGTCTTCGAGTCTCTGGTTGAAGAATTCCAGCAAAGGGTAGACGAAGCACTCGACAACTGGCTTCCAAAGGCCAATTTCAATCCGCTGCGCTTGCACCAGGCGATGCGTTACGCGGTACTCGCACCGGGAAAACGGGTGCGACCGATACTGGTCTACGCGACCGCTTCTGCCCTGGGTATTAAACCCGAACGAGTCGATGGTGTGGCATCTGCGGTGGAAATCATTCATGCCTATTCACTTATCCATGATGACCTGCCGAGCATGGACGATGACGATTTGCGTCGCGGCCGACCCACCTGCCACCGTGAATTTGATGAAGCCACGGCCATCCTTGCCGGAGATGCACTGCAGGCGCTGTCTTTTTACATCCTTAGCCACGATCCACAGATGATAGATGATGCGGCAGCGCGTCTTCAAATGATCGAAAAACTATCCTTGTTTTCCGGTTCGCGCGGTATGGCAGGCGGTCAGGCAATCGATCTGGCCGCAGTTGGCAAGACGCTGAATATCGCAGAACTCGAAACCATGCACATTCATAAAACCGGTGCCTTGATTCGCACTTGTATACAACTGGCGGCGTATAGTACCAACAGCTTGAGCAAGCAACTATTCAATGCACTTGATTCGTATTCCAAATATATCGGTCTGTCATTTCAGATACAGGATGATATTCTTGACGTCATCAGTGACACTGCGACCCTGGGGAAAACACAGGGTTCCGACGGTGCACGCAGTAAACCGACTTATCCGTCGATAATTGGTCTCGAAGCGTCGTATGAAAAAGCACAGGAACTACATCAGAATGCGTTACAGGCGCTTTCAATATTTGGTGAGGAAGCCGACATTTTAAGGTATATTTCGGCCTGGTTCGTCGAGCGGAAGCACTAGTGCCGGATAGCAATTCATTGACTAATATAAGCGAAACCTTCCCGATTCTGGCGCAGATTGACAGCCCCATGGATTTGCGCGAACTCGACGTAAGCCAGCTACCAGAGCTGGCCGACGAGATACGTGCATTTCTGTTGCAAAGCCTGTCGCGCACCGGCGGCCACCTGGCCTCCGGATTGGGCTCAGTGGAAATCACGATCGCGCTGCATTACCTGTTCGACACGCCACACGATCGATTGATCTGGGACGTGGGCCATCAGTGTTACCCACATAAAATCCTGACTGGTCGACGCGATCAAATGTCTGGATTACGGCAAAAGGGAGGGCTTTCCGGTTTCCCAAAAATCACCGAATCGGAATATGACCATTTTGGTGCCGGTCATTCGAGCACCTCAATCAGCGCCGCTCTGGGTATGGCGATCGCAGCAAGCTCGCAGGCTATTGAACGTAAAACGGTGGCCGTCATCGGCGATGGAGGCATGACTGCGGGCATGGCCTACGAGGCACTCAATCATGGTGGTGCCATCGATAACGATTTACTGGTTATTTTAAACGACAACGAAATGTCAATTTCGCCTAATGTCGGCGCCATGTCGAAATACTTATCCAGTATCTGGTCGGGGAAGATCTACACCAGCCTACGCTCAGGGAGCAAAAAAGTGTTAAAGCGAATCCCCAGTGCCTGGGAGTTGGCAAAACGCGCCGAGGAGCACGTCAAAGGGATGGTGACACCGGGAACTCTGTTTGAGGAACTTGGTTTCTCATATTTCGGACCCATAGACGGCCACAATCTGAAAGACCTGCTATCACTAATTCACAATCTGCAGCAATTGTCAGGCCCGAGGATGCTCCACATCGTCACACGCAAGGGTAAGGGCTATCCACCCGCCGAGGAAGACGCGTGCAAATTTCACGGGGTTGGCCCCTTTAATCCTGAGACTGGTGAAGTTAAACCTTCAAGCAAGCCAGGCATGCAGTCTTATTCCAATATATTTTCTGACTGGCTGGTTGCCAAGGGCAGTCAGGAGCCAAAGCTGCATGCAATAACACCGGCAATGCGGGAAGGTTCTGGGCTGGTCAGATTTTCGCAGGAGATACCGGAGCGTTACCATGATGTCGGCATAGCCGAGCAACACGCGGTAACCCTTGCTGCCGGGATGGCTTGCGAGGGACTCAAACCCGTGGTCGCCATATATTCGACTTTCCTGCAGCGCGGTTATGATCAATTTATACACGATGTCGCAGTTCAGGGTCTCGACGTAACTTTTGCGGTTGATAGGGCCGGTGTCGCCGGCGCAGACGGTGCAACGCACACCGGCAATTTTGATATCGCTTTTTGCCGATGTATCCCGGGCGTCATCATGATGGCTCCGGCAAACGGTCAGGATATGTTCGAGTTACTGAACACTGCTTATGAATATCCCGGACCTGCGCTGGTGCGCTACCCGAGAGACAGTGTCGCGCAACCCGAAGCGGTAAACATTGACGATTGCGTCGAAATTGGCACGGCAATTCAGGTACGAGCGGGAAAACAGACCGCATTGCTGGTGTTTGGCAGCCTTTTCAGTATCGCACAACCAATCGCCAATGAGCTGAACCTAAGTCTGGTAAACATGCGCTTTATCAAACCGCTTGATGAATCCTTGATCAAGGACATGGCTTCAAGTCACGATTACCTGGTAACACTGGAAGACGCAAGTATCGCCGGTGGAGCGGGGTCGGCGGTTCTCGAGTACCTCAATCAGCAACAAATCAACATCCCTCTTTTACGCCTTGGGCTCAGCGATATGTTTCCCTCTCAGGGCAATCGCGAACAGATGCTGGAAGAGTACGGGATCGATCCAGACACGCTACGAAATTCTATCGTCGAATTTACTCAATCCTAATCAGGTTGCCGCAGTAATTGAGTCAATTTTAATAATTTCAATTTTGCGCCTGGCCTGTGCGCGCCTTCCTGGCTGGCTTAAATAATGGCTTCCGCATTAGGTTTATCCTACAATGTAGTCTGTCGAGTCGTTAAGATCGGCATAGATATCATCAAGCTACAGAGTAATATTATGTCTGAAACAGTATCTGGCACAGTTAAATGGTTTAACGATGCCAAAGGCTATGGATTTATTTCGCAAGAGGATGGAAAAGACGTTTTTGTTCATTACAGCGCCATTCAGGCTGAAGGTCATAAGACACTTCAGCAGGGCCAAGCGGTAACGATGAAGGTTACCGATGGTGCCAAGGGTCCGCAGGCTGAAGACGTTTCCCCCTCTTAATTTATAATAATTACAATAAATTTATACCTGATTCCTGATTCCAGTCTCTAGTTGACTGGTTCAGTCAACCGGCGAAATTTCAGATTTCGTTAACATCGGGTTGTTGCCCAATAATTCGCCAATCTAAACCTTACATCGCCTTCAATGAATGTTAATGGGATAATCCCCGTTATGATCATTTGCCTTACCCGGCTTGCACAGTATAATTACCAACCCTTTCACTCGGTTATTGCAATGTCAGTAATTTCTGCCTCGCGTATCACGCATTCAATGTACTGTCGCGGCGCGCTCAGCTTTAGCTCAAGGACCAAGTCATGAATGGTGAACCGGCTACTTCGACGATTTCGACGATTCCCGATGTTCAGGGATCCGCGGACACGCGTAAACTCGCTATAAACAAGGTCGGCATCAAGGATATCCGGCATCCTGTTATTGTTAAAGACCGCTCTGATGGGCAACAGCATACGATTGCGACCTTTAGCATGTTTGTATTCTTGCCGCATCAGTTCAAGGGCACTCATATGTCACGCTTCGTCAATATACTGAACGATCACGAGAAGGAAATATCCTATACCTCGTTTAATGAAATGCTGAGAGAAATGGCAGAACTGCTCGAGGCAGATTCGGGCTACATTGAAATGAAATTTCCTTACTTCGTGAACAAGAAAGCACCGGTCTCCGGGGTTGAGTCGCTGCTCGACTACGAAGTTTCATTAGTTGGTGAAATCAGCTCGGGAGTTACCAGTACCCGTATCAAGGTGCAGATTCCAGTGACCAGCCTGTGCCCGTGTTCCAAATCCATTTCGGACTACGGGGCTCACAACCAGCGCTCACATGTCACTCTTGATGCCAGGACCAGCGGATTTATCTGGATTGAAGAACTTATTGATATTGTAGAAAAGCAGGCTTCATGCGAGCTTTATGGCTTGCTCAAACGTCCGGATGAAAAATACGTAACCGAACGCGCTTATGACAACCCAAAATTTGTTGAAGACATGGTGCGGGATATCGCTGGCGAATTAAACAAGGACGATCGTATTCGGCAGTATGTGCTCGAATCAGAGAACTTTGAATCGATTCACAATCATTCTGCCTATGCCTTGATTGAGTTTGATAAAGAAAGCGAATAAAACGCTTAGATAGAAATCCAGTCGAAACCTTCATTTTGATTGGCGAGCACGGGTGCAGGGACATCATCCAATTGGCGAATCAGCTGATCGACGATGACAGGCGTATTGTTTTTCTCCGAAATGTGGCCCGCTATCAGGCAATTCAGTCTGGCGGTATCGATCTGTCGCAGCAATTCAATTGATTGTTCGTTCGATAGATGCCCGTGATTTCCACCGACACGTTGTTTTAGCATCTCCGGATAGGGTCCCGACTCCAGCATTCCCGGGTCATAGTTAAATTCAAGCAATAACGCGTCGAGATTACTGAAAGCTTCGACTATATGCTGAGTTACATGTCCGGTATCGGTCAGAATGCCGAGACGTTTTCCGTTGTCGAGTTGATGAAAAATAAACTGCAACGGCTCGCTGGCATCATGCGGCACCGTGATCGGCAATACCTCGATTCCCCCGACGGTTACAGCGTCACCGGCGACCAGCCTGTGGTACTGAAAATCCGGTGCAAGAACGGCGCGAGCGGTACCAACTGCAGTCCATAGTGGAATTCCATGGCTTGTACAAAGACGCTCGATCCCGCCGCTATGATCGCCGTGTTCGTGAGTGAGCAGTACCGCATCGATTGAATCCGGATCAATCTTGAGACGATCCAGGCGTCGCGTAAATTGTTTCAGTGAAAACCCGTTGTCTACGAGTAAGGTGGTTTCTTTATGCTGTACCAGGGTAGCATTGCCCCGGCTGCCACTTCCCAAAGATGCAATTCGCATATTATTTAATTTGCTGATACAACAGCTTGAGAAATTCAGCTCCTGCTGGGGAAGTATCAAAATCCCCGCCGTGAGTTTCGATCATCACCCGGGTAAGTTCGTGAGTTTCTTCGGCTACTACCAACACGATCCGCTTTTCAACAGATTCCGGAGACGAGGAAAAAAACGAAAATGGCCCGTCGCCCTCTTTGCTCTCTGTGACTTTAACTTTAACGGTTATGTCTCCCTCGCCTGATAGTCCTTTGAGGTTCACGCTCTCGATTTCGAAATTCATCCGCTCAAGCTGATGATAAACCCGATTCCAGGCAATAGGATAAGGATCCTTTACAAGCAGGAATGGGGATTTTTCTCCCGCGTCGATATGCTGGGAAGCCCGGGGCTTAAACAATTTGACGTTTACCCCCTGCTGCTCGACCTCGGCCTTTTGCAAACCCAGATAAATCATCAGACGCGACAGCTTTTCAATTTCGAGTTCCGGTTCAGGTTGACGAAATCGCCATTGGTTATCGTCGGAATCATTGGGTTGTTTATTATCACCAACTTCGAGGACATAAACATATTCGGTACCTCGATGAACGATATAGATCCGGCTCCTTTTACCCGTCGGATCTGATTCGATTCTGGTCCTGAATTGATCCTGGCTGGCAGACAAATCGTCGCTTGCAAACAAGCGCCCTAACCATGAACGGCCGTCCTCACCGGCACCCTGTTCCGTTAAAATCCATTCCGTCTGCATGATTCCAATAACGGGCTCGTCAATTACCAGGCGGTAGCCCTCAGAGGCCCAGAAGTTTTTAACAAACTGATAGAGATTTGTAACCGGCTCCTCGACTTCAAGCCAGTAAAGATCACCACTACTTGCCAGCCGCAGCGACTCTACCCTGGCCAGCACTGGTATTTTGTCCCGTGCGGTTTCATCATCAGTGCCGGAAAAAGTCGTCGGTAATTCGAATTCCGACTGGACCTCGAATACGGAAAGATCCGGAGGCAGTTCGAGATTAGCATCCAGCGATGCATCCAGGTAACGCTTATCTGTACTCTGGCAAGCCGTAAGCGATGCAGCCACAAGCAGGAGCAAAGTAACCGGTGCGTATTTCATAAGGCACCGCAGGCAACTAAAGCCTGCCTGAGCGGTTGTTGATATTTCTCATCCAATACCGTCATCGGTAAGCGCATGTTTAATTCTCCATAACCCATCTGGGAAACAGCCCATTTGGCGGGTATAGGATTCGATTCAATAAACAGCAACCGATGCAATTCAGCGATTTCCGCATCCGCAGCTCGTGCCTCGGCGGCCTTACCTTCGAGGGCAAGCTGACACATGTTGGCCATCTTAGCGGGCACAACATTAGCGGTAACGGAAATCGCACCGTGACCTCCGTTTAAGATAAATTCGCAAGTGGTGGAATCGTCGCCCGTCAGTAATGAAAAATCATCGCCAACCTGCCGCTTGATATCGGCAAGCCGTTCCATGCTCCCGGTAGCTTCCTTGATGCCTACGATATTACTAACCTTCGCCAGTTCGGCAACGGTATCAGCCAGCATGTCACAGGCGGTGCGCCCGGGTACATTATAAAGAAGTTGCGGGATATCAACTGCATTGGCGATTGCCTGGTGATGCAATATCAAACCTTTTTGGGTCGGTTTATTGTAGTAAGGGCTCACCAGTAGCGCTGCTTCCGCACGACTTGTTTTCGCGCATTTAGTGAGTTCGATGGCTTCCGCAGTTGAATTGGCGCCAGTTCCAGCAATCATCGGCAGACGTTGATTGATAATCTCATAGCTTTTATTCAAATATTCACAATGCTCGTCAGGACTCAAGGTAGCAGACTCGCCGGTGGTACCGGCGATTACAAGCGCCCGAGTGCCTGCACCTACATGAAAATCGATCAAAGCTTCGAGTTGCGAAAAATCGACATCGCCATTGCCTAGCATTGGAGTCACTAATGCCACAATACTGCCTTTAAACATGGATAACTTCCCCATGGCCAATTAAGGGCCGTATGTTATAAAGACTGTCATAAATGTACAAGTGTGTTGCTTATTCTGCAATTAGCTCATCGGATGGCCAGGCCTTGATAATCGCCTGAATCAACGTGGCCAGCGGAATGGCAAAGAAAACGCCCCACACGCCCCATAGACTGCCGAAGAACACGACTGCGACGATGATTGCAACCGGGTGTAGATTGACTACTTCCGAAAACAGTAAAGGCACCAGCAGGTTGCCATCCAGAAACTGGATAAAAGCGTAAATCCCCATTAACCAGCCGAACTCGGAAGTGAAGCCCCATTGGAAAAAGGCAATCAGGGCTACCGGGATTGTTACCACGGTCGCGCCAACATAGGGAATAATAACCGACAGGCCAACCGCAAGGCTAAGCAACATTGCGAAATTGAGACCCATCACGGCAAAAGCGATATAACTCGCTGACCAGATAATTAACACTTCGATGACTTTGCCGCGCACGTAGCTCGCGATCTTGATATCGAGTTCCCTCCACACGGTGCGTAACAATCTGCGTTCTTCAGGCAGAAAATCAGCGAGCCAGCGAAGAATCGAATCCTTGTCTTTCAAGAAAAAGAACACCATCAATGGCAGCAGGATCAGGTAAACCAGGAAGGTGATTAAACCTACTACCGACGCCAGCGATATGCTCACCACACGTTGCCCCATAGACGTCAGTTCGAGGCGTGCCAGAGTCAGAATTTCCTCAATCTGCTTTGTTGAAACATAGTCCGGGTACTGTTCGGGCAAACGCAGCAACAGTTGCTGTCCCTTAACCAACATGTTCGGCATTTCTCGAAACAGTTCGCTGATCTGCTTAGATAATAGCGGCAGCAGTACGAAAAATACCAGAATAATTGTCGTAATCATGAGTGCGGTCACAAAACTCGCCGCGACCGTTCGCCCGAGATTGATCTTGTACAACTGGGCCACCATACCCTCGGCCAGGTAGGCAATAATTATGGCGACAAGAATCGGCAGTAAATGTGCATGCAGAACAAAAATCAACAGCCCGCCAGCGATCAGGATAAACGCAAAGATCACCGTTTGCGGATCGGTGAAATGGCGACGATACCACTGCTGTAAAATTTCAAACATGGTGCGAGGTTTCGTTCATATTGACCAGAAATAAATTCTACTTGTTATTTTTAAAGTAAGACTGGGCAAATTCGAGTAACTTTTCCATTACCGTGACTCGAAATTTTTGTCGCTGGCGAACGAACGAAAAAGGTCGGCTCAGCGGTGGATCCAATTGCAATTCACAAAGCGTATTCAGTTTTAACTCCTTGCCGATGATAGAGCGGGAAATAATCGTAATACCCATTCCAGCCTCTACCGCCCCCTTGATTGATTCTGGGCTACCAAGTTCAAGGCTTAAAATCATGTCGTTGGGGTTGATCTTTTCCTCAATCAGATACTGCATGATTACATCGCGCGTACCTGAACCCTCTTCGCGACTGACAAAAGGATACTTGACTATATCGGAAGCCTTCACCTTGCCACCACGTTTTACCAGCTCATGCTCGGGTGAGGCAATCACAACCAGTTGATCTTCGTGACACACCTCGACAATCAGGTTCTTATTGCTCACGGGTGCCTCTACTACGCCAAGATCAATCACATTGTGCTCGACCATCGATACGATGCCTTCAGTATTTGAAACCTTGAGTCGCAGGTTGATATCTGGATAGCGATTCTTAAACTCTCCGAGCAATGCCGGCAGCATGTATTCTGCAATTGTGGTACTCGCGCCTATGGTCAGGGCACCGCTGATTTCACCCGTCAAATCACGTACCGTATTTTCCATCTCCGAATACAAATCAAAAATTCGTTCAGCAAACTCGGAAACGCGTTCCCCGGCCGGCGTGAGATTTACCTTGTTATGAGTGCGGTCGAACAGGCGCGTATTGAAATACTCTTCGATTTGACGTACCTGGAAAGTGACCGCTGGTTGAGTCATATGCAGCGCTTCCGCCGCCTTGGTAAAACTTAGCAACTTGGCAACGGTATGGAAAACCTTGAGTCTGCGATCGGTCATCGCATGCATTAGCCCATTTATCAGGGCGGACATTATATATTGTTTTTATAGATACCTACAGAATAGATAAATTTGATTGATGATAACTGCTTAAACTGGTCTGCAATAACTAAGAGATAACATTAAAAAAAGATTGTAAATATTTGGATGACAACTATTCTTTGGGTTCGTAAACTATAAAAATTACAGCGAAAACAGGGAAAACCATGCGCTACTTGATTTACCTGATGTTACTGGCCTCAACGTCGCTTAATGCGGGATCGATTCATAAATGGGTCGACGAGGAAGGTATTGTCCACTACGGCGATGCACCACCTCTTTCGGTTCAAACCGAAGACGTGCGAGTGCAATCAGCCCCGAGTAACCCTGGCAAGGCGCTGCCCCGGTTATCTAAACCAAAAAGCGAGACTGCGCCTGACGGCAGCTCCCCCGATGTCGCTGTCAATACGGATGTCCCCGAAGACCAGGCCAAAATTGCCTGTCAAAAGGCGCGGGAAGATCTCCAGGTCATAGGTCGTAGCAATCGCATCAAACTGAGGTCTGCCGACGGCAGCACGCGTTATATGACCACTGAGGAAATCGAGGAACGCAAAACCCAGAGCGAAGCCGACATCGAGCGCTTTTGCCAGTAAAGGGACTTTTCACTTAATTTCCTGTTAACCGTTCGTGGAACCTCTATAATGCGCCAAAATAATTGTATGGTGCACCAGCGCCACGATTGAATTCCTATGAGAGCTTCTCGCTTCCACCTGGCCACACTTAAAGAAACCCCAGTTGATGCTGAAATAATTAGCCATCAGCTCATGCTACGTGCCGGCATGATCCGCAGGCATGCCGCCGGTATTTACAGCTGGCTGCCGCTGGGATTACGAATTTTACGAAAAGTAGAGCAAATCATCCGTCAAGAAATGGACAAGGCAGGCGCACTCGAATTATTGATGCCCTCCTTTCAACCGGCGGAATTATGGCAAGAATCGGGACGCTGGGATCAGTTCGGTCCCGAGTTATTACGCCTCCAGGACCGTCATCATCGCGATGCCTGTATCGGGCCTACGCATGAAGAGATCATCACCGATATTTTTCGCCGTGAAGTTAACAGCTACCGCCAGTTACCGCTCAATTTCTATCAGATCCAAACCAAGTTTCGCGATGAAATCAGGCCTCGCTTCGGGGTTATGCGGTCGCGGGAATTCATTATGAAAGACGCATACTCTTTCGATATCGACAAGGATGGAATGCAACGCTCCTACGACATTATGGATCAGGCTTATATCAATATTTTCGATCGTTTCGGGCTCGATTACCGGGCTGTTAACGCTGATTCAGGCGCAATCGGGGGAAGTACCTCGCAGGAATTTCACGTGCTTGCCGATTCCGGTGAGGATGCAATTGCGTTTTCGGATCATGGCGATTTTGCCGCCAATATTGAAACTGTAGAGTCGCTACCTCCTCGAACCGAACGCGCCTCAGCCGGTGCAGAAATGCAAACAGTCGATACTCCGGGCATGTACACCATTGAAGACCTTGCCACAGGCCTCGACGTAAGCACGCGGCAATGTATGAAAACCTTGATCGTCGAAGCTGAGGACAATGGTCTGGTCGCGTTGGTTCTGCGCGGTGATCACGAACTCAACGCTCTCAAGGCGGAGAGACTCGATGGGGTTGCCAGCCCATTGCGTCTGGCCCAGGGTGAGCAAATCACCAGGGTACTCGGCAGTGATATCGGCTCGATCGGACCCATCGGTCTCGACATCAAGACCATCGTTGATCACAGTGCCGCAATGATGAGTGACTTCGTCTGTGGTGCGAACCAGAATGATAAACATTTAATCAATGTCAATTGGGGCCGAGATTGTGAAGAACCCGTAACGGCTGATATTCGCAACGTGGTTGACGGCGACCCTAATCCGAACGGTAAGGGTCAGCTTAAAATTCTACGCGGTATCGAAGTTGGACATATATTTCAGCTAGGTCAGAAATACTCGGAATCCATGCAGGCCGCGGTACTCGACGAACAGGGCAAAGGGGTGGCCCCGTTCATGGGCTGTTATGGCATCGGTGTTACCCGGGTGGTTGCGGCAGCAATCGAACAAAACCATGATGAACATGGAATCATATGGCCGAAGTCACTGGCACCGTTTCAACTTGCGATCTGCCCGATTAATTACCATAAATCGGAACCCGTTAAACTGGCGACCGACAAGCTTTACCAGGAATGCCTTGAACGCGGGCTGGAAGTACTGCTTGATGACCGTGCACTGCGACCCGGGGTTATATTTTCCGATATGGAGTTGATCGGGGTACCGCATCGCATTGTGATAAGTGAGCGAGGTATCGCGGCACAACAATTCGAATACAAGGGCAGAAACGATGAGAGCGCCCAGGAACTGCCGCTCGACGAGTTGACAACTTTCCTCGATAAACTTTATCCCGACTGATGCGCTTCAGGATAAACCAGCTCGCGGCAATCGTTGCTTTACTGCTGCTTGTATTGGCGGCGGCTAGTCCTGCTAATACCTCAACCGATCCAGAGTTAAGGCAGCTATTAAAAGAGGCTATCGAATCCGATTCAGGTTTTGAAGATCGCTTCGACGCGCAAGTCTGGCTGCTTGATATGTCACGCCGGCTCGAAATGTTTATCGAAGATCCCAAAGCGCGCATCGAACTTCTGAAACTGATTCACTACGAGGCTAGACGTGTGGGCATCGAACCCGAACTGGTGCTCGCGGTGATCGAAGTGGAAAGCCGTTTTGACGAATTCGCAATTTCGGTTTCAGGCGCCCGCGGCTTGATGCAAATAATGCCTTTCTGGCTTAATGAAATCGGGATTTCAGATCAAAATCTTTTCAAGATTCGCACCAACCTGAGGATGGGTTGCACGATCTTACGCTATTACATAGACATGGAACCCCATGACATCGGGCGCGCACTGGGGCGCTACAATGGCAGCCTCGGCAAGACCATATACCCCAATAAGGTAATAGACGCGCTGCATAAAAACTGGTTTAAGCAATAACTGTACATCAGAACCGGATTCAGGCTTTAAACGATACCGCCACCAGTTTTGATATTTCAGACTGATAGGCGTATTGTGATTTCTGTAGTTCTAAATGCTCGATACTTTAGATAGGCCTCGATATTTTAGATAGGCAATACGGCCATATCGAACAGATCGAATGAGAAATGGCAAAATCATGCGCAGCTCAAATTTTTCTGTCTATTGCATTTCAATCGCTATTTTAGCCTTAGCTGCCTGGTCTGCATTATCTGTCGCGGCCAACTCGAGTTCATCGGAAAATTCTACCTCCATCGAGGAATCGATAATACCCGGTCCACTCGACAACATGACTTTTACCGGTGCACTTGGCCCGGATGGTAAACCAAAGGATATTCCGGATTCATTTGTATTCGAGAATGGCACCTTCGTTTCGAAAGAGTGTGAACTCAGATGCAAATATCCTGCTCGACCATACTTTGTGCGCACAAATGGCAACAAAATCGAGTTTATCAGCGAGACAAAATGCCCCTATAAAGATGCGAAAATAATCTGGCGTGGAACCGTAGAAGGCGACACCATAAAGGGGAAATCCACCTGGGTGGTCAAACGCTGGTACTGGACCATAGAGAACAGCTTTGAATTTGAGGGCAAGCTGGTCAGCAAACCTGCTACCAAAGCAAGCACCGAATAGTATGCCTGGGGAGCAGTCGCCGACCGCTATTCGCTGGGGTGTAATTTTAAAACTCGTGTGCTTAATCGCCCTGTTGATTGCGGCAAATATTCTCGCGCGCGACTACATGGAAGTGCTCCACTTCCCGATTCGCCCTGGCAACGAAGACGCGGTACATCGAACTATTATGGTATCTGCTACCCTGTACGCGATACTGTTAGCAGTCCCTTTCGTACCCGGAGCTGAAATTGGCCTGGGGCTCATGGCTATGCTAGGTCCACCGATTGCGTTGTTGGTTTATCTGTGCACGATTATCGGTCTTTCGCTGAGTTTCATTTTAGGGCGTCTGATACCATTGTCTGTACTGGCCCGCCTTACAAAAGACATCAAGCTCGAGCGAACCAGCAATTTACTCAAAGCAATTGAGCCGCTCGACAAAAAACAAAGGCTCTCCTACCTTACCCAAAAAGCCCCCAAACGCTTTCTCCCATTGCTACTGCGCTATCGCTACCTGGCGTTGGCGGTTGCGTTAAACATACCTGGTAATTATCTGATTGGTGGCGGTGGTGGTATCGCACTTTTTGCCGGCGTTAGCCGACTTTACTCGATACCGGGATATTTAATTACGATTGCCCTATCGGTAGCCCCGGTTCCACTTGCGGTTTTGCTGTTTGGAACAGAATTCATCTCTGGGAAAAATTGAGTCAAGCAATCGATAAAGGGGCGTCAGAAGCATAAACTGCTAGCGAGTCAGTATTGCTTCTTAGTCATCCTGTAATTTATGAACACACCTAAAGCACTGATGACCGATAGAAGTATCAGCGGCCCGATCACTGAAATGTCGAACAATAAATCGAATGACGGTGAGTCGCTGGCGCGGTAGATCACCCGGGCATAAATATATGACTTGATGGAAATGCCCAGAATTGCCGCAGCAATAAAATGACTTAGCTTCACCTCCAGGATCCCCGAACTGTAATTGACCAACGAGTGGGGAAACCCCGGAAATACTCGCATTGCAAACAGGGAAAAAAAATTATGCTGTGCCTGAAGTAACTTGTAACTGCGTGAGCTCTGGATTTTTGCCCTCAATTCTTCAGATAGATACTCTGCAAAAAAGTAAGCGCCCAATCCACCCAGCGCACCGCCTGCTGCCAGAATAAATGTCGCCATTGGGGGAGCGTAAAGCGGTGCCGCAACCCAAAGAAATATCGAACCTGCCAGAGCAAAGGTAAACAGAATCGCCTGGACCAGGATCAACGCTGCAACCAGCCACCAATGCTGTGCATATTCCCTGGCCACAATCAAAATCTGGTTGGCATCAATCAACCCGGCGATTTCCATTGCCAACCCTAAGCTTATGAGCAAGGCTACAATCGCAAGTTTTGTGGTATGCCTCTGAATCAACGCGTTTCCCGAATACGAAGCATCTTCGCTCAGGGAGATATTACTGGAAATCGCCGACGCTTGCCGGTGCCCACACAGCGTGCCTCAACAACCAATCATCCTGCTTCACCAGTTGCAATTCAAAGCGATAGATTCGTGCTCGTAGTGCAGATAGTGCATCGACATCGGAAATCACGCTACCCGCCATCGCTACATGCATCCGGACGGCGGCCTGGTTATCAGCAAGTATTTCTATGGTGTCGATTTTGGTCAATAAATGGATATTTTTGTGGCGCAAGAAGTAGGCGCGCAGCAGGCTACCAAGCTGTTTCTTGCTATAGCCCTTTTGATCCAGGTAGTTTTCATGCATCAAATTCGCCAGCTCATCGACGCTGCGATTTTCAGCCGCGCTAACCCCGGCATCGATAAAACGACGAATTTCTTCTTCGGGCGATTCAGCGTTATCGCTACAGGCCTGAATCAAAGTAACCGCCCAAACCAGGCAGAACACTTTGGCGAGCAATTTCATACCGAAAATAATGTTAAACGTCGTAGCGCGGTGGGGCTACTTTGAGAACTTCTTCGATCGTGGTCATACCACGCGCTACTTTTTGAGCGCCAGCGAGATTGAGCGGTTTCATCCCTTGCCGAATGGCGGCCTTGCGAAACTTCACCAGATCGAAATTCTCGCCAATTTCCGATTTCAATTCATCGCCAATCGGCATCATTTCATAAATACCGACGCGCCCGATAAATCCAGTCTGACGGCACTCGAGACAACCTTCAGCGGCGCAAATTTTTTCAGGTGGAGATGTCGTCCACGGCTTGATCAGGGCCTGCCAGTCGAGCAACTCAAAGCTTGTTTCCTGTTTGCAATGCGGGCATAGCGTACGCACCAGGCGCTGGGCCACAACCCCTATCAAGGTCGCCGTAATAAGATACGGGGGCACTCCTACTTCAGCCAGGCGCGCGATCGCGGAGGGCGCATCATTGGTGTGCAAGGTCGACAGCACCAGGTGTCCTGTCAGTGCAGCCTGGACGGCCATTTCCGCGGTTTCGCGATCTCGAATCTCGCCGACCATAATGATATCCGGATCCTGGCGTAATAGAGTTTTGACGCCAGAGGCGAAATCCAGATCGATGTTATGCTGAACCTGCATCTGGTTAAAACTGGGTTCGATTAATTCGATCGGGTCTTCAATCGTACAAACGTTTACTTCAGGCTTGGCCAGATGCTTAAGACTGGTATAAAGCGTCGTAGTCTTGCCTGAGCCTGTTGGCCCAGTCACCAGGATGATGCCAAATGGACGCGAAATCATACTGTTCCATATTTCTGATTCTTTTTTCTCTAGACCTAACGCGGAGAAATTCTTTACCAGTACTTCAGGATCGAATATCCGCAGTACCAGTTTCTCGCCAAACGCGGTCGGCATGCTGGAGAGGCGCATTTCGATCTCTACGCCATCGGGAGAAAGCGTTTTGATCCGGCCATCCTGGGGTTTTCGTTTCTCGGCAACATCGAGTCGCCCCATTATCTTGATACGGCTTGTCACTGCCGCAGTGATATTGGCTGGAATTTCATAAACCTGGTGCATGACACCATCGATCCTAAACCGCACGTTGCCCTGCTCTCGACGCGGTTCGATATGAATATCACTGGCACGTTGACTGAACGCGTATTGCATTAACCAGTCGACAATACTGACGATATGCTGGTCCTCGGCGTCCACCTTTCCGGCTTTGCCCAGTTCGATGAGTTGCTCAAGGTTCTGAATATTGCCCGGCAGCTGACCAAGGGCCTTGTTACCAGCACCTTCCATGGCCTTGCTTACGCTGTAGAACTCAATCAGGTAGCTTTTCAGCTCGCCCGGATTTGCCAGTACCGTGGTAATCTTTTTATTGGCTATGCGCTCCAGTTCATCCATCCACTCCGTGTTGTAAGGATCTGTAACCGCAATGACTACTTCATCTTCGGAAACTTCGACAGCAAGAATTTTAAACCGCGACGCATAGGCGTAGGACATGATCGAGGTGCAGGATCCGACGTCCATTTTCAGCGGGTCGAAATGATAACGGGTTTGTCCGGATTGTTCGACCAGCCATTCGGTTAGCATTTCGAGCGTCAGTATCTGCTCGGGATGAGATTTATTGTTCCACTCTCGGCTGGCTATGATTTCCAGTGGATGGAGGTTTTTTCTGTCCTGTTTGGATACCAGCGAGGTAACCATGCTGGCTTTATCCTGCTCAACAATTTCCTGCGATACCAATTGTTTCAGTATCCATTCCAGGGTACAGACGGGTTTAGTCACGTTTTTATCTTAAGATGATCTTTACTGCATATTAGCAGGATTTTACAGAGTTGCATCGCTCATTAATGTGAACAGGTTTATTGCGCCTGCCACTTTTGAATGAACTGCTCGATCATATCCCGCGTGATCGGACCTACCTGTCGCGCTACCACCTTCCCCTCTGGGGTGACCAGGAATGTGGTCGGCAATCCCGGAATCAGGCCCAGCTCTGATTGCTGAGTTGGTTTCGAAACGAATATCGGGTAGGTGATGAAATAGTCTTCAAGAAATCCCTGCAGCTGTTGCTTGCCTATCAGTTCAGCATTGATCCCAAGAACCATCGCATCCCTGTCAGCATGTTCATCATGAAACGCCTGGAGTTCAGGCATTTCAACTATGCATGGTGGGCACCAGGTAGCCCAGTAGTTAACCACAACCCACTGACCCTGGTAGCTGCTCAGGTTTACTTTATTTCCCTGGATATCGGTCAGTGGCATATCTACTGCCACTGCCGTTAACGGTAAGGCAATCGATAAACACAGACCCAACAAAATTCGCTTCATAAATTTAATAAAGCCACTCACATCCAACATAGGACTAGGAGAATTAATTATGGGTTTAGTTCATTTATTTGGCTTCAGCAACCGAAGCGCCAGCGAAACGTCCACCCGGGAACAGGGCGTATTCATATTAAAATAGAAATTCCCAGTTTATTAATACCAGTGCTTTAACGGATGCAATCGAATAAAAACCCAAAAAAATGCCCGCGATATATGCGGGCATTTTTTCGAACAA
>CAXMNA010000127.1:0-1582 GCA_964194715.1 uncultured Gammaproteobacteria bacterium
TGAAACTGATATTGATCTAGTGTTGAGTGAGCTGGAGCAGTGCCACAGGAGTTACCCGGGTAACCACGTACGTTTGATCGGGCTGGATAAATATGCTCAATGCGCTGGGACTGCTTTATTGATTTATAAGGGCGAACAGACTTAGTTTAGCCAACCCACCCCCGTCTACTCCCAGGCTCAGTTGTGTTTAAATTTCCCTTGTTGCAAGAAGGTGATGGTCTGCTTGATAACCTGTGGTCGATTCATCATGAAGCTATGAGCGTAGGGTAGTACGATAAAGTCGGCCATTCCTTCGAGCCTGGTATTCCGGGTTGATACCTTGCCGTCGTCTTCACCGGGGATTAGCGCCGAGTACAACAGGTTCAGGCTCCGATTGCCGGCGATTATGCCCACTTCATAATTTACCGGCCCGAGTGAATTAGGCAGGCTTGAGGCGTCGGTTCCCAGTTGCCTGGCTGCGGGACCATGGATCAGGTGAAACAGCTGTAACTTCGACAGGCGATCGACCAGCTCGCTACCGGCGTTGGGTGGAGCGAGCATGACAACACGTCCGAGATGTTCGATATCGTGCTGTGACAGGTAAAAACGGATCAGAATACCGCCCATCGAATGGGTGACGAAATGGATTCGCTCGGTTTGGAAATTATCACGACAATGCTGGATAGCCGCTTCGATAGCAGTTTCGGACAATAGCTCGATGGCTTGTTTGCGGGATGGGTAATTGCAATTGAATACATTGTAGCCGACAACTTTCAGGGCTTTTTCAATCTTTAGCATCGAGCGATTGGTGCGTGCCAGGCCATGCAGTAGAATGACGCATTCATTGTGTTTGTCGGGATTCAAATTTTGTCTTCCATCAACAGCGTATCATGACAGTTGTAATTATAATGCCATTCAACCTGGCAACCCAGATTTTTGACAAGTGGCTATGCGGGCATAAAATTAGGCACCTATGACCAATGCGCAATTTTATCTCGGTGAATTCCTTGAGCGACTGAAACAGTCAGGCTTTTCGGGTGATATCGAGACCAGCTATGGTGCGCGCATCGTCGCCGCCACCGACAACAGCATTTACCAGGTATTACCCGAGGCAATCCTCTACCCGGCTCAGACGCAGGACATTAACCGTGTTATCGAGGCAGTTGCTGATCAGCCTGAGATTAATATTTCAATTACCGCGCGCGGCGCAGGCACCGGCACCAATGGGCAATCACTCAATCGAAGTATCATTGTCGACACCTCCCGGTATCTGACGCGGATTACCCACTTCGATGAAGAAAAACGCCTGGTTAGTGTGGAACCAGGGGTCGTACTCGACCAGTTAAACGATTTCCTCAAGCCCAGCGGATTATTCTTTCCGGCCAGCGTGTCGACCGCCTAGCGCGCAACCATAGGTGGCATGGTTGCGACCGATGCCTCGGGGAAGGGCTCCCGTATCTATGGCAAACCCTCGGCTTA
The DNA here is from genome assembly GCA_964194715.1 of uncultured Gammaproteobacteria bacterium. GTDB lineage: Bacteria > Pseudomonadota > Gammaproteobacteria. The sequence goes on from CAXMNA010000127.1 coordinate 1,459, forward strand.
TATCGAAGCGCTTGATGTCGTACTCTCCGATGGATCGGACTACCGGGTTAAATCCACACCGATAAAAAAACTAGCGGAACTAAAAGACAGGTCGTTGGGCGATCGACTTCAGCACGAGGTATAT
>CAXMNA010000128.1:0-2951 GCA_964194715.1 uncultured Gammaproteobacteria bacterium
AATTACGGGCACACGCTGGGCGGCTCGGTGGGTCTCGGTTATATCGAAGTCGAGGATGATGTCACCAAAGATTATTTGAATGCCGGCACCATAGAGATCGATGTGGGTGGAACTCGAGTACCGGCCGAGGCGAGCCTGTCAGCCATGTATGATCCCAGGGCCGAACGTATGAGGGGGTAGCTTTGGTGCTATTTTCAAAAGCTGCACTAACGATAAAGACAGAATCCAATAAGTGACTAGACTGAATTAACAAGCACAGCAGGAGTAGACAATGGATAAACCGGACTTTATAGAAGGCGGATGCCTGTGCGGGGCAACTCGCTATCGTGCGACAGGCCAACCGAGTAAATCTACCTATTGCCACTGTAGTGATTGCCGCAAAGCGACAGGAGCGCCGATTGTGGCCTGGCTCATGTATGACGAAAACCGGATAGAATTCATCGAGGGAAGCCCGCAGACACACGAGTTTACGCCCGGGGTGTTACGAGGCTTTTGCCCGATCTGCGGAACACCGCTCTGGTGGCAGGGCATGTGGCATGACAAGTTGTATCAGATGGTGTCTGTCGGCAGTCTTGATGACCCGGAAATATATCCGCCCGACAGGCACGCTTCTTGTCACAATCAAATCAGCTGGTTTGAAGTGGCGGACGATCTTCCGCGCTACCAGCAGTCAAGCCCCGAAGGGAAATGAGACTCGGGGATGTACTTGCATCCCTTTATTAATTTGTCGTCGGTTTCTCGCCGATATCGAATTCACCCGGAATGACTGGCGCTATGCTGGAGAAATTTCAATGCAGCCTCGTGTAATTGCGGTGTCGCGGCAGCTATTACCTGCGAACCCGAAGACAGCCCGAGTGATTTACCCTGCCAGTCACTGATGACCCCACCAGCCTGCTCTACGATAGGTACCAGTGGCAGGTAATCAAAAGGAAACAGTGCCGATTCAACCACCAGGTCTACCCAACCACCGGCCAGCATCGCATAGGTATAACAATCACCGCCGAAACGGCGATATTGAATCTGTTTGCTGAGTGCTTCGAACGCGCCGTATTCGTCGCGACTAAAGAAATCGGGAGATGAAGTCAGCAGGCTGGCAGATGCCAGGTCCTGGCATTGGTTTGTTTGGCAACTGATACCGTTCCGGGTTGTAGGACAGGATCGGTCAGCAATCCAGGTTTCATTCAAGGCCGGCATAGAAAGGCCGCCTGCCTGCACGATGCCATCTTCAACAAAACCAACCTGGCAGCCGAACAGCGGGTTGCCGAGCAGAAAACTCTTGGTGCCGTCAATCGGATCGATCACCCAGGTCCCGCCCTCGCCGCTGGTTTGCCCCTGCTCTTCCCCGTAAATGGCATGCCCGGGGAAACGTTCGGTAATTAGAATGCGGATTGCCTGTTCGATTTCACGGTCGGCAATCGTCACCGGCGAATCATCCGCCTTAACCTCGACGCTAACAGGCTGCCTGAAATATTGCAGGGCAATTTTTGACGCGCTATCGAGTGCATCGAGAATGAACCGGGAAAGCGCATGAGATTGATTTTGCATCGATAAATTACTATCTGATTTGAGGTGGAATTGGCCTTATGCAGGCTGGCAATGAGTGAGTAATATCACCTTTAAAATTTATTTAATAGTGTATTTCATAAATGGCATCATGGATAATAACTTTTAGTCGGAACCCTGTTAGCAGGACTTGATTCCAGTCAATCTTCGAGGAAAAATCGTGCCTATTAAAACCACCTGCATCGGCGCCTACCCAAAGCCCGACTATGTCAAACTACCCGACTGGTTTAACAATGCCGAAGGGCCCGATACAACAGACCCAACCGCGTTGTGGGAAAAGGCGATGGCTGATCTTGGTCCTGATGCCGAAGCGGTTATCGCCAGGGGAGTGGCCGAGGCAGTCGCTGATCAAATCGCCTGTGGCATCGACATTCCAACAGATGGCGAGATTGCACGCGAAAATTATATTCATTATCACTGCCGTCACCTGCTTGGATTCGATTTTTCTCACTTAACTGCAAAAACAGTCAGGGGTGGAACCTACCAGGCCAGGTTACCGACCATAGTCGGGCCGGTATCGGTACGCGGTCAATTCCTGGTAGCGGACTGGCAACGCGCACAGGCGGGTAGCGATCTCCCGGTGAAGATAACCATGCCAGGACCGATGACGATTTCTGATACCAACAGCGACGCGTTTTACCATGACCCGGCGAAGCTCGGGCGCGACATTGCCGAAGCGCTAAATGTAGAAGTACGCTCGCTCGCCGAAGCCGGTTGCCAGCACATTCAAATTGACGAGCCCCTGTTTGCGCGCAAGCCCGAGGCAGCGCTGGATTTCGGCTTCGATAACCTGGAGCGCGCATTCCATGGTTGCCCCGACCGGGTTCAGCGCACGGTACATATGTGTTGCGGATACCCCGATAAACTTGATCGAGAGGATTATCCGAAAGCCGATCCTGATTCTTATTTTCAAATTGCCGATGCGATTGAGCAATCCTGTATCGACGCCGTGTCTTTCGAAGACGCGCATCGGCCTAATGATTTATCTCTGCTGGAACAGTTACCAACTACAAAAGTCATCTTCGGCGTGGTCGCGATTGCCCGCAGCCAGGTCGAAAGCGTCGACGAGATTCGGCAACGACTCTTGCTCGCGCTGAACCACATCGATGCAGATCGACTGATTGCCGCGCCGGATTGTGGACTTGGATTACTCGGGCGTGAACTCTCGATGGCGAAGATGCGAAACATGAGTGCGGCGGCTAAATCGATATAAGGAGCCCGCACCTGGGCCAGGTACGGGCTAGCCGCCCTGCTGTGGTCGCATATCGCTCGCCTCGATCCCGGCAACCGCAACCGGGGCTTTCATTGCGTCTCGACGGAAGGGCTCCCCCAGCTCCTGGTTGAGTACAACCTCGATAAAGGTGGTTAGGTTATCCGCCATTTGTTCC
>CAXMNA010000129.1:0-2421 GCA_964194715.1 uncultured Gammaproteobacteria bacterium
GAACAGGTATTGCAGATGAGCGATAGCATGCTGCAGGATGTCGGTCTGACCCTTACGGATCGGTCTAGCCTGAAAGCGGGACTCACTTCCCTCGAGGAACTGAATACCCGGCGTGAAGCTTGCCGCCGCCAGCTTGATTGAGCGCAACGATGATAGACTTGTGGGGCCGGGGAGCACCAGTATTATTGTGAGTGCTCCTCCAGTTTTGCCTGCTATAGGGTCCTACCAGGTAACCAGGTCTGCGGACAGGTGATCGATCCGATTCAGATAGATAACATTCTGCGAGCCATTGATACAGTCAATGCGAGATATTGAAGTATTATGGGAAACCCAGTTCGCCTCCCAGTCGGCGCTATAGTTTTGTTCGCTGCGCGTTACACCCATCAAAGCGTTGATAGATTGATCGATAAAATCCCCGTGCACCACCAGGCCGACGCTATCATTTTCTCCGGCATGACGTTGTTTAATTGCCATCATCGCTTTTTTGACACGGCGCACAAATGCCTGGTCCGACTCGACCGGCCGACTCCACCAGCCATGTTCACCAACCTCGTCCGGTAGCTTTAGTGTCGGAAATCGCTCTTCAAAATAAGCGCGGGGTGGCCCCGGTACCCCTTGCCTGATACCGGTCTCATCGAATTCAAAGACGCCATGTTTTTCAAATATATCCGGCAACGCCTGCAGTGGAAGATCACAGGCCCTGGCTATATATTCAGCGGTTAATATCGAGCGGGTCATCAGACTGCAATAGAGATGGGTTAATCCGTAATTCTGCAAGCTTGTCGCCTGGAAGGGGCGTTGACGAGGCTCAGTATCGTGTTGTGCAAAATGCGCTGCGAGTAAGCTGGCTTGCCGGTGTCCCGCCTCGGTTATTTCTGGATCAGGGTGGCGTCCCGGCTCATTACCCCCCGGCGAATATATCTCATTGTTGGCCGATTGCGCGTGCCGGATCAGGTGCAGTTTCATAGGAAATAGATTACAGCCAGATGAAGTCCGCAGATTATAAAGTACCGCTTAATCGATTGAAACGAATCTTACGGACGGCGCGGGCGGGAACACCATGCGTCAGCAATGAATACCACCCAACAATCAGAAATCCAGGTCAACCCAGTAGGGTTTATGATCTGAACCTATTGCGTCCTGGTCGATCCAGACCCGGTTGACCCTCTGTAGTGCGATAATATCAGCGTGTTTTACTGTTTCTGTAATGCGCCCCAGGTCAATTTTCTGATCGAGACCGCGCCCAAATCGAATATTATAGCTAACCAGTTTCATTAATATTTACCCATCGGCTCGACCGAGCCCTGTTCATTTTGCACCCGCGGCAACGAGTATTGACATCATCTGGGTGTACCCGCTTTGCCGGGCGAGGGACAGGGGTGTGCGGCCATAACTGTCCGCCAGGTTGACATTGGCGCCTGCATCGACCAGTGCTTTTAGTGTTGCTATGTGCCGATCTCCGCCATCACCGAGCACGATCGATTCGATTAATGCAGTCCAGTTCAAATTATTCACATGGTCAAGCGGCGCACCCGCACGAATCAGAGTCTGGACTACTTCTACGTGTCCTAGATGCGCGGCCGCGATCAACGCGGTGCCATCGTAGAGGCTGGTAATATTGCCTGGACTGGCGCCCAGTTTCAGGGACAGGCGCAGGCCCTCGATATCATTTGCTACTGCCGCTATGGTGACGATATCGTAACGCTCGAGTTCGAGGGCATTGGGGTCGGCACCCGCTTCCACGAGTAAACGCATGGCCTCATAATAAGTGGTGTAGGTGGCGACGTGCAATGCTGTCCTACCGAAATTGTCGCGTTTATCGATATTTTTTGTAGTCGATAGTTGCTGCTTGAGGGCTGTCGAATCGCGTTCTACAACTGCTTTGAACAAACCGTTGTATTTCAGAACCTCCCAAGTATTCGGCGGAGTCTGGGCAAAAACGACAGATACCCAAATGAGCAGGCTGAGCGAAACCGGGATGCACCACAAAGACCTAAACTGCCTGGATAATATCTCCTGCTCCAATTTTCTATTCATTGTGTCGCTTAGTTTAGCGCCCGGTCCAGTTCGATCAATATTTTTTCCACATCGTCCTGAGTGTTGTAGTGAACCAGGGAAAGACGAACGACGCCATCGTTGGGATCGATACCGAGATCACTGATTAATCGATGCGCATAAAAGTTGCCATTCTCGGTGCCGATGCCGGCATTCTGGAGCAGATTGGCGAGCGATTGTGAGCTTAGCTTCAGTGGTTTGAACGCGATCGTCGGTGCGCGATCGCCGTCAGCAACATGGGTTTTACCAATTAAGCGAACCGCAGGGTGAGTGTCGAGAAAATCGAGTATCGGCGCCGCGAGCGAATTTTCGTGCTCGAGTATCAAATTGTGAATGGCCACCAGTCTATGCGGTCGATCGACATCG
>CAXMNA010000130.1:0-1524 GCA_964194715.1 uncultured Gammaproteobacteria bacterium
GAAATGGCAAATGCTGATACCTGGTCCTGCAATTTGATTATGGCCCTGCGGGCGCTTTCTTCATCGAGCTTGTTTTGTTCCCTGCCTACCGCATCGAAACCACCTTCGAGTATTACCACCAGTTGTTGCGGCAAGATATCATGCAATCCGCTCTGCTTGACCTGAGCCGGGTTATAACCGGGCAACAATACACAGACCGGTGCACCGAGACCTTCAACCACTGAGTTGGTAGTAACGGTGGGAGACAGGGATACCATCGTGATTTGCCTGAGCATCGGCGCCGGTAGCATATCGATTACATCGCCTATCCCCCGGGTTAAATCGAAGCGCGTGGTCAGCGCTTTTTCGGCCGCAACGATATGCCTGTCGTCATCGACTAGAACCGCATCGGTGAAGGTTCCACCGGTATCTATACCCAGGCGCAGGGACATTGACTCTACCTTTATTAATGCAATCGAAATTATAGTTTAATAGGACACGATAGTTCGGTAAACACGACCTGTTGATATTACCCGGCGACATCTCCCGACCGGATTTTATACCATCATAGCCAATCCCGGATCAATATTCAGTCGGCCATGCTACCTGGTTAAACTGGAATTTAGTAAGATGGAGATATGTTTATGGCAGCTGTTTTTTCATGACCGACACCAGTGTATTACCCGCTTTTAGTATCGACGAGGCAACTCGCATCGTCAGCGATCTGTATGGCATAGAGGGTATTTTAAAGCCACTGAATGGCGAACGCGATTTGAATTACCTGGTGACCGGCGATAGCAGTCGATTCGTATTTAAAATAGCCCACCGTGATGAAACCTACGGCATGCTCGAATGCCAGCACCAGGCACTGAAACGACTGGCTGTCGATCAGGTAATGCCCCGGTCGGCATCGAGTGTCGATTCGCTCGACGCCAGGGTAATAGAAGTCATTACCAGCGCGGCGGGGATCAATCATTATTGTCGAATGTTGCCCTACCTCGAAGGCCGACTGCTATCCAGCGTAAGTCCGCATACGCCCGAACTATTGAAAGATCTGGGCAGAATACTGGCTCGAGTCGATGACTCGTTGCAGGGTTTTAACCATGCGGTTTTAGAGCGACGTTTCATCTGGAATATGTCCGATGCACTGGGCACACTCGAAGGATTTAAATCATTGCTCGAATCGGATCGGCAACGCGAATTGGTCGATAGTTTTGAAAACCTGTTTCGCGATAGCGTGCTGCGTTCGGATCAGAGTCTCAGGCGAGCGGTGATTCATAACGACGCAAACGACAATAATGTACTGGTCGCCGGCGACGGACCAGGTGATCTGACGATAAGCAGCATCATCGATTTCGGCGACATGGTGTATTCGTGGTTAGCGGTCGAGCCCGCCGTCGCCGCAGCCTATGCGATGATGGGGAAAGAACATCCGCTCGAGGCTACAATCGCGATAATCCAGGGTTACCACGAGTCCCTGCCCCTACGCGAAAGCGAGATAAGGGCCCTGTTCAGTTTGATCTGCATGCGACTATGCATGAGTGT
>CAXMNA010000131.1:0-6847 GCA_964194715.1 uncultured Gammaproteobacteria bacterium
CCTGCCCTATGACCTGGCCACTACCGGCCGCGCCGGTACTCGAAGCGGGCCCACAGCAATCCGCCAGGCCAGTGGAAACCTGCGCTGGGAAGAAAAACGCTGGCCGTGGGATTTTTGTGCTTTCGATCGAATTCGGCTGGCAGACTATGGTGACCTGGAATTTCCAGCCGGGAATCACGAGGGATTGTTCGACCAGGTCGCGCAACATTACGAAAAATTATTAACCGCCAGAAAAACTATCTTAAGCTTTGGCGGTGACCACTTCGTGACACTGCCGATTTTGCGCGCGCATAGCAAGGTGCTCGGTAAACTCGCGATGATCCATTTTGACGCGCATACGGATACCTATGAAGAAGCAGGTTCCAACTACAACCACGGTAGTATGTTTTACCACGCGCCACGCGAAGGAATCATCGACCCGAATAAAAGCATACAGGTCGGCATACGCACCGAATACACCGAAGCCAGGCACCAGTTCGAAGTCATTAGTGCCGCCAGGGCCAATGATTTATCAGCAGAGCAAATCGTCGATCAAATTCGAACTCGAATTGGTGATACGCCCTGTTACCTGACATTTGATATCGACTGTCTCGACCCCGCTTATGCACCCGGAACCGGTACTCCGGTCATCGGCGGCCTGACTACCGATCGCGCGCTTAAAATTATTCGGGGATTACAGGGAATTAATCTGATTGGCATGGATATCGTCGAAGTGGCGCCATCGTATGACCACGCTGAAATTACTTCCCTGGCGGCGGCAACGCTTGGGCTCGAGATGTTGTATGTGCTGGCCGCTGGTCGGTAGCCCGGGAATCAAGGGGTCAGACTCCTCGGAATCAAGGGGTCAGACTCCTTGATTCCGAACCCCCTCAATCCAACCCCGGCATTTCCCGACGAAACAGTGGCTCATAAAAATTAATCTCCGACTCCAGGTTTCGCGCGGCTAAATGCCCATCATAGACCGCGGCCGCTATGGTACCGGGTGCCAGACAGTCACCGATGCTAAGCAGGGTTTTAAATCTATCCGACTGTCCTGACAATTCCTGGTAGAGTGCGTCATTCGGTTGGCGCGAAGTCACCATAATTAAAGTATCAAAAGCCATTTCTACGCGGCGGTTTTTATCGAAAACATTAGCAATTGTTGCTGATCCTTCAGCGACTTTTGAAAGCTGATGCGAGACCACCACCTCGACATCGAGTGACAATAACCTGGCCTGTATTTTCTCCTGCTCAAGCGTGTATTCGGTCCAGCTAGATACCTTCGAATCCGGTGTAACCAGGCAAACCTGCAGATTATCCTGGCGACAGCGTTCCGCTATCGCACCGCCCATGTAATAGTGGTCGTCGTCATATATCAGCACGCGGCCAGTTGGTCTCGATTCTGCCAGAATATCGTCGGGCGTGAGAACCGCTATCGACTCGATACCGTCGATAGCAAAAGCATGCGCCCGGCCAACACCATCCCTGCGCCATTTGGACCCGGTGGCGAGGATAACATGCGGAATTTCAAGCCCGAGAATGTCTTCGGCCGAGAGGGCATTTCCCCGATAAACCTCAACATTAACCTGCCGCACTATCTGAGATTCGCGGTAATCACGCACTCGCGCGTAACTCGCCAACCCGGGAAGCTGACTTTCGAGTGTGGTTCGCCCACCCAGGGTTTCCGCGGCTTCGGCTAGCGTTACGGGGTATCCCCGATTGGCAAGTTGCAATGCGCATTCGAGTCCTGCGGGTCCCGCGCCAACTACTAGTACCGCATCGCTACTGACAGCAGGTTCAATGGTTTCCGGGTGCCAGTCACGTTTCCATTCCTCGCCCTGGGTCGGATTTTGGGTACATCGAATCGGTCCGCACAGGTTGTCCTGCGCAACACAGATATTGCAGCCGATGCATTCGCGAATATCTTCGAGTCGTCCCTGTTCAATTTTACGCGGCAAAAAAGGGTCGGCAATCGATGGTCGCGCGGCGCCGATCAGGTCCAGCACACCGCGTTTAATTTGCGACACCATGGCATCGGCCGAGGTAAAACGCCCTACTCCGACAACCGGCTTGCTGGTCAGGGATTTGACGAAGGCGGTGTAGGGTTCCTGGAACCCTTCGGTCGGCTCGAACCGCGCCGTCGCCGAATCATTGTCCCAACCACTGATATTCACATCCCACAGATCCGGAAGCTCGGCCAGCATTCCGATGACATCGCGTCCTTCGCATTCAGCCTGTAATCCGTCTTCCCCGCGCAGTTCGTCCACGGCAAATCGCAGCGCCACCGCGCACTGGTCACCGACAGCTTCTCGCGTATCAATCAGTACCTCGCGCAACAGGCGCACGCGGTTTTCCAGCGAGCCGCCGTATTCATCCGACCGCGCATTGTATTGTGGCTTGAGAAAATGCTGGAAGATGCTCATATCGTGTCCGGCATAGACGTAGACGATGTCATATCCTGCCTGCCTGGAGCGCTTGGCCGCATCGACATGCCATCGACGCAAATTGCGTATATCTTTATGCGTCATTCCGCGCGCCTGCACCGGAAAGTTACCGTGAGCCACGGTTGCACTCGGGGAAAGCGGCGCAATACGGCTGTACAGATTGATTGAATGTAAAGCGTTATACGCGAGTTCGATACCGGCGAGTGATCCATGTTCATGCACCGCGTCGGTCATCAGCCGATGCGCCGGTATATCGCGATCATCCCACAGTCGACCTTCGATAGAAGGGGTAATTTCTGCACTGGGGTGTATTTCTACTTCCTGGGTACATACCACGGCCCAGCCACCTTCAGCCTTGACCCTCCGATTTGCCGCCTCGGCGCGTGGCCGCACATGACCCAGACCATTACAGTGCGGCACCTGGAAAAAGCGATTTTTGGCGGTCACCGGCCCTATCGGTACCGGCTCGAATAAAATGTCGTATTTAGAATCGCGACTCATATTGTATTCACCACCACTCGATCTCGTTTAATTTCTAATTGATCTTTATTATCCAAACCCAGTCCCCGTGCCGCCTTGTGTCCGGCGTAAACTGCAGAGGCAATTATACCGGGGGCGGCACAATCGCCAATACGCTGGATAGTCAGCCCACCATTTGCATGAAACGTTTCGGCCCGGGATTCGAGCTCAAACCAGAGTTCAGCTGATGGAATACGCGCCGTTACCGGAATCAGATAATCGGCTGTAATATCGCTTTCCCTGCCACTAAACACGCATTCCAGGCCGATTTTGTTTTGTTTGAAATAAGTGAGTCCCCGATCGGTGACAATCTCAATACCCGCATCGCACATGGCTTTCACCGTCAGATATTGCTCCTCGGTATAAAAACTCCATCCTGCCGCCCTGCCCTGCGGTGTTACCAGCGTCACGGCAATGCCCTCGGCACGCAACTTTAACGCGATTGCACTTGCAATGTAGTAGTGATCATCATCGAAAATAACGACGCTCGCGTCGGGTACATAGCCACTTAATATTTGATCAACCGATATCACATACGGCAGATCCCAGCCCTCAAAAGCAGTTGATCGCCAGCGGCCGACCCCGTCGCTGCGCCATTTGGCGCCTGTGGCGACAATGACATGCTGCATCCCGAGTTCTAGCACTGACAAGGCATCGAGATGATTATCGGGGTAGACTTCAATATTCGATGATTTGCCAATTTGCCCCAAACGCCAGTCGCGCACCCGGGCCCATTCAGAAAGTCCGGGCAAACGGCTCTCGCTACTGATACGCCCGCCCAATTCGGTTTCGGCTTCCGCCAGTATTACCTCGTATCCACGTTGGCCCAGCGTACAGGCTGCTTCCAGTCCCGCGGGGCCGCTACCAATTACCAGTACCGTTTCATCGGCGTGCTTCGGTGGGACACGATCAGGATGCCAGCCTCGACGCCATTCCTCCCCCATGGTCGGATTTTGCGTGCAACCTATCGGGCTCCCGAGCCCGTCGTACGCGTAACAGATATTACAACCAATGCACTCTCTAATATCGTCGATTCGGCCCTGATCAATCTTACTCGGCAGAAACGGGTCAGCTATCGAGGGACGCGCCGCACCAATGAAGTCCTGTATACCATTTTTTATCTGGCTCAACATGGTGTCCGGCGAGGTGAAGCGACCCACGCTCACAACCGGTTTTGTTGTCAGTGATTTAATCTTAGCCACCGCCGCCTGGTTCGATGCCTCCTTGACGAACCGGGAGCTACCCATTTCCAGGCTGTAATCGGTGACCGTGATATCCCACAAATCGGGTAACTCAGCAATCGATTCAAACATTTCGAACAGTTCGTCGGGATCCGAATCGATTTCGGCTGGCACCGAATACCTTACCGCCACCGCGCATCGATGCCCGACTGTTTCCAGCGTCTGCTCGATGATCTCTCTGGTCAGTCGCACCCGATTATCCGCCGAACCACCGTATTCATCGCAGCGGGTATTGAATTGTGGTGAAAGAAAATTGTTCAGCAAATAGCCATGATTGGCATAGACGTAGACGATATCAAACCCAGCTTCGACTGCCCGTTGAGCCGCTGCACTGTGCCATCTTCGAAAGGTATCGAGGTCTGCTCGCGTCATCGCCTGGGTTTGAACCGGCATACCGACGAGCGTGTCATTAGGCAAGCTATCGACGCCTAGTGGCAACTCACGGCTATACATATTCGCAGTGGAATGGCCACCGTACCAGAGCTCGACCCCGGCGAGCGCGCCATGCTCATGCACCGCATCGGTCATCAGGCTCAAATTGCGAATATCATCGTTTCCCCACAGGCTGGCATGCGGGAAAGGCATATTGTCAGAGCTGGGATGTATCGAGCAGTATTCGGTACACACCACGCCCCAGCCACCCTCGGCCTTGATACCGCGCATCGCCGCCATCATCTGCGGCCTCTGATATCCCATACCACAGCAATGCGGCACCTGGTAAAACCGATTGGGCGCGGTTACAGGCCCGATCGCTAACGGTTCGAACAGGGGATCGTAGCGGGGATCACGCATCGGGGCCTCGTCAATTATCAGGCGCCGAAAATCAGGCGACGTTTGTCAGCTTACGCTGATCGACCAGCTGCTGATTAACCTGGCTTAAATTGCCCGTTTCTGGTGCCTGATCCATACTAACCACGGGTATTAAATCGCGTAGCTGATTTTGAAAAGAACAGATGCCCAATTCCAGATCGGACAGTACAATTTCATCGAACGCGGTCGAGCGCATGCCTTCGGCTGCCCATTTCACCAGTCGCACATCTTCATTACCCACAGCCATATTGATTCGCCGATTGAACGCCCTGGCTTTCTGCATTTGCTGTCGCTCATCGGGTAGTGCATAGCATGCACCGGCCATTACTGATTTCTGATAACCGGTCGGGTAAACCTGGTAAACCTCAATCATGTCTGAAAACAGTGTTATCACGATACCTGGGAACATGCTCCAGTATATCCAGAGGTGGCGATGTGACTCGGGTAGATAGCTTGATTCGGGCAGGGCTGAGACATAATTCTGGATTAGCGGCGTCTTATGCTGGCGATTTTTGAAACTGCCATGGGTCCTGCCCAGACCACTTTCCAGCACCTCATCCCTGTAGGTCGAACCGGTAAGGTCAAACAACTCGGGATGTCCTCCAGGCACGTGGTATCCCTCGTTATCGATATCGACCACCGATTTCCAGTCCAGGTCAAAGTCGAATCGCCAGGGCTCGTCGTAATCCTGCATATCCTCGATCTGGTACAGACCTATCTCCTGCTCGGCTTCAGCGAAAGTATCTGCAATCGACCGGCCTTCGCCGCCGAAACGAATATATATCAGGCCATGCCAGACCTCGCAATCGAGCGGTTTCAATCCCATTTCTTTCTTGTCGATATCTGGAAAAGTGTTCGACCGGGGTATGTTCTTTAAACCGCCATCAAGCTCATAAGTCCAACCGTGAAACGGACACACCAGGGCGTTTCCGCAGTGGCCCTTGTCACCAACAGCAACGCGTGAACCGCGATGCCGGCACATATTATGGAAAGCCCCAACACCACCGTTATTATCACGAACAACAACGGCCCTTTCATTGGCGATGTCCAGGCATTGATAGTCGCCGGCATTCGGGATGTCCGAAACGTGGCCAATCCATATCCAGTTTCGCAGAAATACCTGTTCCATTTCGAGCTGTGTTAACTCGGCATTGTTGTAACACCAGGCGGGCAATCCCGTGCGTTTCCCACCCGCTTTATTAAAAAGCGCTTCCGCTGTTGTAAATTTCATAATCTTTGACTCTTTAAATTCCAATCCATTATTCGAGTGGGAAACCAGTAATTCCAGATTACCCTGGCCGGGCAGTGGAGTTTTAACCTCCCCAGGACTGATGCTTATCGCTAATTTTTTCTCGATCGACCTCGTCGGCGAGATCGTGCATGGCCAGCTCAATTCCTTTTCGTAAAATGCCGATCATTTCATCAATTTGTTCGCGTGTAATGGTCAAGGGTGGCGACATGACACACATATTAACCAGCGGACGGACTATCAATCCCAGGGACTGGCAGTGCTCATCGATTCGATTGCCGATTTGATAATCCAACTCCAGGTCTCCATCACCCTGGTTCAATTCACACTCAACGCAAGCCATCAACCCGATACCTCGCACATCGCTGACAATCGGGATATCACGCAGGCTTTGCAATTGTTCCTGCATATAGGGACCAACTTCCCGTACATGTTCAAACAATTTTTCGCGTTTCATGATTTCAAGATTTTTTAAACCGGCGACTGCTGCTACCGGGTGGCCAGAGTAGGTGAAACCGTTTGAAAATACAGCGCTATCGCCACCGAGCTGATTGATTTCATCAAGCAGGCGATCCGATACCAGGAAAGCCCCCATCGGCACGTAG
>CAXMNA010000132.1:0-18501 GCA_964194715.1 uncultured Gammaproteobacteria bacterium
CCCGATCGAGACTTTCACCACGCGAGTTGAAGCGTTCTCCCATCATCGGTGCGTCATGCAAACCACGCTTGGCAAGCGGGCGCTGCTTGTCACTAAGGCCTTGTTCAGCCCAGCTCGACTTGGCGTGACGTAACAGGTACAGAGATTTCATGATAATCGTCATGCCGGCCCACGAGCCGGCATCCATTGTGAACAAGCCTTGATTTTACAGTAAGTCGATGATGGAACGTACCCCGGAATGTACTTTGCTTAGCCGGCTCAAATAGAGACCTTGCCGTGAATTGGATTGCGCGGTCCGACCTTCGGATCACGCCCGCGATGACTTAGAATTACTCGTAAATCTGCTGAATGTAGATTTGCACCGGGGCACCTTCGAAAATACCAAAAGTAGCCCGGGCGCCCGGATCGTCGTCGAATACACCATCAGGAATCCAGTCGAAACGCAACCACAGGTGCGCGGCCAAATTAAGATCGGTAGTGGTATCGATAAAGCCATCGTTACCTGCACCCGGTGATGGGTAGCTGAAGTCGACATCGCCCGCGGATGCCGGGGCGTTGACAACTACTGGAACTGATAATCCCGGGGGGCTCGCCACCGAGACCAGGTCTGCATTTGCGATCGTGGTGCAGGTATCGAGGATATTTTTCTGGAAACTGGTGCCATTCCAGAACTCGGTAAATACCGGCATCAATAGCGGATTCAATTCAGAGCCATGTACGTTATCCATACGCAGGCGGCCAAAGCGCAGATTGTTACCGACGGGATCGAGTAGATAGGTGCCGACCGCATAATTGGTCGTTACTTCGCCATCCGATACCGCACTGATTTCAGGATTGATATCGGCCACGAAGGGGGCTACCTGGCTATTATCAGACTTGCTGAATGTCGTCAGTGGCGCATCCGGGCCATAGCGGAAGGTATCCGCACCGAAGGTATAGGAAACGGTACCGTCATTGTTCGCGCTAAAGGCCTTCGCCGCCGCACTGTAACTGACCAGCAACGGATTGGTATCGCTACCGGGAGTGGTGTCATCCTGGCTCGCATCGGCACTAACGCTGGTGCTATTGAGCTTGACGAAAGTATCGCGGTATTGGGCCGTGATCCCACCCAGTGCATTTTGCGCAGTTACGGTAATCGTGGGCGCAGTGTTGTAGCTAAAGTCCTCCCCGATATAAGTAAACACGCCACAAGCCTCATCCAGAATTCCATCACCGTTGATCGTGACTGCGAAGCTCGCCGGAATGAAGCGGCCGACGATGATATCGTCACCGACAATATCGGCCGTGGGCTCGCCCAAAAAGTCTGTTGCCGATGATTGCAGAGTAAAGCTGCCGACCTCGGTGTACTGCAGATCGGTGACGTTGAACGAGCCACCACCGAATTCGGCCAACAGGATTGTCGCATTATTAAGCAGACCCGGCGTACCCGGTGACGGGGTGTAACTCGTCGCCAATCCTGAAACGCCAAGCGTGGTATCCCAGGCATAACTCGGCGCCACGGCATTGTTCGCATAAACCCCGGCATCGAGCACGCCATCGTTGTTACTGTCATCCGCGGCATTCCACAACACCCCGGCAACGGTTGCCTCAAAGTTGCTGCCGGCGCTGGTAAACACCGGATCAACCGGTGCAGTGCCACCTGGATTGACGGTTGCGCCCGCCATAATACTAGTCACCGCAATACCGAAGGGTCTTACTGTCAGCTGCGCGCTGCTGCCGGTAATCACACCGGTGCTGTGAGTATTCGTGGTGTCTCTAATCGTCAGCGTGTACTGACCGACATCGTTGGTGGCGAGAATGAAATTAGCCTGCCCTGGGGTTACCGAGAAATCGAGTGATATTGCACCGAATGCGGGGCCATCGGGGATCGTGACTACCGCAATGCTTGGATCATTCGCGCCTGGCAGCACGCCGCCGCGGTCAATACTAGCTTCGAGGCTTTGCGGGTTGTAGTTGTAATTGGGATCGACAAAACAATTGGCGCCATCGTTGGTCCACATCGCGATGTTCATCGCCTGCGGTCGGCCCGCCACCTGCACCGGATCTTCGGTGATGATGAATACGTTATCGGCATAACCTATGGCAACGCTGGTGCTCGAAACCACGGCCACGGCATCGGCCACGGTAATGTTTAAGATCTCGGCATGGGTATTGCTCAAATCGAGGATGATATCGCCCGCATCCGCCAACAGGAAGGTATAGTCGACAGCACCATTGTCATCATTATCCGGGTTCGGATTGGTTACATTGCTGGCCGTGTTTACACTCCAATTACCGTTACTCGAACTAGTGCTGATGTTGACCGTGCCAGTGTAACTGGTAATCGGATTATTCGACGCATCTTCGGCCACAATCGTAATCGCATTGGGCAGGCAGGTACTGGCGATTGTCGTCGCCGGCGTGATACTGAAATGATCGAGAACGGCACCAGGGGTGCAAGCATTAATTTGAACATTGTCAAAAAAGAAAGACTCGCCATTGGAATCGGCTTTTTCGACAAAGGCTATGCGAGTGTTACTCGCGATAAAAGCGGTTATGTCGTAGGTAAACGGCTGAAACGAGCCACCCTGGTCGTCAACAAAGGTCTGGATCAATGTCCAGCTAGCCCCGCCATCGGCGGAAGCATATATTTCGATCTGGTCATCCGGTTCCCAGTTGCCGCTTTCGCGGTAATCGAATGTCAGCGTAGCGCTGGTGAAAGCAGAAATATCGGCTTCGCGTTCGATATAGGGTCCACCCAGCGAATTGGCCGCCGCTCCACCCCCTCTCATTTGTAGTGAATTTGAAGCGACTAGTATGCTCCCGCTTGACGCAAAACCATCGTCGCCTGTTTCATTCCAGTTGACCGCCCAGTTCAGACTGCCATCCTGATTCGCGTAGCTAACCGACGCGAACTCATCGCGAAATGTCTCACAACTGAGGGCTGGTGGTGCTGTCGTTATTACCGCACTAGCCAGCACAAACTCGGGGCTACTGCCTCCGGTGCAGCTGTCGTTTCGATAAGCGACAAGATAGACATTGAAGGTTCCGACCGTTACCGGTGCGGTAATGTTGAAAGTTTCGGTATAGGTTCCGGATACGGTGTGATCCGCATGGTTTACACAGTTAAGCGGACCGGTGACATTAGCAATCAGCCACCCGGTCGCCCCCCAATCGTTACTGGCACCACCACCCGATGTGGTTACCGTTAACGAAAGCGAAATGGCCGAACCCGCCGTTACCGTCGTAGTGGCACCACCGTCGACCGTCGCCGAATCGATCACCAACGTAGCCTGAGCATCAACCGCGAGAAACGACAAAATCAATGCGACGCCAATTCGAAGACAGCGTCTAAAACATTGATTTTTAAAGCGGTTGAGCATACGTAAACCGTTAATCTGCAATGCTATCAAGTATAAACAAGCATCCCATTGCCATGTTGAGAACTACTTTAATAATCATTTTAAAATCGATGAAACCCCGATAATCCTCGATAAAAGGCGTGCGCCCGGGTCGATATTGCCGTTAAATTACAATTTTAACGGCAAAAACTCGAAATAGAACTCAATTATGCCTTGATTCTATAGCATATCTAGGGTTTATTTCTCATGTCTTTATCAATTTAATCAAGTAGTTAGAGAAATGTCTGAAAGTAAAGTAAAACATATCAGTGCAAGCGAAGCCTATGCCTTGATCCAGCAAGAACCCAGCACCGCGTTTATCGACGTGCGTTCAGACATGGAGTATCTGTTCATCGGTCATCCTTCGGGGGCCGTCAATATCCCCTGGATCGATGAGCCTGATTTCGTCATCAACCCTGATTTCGAACGGGAGGTGCGCAAACTGATTCTCGGTGGAGTGATAGCATCATCGGCACACGACAGCGTCCCGGTGGTGCTGATCTGCCGCAGTGGCAATCGATCAGAAGAAGCAGGTAACCTGCTCATCGAGCATGGTTTCGGGCATGTTTACAATATCGTACACGGCTTCGAAGGTGAGCTCGATGACAGTCATCACCGCAACACTATTGGGGGGTGGCGCTTCGAAGGCTTACCCTGGGAGCAATGTTAATGTTGGGTGCCGCGATCGAATAACGGCATCGAGTCACGTTTAAAAAAAGGAATCATTACCGCGCCGGCGATTAAGCCACCAATATGGGCCCACCAGGCGGTGTCACCCTCAACGCCGGTAACAATGCTGAAAATTTGCAGGCCGATCCAGAAACCGATTATCCAGTAGGCTGGCAACCGCAACGGCAAGCGCATAAAAACCAGCACAAGAACCTTAACCCTCGGATGCAGTATCAGGTAGGCACCAATTATTCCCGCCACGCCACCGCTGGCGCCAATCAGCGGGCTAATTGACTCACTCTGGGCCAGTGCGTGAGAGAAACTTGCGATCATCCCGCAGGCGAGATAAAAAAGCACGAAGCGCCAATGTCCCATGCTGTCTTCGACGTTATCACCGAATACCCACAGGAATGCCATGTTGCCAATCAGGTGCATCCAGCCAACGTGCAGGAACATCGAGCTCAGTAGCGTCAGCTCTGCGGGCAGAACAGCAAGCTCAGGGGCCAATTCCTGATGGTCAAATAACACCGCCGGCAACATACCATAAGACAGTAGCAACGCCTGTTCCTGTTCTCCCTGTAAAAACTGCTGGTATAAAAACACGGCGACGCACAGCACAATAATGCTGAAGGTAACCAGTTGAAATGGAATTACTCTGAGCGGATTTTGATCGTGAAGTGGCAAAAACATACTTTTGGCATCATCCGGGAGACGCACCTGTCATCCTCGTTAACCTAAAACGTCATGCGATTGTAGGCATCGAGTGCTGCAACCTTGTAAGCTTCGGCCAGGGTCGGGTAATTGAACACGGTTTGCACAAAGTAATCGAGCGTACCGCCGAGCGAAATAACTGCCTGCCCGATATGCACCAGTTCGGTCGCCCCTTCACCGATGATATGCACACCCAGTAATTTTTGCGTTTCGACCGAAAACAGCATTTTCAGCATGCCTTCGTGCAAGCCGATGATCTGGCCGCGAGCGACTTCGCGAAAGCGCGCAGTACCCACTTCGTAGGCTATTCCCCGTTCCGAGCACTCCTGCTCGGTTAGACCGACCATACTGATTTCGGGGACAGCGTAAATGCCATAGGGAAAAAGCTCTGGCTGGCTGTGGACCTCGGCGCCGAAGGCATGACAGGCAGCGTGCCTGCCTTGCTCCATCGAAGTTGAGGCCAGGCTCGGGAAGCCGATGACGTCACCGGCGGCATAAATGTGCGGCTGGGTAGTCTGGTAATCCTCGTTCACGGGAATGCGCCCGCGCTTATCGACCTCGATACCAACCTTGTCAAGCGCCAGGTCATCGGTAACCCCCTGTCTTCCCGCCGCAAACAACACCGTATCCACGGCGAGACTCTTGCCGCTTTTGAACTTGCACACCACCTTACCATCATCGAACTTGTTGATGGTGCTGAGCTGCTCGTTCAGCAGGACATGGATGTTGCAGTCGCGCAGGTGATGAATCAGCTCGTCGACGATCTCGCGGTCGACAAAACCGAGAATGAAATCATTGGTTTCGAGGACTGTGACTTCGATATCCAGGGCCTTAAAAATAGTGGCATATTCAAGCCCGATAACTCCGCCGCCGACGACCAGCATTTTTCTCGGAATGCGATTGAGCTCCAGAATTTCATCGCTATCCATGATGGCTTCGCCATCGAAGGGTACTGTATCCGGCCGACGCGTCCTGGTGCCGACCCCGATCACAAAATAGTCGGCAGTAAATTCGTTCAAATTACCATCGTGGCCTTCGACGCTGATCGAGTGCTCGCCGGTAAAGCGCGCGTGTCCGTATTCAATTTCGACGTTATTACGCATCAACTGATGCTGGATGATTTCGATTTCCTGGTTGAGCGTCGTGTTCAGCCGCTGCTTGAGATCGTCCGCCGTTATATTGTCTTTAACCTTGTAACTGCGACCGTAGATTCCACGTTGACGCCAGCCGGACAGAAACAATACGGTTTCGCGCAGCGTCTTGCTCGGAATTGTTCCGGTATGCACCGTAACTCCGCCGACGACTTGGTTTTTTTCGACCATTAGTACCTTCTTGCCGATCTTGGAGGTCTGGATCGCGGCACGTTTACCTGCCGGTCCACTGCCGATCACTATCATGTCGTAATGTAAATTCAAAACTTATCTCCAAAGCTGCATGAAATATAACTAATTTACGGCCTCGAGTCGCCGAATTTCCGTCTGGATGCCGCCTACGCTGCGCGGAATGGGAGAGACTTTTATGAGCGCTTCCGGTAACTCACCTAGCGCGGCAAGTGCGGCCAGCCTGGTATCATACTCCCCGTAAAACACACTATAGACTTCCCTGTTACCGGTGTAAGTCTTGAAGACCCTTATTTTAGCGATATCCACCTGCTGATTTGCAAGGGATTGAACATATTTATAATAGGCCGTGACATCGAATTTTTCGAAACTAAGCAGCAATATCTGGACGGTGCCGTCGCTATCGTCTTTGCTTTTAACCCAGTCCATCGAGGTTTGCAAGTCTTGCTGAAAACGAGCTGTATCAGATTGTCCAGCATTGCTCTGCTCAATGCCGTCGGTGCTGGCTAACACAGGGACCTTTACTTCATCTACTGTTGCTTCCTCTACGTTAACCTCCTCTACCTTAGCCTCCTCAACCAGTACCGCTTCTGTATCGGAAACCGTACCCGGTTCTTGCGTAACATCGGTTTGGGCATTTGTGCCGACAACGCTTTCGACTTCGCTAGTCGCTTCGATCTCCTTTTCAGCCACAATTTCAGGTTCTGGTTCTGGTTCGGGTTCTGGTTCTGGTTCGGGTTCGGCGTCGAGTTCCACTGCTGTCAATTTTGCGTTGCCGGGATCCAGGTCGACAACCGCCTCGCTTGCAGGTTCCGCTTCAGATTCCGCCACGACTTCAACTTCTATTATCGGCTCATCAATCACTGATGTTTCCGGCCCAGCGGCTACCTCCGGCACTGTCTCGGTCGTTTCATACTGACGGCTCAGGTAGTACCAGCCAATACCTATCGTGAGCGCAATTAAAATTAAACCGGTGACAATAATTCTGCTGCCCTTGCGAATCGACTCGGTGTCGGTCATTGGCGACGATTTGATCTGGTCACCATTCCGCGCGGCAATTTCGATGACCGGCCCAACTGCCCCAAGCGTGGCCGCAAGTTCTTTGCGCAGAGCTGCCGGTATGGAAAGCTTGCCGATAGGATGGTTGGGGAACAGGTAAAAGCCGAGAAAAGCCTCGACTTCCTCGGGGTTGAACGGCATTTGCTGGAAACTCTGTACGCGCACCTGGTATTGCTGCGAGAGCTGGCGCAACTCATTAAAGCCTTCGGTATCACTGGCAATGATCAGGTTGAGTTTCTTATCGATTCCATCGGCGGACCAACTCAGAAACAATTGATGGCGGGTCTTTTTAAGCGCTAATTCAAAATGATCCGCGATGATAATATCGCCGTTCTCAGCAGCATCGAAAATTGCCTCAACTTCTACACTACCTTCCTGTCTAGATTCATCGCCCACATCAGACGCGCTCAAATCGAGCCAGTGAATCCTGACTTCGGATAATCGGTTCTGACTTAATTCCCGCATTAACCGCGTTTTACCGACGCCGGTATCACCATAGAGCAGGAACATCGACGCGCCCGCTTTGAGTTCGCGCGTGAAATCCTCCATCAGGTTTGCCGCTTGACGGGTCAAAAAGAAAGGAGTGCTCACAAGCTTATTTGTTCACAGGTTTTTATAGTATTAGTTAAGGTAAATTAACTGCTGTCGTTTATACTTCGTAGCTGAACACGATTCAAATCTAAATTCCATACCCGGAGCAGTTTTTGTCCAGGAATAACTACGATTACACCGACTTAATTGCGGTACAGGAGATTATCCGTAGCGCAGCTGAGCACAGTCTCTCAATCCACTATGCGCAATCGACTGCGGATTACAAAGCCGACGGCTCTATTGTCACCGAGGCCGATCTGGCAATGCAACAGGCACTGACCGAAGCACTCGCCGAACGCTATCCGGATGTGAGCATGCTCGGTGAGGAGCTAAGTGAAGCAATTCAGCTCGAGGTCATCCAGAGCGCGCAGGATTACTGGTGCCTCGATCCCGTCGATGGTACCACTAATTTTCACGCCACGATGCCCTTATTCTCGGTGTCGCTGGGCCTGATCAGCCAGGGAGAAATTGTTCTTGGCATCGTCTATGACCCTAGCCGTCAGGAATTTTTTGGCACCCTCAAGGGCCAGGGAATCTGGATTGATGGTGAGCGACTGGCGCGTCCCGATCAACCTGAAACGCTCGGTAACTGCATTGCCTTTATTGATTTTAAACGTCTGAGCAATGAAATGAGTACTAGCCTGGTGCAGGACACTCCGTACAAATCTCAACGCAATATAGGTACCTGTGCGCTTGAATGGGCCTGGCTTGCCGCAGGCCGGGCCAACCTGCTGCTGCACGGGCGTGAGAGTATCTGGGATTATACCGCTGGCGTGTTACTGCTGCAGGAAGCCGGCGGCAAATGTGAAACCTTCGAAGCCGAACCTATCTTTAAACAGTCACTCGTACCGCGATCGGTAATCGCGGCGAGCAACCCCGAGCTGTTCGAGCAATGGGCTTCCCGGATCCGAACTGCCTGCTAAGCAGGCTGAAATACCTGATCCTGGTTCTGCTGCTGGTTGTACCTACCGCCAGCGCAGATTCATTCCGCGTACTGAGCCAGAACATGGATCGCCTGTTCGATAACATCGACGATGGCAACAATGAAGATAAACTTTCCCGTGGCCGATTTCGACAACGTGTAAAATACGCGGCCAAAAAATTCGGTAAGCATTTCGGGCTACCGCATATCATTGCATTGCAGGAAGTCGAAAACCTTTACGTCTTGCAGCAAATCGCTACGGAAATCTGGGATCGCTACCAGGTTCGCTATCGCCTGGTATTGATCCCGGGACAAGATGTCTCAGGTATCAATCTCGCTTATCTCGTGCGCTACGGTGTAGAAATAAAAAAGGTCGAGCAGCTTTTTTCCGACAAAGCTTTAAAGATGACCGGCAAGCCGCTATTTACGCGCCCGCCGTTATACCTCGAAGCATGCTATATCGAAAACTGCATAACCGTGCTTAATGTCCACTTGCGTTCGATGCGCGGAATTGACAGCGATAAAGATGGCGCGCGTGTTGCGCAAAAACGCCTGCGGCAGGCTGAAGCCATTGCCACCTGGAGTAACGTCTTGCAACAATCCAGCGGAAAGGTTTCACTTTTATTACTGGGCGATTTTAATGCGCTAACCCCGAGTGATGAGCATGTCGACGTCGCCGGCATCATTCGCGGTAATCCCGACAACGAAACTGCAAGGCTGTCGGCACGCGACCTGGTGGAACCCGACCTGGTCGACCTGACCCGGTTGATACCGAAAGCAGACCGCTATTCGTATATCTACCGCCAGCGGAAACAGCAGCTCGATTACATGTTTATCAATCAGGCTTTCGCGGCCAACGTCGAAATCATCGCCTTCAGCAGCATCGACCGGCATTTCTCTGACCACGCCGGTTTGCTGGCATGGTTTCGATGGTGACCAGGCTTACTGCAAGCTGTGCGCTTGCGAAAGGTATTCCTGGGATTGCATTTCAATCAACCGACTTGCCGTGCGTTCGAACTCGAACCTTAGCCTGTTGCCAAGATAGAGTTGATCAGGAGTCATCGCAGCACTGCATATCAACTTGACATGGTGGTCGTAGAGGACGTCAATAAGCAGTACAAAACGCCGCGCGACGTCGTCATCGGCTTTGTCCATTTGACGGATATCGGTCAAGATCAACGTATTGAAAAACCGCGCCAGTTCGAGATAATCGTTTTGACTGCGCGTGGTTTCACATAGCTGCGCGAAATTGAACCATACGGTATCCTCGGCACAATATTGATGCTCGACAACACGTCCATTGATGCTTAATTCCTGCTGCTGGGTTTGTATCGGTACAACATGCTGGTCGAGATAATTACGAATAGTCGATTCAATTTCGGTACTGTGGGGCACCGAGTATAAATCGGTTTGTTGCAGGAATCTCAGGCGATAGTCCTGCAGACCATCAAGATTCACGACATCGCAATGACGCGTAATTAATTCGATTGCAGGCAGGAATCGGACCCGTTGCAAGCCATCATGATAAAGGTTGCCGGGTGCAGCATTTGACGTGGTTACCAGTACGACTCCCTCGGCAAATAGCGCTTCCAGCAAACCCGCCATAATCATCGCATCGCCAATATCGATAATCACAAATTCGTCCAGGCACAACACCCGGGTTTTGGCGGCAATGCCCTGTGCGACCTGTTGTAGTGGATTCTCGACGTTCCCTTGTTGTTGCAAGGACGCGTGGATGCGATTCATGAAACCGTGAAAATGTGTCCGTTCGCTTGCTACGTCCGCAGACAGGGACTGGTAAAAAATATCCATTAACAGTGTCTTGCCGCGACCGACACCTCCCCAAAAATAAAGGCCCTTGACTTTTGGCCATCTACCCTGCTTCGCTAACAGGCCACGCCACCAACTTGAGGGTCGAGCATAAGCCACCCTTTGGTACAGATCGTCGAGCAAAACAACCGAATGCTGCTGAGCTGTATCGACAACATATCCGGGTTGATCCATCAATGCCTGGTACTTTTGCGATGGCTTCATTGGATCACCGGGTACTTAACAAAGGCTTTCTGCAAACTGTATCTCGCCTGGAATTCATAAAGGGATTTTGTAAAATATAACTGCTTTTCAACATCTTATCGTGCTTTTTTAATGTTTATTGCTAATATCAGATATAAGCTAACCGAGCTTATTGAATTTAATATCAATCACGATATACTTTTTCTGGTGAACAAGTGGCAAAAACGGACAGTTTTTACGGTGTTTCAGACCATGTCGGCCGAAAATACAGGTAACTACACGACGTACCCATACTAATGGCAGTAGATAACCGAGTCATTAACCCTGCCCTGGCGCAACAATTGTTTCGCAAGAGCGAAATGCTTAAGCGAAAACGCGCTGGTGACCCTGCCGCGGTCGAGTCTTTCCCGCGCGTGGTGAAGACGATCACCGGCTTGTGGCGTTATTCGGAAGGCAAAAAATACCTTGAAGAATTAATCCTGGTTGAGGGCGGCAAACGCCGTGCCGGGTTCCCAGTCGATGTCCAGGATGAACTGATGTTTTTATATCAACTGCTGCTCGACCAGCACCGCATCCTGAGCCTGCGTGGACAAAAAATCACCGCCAATCGGCCGCCCGGAACCAAGTTCACCATGGGCAACAAGGACTTGTAACTACCCATTTTGCCCGCACCAACCGGGTTCTTGTAACTTACTGTTATCAATTCCTTACAACTCCTTGCCGGCACGCCATTCCTTGAGTTTGATGACACTGCGTGCACCAAGCGTCATGAACGGTTCCGGAAACAGGCGTTGCGGTAAGGATTCAGGAATATAATCAGGCACCAGGCTTTGAGCGTCACTATCACTTGCCATTTCAGCGGCGGCAATACCGGCGATTGTGCCGCGCGTTGTGCCGAGACCATTTTGACAGCAGGCACTGAACAATCCCGGTTCAAGTTCACCCAGGGCCCAGACATCATTACGACTCAGACATAGCCGTCCCGACCAACAATACTCCATCTCGACCTGTTTAAGCATCGGAAAGCGATTATAGAATGTGCGCGCGTGATCGCTCGCGATGGGCTGCAAACGATCTTCGGGCAGGCTTAGTTTTGGCTCGTAGGTGCAACGATTGCGAATAACCAGCCGCGTTCCTCCGCTGCCGTCGATACGGCGCACCGTCGAACCGATCGGGTCCGACGGCGTAAATCCCCAACGCGTATGTCCACCGAGTTCTTCGACCTCTTCACGACTGAGTTCGCGGGTCATCGACGCATACAGGTTTATGTGCATCAGGCGATGCCGGTAAAAACCGAAGGTTTCGATCAATCCATTGACCGCAAGTATTACCCGATGCGCCGTTACCGACCCTGTAGCAGTAGTGGCCAGCCACCGTTCACCTTTGCGTGATAGCTCGTGAAGCGCGGAGTCCTCGAATAATTGACAACCTGCCTGCTTGATCAGCGCATCAGCCAAACTGCGAATATATAAGGCGGGTTGTAATATCGCGGTCCCCGGTGTCTTCAATCCACCCTGATAATAATCACTACCGCAAATGCCTTGCATCGCACCCGCATCGAGCATCTCGAAGGGCTCGCCAAGGGCCTCGAGATGACGCGCATAGGATGAATTGTGCTCAAGGCCCAGCCTGCCAGCGGCAGCGTTTATTTTCCCGCAGGGGTCGAAGGCTTCGTCCGGGAAGGCAAAACTTTGCGCACAATCCGCGGCGAACGCAATGGCCGCTCGATTCATTCTGATGTTACGCAAATCCTGCGAGTTTTCGCCACCATAGCTACCGGTCGCCAGCGCATGTGGCAAATCGATCATAAACCCGGAATTTCTCCCAGCGGGCCCGGATGCGGCCTGCTGTGCCTCAAGGATCACGATACTTGCTTGCGGCTCGAGCTGGGTAATACGTAGCGCGGCCGACAGTCCAGCGAAACCGGCACCGACCACGAGATAATCACATTCGATATCCTCGGCCAGCGCTCGATTTGCCTTGCGTGATGGCAGAATGGCATTCCAGCCGCTCTCACCGAGATCAGCCGGTTTTCTATCGACACGGATCATGGCTTGACTAATCTACTGGATCACCTTGGTTGCGATCGCTCAGATCAATCCAGATGGTTTTCAGTTCCGTGTACTGATCGTGTGCATGTAACGAGTTGTCGCGCCCACCGAAACCAGATTGTTTATAGCCACCAAACGGAGTCGTGATATCACCTTCGCCAAAGCAATTAATAGTCACGGTGCCCGCCTTGATTTCTCGCGCGGCACGCAGCGCCTGCTTGCCGTTAGCACTAAACACGCTCGCGGCGAGCCCGTAGTCGGTGCGATTCGCGATCGCGATCGCTTCGTCGGTGGATCGTACCGTGATCACCGCCAGCACCGGACCAAAAACCTCTTCCTGTGCAAGTTTATCGGCAGGTTTGACACCATCGATTATGGTCGGCATTACATAGCAACCCTGCTCGGTCTTGCCGCCGACAATGACCTTGCCTTTTCTCAGGTATCCGGACACTTTCTTGAAATGCTCCTTGTCGACCAGTGCGCCGAGGTGGTGACGGGGGTCGAGCGGATTCCCTGTTTTCCAGCTACGCGTGCGCGCGATGATCCGTTTCATCAGCTTGTCCTTAACCGCTTCGTGTACGATCAGGCGTGAACTCGCTGAACAGTTTTCACCCATATTCCAGAAGGCGCCATTGACGACATGTTCGGCGACGAGATCGAGGTCTTCTGCATCTTCGAGTACGATCGCCGGATTTTTGCCGCCACATTCGAGCACTATTTTCTTGAGGTTCGATTCGGCCGAGTAATGTAGAAAGCGGCGACCGGTTTCGGTTGAGCCGGTAAATGACAACATATCGATCCCCGGGTGCCGGCCCATCGGTTCACCGACATCCGGGCCCATTCCGGGGACTACGTTTAAAACGCCCCGCGGCAATCCCGCTTCGAGGGCAAGCTCGGCAATGCGCAGTGCGGTGAGGCTGGTTTGTTCGGCAGGCTTTAACACTACCGTATTCCCCGCCGCGAGCGCTGGTGCTATCTTCCACGCCACCATCAGCATTGGAAAATTCCACGGCAACACGCAACCGACCACACCAACCGGTTCACGCACCACGATCGCCATCGCATCGTCACCCACCGGCGCCGACTGATCGTAAATCTTGTCGACCGCCTCGGCGTGCCAGATCAGGCAATTGATCGTCTCCGGCAAATCGATAGTTTCACAGTCGCGCACCGGTTTACCCGAATCGATGCTCTCCATGACCGCAAGTTCGTGGCTGTTACGCTTCATCAGTTTGGCAAGCCGAATCAGTAACTCTTTACGTTCGCTCGGATGAATTTTGCTCCAACGACCATCGTCGAAGGCCTCGCGCGCTTTCTTCACCGCGAGATCGACATCTTTACCATCACAGGCCGCGATTTTAGTGATTGCCTTGCCGGTGGCCGGATTGATCGAAGCAAAAGTCTTTCTTGATCTGGCTGCCTGGAACTTGCCGTCGATAAAGGCGTTGCAAGGCAGGTTTAAGTCCTGTGCTATTGCCTGGTATTCGGCATGGGTGAGTAACTTGGTCATCAGCCTTTACCCTCCTGGATATTTGCAAAAGTGGTATTCATTACGCGAATCACCTGTGCGAGCGATCGTTTATCATCTTTGTTGAGTGGTTGTAACGGCCTGCGCGGCGGCCCCGAGGGCAAGTTGCGGCCTGTCATGCCGTGCTTGACGCACTGGATAAATTTACCCCCCTGCTCCAGTACACCCATCAATGGCATCATCGCCGACATGATCTTGCGGCCCTTGTCGAAATCACCTTCGGCCGCACAGGCCTGGTACAAAGCAATATGGATTTCAGGCGCAAAATTAGACCCGGCACAAACCCAGGAGCGAGCGCCCCAGGCGAAGAATTCCAAGGCCTGATCATCCATTCCGCAGGACAACTGGATATGAGGGTAGTCGCGCGCTAACAGGTGCACCCGGTTTGGATTTCCCGAACTTTCCTTGATCGCGCAAAAATTGGGAGACCGGCCGACTCGGTCGAGGTATTCCTGACCCATGTGCGAACCCATTCGATCGGGATAGTTGTAAAGCAGGATCGGCAGGTTCGCGACGCGATCGATAGCAAGCGCGTGCAGCGCGTTCTCACGTTCCGTCGGCAGCGCATAGGGTGGAGTCGCCACGAGCAGCGCATCGGCGCCGATATCAGCCGCGGCTTTGGCATATTCGATCGAATCCTCGGTCCGAATCGCACCGGTGCCAACGATATAACTGGCCCGTCCCTTTACCTGTTGCTTGATAAATTTCAATAACTCAAAGCGTTCCTCCATCGTCTGCGCGTAATACTCACCGGTCGTGCCTGCAGAAATGATGCCGTGCACCCCGGCCTCGATCAGAAAATCGATGACTTCGGCAAGTCGCTCGTAGTCGATACTAAAATCTTCCCGGTATGGCGTTATCACCGGGGTGTAAATACCTTCAAATTTCATCGTTGGAATCCTGGTTTATGAATTCGACGCCGCCATCTCAAAGGCAAGCGGATCGGGTTTAACAAAGTACTCGATCAAATCGCGCGACAGTTCCCAGTGCTCGACAATCAGATCGACGATACGGTGACTGTCCCCTGCTTCTATCGCTTTAATCATTTCATCATGATGCCGAAGCGCGCTATACATGCGACCTTCCATTTCCGGGTCGTGCGGTCGGTAAAAGGTTTGACTGATACGCGCATGGTCGATCAGCAAACGATCGTAGCTTGGTTTCAGGTAGGGATTATCCGCCATCTCTCCCATCGTGGCGTGAAAGCACTGGTTCCAGTAAACCATGTCAGTACTTGATTTTATCGCTATCGCTACCCGAAATTTTTCCTGGATTTCACGAATGTGCTGAATTTGCTCCGATTTAGCATTCTGCGCGGCCAGTCTTCCGATTGCGGAGTAAATCATCGGCGCAGTAATAAAGAAATCACGTAATACCTTGTACTCCATGGAAGATACGTAGGCACCTCGATTACTGACAATCTCGACGCAGCCCTCTCCGGCCAGCCCGCGCAATATCTCGCGTAACGGAGTACGAGAAATTTTATATTGCTTGCTTAGACTTGCCTCATCGAGCGCCGCACCCGGTTCAAGCTCCAGCGTCAAAATCTGTCTTTTCAGATCGTCGTATATGGTTTGTTTGTCCATGATCAGTTTTTGAATTTCAGAAGTATACAAATTGTATACAAATTAGAGATCAATGCAAGCACCCAATATCAGGATCGGAACGCTCTGATTGGCGCAAATCATTGTCGCGAATACCCGGACTACGGTGGCATAATTGTTTTGCTTGCTGGAGCTGAACTGGATAAAAAATAAAGGGGTTATGCAATGTCTCGATCGAGCCGAATCGAACACCGTGAACAATATATCCGCGGTTGGTATCAAATGGATGCCGAGCTGATCCTGGCCGCTACGTCGTCCGATTTTATTTTTGATGACCCGGCTGAACCCGAACCGGTAGATCGCAACATGCTCGCCGACTATATGCAACGCTGGGACAGGCGCGCACGTGCAGCAGGTGGGAATAATCAATGGGTTTTAACACACGTAACCCGTACCGATAAAGATGGTATTTTGACCGATTGGGAATGGTGGGAAGTCATCGACACCGATTTGCAGGGAACAGCCATCGTGCTCACCAACGACGACGGGGTATTCCTGGAACGCATCACCTACTTCGATCGAACAATGCGACATCCCGGTATGAGCCGATAGCTAGCGCCTCAGAACAGCGAGCCAGCGCCAGAAATTGAGCAGCGTGGCGAGCGATGCAGCAACATAGGTCCAGGCTGCCGCACGCAATATTGAACGCGCCGCCGGCATCTGTTCCTGTGACAGGTATCCCGACGACAGTAATGGTAGCGCCTTTTTGAAGCTGGCATCGATCTCTACTGGTAGCGTTAATAAATGCATGATGATTGCGAATCCCATGATCAGGAATGCGCCAGTTATGTTGAATACTGCGGCCGAAGGAAGCCGCGTTATCAACACGGCGAATGGTGCAGCAAACAGCAGGAAGGACCCGACACGTTGCGCGGTGACAGAAATCGACGCAAGCCGAGTACGTAGCATAAACAACGGTTCCACTGCGGCATGCTGGTAGGCATGACCACATTCGTGTGCCGCCACAGTGATCGCGGTCAGGGTTTTACCTTCAAACTTGTCTCGGGTGAGTCGCACGGCACGTGTCATCGGGTCGTAGTGATCACCGAGCTCGGTTATCTCGACATTGACTTCCTGCAAGTCGTAGCGGTCGAGTAAATGGCGTGCGAGTTCACCACCGGTACCCGGGAAGTTTTCTTCCGCCTCCTGGTTATATCGATTCAAAACCCATTGCACCCACAGCTGCGGGCCGTAGATCAGAATCAATACCAGGGTAATTACGATCGCGTACATCATCGTCGGATAGCCTAATCCCTGGCCGAAAACAATTCCAGTGGCTCAGGCGCCTGTTATTTTCTCGATGCTGGCGCTGACAATTTGGTACTCGCGTTGCATGTGTTGCAATTGCTCGCCGAGATCGATTTTCTTACGGTCACGGTAAGAGTTTTCCATTTGTGCAGCCAGGTGCGCGAGGCGCATGGCACCGATGCTCGCGGCGGAGGACTTGATGGTGTGCGCCCAGCGATGCAGATCGTCGCTGGAAGTGCGGAAGGTACTGTCCTTTATTTCGCACAAAAACTCATCGATCGACTCGACGTAAGACTCGATTACCATTTCGGCGTCTTCACCCATGTCTTGCTTGAGTTGATCGATTACCTTATCGTCCAGCGTTAACTGGTTTTCAGGATCGGGGTCTATTTTTGACATCGTGCTAGTTCAGCAAAAACAACATCTCAAGTATAGTTCAAGGTTCAAAATTCGCTGTTCGCAACGAGCCCAAGGAATTGTTTATGTCGGCTGAACATTTTTACATTATCGGCCACCGTGGTGCGGCTGGTGAAAAGCTGGAAAACAGCCTCGAGGGATTTAAGTATGCATTGACGCTTGATATCGATGCAGTCGAGCTCGATATCCGCGAGCATTCATCAGAACTCTGGGTTTTTCACGACCCCGATCTTGAACGCCTGACCGGGACGCCCGGGGTGTTTGAGGAACATTCCGATCCATCGGCTATACGTTTACATAATGGCGAAGCCGTGCCAACGCTCAAACAGGTTCTCGACCTTTACTGGGGCAAGATGCCTCTTAATATCGAAATCAAGTCGGTAATGCACCCGGAACTTCTACTCCAGCTACTGGGCCAATACCCGGAACTGGATACACCGCAAGGTCTGCCGTGGATTCTGATTTCATCCTTCAATCATAACGCCATTCGAAAACTCAAGCAGCTGAATTGCACCTGGCCGCTGGCGCCAATTACGAGCGGCATTCCGCTTCAGTTTGCGGCCGAAATCGAGCAGCTCGAGCCGTTCTCGTGGCATTTTGACAACGAGTACCTGGATTTTGACCTGGTGCAAAGCCTGCGTGAACAGGGCGTGTCGAGCTTCGTATTCACCGTCAACGATAGCGCTCGTGCCGATCAACTCAGGCAACACGGAATCGCTGGAATTTTTACCGGTCTCCCCTCCAAAATGATACAGCTCGACTAGACAGAAACGGATTAC
Organism: uncultured Gammaproteobacteria bacterium; assembly: GCA_964194715.1. Taxonomy (GTDB): domain Bacteria; phylum Pseudomonadota; class Gammaproteobacteria. Next base: position 18,313 of record CAXMNA010000132.1, read on the forward strand.
TCACTGCCTTATCGGAACTTCAGAAATGATGCGTATGCCATCGGCACCTACCTTGCCCGTTTCTGAATCAGCACGGTAATGACGTGCCCTTTAGTTAGTCTGTAAGTACAATTCGCACATGGCCGAACTTGGACACTACAACATCCTGCGTATCGTCAAGCGAGTCGACATCGGGGTTTTTCTCGATGG
>CAXMNA010000133.1:0-18607 GCA_964194715.1 uncultured Gammaproteobacteria bacterium
ACAGCGACCGCTTACGACAACGTTAAAACCGCGCCGAATGAGTTGCCAGGCAGCTCGGCACATTGGATTCTTCAACGGGTAAGGACGAAAAAAAGACCAACCACGACAATCTAACATCTGGCGTCCAAATTGGCTAGCAGCCGAAGAGGATAGGCCAGAAATTGTTCAAATAGACAAACAGTGCCACCCACCACCAATTGCCAATGCCCTGAAATGGCTGAGACTGTTGAAGAAGTCGTTTGATTTTGTGGGTACTGACAAGTTAACTACCGTTTAGCGATAATTGCTGAATGAAAAAATCAAAACTTTACAAACGTTATCGTTTCCCACCAGAAATTATTCAATACGCCGTATGGCTATATTACAGATTTAATCTCAGTCATCGTGATATTGAAGATTTATTAGCAGAGCGTGGCGTAAATGTTACTTACGAGGCGATCCGATTGTGGTGCAATAGATTTGGCCCAAAATACGCGACTAGGCTAAAGAGAAAACATCGTGGCTATGGCGATACTTTCTTCATCGATGAGGTTTTCATCAAGATTGATGGTAAGCAACATTACCTCTGGCGAGCGGTTGACCAGGATGGTGAGGTTGTTGATGTGTATCTTCAGAAACGGCGAGATGGTGCTGCAGCAAAGCGATTCTTTAAAAGGTTGCTGAAGAAACATCAAGATGAACCCCGGAAAATCGTAACTGATAAACTAAGAAGCTATGGTGTAGCACATCGAGAACTCATTCCCGATACGATTCACGATACATCCCAGTATGCTAATAATCGAGCCGAGCTATCGCACCAAACAACCAGGGTTCGAGAGCGGGGTATGCGAAAGTTTAAATCTGTACAGCAAACGCAGCGATTCTTAAATGTACATGCGACTGTTTGTAATTTGTTCAATCTGGGACGTCATCTAATTTCTGCTGTGCATTATAGATTAATTCGATTGTGTGCTTTTGCGTCTTGGAAGAGTGTAGTGGTCTAAAATAATGAGAACTTTGAGAGTTTTCTCGGCTAGAAAAGTTAACTTGTCAGTACCCTCTTGACTGTACGGCAAAAGAGGTAGATAACTACCAGGACCCATGCCCTCGAAGGAGGAGATATTAAAATGGTAGATAAAACATGTTGTGGACCAGGCTATGCGTCCCCTGCTGAGGCAATGCAGGCCGAGCGGGAAAAACTACTTTATACGGTGGCACTCTATGTAGGAACCGGTATCGAGAAGCCAGATTATCTGGCGACGGTGGACGTGGATCCGGACAGCCCGACCTATTGCAGCGTGGTCGCGCGCACCGAAATGCCGCAGATCGGCGATGAGTTGCACCATTCCGGCTGGAACGCCTGTTCCAGCTGCCACGATGACGAGAGTAAGACGCGAAAGTATCTGTTGATGCCGGGTGTGCGCAGCTCCAACATCAACGTTATCGATACCTCCGACCCCGGAAATCCGACGCTTCATAAGGTGATCTCCGGCGACGACATCAGGGCCAAAACCAACCTGTCGGCACCGCACACCGTGCACTGCCTGGGAGCGGACATCATCGTCTCCATGCTGGGCGATGCGGACGGCAATGCACCGGGCGGATTCCTGCATCTGAATGAGGATCTGGAGGTCGTCGGCCGCTGGGAAAATGATATCGACGGCATGAATTACAACTACGATTTCTGGTACCAGCCGCGGCACAACATGATGCTCAGCTCCGAATGGGCGGCGCCCAATACCTTCATGCCGGGATTCGATCTGGAAGATGTGACGGCGGGCAAATACGGCCAGTCCGTACATTTCTGGGATTTCGAGGCCAAGAAGATTGCCAAATCGGTCGATCTGGGGGATCAGGGCATGATCCCGCTTGAGGTTCGCGGCTTACACGATCCGGCCTCCAGCGAAGGCTTTTTTGCCGCCACCCTCAGTTCGAACGTGTTCCACTGGTGGAAGGACGATAACGGCGAGTGCCAGCTGGAGAAGGTAATCGACGTACCCACCGTCGATGTGGAAAGCTTTCCGGTACCGATGCCTTCGCTGATCACCGATATCCTGATATCGATGGATGACAGATACCTCTATTTTGCCAACTGGCTGCACGGCGATTTGTGCCAGTATGACATCACCGACCGCTCGAACCCGAAGCGCACGGGTCGGGTGTGGATGGGCGGACTGCTGGGCAAAGCGCCCGAGGTCAACGGCATAGCCGTAATGGGCGCGCCGCAGATGATCCAGCTGTCGCTGGATGGCCAACGGCTGTATGTCACTACCTCGCTGTTTTCGTCCTGGGACAATCAGTTCTATCCAGACATGAAGGACAAGGGGGCGCAGATGTTCATGATCGATTGTGACATCGAAAACGGTGGCATGAGCATTAACAGCGATTTCCTCGTGGATTTCGGTAAAGAGCCGAACGGCCCGTCGCGCTGCCATGAAATGCGTTATCCGGGCGGGGATGTGACTTCTGACATCTGGCTGTGAGCGACCAGAGGATTTGTTGCCTGACTGAACTCGCTACCAGACGTGACCCAGGGCGGAGTTAAGTCGAAAAGTTTTCTCTCGCCGCCTCCAGCAACTGTTACCTGATTTGTTGTGTGGTGAGCCTGGGTTAGAATTATCGTAACGAAACACATGGGGACGTTCCTGGATACCGTGGTGAAGAAACACAGGGTGACTCTGCAGAACCGGGGTGGGGTTACTCTCGAGGTGGGCGAAGACGAGCCAATCTACGATGCCTGCCTCGCGGCGGGCATCCAGCTCCCGATTGCCTGCAAATACGGCGGCTGCATCACCTGCGCCGGGCAGCTGATTTCTGGCAAGGTCCACCAGCCGAAAGCAACCGCGCTCAACCGGCGGCAAAGTCGGGCCGGCTATATCCTGATGTGCGTGGCACGGCCACAACAGGATTGTGTGGTTACGGTGGGGGTGGAAACCCATGGGACCCTTTACGCCAATCCCTTAGACATGGCTAAGAACCGCCTGATCGTGGAGCAGGCAAAGGGGCGCGGGCGGAAAAACTAGAGGCGGCGGAAAGACAATCTTGATGATTATGGATCCATCCGCCGGTACTGACAAGTTAACGATATTGGCAAGTTCAGTAGTCCCTTCCTTGATAATTCCCTGTTACAGGCAAAAATTATCACGATCTTGAATCTAAATTAACCATATATTCAATGAAGTAGGGTTGTTTAGACTGATAATAAGACGGCAATAAAAGATAAATTCCCTGTATTTTCCCGTATATCAGCGAAATTGGCTTTGAGACTAGTTAGTACAAGACTGCATCCACCGCCAATTCAGGAATGCCTCCGTTCAGGGGGCATTTTATGTTCTGGGATAGTGGCTTATGCTCGCCCTAACAGCGGCATTGACAATGGCATTTTAGAAATTCGGGTAATGAAGTCATTTAAAACAAAACCTGGAAAAGTTGTCTTTATTGAAATGATGGGAGTACCGGGCAGTTATGATGCATCGGTTTATGATCATTTCGAGGATAAGGACAAAGAGGGGTTGTGGTTTGTAAAACGTTACAATCACGTGACAGGTATATCTATTCAGACATGCAATGTCTGTATGGGAGAGGCACTGCCACAAATATCAGAAGTCGATGGTATCGTGCTTGCCGGAAGTTACAATTCAGTACACGATGATACCTCCTGGCAAAAGCAAGTTCGGGCCTGGTTGTCGGTGGTGCGGGAACACAAAATACCAATACTCGGAATATGCGGCTCACACCAGTTAATCGCTCATTGCGAGGGTGCCGAGGTGGTGCCGGTCGAAGCCGGCCCTTTCGCGGGAACCTTCCCGGTTCGACTAACGGATGCGGGAAAATCCTCCCCGATCATGCGCGGCATTTCCGATGACGATTGCTTTCATTATGCGAACAGCGAGCATGTTGCAGGTGTCCCGCACGGTAGTTCATTGTTGGCGAGTAGTAGCAAAGTACCAATTGCCGCGCTCGATTTTGGGGGCCATTGTTACACCACGCAGTTTCATCCGGAAGGCACCGATGAAACCCTGGGCACGATATGGCAGCATAAAGCACCTGAGCTACGACTTAATTATCATACCCGTGACAAAGGCGGCCAACTGGTCGAGAATTTTCTAAACCTGGTACTGGAACAGCTATCGTGATTGCAGAAATTCTGCCGTTATGTGCAGGACAGAGCCTGCCTTCGAACAACAGTCATATTGCTGCACGCCTGCCTTGTATCCATGCAAGCTGCGCTGTTAACGAACTAAGCCAAAAGTGAAGGATAAAACCATGTCGCAAAGAAATAACTTTTTCAATATAGATGCACTGGACCAGGGCATCAGCAGGAAATTAGCCGAAGGCATGACGACGCGTATTTTTCCGGGTGCGGATGCAATGATTTCAATTGTGCGCATCGAACCAAATAAGTCCGGGCAAATTCATTCACATCCGCAGGAGCAATGGGGATTTTGTGTGCAGGGTTCAGGTCTGCGTACGCAAGGTGATGAACAGATCGAGATAAACGCCGGGGACTTCTGGCGCACCCCGGGGAATGTCGAACATGGCTTTACGGCGGGAGCTGATGGCGCCGTGATCTACGATGTTTTTGCACCGCCGCGTGAGGAATACATAAAACCCGGTGAAGGTTTTAGCTAGTTCAAATCGGCATTTCAGCGACAACGTTCCAATTAGCCACGCTGTATCAATTGAATTCTGTGTTTAACGAACCACCAGGACCGAGCATTTAGCGTGACGCACGACCTTGGCTGCGGTTGAACCCAGGAAGTAATCCTGAAGACCGGGGCTATGCGATGCAATGATGATCAGATCAACATTTTTTTCCTTGGCAACATCAAGAATGGTGTTGTAAGAATGACCAGAGCGAACTTCCACCTCCGTTTTTATACTGCTTGCATTGGCGATAGCCTTCATCTCGGTCTTGGTGGCTTCAAACGAATCCTCGATAATATTAGCGGGTAACTGGGCGGCCGCCCAGGTGGGAATTTCTTCAACAACATTGAGTAATATTATTATCGCGCCGTCTGCAGCATGTTGAGCGGCGAGATTGATACTTGCCTTGCCTTCAACCACGTGGCTCATATCAATGGGTACCAGGATCGTTTTGTACATAGTTGTTGTTCTCCTTTAAATCGGTTAACGAGATTTTCGTCTAAAAACATATATTAACTGTGAAACCTATCGATGGTCTAGATATTGATCCATATCAATCCGCAGCTATTCAGTGTCGATGCTGAATTTTCGAGGTAGGACTGTCCACAGTTGGATTTACCAGCCTTCAGGTAAAGCTGGTAAATGCTGGCATCCTGGTGGATCAGTAACGAACCGTAACGTCGATCGGGAAAGGTAACTTACTTTTTGGCTGTTACTACGAGATCTACCCGTCGATTAATCGCCCGACCCTCTGTCGTCTCGTTGGAAGCGATTGGCTTTGATTCTCCGTAACCGATATAGCCGATCTTATACCCACCTGCTAGAGACGCCAGGTAGTTTGCCACCGAGATTGCTCTCTTGGTCGAAAGGTTCTTGTTTAGATCGTCTGCACCGATCGAGTCGGTATGCCCCTGCACGGCAACTATTTCAACCCCCACGGTTTTTATGATGTCATTGACCTTTGACAGTAATGGTTTTGACGCGGCTGGAATGGTTGAATTCCCGGATGCAAAATTAATTTTTTTGAGCCTGAAAATTAGTTTACTGCCTTGCTGATAGACTGCCGCTTCATCCTCAGAAAATTGTCTTACCGCCTCATCCATCGCTTTCTGGAATCTAACCTGGGTGGAGGATATCTCTAATTCCCCCTTTTGTAATATCAGAGCGCCTTCGGTCTCCATCAAATTTGACTTGGTAGACTCCAATTCCTCACTTTGTTTTTTTAGTGTGCCTTCGGTTTCCGTCAAGCTAGATTGTGTTGTCTTCAGGTTTTCTTCCAGGCTTCCGACATTTTTAGAAAGTGTTTCTAACTCTCTATTCTGATAGACAATTTTTAATGCAATATCCTCCGGTGTTCCCTTGGCGTTTAAAATAACGTCCATTACGTCGCTCAATAAAACCGAACTTGCTACTGCTTTGGTAACGCTACTTTCATGGATCTCCGGATCTCTAGGACTCTGGGCAATTGTATTCTCAGCTTCACTAACATCCAGCATTGCTGTTATCAGTGTATTTGAAGCGAGATCATCTGCATCCTGATTAGTGGCTTTCTCGATCGCCTTCCTTACAGCGTCAAGTTTCCTGAATTGGACCGCCTTAATTTCTAAAGATAAATATTCTTTTTGAAATTCCGAGAACTCTTTCGGATCGAGGACCTCGGAAAAATTATCTGTTTCGTCTCTTAAATCATCATCAATATCGGCAAGCGCTGTCTCTAATGCCTCACTGTTTTTTAAGCCAGCGTCGAGAGCAGACTTTCTGGCTTGAAGTATGCGGGTGGCGTTAGGCGTTCTAGCCTGGGTATTTTTAAATGCTTCCTGAAATTGTGCTTTCGCGATTGCAGCATTTTCAAGGATATAATCCTTTTGATAGCTAGCTAATAAACCCTGTTGAGCTTTCGTCAAATGAACGCTTCCTTTGGTATGCTCTTTAAAGGACAACAGATCGGATTGTTCGCTCTCGGCTTGTATTTTTAATTCGGTGACTTCGGCAACAGCCGCTTCCAGATTATCAGTTGACACCAGCTCCGCCTTTTTAGTGCTGGCACAGCCAAAAAGCATAAGCGCGAGACCGTAGCAAAGAATCAAGTTGAATTTATTCATGCTTAAATTACCCTGTGTTGTCCTGGTTTGTTTACTTCAGATTCGGTGTGCTGGTTTAACCTTGTCCATTTAGTTAATGAAACGCCGACGATTTTAATAAATAATTCAGAATTTATCATAAGGTTTTTTCTAATAGTAGACCTGTTCCGTAGTTGAGACATATTAACTAAATTTACGGTAAGAGGCGTATGTTTATATGAATGCCTGCAATTGTCCAAAAGTAGAGCCAACACTTGAATATTTTACGCTATCCTGCGGGCGGACCAGACTCCAATTTCCTGATCTATTTATGTTAATTAACAATAGTGCTTCGGAAGGACGATTACTTTTCGGCAGGGCACAAGGGCGCTTTTTTATCGTTTATGTACTGGGTGACTAGTTGCCGTAAGCGGCGTCGATCAAAGCTGGCATAATGTCCCGGCCTAACTTCATCGGTTTTCAATTGCAGCAGCTTCTCCATGGAACTGATGTAATCATCCACTACCGAATCCTCCAGGTCGTCCAGTAACTCGCCGTCGTAAACCACGTCACCCGAGAAAAAATGTTGCTTAACCGGGTTGTACAACCCAATAGAGCCGGATGAATGTCCAGGTAAATGCATGATTTCAAACGCTTTATCGCCTAGATCAACAACGTCGCCATGTTGCAGTGCGAGGGCATGCGGGCAGGCTTTGACTTCATAGGCGCTGGCACTGAAACCCTGGTAAGGCAAGGCCTCAAAATCACTATCCGGTACAAATCGAAACTCGGGGGTGCTCAAAATTAACTGCTGGTCACCTTCGCACAAGGCTTTATGTTCATTTTGATGGATGTAAACCTGGTCAAATTCATGACATCCGCCGCTGTGGTCAAAATGTACATGGCTGGCGACCACTTTGAGTGGTTTATCCAGCAGGTCAGCCAGGTAAAGCTTTAAACTGGAAACCCCCAGGCCGGTATCAATTAACAGGTCTGCATCGCGACCCTTTATCAACCAGAGGTTGGCGCGATTTTCCCAGGTGTAGTGCGGCTCGGTAATGCAGTACAAATCATCGCGAATACGCTGAGTCTGAAACCAGGTTTGTATTACCGCTTTCATGTTGTCATAAGTCAGTTAAGATTTTACGTCGACATTGCAGCATGAAACCCTCCGAAACAAAACACCAGGTCAAAGGGAAGAAACATTTTTAGCTCGATTTGTTGGTGCGCAGCATAATGAAGCTACCGTAGAAATAAGGGGAATCGAGCATTTCACTCGTTACCCGTTGCAGCATTTCGGTGGCGCCATTACGAACCACCGGATTCAATCCCGGAACTTCAAGTGCAACTCCAAGCCAGAGTGTCATCGGCGAGAAAAAAACAAGGTCCGGAATGACCCATTTCCCCTGCGCAATAGGTATCAGCGGTTGTGCTTTTTGCTGCCAACGGCCATTTTTTAGAAACAGGGCGTGGGCGCGTTCGGTTAGCAGCATGGCAAACCGGGTGGCTTCATCGTGGCTAAACTTTTGACCGAAATCGAAAAAGGCCTGTGCTACCTGGGCGTAATCTTCGAGTACTGCATCGGCAATCTCTGCGTTGCCGGCGAACCGAATCAACGATCCATCGCGATAAAAATCATTACTCATATATCGAAACAGGGTCCTGGCGCGTTCGACAAAACGGGTATCGAGGTCAGCCGCCGCAATCAGCGCGTCCAGCATCATGGCATTCCAGCTGGCCAGGCGCTTGTCATCGGCTGGCATGCTCGCGCTTCCACGCGACTGTAGTTTTTTAAGAATGAAACTATTTTTGGCCGATTCGCCCGCTGCACCATGACCAATCAGCGGCTCGATCAGGAATTCACCGGATTTCGATGCTGCAGGCCATAGCGTTGCCAGGTACTCGAGTTCCTCGCCCTTGAGCAAAACCGCCAGCTGTTCGCGGGTCCAGAAATAAGCCCCGCCTTCCTTGTTGTGGTCATCAACCGAAGACAGGCTCGCCATATATCCGCCGTCGGGATGTTTTAAATTTTCTTCGACAAAATCGAGCGTACGTGTGGCAATGTCTGCGTAGCCCTGGTCGGGCCACAGTTGGTGTGCTCGCAGGTAAAGCCTGGCAAGCTGGGCATTGTCGTAAAGCATTTTTTCGAAGTGGGGCGTTTGCCAGTCGGGATCGGTGGTATAGCGAAAAAAGCCACCGTTGACGTGGTCGTACAAATTTTTCGTCGCCATCATGCGCAAGGTCAGGTTGACGAAATCGGGCACATCTTTATCGAGCTGTTTGTTTTGCGCGATGATATCCAGCAACGCATCGAATTGGGGGACGTTCGGAAACTTGCTGGAATTGCCGATGCCGCCCTGCAGTTCATCTGCTATCAGCATGGTTTGCGACACGAATGCGTCGATGAGTTCGCTGGCCGGGATTTGTGGTGCGACAAAGGCCTGGTTTTCCCAGTCCTGCATCTGGTTATGGAAAAATTCACGCGCGGCTTTGGCTAACGAGGCGTGATCTTGTTGCCAGGTTTTGTCGAGTTCCTGCAATACGCCGGCGAAATCATTGCGCGGCAGATAGGTAAAGCCGGTAACCGGGTAGCCATCCGGGGTCAGGAATACGTTCAACGGCCATCCGGCTGAGCCACGTGTTTTTTCGACGAAATCGATCAGCCGCCGGTCCAGGTCAGGATCGAGTTCGCGATCGACTTTAACCGCGATGTAGTTCTCGTTCAGGATCTTCGCAATGCCCTTGTCCCGGTAACTTTCCTGTTGCATGACGTGGCACCAATGGCAGGAAAAATATCCAACCGATACGTATACAAGCCGGTTGTCTGCCCTGGCATCTTTAAAAACCTCGGCTCGCCATGGCCGCCAGTCGACGGGATCCCCGGCATGCATTGCCAGGTAGGGGGAGGGATGACCGGCAAGCTGGTTGGATGCTTCGGCTGCGAGCGACCCGAGGCCGATAATCAGTATCAGGAATGTCTGCAATAAAGCGCGGTAAAGCTGCATCTATTGTCCACTGTCAAAAAGAAAGGTCTGCAAATCGAAATACTACCGCTATGGTGGCATTGAATCTATATTAGAAATTTCTGTTAATTATACCTTGAAACATTTTACCGCTCGTTTTCACTACCCTGACGGCATAGTTGAAAAAGTAATAGCGCCTATTGCTATCGGGTTATTACATTAGATGTCCGATTTTGATAGGTTTGTACTCTAGCTGACTTTTAACTCGCCGAAACAACAATTTAGTAATGGATATGCCAGCAACCAAAAGCTCCAATAGTCGTGGATCGCGCGAAAAAATCGCTTTCGACCAGATCAAACTGATCCTGTTCGATCTCGATGGCACCCTTGTGGATAGCGTTGGTGACCTGGCCTGGTGTGGCAATGAAATGCTGCGCAAACTGGAAATACCGGTGCGGGATCAACAGGCAGCACGAAACTGGGTTGGTAATGGCCTCGAACGTTTCGTCAAGCGTGTCCTTACCGATGACATGAGTGCCGAGCCGGATGAGGTCCTGTTCAGGAGTGGACTGAAAATTTTTAGCAAGCTTTACGGTGATCATGCCAGCGATCATAGTGAACTCTACCCGGGAGCTATGGAGACATTAGAAAGTCTCAGTAACCTCGAATTGCATCTGGCCTGTGTTACCAACAAACCGGAACCGTTCACTTCCAGGTTGATAGCGTCGATGGGGCTTGATTCTTATTTTGAACTGGTCGTAGCCGGCGACACCACGACGAGGAAAAAACCCGATCCCATGCCGTTGCATTATGCGGCGGATTATTTTGGTCTCAATTATGACGCATGCCTGATGGTGGGTGACTCGAGCAACGACGTATTGGCAGCGCGTGCCGCCGGTTTTAGTATCGTCTGTGTTCCGTACGGATATAACCACGGCAATAGTATTAGCGATGCCAATCCGGACCTGGTGGTTGAAAATTTAATTGAACTAACCGAATTGTTTACCTGAGAAGGTTACTATGAACCTGAATCGAAGAGAGTTTATCAGGCTGATGAGCCTGGCGGGTGCGGCGGGCATGATTCCCGCTGTCGGATTTTCGGCTGGTAATGAAGGCTCCAGGCTCTATGACATGCCGGCTTTTGGCAATGCCCGTATCCTGCACTTTACCGACTGTCATGCGCAGCTCAATCCAAGTTATTTTCGTGAACCCAATGTCAACCTCGGCGTTGGCGGGGCACTTGGCAAGGCGCCGCACCTTGTTGGAAAAAGTTTGTTGAGGCAATTCGGTATTGCGCATGGTGGCCTCGAGGAACACGCCTACACCTATCTTAACTTTGAAGAAGCCGCGCGCAGGTTTGGTAAAGTCGGCGGGTTTGCCCACCTCGCGACGCTGGTCAAGAAGTTACGAGCGGAATATGCGCAGGACCGCTCGTTGTTGCTCGATGGCGGCGATACCTGGCAGGGGTCGGGTACTGCTTTCTGGACCCGGGGACGGGATATGGTCGAGGCCAGTAATCTGCTCGGGGTAGATCTCATGACGGGACATTGGGAATTTACCTACCTCGCCGCCGAAGTTCTCGGTAATGCCGGAACTTTCAATGGCGAATTCATCAGCCAGAATTGCAAGGTCAAGGACGATGCGCTGTTTGATTACGAGCTCACTGACCTGGGCGACTTTAATGAAGATACCGGGCATGTTTTCAAGCCCTATGCGATTCGTGAAATGGGGGACTTACGGATTGTCGTAATCGGCCAGTCATTTCCATATACGCCGATCGCAAACCCGCAACGATTTATCCCGGATTGGACCTTTGGCATCAACGAAGACGATATGCAGGAAATCGTCAACCAGGCACGCGACGAGGAGGGCCCCGACGGATTGATCCTGCTCTCGCACAACGGCATGGACGTCGACCTCAAGATGGCTTCCCGTGTCAGCGGTATTGATGCGATTTTTGGTGGTCATACGCATGATGGCGTGCCGGGGGCGATTTCAGTGTCGAACCCCGGGGGCAGGACCCTGGTCACCAATGCGGGATCAAACGGCAAGTTTCTGGGTGTCATGGATATGGATTACAAGGGCAAGAAACTGCGAGATTTTCGTTATCGGCTGTTACCGGTATTCTCAAATCTGCTCGATGCGGATGCGGAAATGGCTGCCTACATCAATGAGATGCGCAAGCCGCATCTGCCGAAGCTACAAGAGGAGCTGGCGATTACCGAAGACCTGTTGTTCCGGCGCGGTAATTTTAACGGTACCTTTGATCAGGTTATCTGCGATGCTTTGCGTGTCGAGGGCGACGCACAAATATCGCTTTCTCCCGGTTTCCGTTGGGGCACAACAGTACTATCGGGGCAAACTATCACGATGGAAAATGTCATGGATCAAACCTGCATTACATATCCAGAGACCTACGTGCGTGAAATGACGGGGGAGAACATAAAATTGATTCTCGAGGACGTCGCCGATAACCTGTTCAACAAGGATCCTTACTACCAGCAAGGCGGTGATATGGTGCGTCTCGGCGGGCTCGATTACAGCATAGATCCTGAAGCCGGTGCCGGTGAGAGAATTGCAGATATGCAGCTTGACGATGGCACGCCTATCGATGCCGCGAAGAATTACAAGGTCGCCGGTTGGGCGACTGTGGGGTCGGAGTCGCCGGGTGCACCGATCTGGGATGTGGTCGCGGATTATCTGCGTCGCGAAGACAACGTACGCATCAAAAAGCTGAACACCCCGAAAATCAAAAATGTTTCCGGAAATCCGGGTATCGCCTGATGATAAAAACCTCCATCAGCAGTTGCAGGGGATGATAGTGTGAGACGTTAGGCTTCGACCGGTTGGTGCAGGGCGGAGTCTGTCGCCCCATTTGTTCTTTGGGTTAATCTTTTTTGGGTTTGTAGACACGTAGCTTGTCAGTGCTCTTTGGACGGACGCTTAAGCGGGCCTCGTTGATTTCGCGAATGGTGTTTAGAATTTTCGGATATTTCCACAGGATCCGAGACATTGTATGGGGCGAGATTCTGACCAGGGTGCAGGGCGTTTCCGCCTTTATCGTAGCGCTTCTTTGATGTTTGCGATGTTTCTGCTTTGCCAGCAGACCGGATTCTCCCATAAAGTCTCCCTTCAGGAACTCGGCCATGAACTGCTCGCGACTGAATGCATCCTTGATCCAGACGGTAGCCTTTCCATCGAGCAGCACATAGAAATCTATGCCTGCTTCAAAGCGCCCCATAATGGTATCGCCGGCTAAAAAGGTGACGATGGAAGAGTTTTCCTCAAGAAACTCATAGTCCCTGTCGATCAAATCGTGGAACAGGTCAAGATCTTCCAGATATTCAGATAGAGTGTTGACCGTTTTCGAGAAAATCAGCGGTGATTCATCTACTTCCGCCAACGCCGTTGCCACCTTAGCCTCTATCAGGTTGAATCCTTTGGCACCGAGATCGCCATGGACATACTCTGATTTTACCCGGTTCCAGCCACTGTTAATCATCGATCGCGTAGTGAGTCGTTCGAGAAATTGCAGGTAGAAGTTCGGGTAGTATTTTCTGATTTGCTTCGCCTGTTTACGGTAGTATTTTTTTCGGTCCTCGTAGACAGATATTACTTTGTTTCTGGTTTCCTCAAGCAAGTCATCCTGTTGGTTCAGCATTGATATCACGTCATCGCATACCAGAATATGAGCTAGATCGCGTTGTACCCGATGCACCGTCCTCTGTTCCTGGTATTTCGAAAGCCATCCCGCAAGCCAGGATTTTTCTCGAATCTTACCCAGCAACCAAATCTCGAGTCGTTGAAAAAGAGTCATTTCCTCTGACTCGTCGGCTTCTTCAATCCTGCCTTCACCGAGGCGTAGCGTTTCCTGCACTGCATGCAACCTGTTGTTCATATCGAGATAAATATACTGGCTGATAACGCCAGTTTCGTAGAGTGATTTCAATGATTCTCTCTCCACTCGATAGGCTCGAAATTCGGCGAAATACTCGTCGTCCTCGTGCTCTTTTATTTCGTTATCATCGATACCGCCGGAGAAGGTTTGACGAATCTGATTCTGCAGGGGAACAACCGTGCCCCTCGGAACGATTTTGCTCGAAGCCAGGTTCGACAAATATCTCTGGGAAGTTTCTTCGGCGCTGTGTAGCGAGTTTCGATACTCCAGGCCTTCTCCCTTGGTAAATTCGCTCAATCCGAGAAAATGCATCAGGGGACGTATCGTGGGTGCGCTTATCAACAGGGTAAACAGGACGACACCGAGCGTGACTTCGAACAGGAATTGGCGCTCCGGCAAATCGCTCGGGATTGATAGCACCACGGCTATCGCGAGTCCGCCCTTGAGGCCACCCCACCACATGATGTGGCGTTCGCCCAGGCTAATGTGTGGCAGGTTAAACCATTTTACCGCCAGGGGAACCAGGCTATAAATGGAGAGTGCCCGTGCGCTCAACACCAAAGCGATCGTGATGGCTATGGGGCCGAGCTGGTTAAAAAGCGCGCCGATGCTGATCGATAAACCTACCAGTAAAAACAGCAGCGAATTACATGACAGGGCGATGACTTCCCATACTTCGTGGATAGAATGGGTTGTATCCTGACGAAATCGCGTGACCCCGAATCGCCTCAGGGCGACAGCGCACCCGACCACGGCCATGACACCCGAAACATGGAAACTGTGCTCGGCAATGACGAAGCTTGCATAGGCGATGATGATCGACGATGTCAGAATTACACTTATTTCGCTACCCATTCGATATAACAATTCGCATACCACGAAACCCAGGAAGGCGCCGAACAATGCGCCACCGATAAACACTCTCAGGAAATCCAGGAACACGTTATCGACATCAGACCAACCAATACCACCACCTTCCACCGCAATGCCGAGCAGTATTGTAAAAGCTACGATAGCAGTAGCGTCATTCAGCAGAGATTCGCCCTCGACCAGAACATTCAAGCGGTTTGGTGCACCCAGTTCCTTAAACAGTGCAACCACCGCGACCGGGTCGGTGGCAGAGATTAACGCGCCGAACACCAGGGCGACTATGAGCTTGACGTCCAGTGCCCACCAGACTCCCAGGCCGACCACGAAAGTGGACATGAGCATCGCGGGTATGGCGAGAATCAGTATCGGCGGCAGATCCTTAATCATCTGGCGTGCGTCCAGCGCAAACCCGGATTCGAATATCAGTGCGGGTAGAAAAACGAATAACATGATCTCAGGGCTTAAGGTAAATCCCTGTAGAGGTTCCATGAAATGCAACACGTGGGACAGATAGCCCAGAAGCATGCCAATCAGGACCAGGATTACTGTGAACGGAACCGGAAGGTTACGGCAGGTACCCGTGATCAGCATGGCTATGCCCAGCAATACCACCAATATAAAGACGATCTCTGAAGCCGGCATAGCTATTTACTCAGACTCGTGATTTTTCGATTGCGTTGCGATCCATGATTAGGACCTGCCCCGAAAGCAATCAATCCTACATAGTAAGGCTAAATCCTGTAAAAACCGAATTATTGATTTAAATCAATGTACGACTACACGGGTAAAGACTAAGGACTACTTCTTTTTTCGCATCATCGATGCCAGGTCTGCAAACGGACGATGGGTTGCGTTGCTTGCGTCAGACTCGGCGGTTAAATCACCGTGACCCGAGTCAACATTGCGCGCATGCTCATTGTCATGACAATAGACGCAAAGCAATTCCCAGTTGCTGCCATCGGGCGGATTATTGTCATGATTATGATCGCGGTGATGAACCGTTAGCTCCTGCAGGGTTTTCTCGTCGAATACTCGTGCGCAACGACCGCATACCCACGGATACATTTTGAGAGCCAGGGCACGATAGCTCTTTTCTCTCTCTTCCCTGGCAGCGCGAGCCTGTGCAACGACGCGATCAAGCTTGTCTGAGGAATTCTCTGATGACATCCTGGTTGACCATGAACTTTGAACCCTGCGGATCTTATCGGGTTCCATAATACCCTTTTATGTCTTGGAAGATTACTGTTTGGCTACACAGTCTGAAGGTCGATTGGTGGCAGTGCGAACCAAGACCTTGTCTGCTAACATAACGCGTTTCCAGCGGACCTTTCTGATTATCCCAGGGGTCACAATCGAAAGGTCGACAATCATGCCAATATCGAGATTCCCGGTGACGCCCGTGGAGCAAAGCCGCCTTTCACAGGTGGATTTTGACAAGCTCAGTTTCGGCGGCGTGTTTTCCGATCATATGTTCAGCATGGTTTACGAGAACGACACCTGGAAGAACCCGGAGATCCATCCTTACCAGGCTCTCGCCCTGGAGCCCGGGGTTGCCATGCTGCATTACGGACAGACCGTATTCGACGGGTACAAGGCCTTTCGAGGACTGGATGGCGAGGTGCGGATATTCCGCCCAGATATGAACGCCAGGCGGCTCTATGACTCCTGTCTGCGGCTATGCATTCCTATCATGGCAGCGGAAGAATTATGCGAGATCATGATTCAGGCCACCCGGCAACTGATCGAACTGGACCACGACTGGGTACCTTCGCAGTGGGGTCATTCGCTTTATGTGCGGCCTCTGGTGATAGGTACCGAGGCTACACTGGAGGTGCGTGCTGCCAATAGTTACCACTTTATGATCATAACCGCCCCGGTTGGAAGCTATTTTACGAACCTGCAAAAAGGAGTGTCGCTGCGCGTAGAGGACCGGTTTACCCGCGCTGCCAGCATAGGTGGACTGGGCGCGGCCAAAACTGCGGCTAACTATGCGGCCAGCCTGCTGCCGGGATTTGAAAGCCAGAATCAGGGTTTTGACCAGGTGTTGTGGCTGGACGGTAATGAGCACCGCTACGTGGAAGAGGTGGGTGCGATGAATATTTTCTTCAAAATCGACGGCAAGGTGGTGACTCCGCCGCTGGGCGGTTCGATACTGCCCGGCGTGGTGCGTGATAGCACCCTCGCTTTGCTCGCAGATTGGGGTCTACCTGTGGAAGAGCGGCCCATCACCATAGACGAAGTGGTCGCAGCTTTCCGCTCCGGGGAGCTGGAGGAAGTTTTCGGCGCCGGCACGGCGGCGGTAATTTGCCCGGTGGCCAGTATCGGTTTCAAAGGGGAGATTTTTCAAGTGGCCTCTGCGCCCCCCGGCGAGCTGACCCTGCGACTCTACGATGAGCTCACCGGTATTCAGTACGGCAAGCTGGTGGACCGACATGGCTGGAATGTGCACGTACCCCTCCCTGACTGACAGGCTAACCAATTCTATCTTGCTGATCCTGTAGTATAATTGCCGGAATAGACGCGGGGTTAGCTCAGTTGGCAGAGCGTCAGCTTCCCAAGCTGAATGTCGCGAGTTCGAATCTCGTACCCCGCTCCATTTATCTATTGTTGTTTTGTAATAGTCCTGCCCAGCATTGATATCAGTCCCTGGAGTCCCCCCCGCGTCGGTGATGTTCGAAGATCGAGGTGTAACCACCGGACCAGTCAGGCGGTAATGGCATGATCATATCCTCATGATGCGCATAGCGCGCTGGGTTGCCTCGAATAAGCTCTCCGGAATGAGAATTGCCCCAGGTCATTGCGGTATAAGATATGGCATCCGCAGCCGACATGCCGTGAATAAAATAGGGTCGATTACGCTCGCTATCGTTTGGACCAGAACTGTGCAGTGTCAGTGGATGCAGAACGATTGCGTCTCCGGCGCAACACGGCAGTGTTACGGCGTCGTTCCAGTTTATCGAATTCCGGTCGGCGTTCTTGATCTTACCGGTCCAGTTACCTTCGTCATCATAGTGCTCGTAAATCCGGCCCTTGTGGCTGCCACTGATTACCGTAATTGGACCCTGCTCCGCCGGGACATCATAGAGCGCGATTAATATCTGGATAGTTGCGGTATTGGTGTGCGGGTAAAACGGCAAATCCTGATGCCAGGCAACTTCGCCACCACTACCGGGGCATTTAACATTAATCATCGAATCCCGGTAGATTACATCGGGGCCGACAATGTCTGCAGCCAGTTCTGAAATATCACTGTTGATCACAAAGTTCCAGAACTCGGAATCCTGGTCGGGTAATTTTTCGATACGATGAATCCGTGGAATGTCATGACTATGATCGGCCTGCAGTGAAAACCATTCATTTGAATCGCTAATCTCACGACTGCGTTCAGCCGCGGCCAGGTAAGCGTCACGCATACGCTGTAACCATTTTTGCTCCAGGAATCCGGAAGCAACGATATATCCTTGCTTAAAATAGGCCTCGCGTGCCTGCTGTGACAAAACCAGCGGTTTATTGGCGAGTATTGATTCTGGTGTCATGGGGTAAATCTCCCAGGGGTCTGACTGAAAACTATATGCCGCGATCGAGGAAAAATCCACTGCTCGGAAACTAAATTGCAGTCCCTGAAAGCGGACGCTTAAATCTGAGACTTCAGGGTCTGTTAACGACCCGAAACAGACGCCCAGCCGGTGGTAATTTTCCACGCTAAACCAGATACTGACACACATCGAGAGAAAATCTGAATCAGAACAATTCAAACCATTACCCGAGAGCAGGGCGCCGCGGCATGAACACCAGCCGGGTTTAGGATAGTCCAAACCAACACCTTTCCACCCCATGTTGCTTTCAGATGAAAGCAGCGGGGGTCGGCTTGGCCTGGTGGCCGGGAATGGACACAACGAGTGATCGAAAGGGTACGCTTTCGCTCGTATCTATGAAATTGCCTCAAGAATTCACAAAGAAAGCAGCTCCAAATCCGGCTCGATGCCGATTGCACCATTGACCAATACAACCAGGAGTATTGCAAACAGGCGTTAATTCTTCCTATACTCGAGCATGACAACCGCACGCTAAGAGGAGAAAGTTATGGCATTCAACGAAGCCGAGATGCAAGCTTTAGCGTTGCTGTTTGCAGCCGAAAAGGATGGTGAGTCTGCGGACCATGCTGCACTCGATAAGGCTTGCGAGGAGCG
>CAXMNA010000134.1:0-64655 GCA_964194715.1 uncultured Gammaproteobacteria bacterium
GCAACACATTGTCGGAAAGCCATTGCCTGGCGAAAATGTTGTTGAATCAAAGTAATAGCCAAAGATTCACAGGGACGCCGAGTTCCTATCCGTGAGAACACTGGCAACCTGGTCCGCACGACTACACGGATCGCCTGTTCAAACAACGGTTTCCGGCGCGACCCGATTTTTCGGGCTACCCGCTCGTTCACCGGAATCAGTTGCTGCTCCAGCACGTTGGACAGCCTTGTAAGACCCTCTGGACCGAAACCCGAGTGGCGCGGTCTTGTACGGGTGTTGCGTCGACCCATTGAGACCGCAACGCAAAGCGGTTTCATTAGCCTTGCGCTTTTCAATAGCTTTTTGATGATAGGACCGAGCGGACCAGAGACCTCGATCTCTTAGTGCACTTATGACTTCACCTTGTGTGCATCCCGCGAAGCACTTTACTAAAATCTTTCCATCGACATCTCTAGCGTGGAAACTAGGATTCTTATCATCATGGGCAGGGCAGCATGCAGAAAAATCTCGATCTCCTCGCCATTTGACCTTGTCTAGTCCTTGGGCAATTTTGCGCAGAGGAATTGAATAACTGGATGTGGGATAGTTCATTCAGGCCTCCTTAGTTTTCTTGAGATTTCATGGTATCAACGCGATTTGCTAATCCCTTTTTTTGGACGTCAAGGATAAACTCAGACAGGCTTGCTTTAATTAATGCTTTCTCCGACAAAACGACCGGTGGTTCGGTATGCGCATATGTAAATGCAACACCAAGCAACTCGTCACCCCATATACCGAGAGGTACCGGCATATTTTGGAACCTGAACCAATACCTATCATTGGGTCCGAATCGATGATAATCACCATCAAGAATAATTTCTGATGGTGGTGCTATTCCGCTAAGGGCAATAGCTTCCCGTATGCCCTGAGTAGTGCAAATATTTGAAATCATAATCTAGCCTCCGACTAATCGTGTTTTTGGTCGAAAGCATCGAGGTCAGATACGCGCCAGCGGGTTGCGTTAGGACTGAGCCTAACCGGTTTAGGCAGTTTGCCTAATCTGGACCATACCCAGACAGTTACTTCGGCAATGTCATAGCGCTCGGCCACGCGGCCGGCTTTTAAAAATTTTGATTCTGTTTGTTGTTGCATACATTGGCCTCACTAATAAATTTAAAAATAAGGCACAACCACGACTGTTAAGTCAAAAGCAAGTTTGCTAAAGTAACCGACGTAGAGGAGACAAATTTTCTACACGGTCACCAGGCCGTACCAATCTGGCTAAGGGCTGAGTATTCGTGTATTCAGCCCTTTTTCATGCTGATACTCTTCCGTTTGCCGTTTGCTTCCCATTCAGAAAATAGAACAAAATGAGAACCGATACCGCAGTATAAGGTTTTTAGCCGAGCACAGAAAATAAAAGGGCCACTTAATAGATCTTTAACCAGATGATCTAACTATTTGATTAATAAAGAAAAAAAGGAAATCTAGGCAAAGTATAAGCAAATACTTTGTTTTTATGGGGTTGATAAAAACTATTTATTCTTTATCAGCAGTGACTGATTTTAACGATAGGATAAAATCGTGTTACAACGTATATAGAAACGTGAATAGAAATTAAATCAGAAATAAATAAGCCTTAACTATCAACTAGTTAAGGTTTATTAATGGTGGAGACGGCGGGAATTGAACCCGCGTCCGCAAGCCCTCTGCCATCGGCTCTACATGCTTATTCCGACATTAATTTAACGGACTGCTACCCGCCGGACGGGGAAAACAGACAGCGATTCCGGTACTTGTTTAGTGCTTCAGCCCCGAACGAGCGTCCATCACGATTCTATGAGAGCGATGCCGGATATGTTCCGAAGAACCTGGACGCATAGACACGGCTCCAGTCCGACAGCAATCTACCGGTTATTAAGCGGCGAGTGCGTAGTTGTCGTCGTTGGCAACTATAATTTGCAGAAGAGTTAACGAGTTATTCTACATTCTCGGCATGCACCTCAGGTTTTGCGACCCACGTCGAAGCCAAGTCGTCCCCAAGACAGTGAATTATAAACTAATGTGGGGGTTTGTGTGGGTATATTCAACCCGTGCTGTCCAGTCCATTCTTGATTAGGGTCAAGAATCTCTGCTCTCAAAAGTGTTGCAATGACATGAGACACAGACAGGGGGACAATCTCATGTTTAAATCTATCGTAGTCGCCTTTGATGGTTCGTTACACGCCAGTAGGGCCCTCGAAATCGGGGCCACGCTCGCTGGACGGGAGCAGATACCGCTGGGTATTATCTACGTCATCGACGCGAGTCATATGAAAATACCCGATGAGATGCACAAAATGGGTGAAATCGAACATATTATGGAGCCCATACCCAAGATGCGGGTTAACCTGGGGAATGCGCCCGCGAATTTGGTGAGCACGCTGTCCCAGACTTCGTCCGACTCCGAAAAAGCCATGTTTCAGTATGCTGATTTTCTGGCGGAGCAGGCGCGCGAGAGTGCCAAACATTACGGTGCACAGGATATTGGAGCAAAGGCCGTATTGGGCGATCCTGGGGAGGAAGTTGTCGCCTTTGCCAAGGATCGCAACGCAGATTTGATAATTTCCGGTAGCCGGGGATTTGGCAAGTTAAAAAGTCTGTTACTTGGCAGTACCTCGAACAAGATTGCCCAGCTTGCCGAATGCAGCTATCTGACGGTAAAGTAACGCGATTCCTTAGCACGCAATTGATAAGGTATTAAATGCCACAACAACAAACCAGGTTATTCGTAATCGTTGATCCGACGGCCGCCCACCAGGTAGCGCTGGTTAAAGCCCTGCTTATCGCCAAACTCGGAGGCTGTCATATCCATGCCTTTCTTTGTGCCTACAAGGAACTGGAGGAAGCCGTGAATTTCTCTTCGCGCAAGGACTTCAAGCATCACACCCTCGAGGAAGCTGAAATCTGGCTCGAAGAGCTGATGCAGCCCTGCAAGGTTAGTGATGTGCCTTACACAACGGAGGTTGTCTGGAATAGCAGGTGGGTTGAGTCCTCGATCCGTGCGCTCGAAAAATCAGGTTGTGACCTGATGGTTAAATCGAGCTTTCATCATAGCAAGTCGCGGCGGTTTTTCAGCATGACTTCCGACTACAACCTGATGCGTCGCTGTGCCTGTCCGATATTGTTTACCCACCAGGTCCAGGATTGGAAGTCGGATCGAGTCCTGGCCTGCCTTGATCTTGAATCGGAAGATCCGCAGCATACCCGTTTAAATAACGTGATCATGCGCGATGCCAGGGCGTTTGCGGATATTGTCGGCATGGATTTGTATATTGCTTGTGCCTACACGGATGCAATCAATCGGGAGCATTTGCCGCTAAAAAGCCAGGGCCATGAAATCGGCAGCGAACAGATCGGCGAACTCTACAATATCGATCCGGAACGAGTTCTGTTACGTCAGGGCGACACCATTGAAACCCTGCAAGCCATCTGTGACGAAACCAATCCTAGTATCGTAATCATCGGCACGCTTGCGCGAGCCGGCGTCAGCGGCAAGTTGATTGGTAACACCGCCGAAAAATTACTCGATGTGGTCGACGCCGACCTGTTGACCGTCAATTAATCAGTAGTTCTCTGATTTCCTGAATCTGGGTGCTGTCGAGCCCAGCATTATCAACGGTAACAATTCGAGCAAGCATTGCTTCATCTGCGCTGATCGGCGTCAAGTTTTTGGAATTCAATCGTCATCGGCGGCGATGGTGGTCGCGGCTATGTCCTCGGAATAACCTTTTGGAGGGGAGTTCCGGTCGCGTTCGTGCTCGCTATGGCGATCACCACGATGTTCCTGCATGGCGGCCCGAATCGCCGCTTCCTGCTGCATGAACAGTTCCCGGTACCCCGGGCTCATACCACTGTCGGTCGAAGCTACCCAGTTCTGGTACATGCCCTCGACGGTTTCGTTCTCGATCGCTATGAAAGTGTTTTTGAGCTGTTCGGCGCGAAATGGATGAAAGCCGAGCCGGGTGAGCGCTTCGCTACCGAGATCCAGAGCAGCGTGATAGGTTTCCTTAATAACGTACTCAGCGCCGGCCTGTTTCAGTTGGTAATAGTGAATCTGGTCAAAGGCACGTGCCAGAATGGCGAGATTCGGGCAGCGTTGCTTGATGTGATGCACCAGATCCACGGCACGCTCGCGATCATCGATAGCGATCACAAACAAATCGACTTCCTCGATACCCGCGGTTTCGAGTAGCTCGGGACGGGTTGCATCACCGAAGTAGCTCTTGACTTCGAGCTGGCGCAGGTTATCAACTTGCTTCGCATCATGATCGAGGACCACGGTTTCAATACCATTTGCCACCAACAAGCGATTGACAATCTGACCAAAGCGCCCGATTCCTGCGATTAACACACCGCCCATTTCGTCGATGTCGTCATGTTCGCGTTGAGGCTGTCTGGTTTCAAAACGTGGTACCAGTATCTTGTCAAAAAATATGAACAGGGCAGGGGTCAGGAACATCGAAATCGCGACTACGAGTGCGAGAAGCTCAGCGATATCAGCGGGCATCACGTTGTTCTGCGAACTGAAACTCAACAAGACGAAGCCAAACTCGCCTGCCTGCGCCAGCCCGAGTGTAATCAGCCAGCGGTCACTCGACTCGATCCCAAACGTCCTGGCGAGAATATAGACCACAGCCGCCTTGACAGAAATCAGGACCAGGGTAATGGTTCCGACCAGCATCCAGTCCTGTACCAGCACGCCGAAATCGATACCGGCACCCACTGTGATAAAGAACAGCCCGAGCAGCAATCCCTTGAACGGCTCGATATTGGTTTCCAGTTCGTGGCGAAATTCACTGTTGGCGAGCACCACACCGGCGAGAAAAGTTCCCAGTGCCGGGGATAATCCAACCAGGCTCATCAATGCCGCGATACCGATGACCAACATTAACGCAGTGGCGGTGAATACTTCCCGCAGCCCGGAGTCCGCGACGAAACGAAACAATGGGCGACTTAGGTAGAATCCCCCGAACACAACCATGGCGATAGCGCCGAGCACGACGATGGCATAGAGCCAGTTAGGCAGGCCAGAAACCAGATCGAGTTGACCATGGGTTTCAGCGGTCTGCAGTGCAATTTCACTGGCCGCTATCGCCAGCTCGGGAACTTCAAGCAGTGGTATCAACGCCAGCATAGGAATTACCGCGATATCCTGGAATAACAATACCGAGAATGCACCGCGTCCACCCTCGGTTTTGGTCAGCCCTTTTTCATTCAGGGTTTGCAATACTATCGCGGTCGATGAAAGTGCGAGGATCAACCCGATGGTAAGCGCAATGCGCCAATCGATTCCAAATAGCAGGGCGATGAGCATGATCGCGACAGTCGTCAGGCTGACCTGCAGGCCACCAAGCCCGAGCAGCCGATTGCGCATTGTCCACAGCATGTGTGGCTCGAGCTCGAGCCCGACCAGGAACAGCATCATGACCACGCCGAATTCGGCGAAATGTTGCAGGGTTGCGGTTTCTTCACCCACCAGGCCGACCACGGGACCGATCACGACCCCAGCGATCAGGTAACCCAGCACCGAACCCAGCCCGAGTCGCTTCGCCAGGGGTACGGCGATGACCGCGGCGCAAAGGTAAATGAAGGCCTGGATAAAATAACCGGTCATGTCGTTACTCCGACTGTCGCGTTAACGCATTGATTTAGTTTTTCTGACTGGGCCGCCTGGTCGAACAGGGTCAGGATTTTATTGTGCATGGCTTCTGCTCGGGCTCTGGGACAAACCGAACCTATATAAAGAATGCCAAAATTTAATTCAAGCTAAATCGCCCAGGTATCTCCAGCAAAATACAGTCATCCCCGCGCAAGCGGGGGGTGACAGTTTACAACCCGAGATCATTATTCGCCGCGATAGTGGTTGAGATACACCGGAATTCGCTGCGGGCCGAAATGGCCCGGTGTTTCCAGGAAGTGCCCGGGCAATGGCTTGCCGCAGTTGGCACAACAGCCATCGGTGTCAAGACCCCAGCGCCCAAGGACATACCAGTCACGTTCGATCAACAACTCCCCGCATGAGGTACACCAGGTACTGGAGCCCTTGTTATCGTGCACGTTGCCGGTATAGGCGTAATGTACCCCGTTTTCAATTGCGATTCGGCGTGCACGAGTCAGTGTAGAGGGCGGAGTGTTCTTTATATCGCGCATCTTCCAGTCAGGATGAAACGCGGTAAAGTGCATCGGTACGTCAGGCCCGAGCTTGTCGACGACCCAGTTGGTCATCTCGTGGATCTCCTCGTCGGAATCATTTTCTCCAGGGATTAATAGTGTTGTCAGTTCGAGCCAGGTATCGGTTTCATGCTTGATATATTCGATTGTTTCCAGCACGGGCGACAGGTGTCCGCCACAAATCTTGTGATAAAAACGGTCGGTAAAGGCCTTTAAATCGACGTTGGTAGCATCCATCGCGGCAAAGAATTCTTCCCTGGGTTCAGGGTCGATGTAACCGGCGGTTACAGCAACCGTATTGATATCATGCTCGCGGCAGGCGACAGCGACGTCGATCGCATACTCGTGGAAAATAACCGGGTCATTGTAGGTGAAGGCCACGCTCAAGCACGACAACTCAGTCGCGACTTTGGCCAGCTTTTGTGGTGACGCGGCATCGGCCAGGGTGTCCATCTCACGTGATTTGGACATGTCCCAATTCTGGCAAAACTTGCAGGCCAGGTTGCACCCGGCGGTGCCAAACGACAGCACGGAACTGCCGGGGAAATAATGGTTGAGCGGTTTTTTTTCGATCGGGTCGGCACAGAATCCACTCGAGCGACCGTAGCTGACGAGCTTGACTTCATCATCGAGTCGTTGCCGTACATAGCACAACCCGCGCTGTCCTTCGCGCAAGTGGCAGTGCCGCGGGCAAAGGTCGCACTGGAGGCGTCCGTCTTCCAGTTGGTGCCAGTACCTGGTTTTGACAATTGTATCTTGCATAGTCTTGATACAGGGCAAATTTAAAGATGAGGCGTTCGGGTTATACTGGTCTAACTACACTGGCTCGAGGGCAGATCATGAGTACGCGCGCGGCAGCCGTTGCCGGTTACTTCTACGATGCAGATACAAGTCGCTTGCAACACCATGTCAATGAGCTGTTAAATGCTGAATCAGCGGCTCCCGAGACTTTGCCTAAAGCGCTAATCGTACCACATGCTGGTTATATCTATTCGGGTTCTACCGCGGCATACGCCTTTCGTTGTCTGTTAACTGATTCTGATCAAGTAAAAAGGGTTTTGTTGATCGGACCCGCGCACCGCGTATATGTTGAAGGCATGGCGATTCCGTCGGTGGACAGTTTTGCGACGCCACTGGGTGAAATCCCGCTCGACGTCGCAGGATTAGCGCAGATTAGAAATATTCCTGGGGTTCAAGTCTCGGATGAGGCGCATCGCGAGGAGCATAGCCTTGAGGTTCAGTTACCGTTTCTGCAAACGGTGTTGAATGATTTTGCGTTGATTCCCGTGGTGGTGGGAGGAGCTGTCGCCAGCGAAGTTGCAGCTGTGATCGATGCACTCATCGATGATCCGCACACCCTGGTAGTGATCAGCTCCGACTTGTCGCATTTTTTAAGCTACCCGGAAGCGCAGCGGGTCGACGCCAGCACCTGCGAGCATATTCTGCATAAATCCACCTCGCTTAAGGGCGAGCAAGCCTGCGGCGCTCACGCGATCAATGGCTTAATGGCCTCCGCGAAATGCCAGTCGCTGGATGTAAAATTGTTGCATGCCTGCAATTCCGGAGATACTGCGGGGAAACCGAATCGGGTGGTCGGCTATGCCGCATTCGCTTTGCGTTAAACTCAGCGTCGACGAGCAAACCAGGTTGCTCGATATCTCGCGGCAGTCAATTCAGTCCGGCCTTGAATCAGGGCTGGCGCTGCAGCTCGATGTCACTCAGTTCAGCGATAATTTGCGAATCGAATTTGCCGTATTCATAACCTTGACCCGTTTTGGTGAATTGCGCGGATGTGTCGGTTCGCTACAGGCGGTAGACCCGCTGGCCCAGGCGGTTGCCAATTCAGCTTTCAATGCTGCGTTTCGAGATCGCCGTTTCGGCAAGGTCGAGATCGCAGAACTGGATGATTTACGCATCGAAATATCGGTACTATCAGAGCTTGAACCGGTCGATGCCGTTTCACGAGAAGCGCTGCTTGATAACCTGGATCCGGGTGTGGACGGCTTGCTGATGGAAGACCAGGGTCATCGGTCGACCTTTTTACCCAAGGTCTGGGAAAAGATACTCTCACCGGATGAATTTCTCGGGGAATTGATGCGGAAAGCCGGGCTTCCGGCCGAACACTGGTCCGCTACTATACGGTTTCACCGCTACCACACCCTGTCGTTTACGGAGAATTAATTGCTGCGACGGTTTGTGTTGGAGCAATGGGTGTTTTCCGTTATTATCTGCGCACCTCTTCATCCCCGCAAAGTGACCTGATCGAACATGCTATGCCTGCCCGGTAGCCCGGCACACTCTGAATTCAGACTGAGAAAACGACAACAACAACTGAGCGACGCGGGGATCACGGCAAACGGGCTCAGCAGTCGTTTTATTCACCTTGTCGATACCATCGATAACAAGCTCGACGAAGCGCAGCTAAAGGTTCTGCAAGACCTCCTGACCTATGGCCCTGCACTCGATTCCACGAGCATTGAAGGTAAAGAGTTTTACGTGGTGCCCCGTCCCGGAACGATTTCCCCCTGGGCCAGCAAGGCGACCGACATCGCCCACAACTGCGGATTAAAACAGATAAACCGCATCGAACGGGGCATTCTTTATACCGTCGATACCGCCGACGATGTACCGGTCGACCTAATACACGATCGAATGATTGAAGCGGTATTTTTCGACCTGGACGACTGCAGGGCGCTGTTTCAAACCCACGAACCCAGGCCGTTAACCGAAATCGACACCGGCAATCAGGGTCGTGAAGCCCTGGAGCAGGCCAATATTGATCTTGGTCTGGCGCTTTCGCCGGACGAGATCGATTACCTGACCGAAGCCTATGCCGAGTTGGGACGGAACCCTGTCGACGTCGAACTGATGATGTTTGCGCAGGCCAACTCTGAGCATTGCCGACACAAAATTTTCAATGCGAGCTGGACTATTGATGGTGTTGACCAGGAACTGTCATTGTTCAAAATGATCAAGCATACGCATGCACTGCACAGCGACGGCATCCTGTCGGCATACCACGATAATTCGGCTGTGATCGAGGGTTTCAGGGCAGCCAGGTTCGCACCTTCACCGACGACCCCTGATTATCGATACGAAGACACCCAGCTCGATATCCTGATGAAAGTTGAAACCCATAATCACCCGACTGCGATATCACCATTTCCGGGTGCTGCTACCGGTTCAGGTGGCGAGATACGTGACGAGGGTGCTACCGGCACGGGCTCCAAACCGAAGGCGGGTCTGTGTGGATTTTCGGTATCCAATTTAAAAATCCCCGGCTTCGAACAACCCTGGGAACAGGACAATGGGAAGCCGGGGCGTATTGCTTCTGCGCTCGATATCATGATTGATGGTCCGATCGGAGCGGCATCGTTCAACAACGAATTTGGTCGACCGAATACCTGTGGTTATTTTCGTACCTATGAGCAAAACATAGCGACCGAGGCCGGTACCGAGGTGCGCGGTTATCACAAACCGATTATGGTTGCCGGTGGCGTCGGGTTGATTCGGCGTGAGCATGTCGACAAGCAGGACATCCCGCCCGGCGCTAATATAATTGTGCTCGGTGGACCGGCGATGTTGATTGGGCTTGGCGGCGGGGCTGCTTCATCGATGTCCAGTGGTTGCAGCAGTGAACACCTTGACTTCGCTTCGGTACAGCGCGGTAACCCGGAAATGCAACGCCGGGTGCAAGAGGTTATCGATCGCTGTTTTGCGCAGGGAATAGAAAATCCGATCCTGTCGATACACGATGTTGGTGCCGGGGGTCTTTCCAACGCCTTACCTGAACTGGTTAACGACGCAGAGCGTGGCGCTGAACTTGATTTGCGCTGTGTCCCCAATGACGAACCCGGCATGTCACCGATGGAAATCTGGTGCAATGAAAGCCAGGAGCGCTATGTACTCGCGGTTGCCGATGAACGGCTCGTAGACTTTATTGCGCTCTGCGAACGTGAGCGTTGCATATATGCAGTGCTGGGTAAGGCGATTGCACAGCGCGACTTGCGGGTTTCCGATCCTAAGTTCGACAATACGCCAGTGGATTTGCCCCTGGACGTGTTGCTCGGCAAGCCGCCCAAAATGCATCGTAATGCCGAGCATAGCGAAACACCGCAGCCCGAGTTCGAGTGCCGTGGAATCGAGCTGAAAGAAGCACTTTATCGCGTACTACGTTTGCCGACTGTGGCTGATAAAACGTTTTTAATCAGCATAGGTGATCGATCGGTCAGCGGCCTGGTATCACGCGATCAAATGGTCGGACCATGGCAAGTTCCGGTTGCCGATGCGTCGGTAACACTCAGTGATTACCAGGGTTACAGCGGCGAAGCCATGAGTATGGGTGAACGTACCCCGCTGGCTTTGCTCGACGCGCCTGCGGCTGGACGTATTGCTATCGGCGAGGCCCTGACCAATATGGGATCTGCCTGGGTAGGGGACTTGTCGCGTACTGTCCTATCCGCCAACTGGATGGCCGCTGCTGGTCATCCCGGCGAAGATGCCCGCCTGTTTGATACGGTAAGAGCCGTTGGCATGGAACTCTGTCCGGAACTCGGTATTGCGATCCCGGTCGGCAAGGATTCGCTGTCGATGCAAACCCGTTGGTCCGATGGCGGCACCGAGAAATCTGTTACCGCGCCACTGTCGTTGATTATCTCTGCGTTTGCGCCGGTCGCCGATGTACGCAAGGCGGTTACCCCAGATATCAAGGTTGATGCAGAACATTCCTGTTTATTGCTGCTGGATCTGGGGGAGGGGCGAAATCGCCTCGGCGCCTCGGCATTAACCCAGGTTTATGGCCAGATAGGTGCCGAGGGTCCTGATCTTGGTGATGCAGCTCTCTTCAAGACAGCTTTTGTTACCCTGCAATCGATGCTGCAACACGAGCTTGTGCTCGCTTACCACGACCGCTCTGACGGCGGACTTATCGTCACATTATGCGAAATGGCCTTCGCGGGTCGTAGCGGGTTGCGCTGTGATACCACGACGCTTGGCGACGACGTGCTAGCCGTATTGTTTGCCGAAGAACTCGGCGTGGTAATACAGGTACTGGAGTCAAATTTATCCAATGTTGAAGCAATGTTCGAACATGTCGGTCTCGCCCCTATCTGTCATCGAATCGGAGCTCCGCATAGCGATGCACAATTGCGAATAACTCATTCCGGTGAGGTGATCATCGATGAATCAATTGTTGATCTACAACGAGTCTGGGCGCAAACAACGTTGCAAATGCAATCGCTGCGCGACAATCCGGAGTGCGCACAACAGGAATTTAATTTAATCCAGCCAGACCAACAGCCCAAACTTTTCTCAGAATTGACATTTGATCCCGGAGAGGATATTTGTGCCGCCCTCGTCGGTGGCGTGAAACCGCGGATTGCGGTGCTGAGGGAGGAGGGCGTCAATGGTCAGGTCGAAATGGCGGCTGCTTTTGATCGTGCCGGCTTCACTGCCGCAGACGTACACATGAGCGATATTATCGCCGGTCGTGTCAGCCTCGCCGATTTCCAGGGCATTGCCGGCTGCGGCGGTTTTTCCTATGGCGATGTGCTCGGTGCCGGCGAGGGTTGGTCGAAATCGATTCTTCACAATACTCGAGCCTATGACGAATTTTCAACTTTTTTTAGTCGCAATGACAGCTTCGGGCTTGGCATTTGTAACGGCTGTCAGATGATGTCGAACCTCTGCCAAATGATCCCGGGAGCTTCGCATTGGCCGCGTTTCGTGCGTAATAGTTCGGAGCAGTTCGAAGCGCGTTTTGTCATGGCCGAAATACTTGAGTCAGAATCGTTGTTTCTAGAAGCGATGCAGGGCTCGATGATGCCGGTCGTGGTTGCTCATGGAGAGGGGCGCATTGAGACCCGGGAATGCTCTGCAGCCGAGTTGCTCGAACGCAAGCTTGCCTGCATGCGTTACGTTGATGCCGCAGGCGAGGCCAGCGAAATCTATCCGCTCAATCCAAATGGATCGGAGCTGGGACTGAACGGATTTAGTAGCGAGGATGGGCGTTTTACGATCATGATGCCGCACCCGGAGCGAATTTTTCGCAGTATCCAGAATTCCTGGCGAGCACCCGAATGGGGGGAATATGGCCCATGGATGCGCATGTTTCGTAACGCACGCCGCTGGATTGGTTAACGGCTATAATTAGACTTATTCCATCAGTCGCAGCCAAGGACGCCGGCCGTCGGGCGGGAGCAACATCATGAATAGAAGTTGGAAGCTGTCAGTTTACTGGTTGGAACTAGTCGCTGCGGCCGCGGTCTAGACATTACTCGATTTAAAGGGCTGACAATGATCAAGATAAAGAAACGCTGGGAAATCCCGGAATCCGAGGTAACGCCAGAGTCATTATATCTGCGGCGACGTGACTTCATAAAGACTGCAGGTACCATTGGAGGTGCTTTGCTGTTGAATCCCTGGGCCGCCGCGCAGGCTTCGCTTGAGATCGGCGATTATCAGAAAAAAGTGATAACGTTGGACGAAGAGATTAATGATGAAGACGATGTCACCAGCTATAACAACTTTTACGAATTTGGTACCGGCAAAGACGACCCCAAGCAGAATTCAAAACGATTTAAAACCGATGACTGGAAGATCCAGGTCAGTGGAGAATGCGAAAAACCGGGGACCTATGGTCTCGAAGACCTGGTTAAGCCATACCCGGTCGAGGAACGCATCTACCGGTTGCGCTGTGTCGAAGCCTGGTCGATGGTAATTCCGTGGCTCGGCATCCCGTTGGGATCGATATTAAGTAGTTTGCAACCAACTTCGAAGGCCAAATATGTCGCCTTTAAAACCCTGCATGATCCGGTGCGTATGCCCGGACAACAGCGCTCGATTTTGAACTGGCCCTATCGAGAAGGTCTGACTATCGCCGAGGCGATGCACCCGCTAACTATTCTATCGGTCGGTATGTACGGCAAAACTATGCCTAATCAAAATGGCGCACCAATTAGACTGGTTATTCCGTGGAAGTATGGCTTCAAAAGCATCAAATCGATCGTCGGTATCGAGTTTAGCGAAGTGCAACCACTGACCGCATGGAACATGGCTGCCCCCAGCGAGTATGGCTTTTATTCGAATGTCAATCCCACTGTCAACCACCCGCGCTGGTCGCAAAAGCGGGAACGTCGTATTGGTGAGATTTTCAAGCGCGATACGCTCATGTTTAACGGCTACGAGGAAGAAGTCGCCGGGCTATACGACGACCTGGATCTGGCTGTCAATTTTTAATATGTCGTTCGCCGCGGCGCTAAAGTCCGCTTACGCTAAACCGGTTCTCCACCTGCTTTGCCTAGTTCCCTTTTGTGTCCTGTTGTGGGCGGCCTTCAATGATGGGCTGGGTGCAAATCCGGTAGAAAAACTAACTCACGAAACCGGCGACTGGACGCTACGATTTCTGTTAACAACGCTCAGCATGAGCCCGTTACGACAATGGACCGGCCAGGCTTCTTTCATACGTTTTCGGCGCATGTTCGGCCTCTACACGTTTTTCTATGGCTGTTGCCATTTTTCGATCTGGTTTGTCGCCGATCACTCTCTGAACCTGGCCGGGATGATCGAGGATATCCTCGAGCGTCCATACATAACACTCGGCTTCAGTGCCCTGGTGCTGATGTTGCCATTGGCGATTACCTCAAACCAGGCGATGATCCGGCGTCTCGGCAATAAGTGGAAATCCCTGCATCAACTGGTCTACCTGATCATTTCGCTTGGCATACTGCATTTTGTCTGGCTGGTTAAGGCCGACTACCTCGAACCGACAATATATGCGATTATCGCATTGATATTGTTAGTGCACCGGGTAGGACCGATGAAACGATTTAGCGTGAAGTCTTTCCTGGTTGCCCGCTAAGCTGGTCTACTCGACCAGGCTTGATACGACTGGAAGGATATGAAATTACTGGTTACTGGTGCCGCCGGGTTTATCGGCTACGCACTCGCCGACAGCTTATGTCAGCGAGGGGATGATGTTGTCGGTATCGATAACCTGAATAATTATTATGACATCGGATTGAAACAGGCCCGCCTGGAGCAATTAAAATCCTACGCTAATTTCCAGTTTGTCAAATTGGACATTTCCGATGCCGATGCACTGGATGAACTTTTCAAACAACACGGCTTCGAGCGAGTATTACACATGGCGGCCCAGGCCGGGGTGCGCTATTCGCTGGAGAATCCACAGGCATACATCAACAGCAACCTGGTCGGTTTTGCCAACCTGCTCGAATGTTGCCGAAATCATGACATTGAACACCTGGTTTACGCGTCATCCAGCTCGGTTTATGGCGCCAATCAAAATATTCCCTTTAGTACCTCGGATAATGTCGATCACCCAATTTCGCTGTACGCGGCCACCAAGAAGGCAAACGAACTAATGGCGCATAGCTATAGCCATCTTTACCGGATACCGAGCACCGGGCTGCGTTTTTTTACCGTATACGGACCCTGGGGCAGACCGGATATGTCGCCGATTCTGTTTGCCGACGCGATTACCCAGGGAAGTCCGATAAAGGTGTTCAACCAGGGCCGACACAAACGGGACTTCACCTATATCGATGATATTGTTGAGGGGGTGATACGGTGCCTGGACCGGGTGCCCGCAGAAAACCCGGGTTGGTCTGGAACGGATTCTGATCCGGCAAGCAGCAGTGCCCCGTGGCGAATTTACAATATCGGGCGTGGCGAGCCAGTCGAATTATTGCATTACATCGAACTGATGGAACAGGCACTTGGCAAGACAACGGGCAGGGAATTACTGCCGGCCCAGCCCGGAGATGTCGAGGATACCTTTGCCGATATTGATGCGTTGGTATCTGATACTGGCTATACACCAGCCATTTCTATTGAACTGGGCTTGCAGCGATTTGCTGCCTGGTACGTGGATTATTACCGCAAAAAATAACATATAATCACAACAAATAGCCTGGAAAAGGCAACCGAAAGGGGAGTATCGCATCGTTGACAGCAGCCAACAACAGGCCTTGTTAGAGGTCAAAAATCTCGCGGTAGATTTTTACCTGCAGGGCAACCCTGTGCCGGCGCTAAGTGACGTTTCTTTCAAGGTAAACCCAGGTGAAACTGTCGCGTTGGTTGGAGAATCGGGTTCCGGAAAATCGGTTACTTCACAGGCAGTTATGGGAATTCTGCCGAAAAACGCCAGGATTTGTGCCGGCGAAATACTGTTCAATAGCCCTGAAACCGGGCAAATACTCGACATCGTAAAACTTGATCCCGAAAGCGCGCAAATGCGTCATATTCGAGGGGGCAGTATCTCGATTATTTTCCAGGAACCGATGGTCTCGCTGTCCCCGGTGCATACCATTGGTGATCAAATCAGTGAAGCCCTGTTCCTGCATCGGGACGCGAGCCACCAGGAAGGTTTGAAACTGACCGAGGCGATGTTGCAACACGTCGGGTTTGCAGATCCTGCCAGGGCTATGAATATGTATGCGTTTCAACTCTCGGGCGGATTACGTCAGCGTGCGATGATTGCAATGGCGATGATCTGTCATCCATCGCTAATGATCGCCGACGAGCCAACCACCGCGCTCGATGTGACGATTCAGGCGCGCATCCTGAAATTGATCAGGGAATTGCAGGCGGAATTGGGTATGGCCTTGTTATTGATTACGCATGATCTGGGTATTGTTGCCAACATGGCGGAACAGGTGGTGGTGATGTATCACGGCAGGGTAATGGAGGCCGGTCCGTTACAGGCATTGTTCAACGATCCACAACATGAGTATCTCAAGGCGTTGATGCATGCGGTACCGAGATTCGATCTGAAACCGGGTGAGCGCCTGGTCCCGGTGCGAGAGATTCACTCCGAAATCGGAGCGTTGATAAAAAAGCGCTCAGCGGATCAACTCATCGACGCCAGCGAACCGCATTTGCGAGTAAGTGATATCAGCAAGACTTATCATTTACATGGTGGCAACTGGATCAGGTCAGGGTTTAGAGAATTGCTTGTGGTGGACGACGTATCATTTGAGGTTGAGCGTGGTGAGTGTTTTGGCCTGGTCGGTGAAAGCGGCTGCGGCAAGACAACCTTGAGCAAGATCATCATGCGCGCAATTACCCCGGATCACGGTGATGTCACCTACCATGATGGTACCCGTGCAATCGATGTGCGGGCGCTCGAGGGCGGTGATTTACTCGCTTTCAGACGCAAGATGCAGTTTATTTTCCAGGATCCTTACAGCGCGTTAAATCCGCGCATGACGGTATTCGACATCTTGCGCGAACCGCTGGTGGTGCATGACATGGGCGATATGGACTACCAACGCGAAATGGCGACCGAGCTGATGCGACTGGTGGGACTGGATCCGCGTTTTCTGAGTCGTTATCCACATAGTTTTTCGGGCGGTCAACGTCAGCGTATCGGAATTGCAAGGGCGCTTGCGCTGCAACCTGATTTGATTATTTGTGACGAACCGGTTTCGGCGCTGGATGTATCTATTCAGGCACAGGTGTTAAACCTTTTGAAGGACCTGCAACAGGAACTCGGACTTACCTTCATTTTCATTTCGCATAATCTAGCGGTGATTCACTATATTGCCAACCGGATCGCGGTTATGTGCCAGGGGCGTATTGTTGAGATCGCACCGCGCGACAAGCTGTTCGAAAATCCGGTTCACCCCTATACCCAGGCACTGCTGTCGGCAGTGCCGCATCCGGAACTTTCGCAACCATTGAGTTTCGAGGCCATTACCGAGGCCGCCGCTTCCGAACCCGCATTATGGCAGTCTCCGTTTACGATTGACGGCAGCCAGAGAACCGAATTCATGACGCTCGGCGATGACCATTTCGTCAGGGTGGTGGCGGGTTCCAAACCATCCGATCTGGCCGCGTGAAAACTTTACTCAACAGCTTGTTGTTTATCCTGGCGCTGGCTTCTGTAACCTTGGTGCAGGCGATGGACAGGCTCAAAGAGACTCCCTCGCTGGTAGAACTGGTCGAATCGGGCAAGTTGCCTCCGATTGATAACAGGATTCCAGATGATATCCAGGTGGCCCAGTTGCGCGTCGACCAGGTTCCGGGCGAACACGGCGGACAGTTGCGACTGCTGATGGGTAAGCAGAAGGATATACGGCAAATCGTCATTTATGGTTACGCGCGCCTGGTCGGCTATACCCCCGAGCTTGAGCTCAAGGCCGATATTTTGAAACGCGTCGAAGTATTTGAAAACCGGATTTTTACGCTGCATTTACGTAAAGGCCACAAATGGTCGGACGGTCATCCTTTTACGAGCGAGGATTTCCGTTATTACTGGGAAGATATCGCCAACAACCCGGAGCTATCGAAAGGGGGGCCAACCAAGCTGCTCATCATTGAAGGCGAACTGCCGAAGGTCGAGTTTCCCGACAAATATACGGTACGATACAGCTGGTCTAATCCGAATCCCTATTTTCTGCCGGCGCTGGCGGGCGCCCGACCGCTGTATATCTACAAGCCGGCGCATTACCTGCGCCAGTTTCATGCGCGTTATCAAAGCGAGGAGAAACTGGCCCGGATGATCGAAGAGGCTGGCAGACGCAACTGGATGGGGGTTCACGTCAATCAGGATCGCCCTTACAAGGCGACCAATCCTGACTTGCCGACGTTACAACCCTGGGTCAATACTACCTATCCCCCCTCGGAACGGTTTATTTTCAAACGTAATCCTTATTATCACCGCGTGGACCCGAACGGTCGGCAGCTGCCGTATATCGATTCGATCGCGATCAACATTGCCTCAAATAAATTGGTGCCCGCAAAAACCGGCGCTAATGAATCGGACCTGCAGGCGCGCTACCTGCGCATGGATAACTACACCTTTCTTAAATCTGCGGCGAAACGAAACAATTATAAGGTGCGTCTGTGGCAATCCACCAAGGGTGCACATATCGCGCTTTATCCGAATCTGAATACCAACGACAAGGTATATCGCGAATTGATGCGAGATGTGCGTTTTCGGCGCGCACTTTCGCTTGCGATACACCGCCGCGAAATCAATCAGGTGGTGTATTTCGGCCTGGTCCAGGAAAGCAATAACGCGGTCCTGGAGGAGAGCCCGCTCTACAAGCCAGAATATCAAAGTGCCTGGATCGAATACGATCTGAAACACGCTAGCCAATTACTCGATGAACTCGGATTAACAGAACGTGACGACCGTGGCGTTCGCTTACTGCCCGATGGGCGACCGCTCGAAATCCTGATCCAGACCGCGGGCGAAAGCACCGAGCAGACAGATGTCCTTGAACTGATGCAGGATAGCTGGCTACAGGCAGGGATCAAGCTCTACAGCATTCCCTCGACGCGCGAAGTTTTTCGCAACCGGATTTTTTCGGGTGACGCGATGATGTCCATTTGGTCCGGTATTGAAAACGCCATTCCGACAGCAGACAGCAGTCCGCATGAGCTGGCTCCGACCTCCAAGTACCAATACCAGTGGCCGAAGTGGGGTTCATATTATGAATCGAGCGGGCAAAGTGGCGAAGCGCCTGACCTGGCGGCCGCGCAAGAACTCGTCGCCTTAAACGATAATTGGGCGAATTCTTTAACCCGCGAACAGCGTGAGTCAATCTGGCATCGGATTCTCGAAATCCATCGTGATCACATGTTCACCATTGGTCTCGTCAATCATGTGCCACATCCCGTAGTCGTAAGCAACGCCCTGCACAACGTGCCCGAAACCGGCTTTTACGACATTTCTCCGGGCGCATACTTTGGGATCTATAAACCTGATACTTTTTGGTTCGACGAGGTCAGGCGTTAATGCTCGGCTATATTCTGCGTCGAATCCTGACCATGATACCCACCCTGGTGGTAATCAGCATGCTGGTGTTCGTGATTATCCAGTTACCACCGGGGGATTATCTCGAAAGCCATATTGCCGAACTGCAGAGTCAAGGCGAATCAGTCGACGAAAAAAAAATTCAGTTCCTGCGGGAACAGTACGGACTCGACAAACCACTGCCGCACCAGTACTGGTACTGGGTTACCGGGATGCTACAAGCAGATTTTGGATATTCATTCGAATATGAGCTGCCGGTATCCGAGGTTGTTGGAGATCGACTCTTCCTGACCATCATTATTTCGATCGCGACTATCCTGTTTACCTGGCTGGTTGCCTTTCCGATCGGTATTTACTCTGCGACCCATCAATATAGTTGGGGCGATTACGGATTATCCACGCTCGGGTTTCTAGGGCTGGCGACACCGAACTTCCTGCTCGCGCTGGTGATGCTTTATTTTGCCAATGTCTATTTCGGCACCAGCATTGGCGGTTTGATGGATCCGGAATATATCGACGCGCCATGGAGCATGGGCAAGATGATATCGATACTCGAGCATCTTTGGATTCCGGTCATCGTCATCGGTACTTCGGGAACCGCGGGCATGATACGACGTCTACGCGCCAACCTGCTGGATGAATTACAAAAACAGTATGTAACCACGGGGCATGCCAAGGGTCTGCCGCCGGGTAAACTACTGGTCAAGTACCCGTTGCGCATTGCGCTTAATTTCTTCGTCGCCGATGTCGGTAACCTCTTACCCACGGTCATATCCGGTGCCGAAATTGTTGCCGTGGTGATGTCGCTGCCCACAACCGGTCCGATCCTGCTGAGTGCATTGCAAAGTCAGGATATGTACCTGGCGGGATCGTTCCTGATGTTTCTTGCGGTGCTCACCGTGTTCGGTGTGCTGGTCTCCGATATAGCGCTGGCCCTGCTTGACCCGCGAATACGTCTTGGTGGGGGAGCCAGCAAATGAGCGCGGGCCACTTTGTTTCGCGCGAGCCATTCGATCCGCTTTCGATCGAGGCGCTGACTCCGGCACAGGAAAAGTACTACCTGGCGTCCCAGTGGAAACTGATGTGGTGGAAGTTACGTCGTCACCGACTGGCGGTAATCTGCGGCGTTTTCCTGGCTTTGAATTATGCCACGATCTTGTTCAGCGAAGTGGTCGCGCCTTACGGCCTGCATACCCGTAATATCGAATTTATCTATTCGCCGCCGCAGAGCGTACATTTGTTTCATAACGGAGAATTTATCGGGCCGTTCGTGTACGGCAGGGATTATGAGCTCGATATGGATATCCTGATGCGTAACTATCCCGAACGCCAGGATGATGTTCAGCCCCTGCGTTTTTTTTGCCAGGGCGACAGTTATCGATTCTGGGGTTTATTCGAGGCCCGATTTCACCTGGTATGCCCGCCCGAGAATGGTACCTTCTTTTTGCTCGGAACCGACCGACTGGGACGCGACATGCTTTCTCGGATTACCTATGGTGCCCGCATTTCGCTCACGATAGGGCTGGTCGGGATCATCATCAGCTTTACCCTCGGAATCGTAATCGGTGGTCTTGCCGGGTACTACGGGGGTTGGGTTGATGCCACCGTGCAAAGGGTGATCGAAGTGATTCGGTCGTTTCCCGAGTTACCGCTGTGGATGGCGTTGTCCGCGGTTTTGCCCGTGAACTGGAGCCCGATTCTGATATTTTTCGGTATCACGGTGATTCTGGCAATGCTCGACTGGACCGGGCTGGCACGCGCGGTTCGTTCAAAGCTACTCTCGTTACGCGAGGAAGACTTCTGTGCCGCGGCCGAGCTAATGGGTGCCAGACCCGGGCGTATTATCGGTCGACACTTGCTGCCAGGATTCATGAGTCATTTAATCGCGTCAGCCACGCTTTCGGTGCCGGCAATGATACTCGGTGAAACCGCGTTGAGTTTTCTCGGGCTCGGATTAAGACCACCGGTAACGAGTTGGGGAGTACTGCTAAACGAAGCGCAGAACATAAGCGTGGTGGCGCTGTATCCATGGCTGCTGTTCCCGGTGGTGCCGGTAATCCTGATAATCTTGACCTTCAATTTCTTCGGCGACGGATTACGGGACGCGGCCGACCCATACAAGTAATCGATGCAGGTTGAATTTCATCGGCGCGGTTGTTGCCCGCTATGCGAATCGACAGGCGCGAAAATTCTGTGCGAAATTCCCTATCACGATCAGCGCATGGTGAGTTTCATCGAGCAGTTTTATAAGGGCAGGGTGCCACCAAAGGTATTGACGTCAGAGACCTACCGGGTCGTGGCTTGCGCGAATTGTGACTTTATCTACCAGGACTCTATTCTTAACGAAAGAGGTATGCAGGCCCTGTACCAGGACTGGATTGATCATGCGCAAAGTCTGCACAAGAAACAAACTGCAAATTCAAAGCTATATCGTCAATATGCGGGACAAGTCAATACCCTGGCGGGTATGTTCGATAAGCAACCAGGCCAGGTACGTGTGCTCGACTTCGGTATGGGATGGGGTTATTGGAGTCGAATGGCGCAGGCTCACGGATTCGATGTTGTCGGTTTCGAGTTGTCGGCCGAGCGTAGCGAATACGCACGGCAAATGGGGCTGACGGTTGTCGATGATCTGGCCGCTGTCGAAAATGGCTTCGACTGCGTTTATGCAAACCAGGTGTTTGAACATTTACCGGACCCGCTAGAATCTTTGCGGAAAATCTGCCAGCATTTAGAACCGGACGGGATTGTCTATATTCGCGTACCTGACGGTCGTGGCGTCGCCCAGTCGCTGGCACAACGGCACTGGTCTCCTGAGCTCGACGCGATTCATCCTCTTGAACATATCAATTGCTTTACTCGTAAAACGCTAACTAGTTTTGCCGCTAGCGTAGGTTTAACACCTTTTAATCCTCCCCTACGCTTAAACTGGGGCAGTTTATGGGGCGGAATCAAGCGCGAGATTGCGGATCGATGGCTTACGACGCATCTTTTTCTAAAGCGTTAGGCTATGCACCTGGTTGAAATTACTCCGCGGCGAGTAGCTGTTGCAAGTGTTCGTTACTATCTTTCATTTCGGCAAAAGTTCCCTTATCGATGAGCTTGCCGCGTTCCATCACCATAACCGCATCGAACTGCTCTGCCAGCTGAACGCGTCCGAGAACCCAGAGCATTCCGCGGCCCTGCATCGATTTTCTGACATTTTCTATTAGGCGGCGTTCACTCGCTGGATCGAGGCCCGACAAGGCTTCGTTAATAACCAGAAAATCAGGTGCTTTAAGTAGCGCTCGAGCGATCCCCAGCTTTTGTCGCTGAACCGAGGATAGGCGCCCACCAGCCACGCCGACCTCGTAGTCCAGCCCAGCGGCGGTGATTCCGTTGCGCAGGCCAAGAGACTCGACCACGTCGGCGATCAACGCGTTGACCTTCTGCTGGGCGTGCGCCTGCCCGTAGGCCAGCTTGCCAAATAGAATATTATCCTGCACCGAAATACGCGGGTTATAACGGGATTCGTCAAAAAATTCGATGCCAAGATCTTCAGTCGCTGCAATCTCATGGATCCGGCGTCTCGCTTCGAGAATGTTTTGCTGGATAGGTTCGGTTATCAGTCCCAATCGATGTCGTGCCACGATAAGTTTGAATGGCAATGACATCAGGCGACGTTTATCATCGTCTGGCAAATTTTCAACACCACTTTGCCTGGTTTGTTGTAACAGTTTGTTAAACCCCGGCAAATCGTCAGCGTTAATGAAGCTGAACTGTTCGAACAGTTCACTGTCGGGTTCAACGTCAGAGAACAGATCGAGCATGATTTCAGCAATTTGCACGCCAGCTTTCAGAAATTCCTGCTCCAGAAAGAACTCCTCTAGCACTTTATGAATTACCGGGTTGTCAATCAATTGTTCAGCGTCGATAGATTCGCCGTAAACCGTCCCGAACAGCAGGTTTTCGGATACGGTCATATTGAGATTGTATTTTTCGTGATCGAAGGGTTCGACGAGTCGTGCATTTTCCGTTTCTCTGAACTTGTCACGAAGTTGTTTGCGTGCTTCCATAACACGACTGGTCAAGTCAAGATTTTGCGACTGATCTACAAAAGACAACAAGCCAAACTGATAGATTTCTTCATCCAGCTCGGCGCATTCGAGAATTTCGATAATGCGTGCAACCAGTTGCTCGGAATTTTCCAGACCAAGCGCACTGTGATCGATCCAGTCGTCGTCATAACGGTTGGGGGTGTTACCAGCCTGCTGGGAAAGCCGTCGCTCATGTTCAAGTTCCTGGTTCTGCTCAGTATCTTGTTTGCCAATCGGTTGATGTTTAAGTGCATAGCAAAGATTGTCGTGCACCGTGCCGTTAAACATGAATGCTCCGGCACCAACATAACCGAGGCGTGTGCCAGTGATCGACTCGGGCATATCTTCCATTTTCCAATCGCCAATGGTGATACTGCCCGAGCTTGGATTGATTAATCTTGACATCAGGAAAGCGAGCTCATCCTTGCCGCTATTACCTAATCCCACTGCGGCGTAGTGTTGATTTATCGGGATTTTGAAACTGGTGCCATCAATACTGAAGTAGAGTCCATCTTCGCTGTAGCGGATATTATTGGCCTGGAATTCACGATCCGGCAATTCCAGCGTATCGGGTCGATGGTCGATGATTTCAGCAGCAAGCATATTCTGTGGGTTGAACTGCTGGATGATCTGGGCGTGTTTAACCCTGATATCTTCCACGCGTTGGTAGTAGCGCAGCAATTCCTTCCAGGGTCCCGAGAGATCCTTGTAGGCTACCAGCACCGCAACCATCGAGCCGATCGACAGGTCGCCACGCAATACAAAATAACCCCCGACGGAATAAAAGAAAAAAGGTGTCAGCTGGGCGATAAAATTGTTCAGAAACTTGATGAAAAACTTGCGTTTATAAATCGCGAAACGAATCAGGTAAATCTTGCCGAGGCGCTGGCTGATATGCGCGCGTTCATAGTGGCTGGTATCGTTGGCGTGAACTTCTCCGATACCGGAAACGGTTTCTCCGATGCGACCGGATAAATTTCGCGTCGTTGCCACGCGCTCTTTCGACAGCTCATTAACGCGTTTCTGTAACCGCGGAATTACGT
Organism: uncultured Gammaproteobacteria bacterium; assembly: GCA_964194715.1. GTDB lineage: Bacteria > Pseudomonadota > Gammaproteobacteria. Next base: position 24,093 of record CAXMNA010000134.1, read on the forward strand.
ATAGCTGAAACGGGTAAAGGGCGATCGCGGCAAGGCCCAAATAGGCATCCTGCTCAAAAATAAAGAACAGGTAAGTAAACAGGATTCCGCCCTGAAACACCGGCAAGGTAAATGACTCACCGATAAATTCTCCGAGTAGTTCGGTTTCCGCAGTAATCATCGGGATTAGCTCGCCCTGGGATACCCGTTTAAAATGTGGCATTGGAAATCGCAGAATGCGTTCGTAGAGCTCGAATCTGAAACGGCGCAGCACGCGTTCGCCAAGTGCGCCGCGGAAAAGGTTTAAGATATATTTAAGCAATCCGCTGACCAGCACGACCAGCAGGAAAGCACAACTCAGTATCATAAGGAATTCAATTCGATCAATCTCGTAGCCGAATATCCCTTCGGGAATTTCCATTCCTTCAAGCAGGTTGATGATTCGCTTGGGCAGTTCGAGGGTGATATAAACAAAGGGGAGGGAGGCCAGCGACAGCAGGATCAGCGCGATTTGATCCTTCTTGCTGTGCATCAAGATATATTTATATAGCGATGGTTCCATCTATCCCCGGTTTGATACTGATTTCGCGAGCAAGTAGCACGCCTGGGACTGGTAGCAAGGCATGTCACGCAGGTGTACTATCGCGCATCGGTCGATTTTTATCAAATACAGGTTATGCCACCCAGGCTTGCAATTATTTTAAAGGGATATCCACGTTTATCCGAGACCTTCATCGCCCAGGAAATCAGTGCGCTCGAACTGCGCGGATTCGAGCTTTGCATTTTCTCCTTGCGCCATCCCTATGATCCTGACATCCATCCAATTCACGCTGAAATCAAAGCACCGGTTTATTACCTGCCCGAGTATGTACATGACGATATTCCACGCGTGTTACGAGCCTGCCTACACGTCTGCTGGAAACCGGGATTCTGGTTGTCGCTGGTAACGCTGCTGCGAGATTTCTGGCGCGATCCGACCCGTAACAGAATGCGACGTTTTGCACAGGCGATAGTGATGGCACATGAAATGCCGGTTTCGGTTCGGCATTACTACACGCATTTCATGCATACCCCGGCGTCGGTAAGCTACTACGCCAGTAAAATCAAACGGCAAACCTGGAGCGTGTCGGCTCATGCCAAGGATATCTGGACGATTCCCCGGTGGGAGCTGCGTGAAAAGTTGGCAAGCACCGACTGGGTGGTTACCTGTACCGGTGCCAATGAAAAATATCTTGCCAATCTGACAGACCACGCAGACAAGGTAACCTTGCTGTATCACGGACTGGACTTTGATCGGTTTGACCAAAAGCAACAAGCTGCGCCGATGCGCGACGGCAGCGACCCGGATGATGAAGTTCGCTTGATCAGTGTTGGGCGCGCTGTCGATAAAAAGGGTTATGAAATTCTATTGACGGCTCTGGCCAGGCTGCCGGCGACACTGCATTGGCAGTTTATCCATATCGGCGGTGGTGAATTACTCGAACAACTGCAGCACCAGGCTCAAGAGCTTGGTCTTGAAGAACGTATAAATTGGCTGGGTGCACTCCCACAAACTGAGGTGCTGGCTCAATATCGTAAAGCGGACCTTTTCGTATTGCCGAGTAAAATTTCGCAAGATGGTGATCGGGATGGTTTGCCCAATGTTTTAATGGAAGCGCAAAGCCAGAACCTTGCCTGTTTGTCGACTAACATATCGGGCATTCCAGAACTTATAGTCCACGCGGAAACCGGATGGTTGGTTGAACAAAAGAATTACCAGCAGTTTGGCCAGGCACTGGAAAAGTTGATTCTCGATCCCGTATTACGCAACCAATTGGCGCAAGCTGGCTATACCCGCGTGCGACAGGAATTTTCGATGGATCGGGGAATCGGCACCCTGGTTGGCAAACTTAACCAGTCCCTGGGAGAAGATTAACCACCATGAAACTGGCTCTGCTTCGACATGCTGTGACCACCTGGAACCTTGAAAAACGTGTGCAGGGCAGGATCGACCAACCGCTATGTGAATTCGGTCGACAACAATTACAGTCGCTGTCGGTACCTACGGAATATGGTGCATATCGCTGGTATTGCAGTCCATTACGCCGCGCTACACAGACGGCCAAGCTACTGAATTTGAATTCTATCAAGGTCGAAGCGGCGTTAATTGAAATGAGCTGGGGTGACTGGGAAGGCGAGGTACTAAAACCTTTACGCAAACGTCTCGGTGATGAAATGCGGGCCAACGAGAATCGGGGACTCGATTTTTGCCCGCCGGGTGGGGAAAGTCCGCGCCAGGTTCAGGCTCGTCTGCAACCCTGGTTGCAGCAGATTGCCAAGACGGGACAGGATACTGCTGCGGTCGTGCACAAGGGTATTATTCGCTGTATTTATGCGCTCGCCTGCGATTGGGATATGCGCGGTGAGTCCCCAGTCGACTTTGCCTGGGACTCACTCCACCAGTTCGAACTATCCGCCGATGGCAAGTTGCTCAACAGTTACCAGTCCATTCCCCTCCTCAAAACCTGACATGCGGTCATGGCCCCCGGTCAGTCGCCGGGGGTTTCCTTGGGTTACTTTGGAGTTGCCCAGATGGTGGTGGCGTCGAGCCAGGTGACGGCGGGATGCTCAGACAGGAATTGCAGCAGGTCTTCGAGGAAACGCCACACCGCGTCGTTTTGCGCCAGGTGGTGGGTCAGGATACCGGTGGGTTCATCGCAATCACGATAACCGGTGCGTTTGGCTATCAAGTGTTGGATCAGTATCGCGATCGCAGGATAGATGCCGATAAAACCGCCCTGGTGGCGCCAGTTAACCGGATCGAGATGCGTGTTTACCTGGAGTAAATCCGTCACGGGGTAGGCGCTACGGCGAACCTTCATGCTGGAAATTCCGGTGATTCCGATCTTGGGTAACAGTGGCAAAACCTTGTCGTCGATACGATTCCAGGGTGGTACTAATACCGGGATAAAGCGATCACCAAAACTCTGCTGGAGGATCTGGTAGCCCTGTTCCAGATCGGCAATAGTCTTCGCAGAAACGCGCGTGCCACCAAGCTCGAGTTTGCGTTGACCGGGCCCGGCATGGTTTTCATGGGCATAGCCGTGTTGAAGTACCGTTGTCAATTGCCGGCGCTGCAAGCAGTCAATTAGTCCGGACTTGAGCTTCGCGGGAATGACGGCGAGCGCCAGTGGCGCATTATAGTCGGTGCTCAAGTCTGTCAGTTTATCGAGCCTGGCATCGGCTGCGGTTGCGTCATCGTCACGCCACCAGAAGTTGGCGGATTTACCTGTTTCGGTCCAGGTATCGAGTTCGCGCTGCAACCGTTGCCAGGCTTCGTCGGAAACCGACTTCAATTTCGCACCCTCGCGTTATCGAGCCACTGGGATATCAAAACGACACTGTTGGCAGCGCCCGCGAGATCGACTTCAAGTGGGACGTTAAAAGTGCAGGCCTGTTCGATGGCTGAAGCCAGAGCTGCTGCAGACAAGTCAGCCTGGTGAAGTACGATCAGCCGCCCGCAGCGTTGCAAAATCTCAGCACGAAGGGTTTGTTCGACTTCGTCGGCCTCGGCATAAGGGATTACAACTGCAGCAGTATCACTGTTGAGAATGTCGGTAATCGTATTGTAGCCAGCCTGTGATATTGAAAGCCTGGCGCGCTTCACGAGGCCACTGAAATCAGGTCGATTGCGCTCGACAGTAATCCACTCGCCTGCAAGACGTTCCAGTTCCCGGAACTGTGAAACATCGATTGAAGGGCTGATCAGGATGCGCCAGCGCAGGTTGTTTAACGACGACAATGGTCGGGCCGCGATTGCGGTTTTCAAAATTTGAAGGCCGGTAGCGCTGCCGCCGGCAGATACCAACACCTCATCGACGCCGTCATGCGTGGTTGGTGATGAGTCGTTATGCGCACAAATATAACCGCTGTATGCGACCTTGTCCTCGATACGCGCGGCAAGGGGAAAGCTATCGATAAGTCGGGCAATATTTTGATCCCCGTGTACCAGAACGTGATCGTAAAATTTTTCGATGAGCTCACAGGTTTCTTCATTTCGTCCCAGCTTTGATTTTGGCTGAAGAATATCCCTTATCGATGCGATGACTTGAATACAATTTACATTGCGCCCGGCGGCCTCGAGCAGTGGTATCAGCTCGAAACGCATCATGCGCCGACCAAACGGGAAAGTCTCAGTGATCAGCACATGCGGTGCGAAGGACTCAAAAATCTCGAGTAATTTATGCTTGCGTATGGCTCTCCAGGCGCTGTCAATCTCGGTGCCATCGGCGTCAAGCAGGCGGCTGAAGCTGCCATCGGGGCTGTATACCGGGGGTAATTGCCTGAGCTGGACAAGTTCGGGCATGGTCAGTTTGTGGGGCATGCCACCGGACACCAGCTCAACCTGGAAATTGTGCCGCGCCAGCTCGGCCGCCAAATACAGCGAACGTTGCAGGTGCCCAATACCAAGCAGGTGCTGGACATAGATCATGACTCGAAACGACGAACTAATCGGGAACTCCGGAGCTAGGCGGTTATACTTTCCTGTGCGGAAGGTTCGAGGTACTCGCGCACCATTTCGGCTATGGTCTCGTGCCCTGCGAGTAAACCGGTTATTTGTGCCAGCGAGGGCCTGGATTGCTGTGGTAAATTTCTTAACGCCGACGCCATTTGCTCTGGATCGCGTTCACCAGCCGGATCCAGCATGCTGACCAGGCCTAATCCAACCGCCCGTTCCGCGCGAATTAATTGCTCCTGCCTGGGAACCGATCTGGGTACGATCAGAGCAGGTTTGTCGAGGGTCAGAATTTCGCAAAAAGTGTTGTAGCCGCCCATCGCAACGATCGCAATCGCTTTTTTCATCAGCAATTCAATATGACTATCGAAGGTGAGAATTTCGACATTGGGTAAGACTTCGCAACGTTCGTGAAATTCCTGTTGCTCGGTGGCCGGCATAAATGGTCCGGTTACAATGATTGCCCGATGTGGTTGCTCCTCGCCAGACTCGTATGCACGGATGACCCAATCGACCATTTCAACACCGTCACCGCCCCCGCCAGCCGTCACCAGGATAAAAGGTTCATCGTGGTTGGTGGGGGCGATCCAGTTACGATCACTGGGAATTTCACGATCGAGGTAGCCGGTATAGGATATTTTGCTGTTGATCGAGGCGGACAAATCGAGGCCCTCAATGGGGCTGCCCATAGCTTCCAAACCGTATACCCAGATATCGTGGTACAGATGCTCGAGTACCGGTATAACTTCCTTTCGTTCCCATTCGATTTTCAGTTGAGAGGGTTCATCCATGACGTCACGTAATCCAAGCACGTTAACGGTACCCTGCTGTTTCAGCATCTTGAGAGTACTGGTTACCTCCCCTTGCAGGCCGGTAGGCTCCTTATCGATGAGAAATATATCGGGCTTAAAACTGACCGCAGTGTGATAAATGATCGATTCCCGCATCGCCAGGGTTTGTTCCAGGTCGATATGCAGGCCCAGCGAAGTATATTCACCGTCCTTTAACTTGATTACCCCGGGAATGCGCACGAAATCGACGCGTGCTTTAAAGTCAAAGCTGCCGATAATGGGCGAACCGGACAGGATAAGTACCGACAACCCCTTGTAACGCGCGACCAGCGAATGGGCAATCGAACGACAGCGTCGTAAGTGCCCAAGGCCAAACGAATCATGGCTATAGATAAGAATTCTGGATTGGTCCAGTCGCTCGGTCATTTCACCCGTACCTGGCTGAGTACTTGACGCAGACTACACTGAAATCGCCATAAACGCACTGTCGTTTAGACAGTTTATATGCCAGCATAGGAATCATTGACAACCCTTCCTGTCATATATTGATCATTCAGATTATGCCTGTTGGAGCCGGTATTGGATAAAAGTTTGGTAAATAGTGGTAGCCGGTCTCGCTGGTCGTTGCTGGGCCGTGATTTCAAGGACGATGTATTACCGGAGCGTCTGCGTAAATCGATACAGGACCAGCAAGAGCGCAGCGAGATTTTGATTAGCATTATCCAGCTGATCGTTGTTACCATCTTCGGTCTGCTGTACGCGATTTCACCGAAGACTTTCTCGCAAGACGCCGATTTCGCCCCGGTGCCCTGGGTCCTGTCGATCTACCTTGCCTTCAGCCTCATTCGCCTGGGTCTGGCAGTGAAGCGGAAACTACCGGACTGGATGTTGTACCTTTCCTCGATCGTAGATATCGCGCTGTTACTCGGTTTAATCTGGAGTTTTCACCTGCAGTACGAGCAACCGCCATCTTTCTATCTAAAGGCGCCGACATTACTCTATCTGTTCATCTTTATTGGTATACGCGCGTTACATTTCGATCCGCGTTTCGTGATTTCAACCGGAGTCAGCGCAGCGATCGGCTGGGTATTAATGGTGGTTTATGTACTGGTTATAGATCCGTCCAACAACATGATTACGCGTGATTACGTCGAATACATGACTTCCAACAGCGTTTTGATTGGTGCCGAATTTGACAAGATTGTATCGATATTAATGGTGACCGGGGTGCTGGCACTTGCGCTACACCGTGCCAGAAACCTGTTGATCGAGTCGGTTATCGAAGGCAGCGCGGCACGGGACCTGTCGCGATTCGTGCCTGAAGAAGTTGCTCAAAAAGTAATTCAGTCGGAAGAGGGCGCTATTACAGGTAAAGGCGAAGTCAACGAATGCACGATACTGTTTACCGATATCGAGGGCTTTACCGCGATTAGTGAAATCCTGTCGCCAGAGCAACTAATCGAAGCTTTAAACCGCTATTTCAGCCTGATATCAGGCCCGATAACCGAGTATGGCGGTGTCATCAGCCAGTTCCAGGGAGACGCGGTTCTGGCAACATTCAATGTCCCCAAACCGGATAGCGATCATGCCACTAACGCGGTCAGGGCGGCGCTCGATATTCAGTCAGTGCTCGACGGCATAGAGTTTGGTGACGGTATAGCATTCAACACCCGGGTCGGCATCAATACCGGGCCGGTTGTCGGTGGGCTGGTAGGTTCGGGAGACCGGGTTGGTTATACCGTGCACGGTCAGAACGTAAACCTGACTGCACGACTGGAACAACTCAACAAGGACTATGGCACGCGTATTATAGTTGCTGATAGTACGCTGGCTAAAATTCCTGAAGGAACCTTCGCATTTAGTGAGCTTGGGGAAGTATCGGTGCGTGGTTTGAACCGGCCGGTTAGAATTTACACCGTAAATGCTTAATAGCCTTATCGGGACGCTACAATACTTCGTCTATGGAAGTTTACGAATCTGTTCGAAGTACCTGGCCAGGTTGGCACGAGCCTGCTGCTCGTAGCGCTGGTAAAAGAAGTTGGAATAAAAAAAGTTCGGTCTGGCTAGCAGGCCGGACTGGAAATCCCCCTGATTTCGATAATAGGCGGCGTCACTGAGATGGGAGTTCTCCTCGCGCAAGTGTTGACTATCGAGCAGAAATTCATCCCACGAAAGACCAAAGCCTGATAAATCGATGTCGACCATGTAACTGGCGTCGCTGTCATCGAGCGAAGTGCCGTCGTGCAGGGTAGCCATGATTAGTCGATCCACCAGTTGGCGCATCTCTGGTTCGTGAATCCCCGCCGAAAGATCCTGGTAAAGCTCGGCACTAAGCGTTTCATTGTCGCGCCTGCCGGGTTCAAATATAACATCGTGAAACCAGACAGCGATTTCGAGAGCATTCGGGTTGCGGGCAAGAGATTTGCACTGGTCGAACATGCCAAGGCAATGCTCGATATGGGCCAGTGTGTGATAGCGGCGTTGGGGTTCGCGATAGGCATTTACCAATCGCTTATGAATGGAGACGCTGTTATCCGTCGCATCGGCGATTAAACAGCGACGCCACAAACCCTGAAATCGGTCAAGACCAACTATACTGTCCACTGCGAGTGTAGCCATTAAGGCTCGTCCTGTTTATTCACCTGCTTTTGTAAGGTATCGAGCTTTGCGTGGGTACTGGATAGCTTGTCGCTCAGCATACGGATTACATCGAGTGCAACTTCTGAATTTTCCCTGAGTATTCGGAAAAACATTTCGCCGGTAATCTTCATTGCCTTGAGGCTATCATTGGCGACGAGAGTCGCGTTCCTTGGCGCATTATTAAGCAGACCCAGCTCACCGATGAGTTGATTTTGTGTCAGCGTGCCGACGATCACTGGCCCGGAATCGGTTTCGGTGATGATATCGACTGAGCCATTCATTATAACGTATGCATAATCTGCGCTTTCACCGCTTTGGAAAACGGTATCGCCGGTATCGAAAGATACGATCTCGCTAGCAAAGGCCAATAGCTTTAGCTTCGAGGTTTCCATCTTGGCAAACAACGGAATCTTGCGGAGTAAATCTGTTTCTTCTGCGAGGTCCAAAAGACGCGCTCCAAACGCTATACAAGCATTTATCTAGAGTTAATGAGTAAAGATTGGCACGTGATTGCCTACAATTCAAGCGCTTCAGCGACGTCCAGACCCCATTTTTGCTCGTCAGCAGGTGTTTCCCGGCAGGAAAGCGTTATTTTTTAGCCCAGGCGTAGTAACCGGAGACCTGCAATTCGCTGGTTGGACGGCCGAAAAAGCGCATTCCTATACTGTCCAACCAGCGTGCAGGCGTCATGAACGTTAATGTCCATGGTTTCTATCTGTTGCTGATCGAAGAGTTTGATCTTGTCACGGGATGATTGGCCTATGTCCAGAATCATGGTGCATTTTTCCGCCATAATATTCAGTTTTCTGGTTAGCAAGCCATCGCTGTCGTAGGCATAACTGTGGTCGACTGCGACCCGGCGAATGGCTTCGATGTGGCGTGCCATCGCCGCTTCGGCAACCGGATTGGGTTTGTTGAGGGTATGGCTTTTGTTCATATTTATGGACGTCGCGGCGATTTTGTTAAGCGCATACTAGCGTCATTCGCGGAAATTCGCTTTTATACAATGAATTTTAACGCTAATCTTGGAGCCGGCCATAAAACGGGAATCAAATATGAAGCATTACCAAATGTACATCGATGGTGAGTGGTGTGATGCGTCCGACGGCGCGCAGCTCGAATCGATCAATCCTGCTACGGGCGAGGTCTGGGCGACCGCCGCAATCGCAGGTGAAAGCGAGGTCAACCGGGCTGTTGCGGCGGCCAAACGTGCTTTGAGTGCTGGCCCCTGGGCGGACATGAACGCAACTCAACGTGGCAAGTTGCTGCATCACCTTGGTGATTTGATTGCAGAAAAATCTCAAATGCTTGGCGAAATCGAGACGATCGACAGCGGCAAGCTGGGCAAGGAAACGCGCGCCCAGACTGGTTACGTATCTGACTACTATTACTACTTTGCCGGCCTCGCCGACAAGATTCAGGGTGCAACGCTGCCTATCGACAAACCCAACATGCATGTCTTCACCAAGCGAGTGCCAATCGGTGTGGTTGCCGCGGTAGTGCCCTGGAACGCACAAATGTTTCTCACCGCAACCAAGTTGGGACCGGCTCTCGCGGCGGGCAATACGGTGGTGTTGAAAGCCTCGGAGATGGCCCCTGCACCGATGTTCGAATTTGCCAAAATCGTCGAAGAAGCGGGATTTCCTCCAGGGGTGGTTAACGTTATTACTGGTTATGGCGAGCCTTGTGGGCGGATGCTGACCAGCCATCCGGATGTTGCCAGGGTTGCGTTTACCGGGGGTCCTGAAACAGCGCGTCACATTGTCCGTAATACGGCCGAAAATTTTGCCGTGGTTTCGCTGGAATTGGGTGGCAAGTCACCAATTCTGGTTTTTGATGATGCCGACCTGGAAGGTGCCGTTAATGGAATAATCGCAGGCAATTTTGGCGCTACCGGTCAGAGTTGTGTCGCCGGGTCGAGGGTGTTTATTCAGTCGGGCATTCGCGATCAAGTCCTCGATAAATTGGTCGAACGGGCCGGCCAGATTTGCATTGGCGACCCGCTCGCGGAAGACACCCAGGTCGGCCCCTTGTGTACCCGGGAACAGCTCGATCATATCAGCGAATCAGTTGACGATGCGGTTAAAGAAGGCGCGAAGTTACTGTTCGGCGGCAAACGCCCTGAAGGATTCGAAACGGGTTGGTACTATAGTCCGACCATACTTGACTGTCCGCATCAGGATATTCGCACGGTGCGCGAAGAAATGTTCGGACCAATTTTATCGGCACTGAGTTTCGATACCGAGGAAGAGGCGATCGAAATGGCCAACAATTCCGATTTTGGCCTTGGAGCGGGCGTCTTTACTTCCGATGTTGCGCGTGCGTTACGAGTTTCCGATGCGATCCAATCGGGTATCGTATGGGTTAACACTTACCGTGTGATTTCACCGATTGCCCCGTTTGGCGGATTCAAAAACAGCGGCCCCGGCCGTGAAAGTGGAATCGATACGATATATGATTACACGCGTACCAAGACAGTCTGGATTAATATCTCGAGTGAACCGATGGCAAATCCGTTCACCATGCGTTAACTGCACCCCTGGCTTATCTCGCCATCCCCGGCTTTCAATCCCGTCCTCGCGTATGCGGGGATCTGGTAATGTTAGTTTCGTACTGAGATCCCGGCTTACGCGGGGATGACGGTGGTGAATTCGGGAATGACGGTGGTGATCCCGGGGTCCGTGGGAGTGAATTCTGGGATTGCTACGTGAGGCTATCCCAGTAGGCTACGAATTGCACTGCAATACGACCGCTGCGCGAACCGCGTTGTGTTGCAAAGCGCAGCGCTTCGAGGCGCGTGTCTTCGTTCATTTTTATTTTTCTGGCCCTCAGGGTTTGCTCGACTACTGCCAGGTACTGATCCTGGGTGAAGGGGTGGAACGATAGCCACAAGCCGAAACGGTCGGATAGCGAGATTTTTTCCTCGATACTGTCGCTAGGATGCAATTGACCATCGACCATGGTGCTATCGAGATTATCCTGCATCGATTCCGGCATCAGGTGGCGTCGATTCGAGGTGGCGTAAATGATCACATTGTCGGGTTGCGATTGCAGCGACCCCTCAAGACAGGCCTTGAGGGCCTTGTAGGAATCGTCATCGGCCTCAAAGGACAAATCGTCAAGGTAGACGATGAACTTGCGCCCATCGCCGGCCAGGTTGCGAATTACCTCGAAAAGCTCGCCAGTGGCTGCTTTCGGAATTTCGACAATGCACAACCCGCGGTCCTGAAATTCGGTCAATTGCGCCTTGATTAACGATGATTTGCCGGTGCCGCGCGCACCCCATAACAACGCATTGTTGGCGATCTTATCATCCAGGAACTGGGCAGTGTTGCGAAACAGCAGGTTTTGCTGACGTTCAAGATGCAGTAGTTCATTTTTATCGACCTGATCGAACAGCGAAATTCCATCCAGGCCACCGGCTGACCAGCGATAGGCGCAATATCCCGGCTCGGTCCTGATTTCGGTTTCACCGGGAACAATTTTCTCTACTCGGTCTAGCAATAGATTGAGACGTTTAAAAAGTTTGTCGATATCAGTCATCAGGCATCAAGTTTTTTGTACCTAATTCGGTGCGGCTGATCGGCATCCTGGCCCAGGCGTTGTTTGCGATGGGATTCGTACTCGGTGTAGTTACCCTCGTAGGTATAAACTTCACTATTTCCTTCAAACGCAATGATGTGCGTTGCGATTCGATCAAGAAACCAGCGATCGTGCGAAATTACCACCACGCAGCCCGGAAAATCCAGAATCGCCTCCTCGAGCGCTCGCAGGGTTTCAACATCGAGGTCATTGGTCGGTTCGTCCAGCAATAGCAGGTTGCCACCACTTTTTAGTAGCTTGGCCAGATGCAGGCGGTTGCGTTCGCCTCCCGAAAGATCCTTGACAAACTTTTGCTGTGCCGCGCCGCGAAAGTTGAAACGCGAGACATAAGCACGCGAAGGGACTTCGTAACTGCCAACCACAATATTATCGAGCCCGTCAGATAGTTCTTCCCAGACAGTCTTACTGCCGTCGAGATCATCCCGAGACTGATCGACATAAGCGATCTTTACCGTGTCACCGACCTTGATCGACCCTTCATCGAGCGAGTCCTGAGCTACGATTACACGAAAGAGCGTCGTCTTACCCGCGCCATTGGGTCCAATGATGCCGACAATTCCGCCGCGCGGCAGCTTGAATTCCAGGTTCTGGTAAAGCAGTTTATCGCCGTAGGATTTTTTGCCATCATCGATTTCGACAACGACATCGCCGAGTCGCGGCCCGGGAGGTATATAAAGTTCCCGTGTTTCGGAACGTTTCTGGTATTCCTGCGAAGACAACTCTTCGAAGCGTTTCAGGCGAGCCTTGCTTTTCGACTGGCGGCCCTTTGGATTTGCGTGCACCCATTCGAGTTCGGCCTGCATCGATTTCAGGCGTGCTTTTTCCGAGCGTTCTTCGTGCTCCAGTCGTTTATGCTTTTGTTCGAGCCAGGAAGAATAATTTCCTTCCCAGGGAATCCCGTATCCGCGGTCGAGTTCGAGAATCCATCCAGCGACATTGTCGAGGAAATAGCGGTCATGGGTGACCGCAACTACGGTTCCGGGAAAGTCCTTCAGGAAACGTTCGAGCCAGGCCACCGATTCAGCATCAAGATGGTTAGTCGGCTCGTCCAGGATCAGCATGTCGGGATTTGACAGCAGTAACCGGCACAGCGCTACGCGACGTTTTTCACCACCGGATAAATGTTCAACCGCCGCCTCCCATGGAGGCAAACGCAGGGCGTCAGCGGCTACCTCCAGTTTGCGATCCAGATCCCAGGCACCGGCCGCGTCTATCTTTTCCTGCAATTCAGCCTGCTGTGCGAGCAAATCATTCATTTCGTCATCAGACATGGGTTCGGTAAACTTCATATTGATTTCGTTGAACTGGTCGAGCAATAATTTGGTTTCAGCGACTCCCAATTCGACATTGCCACGCACGTCCAGCTCGTTGTCGAGCTCGGGTTCCTGGGGCAGGTAACCGATCTTGATCCCGGTTTGTGGACGAGCTTCCCCGGTATGCTCGGTATCAACACCTGCCATGATGCGCAGCAGCGTCGATTTACCTGCACCGTTATAGCCGAGCACTCCGATTTTCGCTCCCGGGAAAAAATTGAGCGAAATATTCTTCAGGATTTCGTTTTGCGGGGGCACGACCTTGCCCACTCCGCTCATGGTATAAATATATTGCGCCATGTAGCTAGCTCGGTTTAAGAATCCGCGTATTCTAACAGCGCTTACAAAATTAAAAACAACTTCGTTTGCATGGAAGCAGCATATATTTTGATTTTGACAATACTTCTGTTTCTTCGCATCTTGACGTTACAATATTATGCGCAAATTAATGGTCTAACTTATTGTCCCAACTTCGGCTATTATGTGAACCATGACTATCGTTTCATTGATCAACGAATCAGCCTGCAGGTAAGCCATCATGAGCATGAAAAAAATGCAGCAACAGAGTTATCTTCACGGAAGTAACGCTGCGTTCATCGAAGAACTCTACTCAAGGTACCTGAAAGACGAAAACGATGTCGACCCTACCTGGCGCGACTGGTTTGCAGAACTTGGAAATGGTGAGTTGACCCCCGACCAGGATCATATCGAAATCCAGTCGCAGATGAGATCCGCCGTGTTGCATAAGCGGCGAGGCAACGGTATCAGCAGTGGTGATTTGCATCAGCATGACAACAAGCAGGTCGGGGTGCTGCAATTAATCAGCGTTTACCGCGTCAAGGGGCATCAGAAAGCAAGCCTCGACCCATTGGGCCTGGCCAAAATACCTGAAATCAAGGATATGACGCTTGCCGGAAATAAATTATCCGAGGCGGATCTCGACACGGTATTTAACACCGGTTCTTTATTTGGTGTCGAGGACGCATCACTGCGGGATATCATCGATCGTCTCGAAAAGATCTATTGCGGAGCGATCGGCGCGGAATACATGCATATCGAGGATCGTGCGCAAAAGCGCTGGATCCAGGTACAAATCGAAACCACGCTGGCCAGGCCCAATTTTAGAGAGGGGCGGCGCAACCGAATTCTCGACCGGATCATTGCCGCTGAAAATCTCGAAAAATACCTGCATACCCGCTATATCGGACAAAAACGCTTTTCTCTGGAAGGCGGGGAGTCATTGATCCCGATTATCGATCGCGTCGTGCAGCAGGCCGGTGTCACCAACACGCACGAGGTCGTGATCGGCATGGCGCATCGCGGGCGCCTGAATGTACTTACCAATATCTTCGGTAAAATGCCTGCAGACCTGTTCGACGAGTTCGAAGGCAATGTCGAGCTGGATGAGCGCTACAACTACGATGTTAAATACCACCAGGGTTTCTCTTCGGATATTTATACCGATTCCGGACCGATGCATCTGGCCCTGGCCTTCAATCCGTCGCATCTCGAGATCGTGGATCCGGTGGTGGAGGGTTCGGTGCGCGCCCGCCAACGCCGTTTAAACGACCGCACCACCAATGATGTATTGCCGGTCCTGATTCACGGCGATTCGGCTTTTGCCGGCCAGGGTGTGGTGATGGAAACTTTTAACATGTGCGAGACTCGGGGTTACAAAACCGGTGGCACGATCCACATCATCGTCAACAACCAGATCGGATTCACTACCAGTAATCCGCGGGATATGCGTTCCTCGTTTTACTGCACCGAGGTAGCACGTATCGTTCAGGCGCCGATATTTCACGTTAATGGTGACGATCCTGAGGCTTGTGTGTTTATCGCCGAAATCGCAGTCAAGTATCGCGAAACTTTCCACAAGGATGTCGTCATCGACATGGTTTGTTATCGTCGTTACGGTCACAACGAAGCCGATGAACCGGCGGTAACCCAGCCACTGATGTACCAGGCGGTTCGCAAGCATCCGCGGCTGGCTGAGCTGCATGCGGAGCGATTGATCAAGGAAGGTTTCACGACACGCGACAAAGTCGATGAAATGATTGCGGACTACCGTCGTGCGCTGGACGAGGGTGGTGCGGTTGCATTGAATGTAATTTCGGGTCTTGAACCGACGGCGGCGCGTGATTGGGCCGGCCTAAATGAAGGTGATGTCAACAAAACCCCGAATACCGCAGTAGAGGCTGACAGGATTCAGCAACTGGGCAAGAACATACTTACCTTGCCAGAAGGCTTCAAACTGCATCCGCGGGTCGCCAAAATCATGGAGAACCGGCAGAAAATGCTTGACGGAGAAATTCCCGGAGACTGGGGGTTTGCGGAAAATCTTGCCTATGCCACCTTGCTGGATGATGGTCATCGCATACGCCTCTCGGGCCAGGATAGTGAGCGCGGCACTTTTTTCCACCGTCACGCAGCCCTGCACGATCAAAATACCGGGGAAATTTACAAACCCCTTAAACATATTGCCGAAGATCAGCCTCGTTTCGAAGTCATCAATTCGTTTTTATCCGAAGAAGCCGTGCTGGGCTTCGAATATGGTTATGCTTCGACCGACCCCCACTCCCTGGTGATCTGGGAAGCCCAGTTCGGTGACTTCGCGAATGGTGCCCAGGTAGTCATCGATCAGTTTATCGGCTCGGGTGAAATGAAGTGGGGCCGACTCAACGGTCTGGTAATGCTGCTGCCGCATGGCTATGAGGGCCAGGGTCCAGAACATTCGTCGGCGCGTATCGAACGTTATCTGGAGTTGTGCGCACAACACAATATGCGCGTAGTGCAACCCACTTTACCGGCGCAAATATTTCATCTATTACGCAGCCAGATGGTATGCGGTTTCCGCAAGCCATTAATCGTGATGAGTCCCAAGAGCTTGTTGCGTCACGCGCGGGCGGTATCGCCACTAAGCGCCTACAGTGAAGGCGAGTTTATGAAAGTAATTCCGGAAATTGATGATATCGATGACACCAAAGTCAAACGCCTGATCCTGTGTAGCGGCAAGATTTTCTACAAGCTGTACGAATCACGCGAACAGCAATACGATCACACTACCGCAATCGCCCGGATCGAACAGTTATATCCGTTCCCCAGGGTAGACTTGAAAGCGATTCACGAGCGTTACCCGGCACTGGAAAACGTCGTCTGGTGTCAGGATGAACCCCGTAACCAGGGGATGTTCCGCGAATTCAAGAGTCGTCTGAACGAAATTTTTGCACCGATACAGGTACATTACGCCGGCCGTATTTCGGC
The DNA here is from genome assembly GCA_964194715.1 of uncultured Gammaproteobacteria bacterium. Classification (GTDB taxonomy): domain Bacteria; phylum Pseudomonadota; class Gammaproteobacteria. The sequence continues at coordinate 40,178 of CAXMNA010000134.1, forward strand.
TGCGTCACCCGCGGTGGGTTACATGGCGTTGCACCAAAAACAGGAAGCTACACTGGTTAAAGATGCATTCGAAGCCGAATACTCGGACAAACTCGATTGACGAAAGAAGAAGCAATAACACTGGAGCAAACAATGCAGGTAGAAATCAAGGTGCCGGTACTACCCGAGTCGGTAGCCGAAGGAACTCTGGGCGACTGGCATAAAAAGGTGGGGGAAAGTGTTGCTGCTGACGAGAATATTGTTGACCTGGAAACCGATAAGGTCGTGCTTGAAATAGTCGCGAGTAAAGCCGGGATTATTGAATCGGTAGCCTTTGAATCCGGTGACACGGTGAAGGATGGTGATGTGCTCGGAGTTATCAATACCGATGGAGCCGTAGCCACAGCTGCCAGCCCATCACCAAGCCCGGCACCGGAAGAGGATAGCGCTGCGGACAGTAAGGCTAGTCCCGCGGTGCGCAAATTGCTCAGCGAAAATAATTTAACCGTTGACGATGTTCAGGCTAGTGGCAAAAAAGGTGCAATCCTGAAGAAAGATGTCGAACAGCATCTAAAGCAACAGGGATCGGTTGCAAAAGCTGAAGCACCAGCTGCCGTGACTCCGCCTGCGGCGGCGATACCATCCTCTGGCCGCAACGATCGCCGAGTACCAATGAGCAGGATGCGTGCAAAAATAGCCGAACGCCTCAAACAGGCGCAGAACACCGCGGCAATGCTAACTACCTTCAACGAAGTTAATCTCAAGCCAATGATGGACGCGCGAGCTCAATATCGAGATGCCTTTGAGAAAACGCATGGTGTCAAGCTTGGCATGATGTCTTTTTTTACCAGTGCCGCGATAGAGGCGTTGAAACGTTTTCCTGCCGTTAACGCGTCAATCGACGGTGATGATATCGTTTACCACGATTACTTTGATATCGGAATTGCAGTCAGTTCGGATCGCGGGCTAATGGTTCCGATCTTGCGTGATGTCGATCAGATGAGCTATGCCGACATTGAAAGTTCAATTCGGGACATGGGATTACGCGCACGCGATGGCAAGCTTGGCATCGAAGAATTAACTGGTGGAACGTTCAGCATCACCAATGGCGGGATATTTGGTTCGATGCTATCGACTCCGATATTGAATCCACCCCAGTCAGCGATCCTCGGCATGCATTCAATCCAACAGCGTCCGGTGGTAGTCGATGGAGAAATTGTGGTGCGACCGATGATGTACCTGGCGCTAACCTATGACCATCGCATCATCGATGGCAGGGAAGCGGTGCAATTTCTGGTTACAATCAAGAACGTATTGGAAGATCCGGCGAGATTACTGCTGGGTGTGTAGTTTCGACGGTAGGCTATAGGGATTTCATAAAGCTGAACTGGGTCTTGTCCGAGTCTGTCGAACCCGAATCCATCAGTGATACTTCACCTGATTTAAACTGTTGCGCCAGTTTGTTCGCGTCGATTTCACAAATGCGTTTGCCGTCTCGATCAACAAAGATGAAAAGGTTTGCATCTTCTGATTTCCAGGCCACTTTAGCCAACATCTTTGTGCCATCCTGTTCCATATTAACCCACTCACCCGTTGCGAGCGCATCGACCTGGTTGACCTTCTTAGGTTCTTTGGGCTTGGCCGAGTTAAAGGCTTCCTGCATGTCTTTCGGGACCTGGAAAATACCGGTTTGCATCATTTCGTCAAACTCGGTCGTATCATCCATCGTATCGAATGACTTAGCGGCCAAGGAACGGGTTTGTCGTTTGGCCTCGATGATATTGCGGGCAGTTTGTTCAACCACGTTTTGCTGTTCGAGCTTAAGATAATCGCGCATTGATTGCTGTAACTTTTCGGCCAGTTTTAGGCTTCGCATCGCGCGGTGCAGTGAATGTGCGACTTGAGGCAACACCTTCTGTAACTTTTCCTGCTCTTCCTTGGACGACTTCGGGATCAGTGACCAGACCTGTTTTTTTACCATTGCAATCGTCTTGTGCCAGGGATCAGAATCCATTCCCTTGTGCAGGGCAATTTGCACCATTAGCGGCAGCCAGACCTTTTCGAACAGGATCAAGCGGGTACCTTGAATCTTGAGTGGTTGAGTAATTTCGGAAATCCGGTCCGTGACGAGGGGCATTATCTTATTGGTCGCTTCGAGCTTGCGTGCCTTGCGGGTTGCAGCCTCGTTCTCCCGAATATAGGTCTGATAGCTCTCGAGCATCTCGGCGTAACTATCGACTGTGATAAATCCGTGGCTTGCCATGCCATCGATATGTTCACGAATGAATTTAATTCCCGAAAATTCGGAGTTACTGCTTTTTGCGATTTCGACTTCACTACTGATAATGCCATCCAGCAGGCGCCGCGCCGGGTTGCTGGAACCGCGCAGGAAACCATTTTCCTGGATCGCGGTAATAAATACATAAATCTGCAGGCGCGCCAGTTGTTGCTTGACCGGTGAGGGTAGGTCCTCGTCTTCAAATATCAATTTGAAAATCTGGTGGAGCTGATCGATTTCCTCATCGTATTCATCCAGGTCGTATTTCGCAAATCGTTGCTTGAGTTCTGGGAACAGGTTCTTGAAACTGCTTGAAGGCTTGCGCGTTTTTTCCTTGAAATGCTGCATCAGTATGAGCAGGCTGGTACTCTGGTTCGGTTTGAACGTCTGCGGTGGTTTTGATTCACTCAGACCGTCGATGCTGCGCAAATGAATTCGTGCTGCCGGGATCTTCGGTAGCATGCCGGAGTCGATCATTAACCGGTCAATTCGCCGGTAGGTCGGGCCAAGTGCCTCGATAAAACGATCAGCGAACAGATGGTAGAGAGCAATTTTGTAGTTTACTTGCAGGTTGAGACTGTCGATCGCGTATTGAAAGGATTCGCACAGTCTTTTAACTTGCAATGGATTTTCATAAACACTCGCACGGGATTTTTTTATGCAGGCCTGCATACGTTTCAAAAGTGTGCGATCGAATTCTTTAAAAGCTTCCTTGTAACGAGTCGTGATTGCTTTCAGTTCATCGATTTCGGCGCTCTCATTGGCTCCCGATAGCCCTAACCGTTGCCAATCAGGTACGTCTTTATCTTGCGCAAGGGATTTATTATCGGATTTGAAATCCGCAAAATGCTTGTTCAGCTGAAACGAAAAGGCTGAGCAGATGATGCGCTGTTTGTGTTTGATCAGCTTGACCATACGCGCGCCATCTTGGTCAGAGAGGCTCCAGCTATGATAATCCTCGGCGCTTTCGATCATGCGCACCAACATGGCAGTAATCAATTTCTTACTGAGGTTGATGGTTTCTGCGAAGACATCTGGACCTGATTTCGACGTAGAATCCTTACGCTGGTTTGAACCTGTCATCCGGCTTGCGTTTAAAAACGATTTAGAGTGCATAATATAGGTGAAAATTGCGCTAAATTCCTGCGACTTTTTTTTTAGTATTCGTTTTCCAGCAGTTTTGTGACATAAGGCGTAAAATCAACCCCCAAGTGGCACCCGCAAAACACGATTAATGCAAAATCTGAAGTTATTTATCACCGGCCATAAGGGCTTTGAAACCCCTTTGTTTCATGAACTGCGCGAAATTGTGAGTGCGCCCGGCGCGGCATTGACAAAAAAGTATGGCGGAGTCGAAATCAATGCTGGGATCGAAGCCGTTTACCTGATTTGTCTGCATTCACGACTCGCTAACCGGGTGTTTTGCGAACTTGGACAGGCGCAGGTCGAGAATGAAACACAACTGTACCAGGCAGTTTATCAAATTGACTGGGACTCGCACCTGAGTGCGCGCGACAGCATTGCCGTAAGCGCAACATTATCTCGTTCGAAGCTCAATCACGGACATTTCGTTGCACTCAAGGCAAAAGATGCGATCGTCGATCGGTTTCGGGATAACTGCGGTAGTCGACCCGTTGTCGCAAAAAAACAGCCCGATATTCAGGTTCATATAAACATCCACCACAACCAGGCCAGCATAAGCCTGGATTTGTCCGGGGAAAGTCTGCACCGTCGCGGCTATCGTCTGCAGCACTCTGGCGCGCCCTTAAAGGAGCACCTTGCGGCAGCACTTTTGATCCAGGCAGGCTGGCCTAAGGAAAAGAATGTTACTTTGCGTCTGGTTGATCCGATGTGTGGCTCTGGCACCTTTGCGATTGAAGCCGCAATGATGGCTGCCAACGTTGCACCCGGGCTTGAACGGAGTTATTTCGGTTTCAAAAAATGGTCACTGCACAATCCACAGTTGTGGCAAGACTGTATCGATCAAGCGCGCCAGGCAGTCGATATGAATTCCGCTACCAGGATTTATGCCAGTGATTACGACGCAACTGCGCTTGAAATTGCTCGCGCCAATGCAAAACGCTCCCAGGTTGAGGACCTGATCGAATTCTCTCACCAACAGGTAGCCGATCTGGAAATACCGGCAACGCAGACCGAAACCCTGGTTATCTGTAACCCCCCCTATGGGCACCGCCTGGATGGCGATCAGGATCTGGGACAGCTCTATGGTGATATCGGCAGCGCATTGCAACGCCTTGCGCCCGCCAAGCTGGCGATTATATCGGCTAATCCCGATTTGCTACATCGATTGAAATTGAAACGAATTAGCAGAAAAGACGTAAAGAATGGTCCGCTGGAATGCCTGTTTGCAATTTTTGAAACCGCAGACGAGGGCGAAAAGGCAGATCTTGATGTTCCATCGAGGATTATCGCGGACGAAATTGCCGTGCCGCTACGTAATCGGCTTACGAAAAATGCCCGTCATTTACAACGTTGGGCGAACAGGAATAATGTGAGTTGTTACCGAGTCTATGACGCGGATTTACCGGAATTCGCGTTCGCACTGGACCGTTACCAGAGCGAAATCGCGCCCGAGGTCGAGTGGTTCCACTTGCAGGAGTACCAGGCGCCAGCCACGATTGAGTCTGATAAGGCCGAATATCGAATCCGTGTCGCGGTCGACGTGATCAGGGATTTATTTTCTATTCCCGATGAACAGCTTTTTTGTAAGACCCGCAGACGCCAAAGCGGTTCCGGTCAATATCAAAAACAGGATCAGCGCAATGAGCTTTACCAGGTACGTGAAGGCACAGCGTCATTGCTGATTAATCTCAGTGACTACCTCGATACGGGATTGTTTCTCGATCATCGCGTTACCCGAGATATGGTTTATCACCACGCGCAGAATAAATCTGTGCTCAACCTGTTCTGTTACACCGCTGCGGTTGGTGTGCAAGCGGCTCTGGGCGGCGCAAGCTCGGTCATGAATATCGATTTGTCGACTACCTATCTAAAGTGGGCACGTGAAAATTATTTATTGAACCGACTGGATGATGAAACCCGGTATCAGTTTGTACGGGCCGATATTGTTGAGTTGTTAAAATGCCCCGACAGGTTTTCGTTGCAGCGAAGCTATGATTTGATATTTTTCGATCCACCTTCGTTTTCCAATTCGAGTAAGATGCAGCAAACTCTGGATATCCAGCGTGACCACGAAGATTTAATTAAACTGGCAATGAACTTGTTGGCCAATGACGGATTATTGCTGTTTTCAACCAATCGTCGAGGTTTCAAACTTGCTGACCAAATCCGGCAATCATACCAAGCCCGTGATATAAGCCACTCGACTCTTCCGGAAGATTTTAAGCGCAACCCGAAAATCCATCGTTGCTGGGAAATTCGACATCAGCTTTGATATGGCGGTCATGCGAGAAGATACCAACGATTACCAACAGATTTTTTTACACGATGTTCCGCTGATGGATGTTCGGGCACCTGTCGAGTTCAGCCAGGGGGCATTTCCGGCAGCGACTAATATTCCGCTGCTCGATGATCAACAACGTAAGGAAATAGGTATACGTTACAAAGATGCCGGCCAGGAGGAAGCGATACGCCTTGGACTCGAGCTGGCCACAGCAGATAATCGCGCGCAGCGACTGAAGGCCTGGTCCAGTTACTGCGATAATCACCCGCAAGGTTTTATTTACTGCTTCCGCGGCGGTTTGCGCTCACGGACAACTCAGCAATGGTTACGAGAACAGGGCATCGAGTACCCACTAGTGCGCGGTGGCTACAAAGCAATGCGCCGCTTCCTGATCGACGAACTGGAACAATCTGCCAGGGAAGTACCGCTGGTCTGTGTCAGTGGGCTGACAGGAGTAGGTAAAACCAGGGTATTGCGAAAAATCCGGCATCGCATCGATTTCGAAGGCCTCGCCAATCACCGTGGTTCAGCCTTTGGGCGCGATGTCCTCGACAATCAACCGTCGGTTATTGACTGGGAAAACCTGGTCTCAGTCGAGTTTATCAAGCATCGGCAAAGATTTCCGGGCAAGCCGGTTTTTGTCGAAGACGAAGGCAGACACATCGGGCGTATCAATATGCCCGATTACCTTTTCAATGCATTATTGAAAGCGCCACGCGCTATTTTACACGTGGAGACTGAGACTCGCATCAAACTCATCCGCGAAGACTATATCTCGCGCAGTTGGCCTGCCTATCAGCAAACCTATGCCAATGCAGCCGAGAAGGAGTTCAGTAGCTTTGTGTTAGACAATTTGGCGCGAATCCAGAAACGCCTGGGCGGGGAGCGCTACCAGCAGGTAAAGCAGTCTTTTGAGCATGCTTTGAAGGCTTTGTTTAAGGATGGCAACGTGGAGGAATTTAATCAAGGCATACAAATATTACTCGAACAATATTATGATCCGATGTACCTTTACCAGATTAAAAAGAAAAAGCCTGAAATAATCTTCGAGGGCCCGGAAGCTGAATTTATACAATGGGCAGAGGAATATTGCGCAGTGCAAACTAATAATCAATAACTGCGTCATATGCGAAAAATTAAACTGGGAAATCCTGCATGAAAAAAATAGTTCTGCTAGGACTGTTAGCATTGATCGTCGTGGTCTTTTTTCAATTCGATCTGGAACAGTACCTGACGCTCGATTACGTCAAGTCCCAGCAACAAATCATCGACCGGTATTACGTAGAAAATCGTACGCTCACGCTGATTGGATTCTTTGTGCTGTATGTTGTTATTACCGGAGCTTCGCTGCCGGGTGCGACAGTGTTGACCCTGGCCGCGGGCGCAATCTTCGGGTTGGTAACCGCATTAATTCTGGTTTCCTTTGCCAGCACCATAGGCGCATCAATTGCTTTCCTGGTATCACGCTATCTTTTCAGGGACACGGTGCAATCACGATTTGGTTCCTCGTTGAAATCGATCAATGATGGAATTGAAAAGGATGGTCCGTTTTACCTGTTTGCCCTGCGCCTGGTACCTGCTTTCCCTTTTTTCGTAATCAACCTGGTAATGGGATTAACTACGCTTCGCCTGTGGACCTTTTTCTGGGTCAGTCAACTCGGTATGTTCGCAGGCACCGTGGTTTATGTGAATGCCGGAACCCAACTTGCCCAAATTGAATCAGCGAGCGGAATTTTCAGTGGTGGAATTCTATTTTCTTTTTTGTTGCTGGCGATGTTGCCATTTATCGGTAAGAAAATCGTATCACTGATCGCTAACCGAAAGGCACTCGAGGGATTTACCCGGCCGGATGAGTTTGATACCAATCTGGTCGTAATTGGCGGCGGGTCGGCCGGGTTGGTGACGGCCTATATCGCCGCTGCGGTCAAGGCCAAAGTCACGCTGGTCGAAAAGAACAAGATGGGTGGTGACTGCCTTAACTATGGTTGCGTGCCTTCGAAAGCGATAATACGCTCAGCAAAATTCCTGTCGCATATCGCGCGTAGCCGTGAATTCGGTATTAAGCAGGCCGATGCCGAATTCGATTTTGCCGAGGTCATGGAACGTATTCAGCAGGTTATCAAGCAAATCGAACCGCACGATTCGGTCGAACGCTACACGGGTCTCGGTGTTGATGTGGTGATAGGTGAAGCACGCATAACCTCACCCTGGACAGTCGAAGTCAATGGCAGCACGATTCGAACCCGCAACATCGTGGTTGCCACCGGTGGAACACCTTTTATTCCACCGATCGAAGGCATCGATGGAGTTGATTTTTATACCTCTGATAATCTCTGGGATATGCGTGACAAGCCGCGCAAGCTTGCGGTACTGGGCGGTGGCCCGATCGGATCGGAGCTAACCCAGGCATTCGCCCGTCTTGGCGTCGCGGTAACACAAATCGAAATGCTTCCCCGAATCCTGTTGAGAGAAGATCCTGAAATCTCCGAAATGGTGCAGCAGAAGTTCAGAGCCGAAGGAGTGCAGGTATTAACCGCTCATACCGCAAAACGTTTTATCAAGCGTGAGGGTAAAGATTATCTGATCGCAGAAAATAAAGATGGCGAGGTCGAAATCGAATTTGATGCGATTATTGTCGCGGTCGGAAGGGCACCGCGGTCAAGTGGGTTCGGACTCGAAGATATCGGTGTACGCCTGAATCCGAACCGCACCATCGAAGTAAACGAATATCTGCAAACCAGCATACCCACGATTTATGCCTGTGGCGATGTAACCGGGCCATACCAATTCACCCATGTTAGCGCTCACCAGGCATGGTACACCTCGGTAAACTCGCTGTTCGGCATTGTTAAGCGATTCAAGGCGGATTACTCGGTTATCCCCTGGGCGACTTTCACCGAGCCCGAAATCGCACGGGTTGGTCTGAATGAAAGCGATGCGCAAGATCAGGGCATCAAATACGAGGTAACTCGATACGATATCGATGACCTCGATCGCGCCATTGCGGATAGCGAGGCGCATGGATTCGTCAAGGTGCTGACGGTGCCCGGCAAGGATCGTATTCTCGGGGTAACTATCGTCGGTGAACACGCCGGGGATTTAATTGCGGAGTATGTGCTGGCGATGCGTCACGGTCTCGGGTTAAACAAAATTCTCGGCACCATACATATCTATCCAACGCTCGCCGAGGCGAACAAGTACGCTGCGGGTGAGTGGAAACGCGCCCATCTGCCCGAGCGTCTGCTCGAGTGGGTCGCCAAATTCCACAACTGGCGCCGCAACGCTTAACATCAACTCATTGTAAGCTTGAACTGTAATCCCGAGGAGGTGTGTGGTCAGGTTTTCAAGAGGTCAATTGCCGGATCGAGCAAAGTGGAGTCGCCCAGGAACAGGATTCGACCCTGGGATTCAAGTGTGAGCGCCTGACCGGCCCAGTCGGTAGCCGTGCCTCCAGCGGCTTCGATGATCGCTATCGGTGCCGCGAAATCGAACGGGTCCAATCCGGTATCGATCACGATATCCAGTTTGCCCGACGCTATCATGGCGAATCCGTAGCTACCGGCGCCGCAGATGCTGAATGGCCCGACATCGGCGAGTCTCGACGACACTATATCTTCATCGCGACTGCAGCGATCCGGTTCACTACGCGCTATCATCGCGTCGTGCAGATTAGTGCATTGTGCAACCGTCACCGCGCGATCATTCCAACGAGTCGGGTAACCCTGTCCACCTATCCAGCGGTCCCGGGTGGCGGGAAAATCCATTACCCCCAGTACAAACCGACCCGCTTCGGCCAGGCCGATTAAAGTGCTGTACAGTGGAATGCCGGTGGCGTATTGCCGGGTGCCGTCAATCGGGTCGATCACCCATACGCGTTCCGCATCCGTGTCCCGATTCGGATACTCCTCGCCGAAAATACCATGATGCGGATAGTGCGCATCGATATGCTCCCTCAGTCTCTGTTCGACTTCCCGGTCTACCGGCGTTACCGGTGAACCATCCTCCTTAATCACGTGCTCCACGTCCAGGATTGGGTGCGAGAGTATGATCCCTCGACTCAGCTCAGCCAGTTCAGTGGCAAATAGCACCAGTTCGTCAATATCTTTCATTTGCGTCTACCTGAATGTCAAACCGACCAAATCGTGCAACCGTTGCGCTAGTGGGTCAATATTTGCTCGAGAAACAGTTTGGTCCGATCGCTCTTCGGGTTATCAAAGAAGGTCTCGGGTGGCCCGGTTTCGACGATTTCACCCTGATCCATAAACACCACGTTATTGGCAACGGAACGGGCAAATCCCATTTCATGGGTCACACAGATCATGGTCATACCTTCCCTGGCCAGATCGATCATGACGTCCAAAACTTCCGAGATCATTTCAGGATCGAGCGCCGAGGTCGGTTCGTCGAACAGTATCACTTCCGGGTTCATGCAAAGTGCCCGCGCGATCGCAACCCGTTGTTGTTGTCCGCCGGAAAGCGCGCTCGGCCATTTGTCCGCCTGGTCGGGAATTTTAACGCGCTCGAGCAATTGCATCGCCTTTTCCCGGTTCTCGGTTTTTGAGGTCTTGCGCACCAGCCTGGGCGCCAGCATCAGGTTTTCGATGACAGTCAGGTGCGGAAACAGATTAAAACTCTGGAACACCATCCCTACCTCACGACGAACCGCATCGATGTCTTTAACATCGTCGGTCAATTCATGACCATTCACGATAATTTTGCCACTGCTGTGTTCTTCCAGGCGATTAATGCAACGGATCAAGGTCGACTTACCCGATCCAGACGGCCCGCAAACCACAACGCGCTCACCCTTGCCAACCGTCAGGTTGACACCCTTCAATGCCTGAAATGGGCCAAAGAATTTATCGACATTCTCCAGTTGGATTATGTTGGTAGGTGCGCTATCGCTCATTTCATACCTCGCTTCTTACATGTCGGCTCATGCGTTTTTCGATCCAGCCAAAAGTTCTCTGAATAATCCACGTCAGGACCAGATAGATGACCATCAGCGACAGGAACACTTCATAGGGCGCGTAGGTCTCGGCCACGATGGTTCTGGCGATGCCCATCATATCGAGCAGCGTTATGGTGCTGGCAAGCGCGGTGCTCTTCATCAAGCTGACGACGTCGTTACTGTAGGCCGGGAGGCACAAACGGATGGCGATGGGGGCCGTGATATAGATAAATCGATGCCGTGCAGAGAGCCCCAGCGCTGCGCCCGCTTCTTTTAGGCCACGGTCCACGCCGAGAACGCCGCCGCGAAATATTTCCGAAACATAGGCGCCGGTATTCAGTGACAGGGCAACAATGGCACAGCCAAAGGGCTCTCTCAGAATGGGCCAGAAAATGCTGTCACGGACAAACTCCAGTTGCGGCAGGCCGTAGTAAATAATGAATATCTGTACCAGGATGGGCGTGCCGCGAAAGATATAGATGTAGACCATCGTCGGCGCGGCGAGATACCACCGGCCGCTGATTCGCAATAGCAGCAGGATAATGGCAAGCGCCGTACCTAACGCGAGCGACAGGAACAGCAATTGAAGTGTCAGACCGATTCCCATTAGCATTTTGGGAATGCTGTCGATGATCAGGGCAATGTCAAAACTCATTACGCGATCTCCAAATGCCGGTTGGCATATTTCTCGCACTTCATGACCGACAAGGTGATGACCGTAGAAAACCCCAGGTAAATCGCGCCGACCACGAGATACAAGGTGAACGGCTTGGCGGTGTAGCCAATCGCCTGTTCGGCGACAAACAGGGTCTCTTCCAGACCGATGATGGCAACCAGCGCAGTATCCTTGATCAGGGAAAGCATGTGATTGCCGAAGGGGGGTAGCGCCAGCCGCCACATCGCTGGAATGCGCACATAAATGAAGGTTTGCAGGTTCGACAGACCGAGGGCTCGGGCCGCCTCGACCTGCCCGGGATCAACCCCCAGGAAGGCGCCACGAAAAGTCTCCGTCGCGTAGGATCCGATGATCAGTGCAATCGCGAGTGACCCGGCCCAGAATGGCGGGAAATCCACAAACTTGACCTCGGGATCGAAGGCCTGGGCAATCGCCGTCAGCGCGATTGCCGAACCGAAGTAAAACAGCAAAAGAACCAGGATCTCGGGTGTCCCGCGAAAGACAATCGTATAGCCACTGGCAATCGCATTGGCGACCCTATTCTTCGACAGCTTGGCGGCGGATCCAATCAGCCCGAACAGGACCGTCAGGATCAGGGCTACAAAAAAAAGCTGAACAACGACCAGTGAACCCCAGAAAAAATCGTCCCACCAACCGGTTAATACTTCCACGGCAGTCGCCCCCAACCGCTTCTAAAAGCGTGATTAAAAGTCACTCTAAGATGAAATTAAAACCGCAGCGGGGGCCGGCACAGCACCCCCGCCGCGAAATGTAATGCAGGTGAAATACTACCTAACCAACGGCTTTCCACATTTACTTGTGGATGGCAAATGGGAAATATTGCAGCGCATACTTCTCCAGCGAGCCATCATCCGTCAGAGTCTTCAAGGCGACATTCAGACGGTCTTTCAACTCATCATTGCCCTTGCGCAGACCAATGCCGACACCAATGCCGAAGTATTTACGCTCGTCGATCTGCGGGCTGACGAATGCAAAACCCGCGCCGTCTTCTTTGCTGAGAAACCTGAGGTGGGCTTTCATGGGATTAGTCATGATCATATCGGTGCGGCCATTCACCAGGTCGAGATAGAGCGCTTCATTGGTATCGTATAAAACCACGTTAGCATCGGGAAGTTCGTTTTTGAACCAGTCGGAATAAGTCGAGGCCCTTTCCAGACCAACCTTGAGGCCAGCGAAGTTGGCAGAAATCGGCTTGCCCCCGGAATCGAATAGATCCATACCGGCATCTTTTTTGCCGACCAGACGGCCGACAGAAATGCGGTAAGTGTTGGAGAAATCCATTTTCTCCAGGCGTTTATCCGTAATGGACATGGACGCCACGACCAAATCGAACTTATTAGCCAGCAGCGCCGGGATTATGCCGTCCCACTTTTGGCAGACAAATTCCAGATCGGCGCCAATCAGACCAGCAACACCCTTGGCGACATCGACGTCATAGCCTATCAGTTCGCCCTCGGTATTCTTGAAATTGAACGGTGCATAGGTGCATTCCATGCCAACACGCAGCGTCTCCGCGGACGCGGTGCCAATAAAAGTTATCAAGAAAGTTATTGCGACCAGCAATTGTTTGCATATTTTTATCATTACCATCTCTCCTTTCGGCTGTGTTTTTATTGAATATTCGGCGATGTCAACGCCGGGAAGCTTCATTCACTACCGGTAATGCTGCAAACCAGGCTTCCTCGGTGAGGTCATGGTCGAGTTTGGGCAGTATAAACCCAATGTTGCTTGCATGCTAACGCCACGCAAACGATCGCCTTTACCTTCTTCATGCCAACGGTTTTCGGGTACTTCGTCGAGTGACCCAATGAACGCTACGTCGTCCAGGTATCTGGTGGGTATCGACAGGCTATGCAATTTCGGGCAAATGTGGCTGGACAATAGCTCAACATGCCGTTACAAATGTCTCCACTTCCAGTGGGTACCGAGAATTCATGCTGGTATCAATCGAAAATTCAGGTGAACGATGACTTCATTTGAGATCTTCTCTCACGCGGTTGTGCTTGCGGCGGCATTCCTGCAATCTGCGACCGGAATCGGGTTTGGCATCATTGCCGGGCCGGTGATCCTGATTTTGATCGACAGCCACGCCGCGGTGCAGGTGACGATGGGTCTGAGCTTTGCGGTCTCGCTCGCGCTAGCCCCAACGCTGATTGCGCACGTCGACCGACTGATGCTCAAACGCCTTTCGATCGGAACCATGATCGGCTTGCCGCTCGGCATGATGGTGTTCTGGGCCGTCAGCTTACCGGTGTTAAAGTTTTTGGCGATGCTGGCCGTTGCTTTCATGGCCTGGACTGTCGCGCGTGCGCCGCAGAACACGACCCAGACGCAGCCCAAATCGGGTAATGCGATCGATCTCGGCATCGGTGTCGTATCGGGTGCGATGAGCACCGCGCTGGCGATGCCGGGACCTGCGGCCGCGGCTCGACTGACAGCGCTTGCATTGCCCAAGCTGACCGTGCGGGCTACCGTGCTGCTGCTCATGGTGGTCTCCTATTTCGGTGCAATGGTTGTCCAGGCTGGCCTGATCGGGATCGATGGGCAGACCATCGAGACCGCCGCATGGATGTTGCCGGCGGCACTGATCGGAACGTTTGCGGGCCGCCTGTTCGTGTCTCGAATTGATGAACAGCTGTTTCGCCGGATCATCACGGTGGTACTGGTGATAACGGCTCTTGGATTGCTGGTTGACGTTGGCCGGGGTTTTATCTGAGGAGATGTAAAATATCTATGCTAGTCGTCGGAGAAAATCGAGTTGAACTGCTGGTTGGTTTTGACGAAGGTCGTGCATTTGCTTAGCCACTTCAGTTTCTTGGCGCCGGCATAGGTGCAGGTGCTGCGAACACCGCCCAGCAAATCCTGAATCGTGTTATCGATTTTACCTCGATAGGGGACCTGAATTTCACGGCCCTCTGATGAACGGTACTCCTTGAGGCCACCAAAGTGTTTTTCATTGGCTGCCTTCGAGCTCATGCCGTAAAAGTTGACGAACTTGCGTTCCTCGACCAGGTCTTCGAGGCCCGCGTCAGTCTTCCTGACTTCACCGCTCCTATAATAACGGGTAATGATTTCACCTCCGCCTTCGTCATGACCCGCAAGCATTCCCCCGAGCATGACAAAATCGGCGCCAGCCGCAAAAGCCTTGGCCAGGTCTCCCGGGCAGGTACAGCCGCCATCGGCAATAATATGGCCACCGAGGCCATGTGCCGAATCGGCACACTCAATTACCGCGGAAAGCTGTGGGAATCCAACCCCGGTCTGGATTCGAGTGGTGCATACGCTACCAGGACCAATGCCGACTTTAACAATATCAGCGCCACTTAAAATCAACTCTTCGGTCATTTCTCCGGTAACAACATTGCCCGCGATGATTACGATGCCGGGATAAGCGTCTCGTAATTGCTTGATAAAATCGGAAAAGCGCTCGGAATAACCATTAGCGACATCGACACAAACGTATTTCAAACGCGGGCCGGTTTGTTTATAAACCGTTTCAAACTTTTCGAAATCCTGGTTGGTGATACCCATTGAGTAAGCGACACTCTCAGTTCGATTGGTATTGTCCTCGCTGAAGAATTCGACTAGTTCGTCGGTCTCGTAGTTTTTGACCAGGCAGGTAAATAACCCCATACCGGCTAGACTGTCAGCCATCTCAAAAGTGCCAACGCCGTCCATGTTGGATGCCATGATGGGAATGCCGCGATAGTGTTCGTCGTTATCAGACTGGTAATTACGGAAGGTGAATTCGCGCTCCAGTTCGACATCCTTACGACTGCCAAGTGTACTTCGTTTGGGGCGGATCAAGACGTCCTTGTAGTCGAGTTTGCTGTCGTCTTCTATTCTCATGAAAGTCTACACTTATCGGACAGCGACGGACCTTAGCATGAATCCATGCTGCGGAACAGGCTGCCCTAGTGGGATTTAGTAATAATATAGCCTAATCTGGCCAACTTGATTCAGTCCTGTTACAGGCGTATTCTGGATTGCAACTCGTCACTACGGGACATACAAAATGAAAAGACATTTTTATGTAAGCGAGGATCTGGATGACCTCGAGCGACCCCGCGCTGGATTGTAATGGGGCAGCACTGTATCAAGAAGTTTACCTCTGAGACTTTTCCGTAGTCATCTACGTGTAGTCAGGATCGAGGATGATCTGTCGAGAGCCATGCTTGATAACAAGGTTACTCATGACGCGCTATTGATTGACCTCGATGGCGTCATTTACCAAAGCGATCACCTGATTGCCGGTGCGATTGACGCACTGGAGTGGATCAAGCAACAGCAAATCCGTCATCTCTTTGTCACGAATACCACGTCGATTTCACGCTCCGCCTTGCTGATAAAGTTCGAAAGCCTGGGATTTTGCGCGCAGCTTGAAGAGGTTATGACACCTGTCGTTGCCGCTGCTCAATGGCTCGAGGATCACCAATTGCATAAAGTGGCTTTGTTCGTACCCCCGACAACGCAACAGGACTTTGGTGATATCGAAGCGGTAGCGCTGGATCAGGAAGTTATTGTCGATGCCGTGATTATTGGGGATCTGGGTGAAGCCTGGGACTTTAATTTAATGAATCGCGCCTTCAGGTTTTTAATGCAGGATCCTCAACCCGAATTGATTGCTCTTGGTATGACTCGCTACTGGCGCGGGCCAGATGGGTTGCGTCTCGATGTTGCGCCCTTCATCAAGGCATTAGAACATGCTGCGTCGTGCCAGGCGCGTGTGGTTGGCAAGCCTGCCGCGGCATTTTTTGAATCGTCGCTGGCCATTTTGCAATGTGACGCCAGGCACGCCTTTATGATCGGAGATGATATCGTCGGCGACATAGGCGCCGCACAAAACCATGGAATTCGTGGCATCCAGGTCAGGACTGGCAAGTTTCGTGACGCTGATTTAGATGGTGAAGTTTCGCCATTTGCAGTGCTCGATTCGATTGCCGACTTGCCCGCCTGGTGGGAACAAATCGTGGCTAGCAATCAATAAACTGTTGTTCAGGCCAGTGCGCGCTCCAGGTCTGCAAACGTATGCGCACGAGTCGACAGTTCGATTTCCATACCCACCAACTTTTCAATATGGGTTGATGAAAACAACCCGGTAATAACTTGATCACCATCCTCGGGGATTTCACTAACCAGCATGTGCTGACGGCCCGCCGCCTTGATAGTTTCGACGATATCGCCAACGCTCGCCTTTAGGACAGCTTTTTTTTGTAGTGTTTCCAGTTGAGCCATTGGTGTCATGATGTCCTGGGCCAGAATTTCGTCACGAGTGCCACCGTGCTCCTGAATATAGCGCACCGGTTTTTCGCCAAATAAATCGGTATAGGTGACCAGTCCTTGTAGTTGTCCATCAGCCTCGGAGACGAACAGCAAACGTACGCCGCAGGCGATCATTTTATCGTTGATCTGATCGAGAATGGTGGTAGAACTGATCGTAAAGGGTCTGGTATAGACAAAATCGGTGTATACCAGTTCGGCTTTGTCTTCGAGCTTTACCGAAGCATTTTCCGCTTTTGTACCTTTATGTATCGACGTTCCGGGCGCAAGTAATTCATGCGGTAGTTTATGATAGCTGGTGGTCATCGTAACCCCTCCGAAATAAACCGGGAGGCCGATTATACCTGAAACAGCACGTTTGCCAGCGCTGTTTTTCCAGAACGGGCTAGCGGGTGCGTCGGCAGAGGCCGCCACTACCGAAAAAGAATTCAATTTCTGCGCTGGCGGTATCGGTCCCGTCGGAGCCATGCACCGCGTTTTCATCGACCGTCTGTGCAAAATCCGCACGGATTGTGCCCGGCGCAGCGTCGGCTGGATTGGTGGCACCCATGACTTCACGATTCTTTGCGATCGCATCCTCGCCTTCCAGAACCTGTACCATTACCGGTCCGGAGGTCATGAACTCGACCAGATCGTTGTAAAATGGACGCTCCTTGTGTACCGCATAAAACTCACCTGCTTTCTCGGTGCTCAAATGTTCCATGCGGGCAGCAATGATAAGTAAACCGGCTTTTTCAAAGCGATTGTAAATTTCACCAATTACATTCTTGGCAACTGCGTCGGGTTTGATGATTGAAAGCGTGCGTTCGACGGCCATTTTTGAATCTCCGGGGATGAAAAATGCCGCGAATGATACTCCTTAGGTTACACTTATGCGACCTATTTTCAGGTTTGAAAAATGAAAACTGATCAGCACAAGCGCAAGCATTTAAAGGACTATCAGCCACCCAGTTTCGAAATCACAAATACGCGGCTGGAGTTTCATCTCGACGAAAGCCGGACTCGAGTTGTCAGTTCGTTGCAGCTGCAACGGATTACTTCGGATAAAAGCGCCGAGCTGGTCCTCGATGGGATCGAGCTGGAACTGATCGAGCTGCGCCTGGACGGCAGTTTGCTGCAATCCGCAGAATATAACGTGGCGTCGGAAACGTTGACGATTAAGTCGGTTCCGGATCGGTTCGAGTTAAGTTGTGAGGTCGCAATCGATCCCGCGGCAAATACCCGCCTTGAAGGCTTATACCTGTCCAATGGGAACTTTTGCACCCAGTGTGAAGCGGAGGGTTTTCGCTACATTACTTACTACCTCGACCGCCCCGACGTGATGTCTATTTTCAGCACCGAAATTCATGCGCTCAAATCCGTTTACCCGATGTTGCTGTCCAACGGCAACCGCGTCGATGGGGGTGAAGATGGCGAACGCCACTGGGTTAGATGGGAGGATCCTTATCCCAAGCCCAGCTACCTGTTCGCGCTGGTAGCCGGTGACCTGGCCTGTATTGAAGACAGGTTTGAAACCCGTTCAGGACGGGAGATCCAGTTGCAAATCTTTACCGAGCACCATAACCGTGACAAATGCGACCACGCGATGCGATCGTTGCAAAAAGCGATGTGTTGGGACGAAGAAGTTTACGGCCTCGAATATGACCTCGACCTTTACATGATCGTTGCGGTGGACGATTTCAATATGGGGGCAATGGAAAACAAGGGCCTTAATGTCTTTAACACCAAGTATGTTCTGGCCAACGCGCAGACTGCTACCGACGACGATTACCTCGCGATCGAAGGCGTTATCGCACACGAATATTTTCATAACTGGACAGGTAACCGGGTCACCTGTCGAGACTGGTTTCAGCTGAGTCTGAAAGAAGGTTTGACGGTGTTTCGCGACCAGGAATTCAGTGCCGACATGTTTTCGCGTGCGATTCAGCGTATCAACGATGTGCGGGTATTGCGCAATCACCAGTTTAGTGAAGACGCCGGTCCCATGGCGCATCCGGTGAGACCCGCGTCGTACCAGGAAATCAATAATTTTTATACCGCAACTGTTTATAACAAGGGTGCTGAGGTGGTTCGCATGATCCATTGTCTGCTGGGCGTGGATAATTTCCGTAAAGGGATGGATTTGTATTTTGAGCGCCACGATGGGCAGGCGGTCACCACCGATGATTTTCGTGCCGCAATGCAAGACGCTTCCGGGTTTAACCTGGGACGCTTTCAACGCTGGTATGAACAGTCCGGGACTCCACGAATCGACATTAAACGCAATTACGACACTGAAAACAGCAGCCTGACCCTCAAACTGACGCAGCAAGCGGGAACTACCAAAGGCGAGCTTAACCGGGCCTTTCATATGCCGATGCGTCTGGCATTGTTCGACCCGCTTGGCCAACCACTGGTGCTTGATAGTGCCGGGAACCTTGAGCAGATAATCGAGATCAAGGATCCCGAGACGCTACTACGTTATGAGGATATGCCGCCACAGGTAATGATTTCCGCATTTCGTGGTTTTTCGGCGCCGATTATCCTGAACACTGACCTGGACAACGAGGAACTTGCCAGTTTAATGGTTTGTGATAGCGATCCATTCAATCGTTGGGAAGCGGGTCAGCAGTTGGCGACTCGGATAATGCTGGCCATGCTGGAGCGAGAGTGTTCCGAGTGGCCGCAAATCCAGGAGCCATTGATATATGCGTTTAGGGATTTGTTATCACGATCCTCACTTGACCGCGCCCTGGTTGCCGAAATGATGGTGTTGCCCGCAGAAAAATACCTAGCCGAACTGCTGGAGCAGGTGGATGTACACAGTATACGGACGATACGTCGAGCACTTAATTTTGAAATTGCTGCGCAAAACGAAGCTGTCCTGGTGAAGCACTACCATGATTGTGTTGACGGTGGCGATTACCGACTGAATCCAGACGCGATAGCCAATCGGCGCATGAAGAACGTGTGCCTGGCCTTGCTGTTGTATCTCGAGCAACCGGAATACTTCGAGCTTTGCCAGACTCAGTACTCCGCAGCGAACAACATGACCGATCAAATCGCCTGTGTGCAAGCAATAGTCCATTATCGACATGAATTGCGTAAACAGATCCTGTCGCAGTTCTATGAACAATGGAAGGATACCACGCTGGCAATCGATAAATGGTTTAGCGCGCAGGGATCGAGCTACGTGGACAATGCACTCGATGAGATAAAACTGTTATTCGATCACCCGGCATATACGCTTAATAATCCAAATCGGGCACGTTCCTTGCTCGGCCCAACCATTGCAAATTCCTGTGCTTTTCATCAGGTCGACGGTGCCGGCTACCAGTTTGCCGCGCAAAAAATCCTGGAACTGGACGCCATTAATCCACAGGTAGCGGCCCGACTTGCCAATCCTTTCGTGCATTGGCGTAAGCTGGCAGCGCAGCAGGGGGAATTGATGAAGTCACAGGTGGAAGACATGCTTGCCAATAGCGAAATGTCAAACGACCTAAATGAGCTGCTAACCACGAGTCTCAAGGAATAGTGCTCGCGAATGTCTGCAAAGGTTCAAGTAGTCCTGCCCGGATTATTCGACTTACCTCTCGGGGAGCTTGAACCCGGCCTGCTCGAGAACGAGTTACCACATTTGAACAAGGTATTGCGCCTGGCAACGCCGCGGCCCAACCAGGCTTATAGTATCGACTCGATAATAAAAACTGCGCTCGATTTTGATAGCCCGACGCAGCGGCTGTTACCCGGGTTGCCAATGGCGCAGGCTTTTGCCGATGCCGAAGATCGCCAACCAGAGCATCTGCTATTGTCCCAGGCAATCCATTTGCAAGCCGGATTGCACAGCGCGGTAATCGTTCCAATTCCGAATAATCAAGATAATTTGAAAGATATAACTTTAATAATCAATGATTTAAAACATACATTTAATGTAAATTGTAATATCACTGTTATTGCAGATGGGCTGTTCCTGGTATCTCTCAAGGGGTTCGCAGCACCAACCCATTATCCGCATATCCTTTCGGTGTTAGGGAAAACCGCTAATCCCTATATCGAGCAGTCACGACAGATTTTGCCGTGGTACCAACTGCTCAACGAAATACAAATGTATATGCATCAACACGAAGTCAACGCGGAGCGGTTACAACGTGGAATGTTACCGATTAACAGCCTCTGGTTTTGGGGGGCGGGAAGTCTGCCGCAGGCATTCAATGCAAACCTGGCCTGGTATTGCGATGACCCGGTAATGAATCAGTTTGCCGTGAGCCTCGGATTGATGCCCAAATCCTGCACTAACGTCGACGAGATCGATAACTCTGTGGATACCCTGGTGATTGACCTGCGCCTGATGGAATTTCTGAAGGCAGGCGCGGCTATAACGCTTGATCAACTATTGCTCGATATCGATTGCAATATACTGAAGCCATTATTGGTAGCAGCTGCAAAGGGTCGCAGTCTTTTAACACTGCACGCAGGGTACGAATTTGATTTCGAGTTGAAGCCAACAGCAAGAATGAAGTTCTGGCGGCCTCATAAAGATCTTTCCAGCTGGAGCGGTAGCAGTCCCGACCTTTGATCGAGGATATTCTTTACTAGAATACTATGCGAGAATATTCGCAACTTCGCGAGTAAAACTATGTCAGCCATAATCCAGATCCCCAACTTCGCGACCGTCGAAGACGTTATCGAAGAATTGAAGCCGGGTTACCCGATTTATTGCCTGCGTCCCGCAGAGCTAAAACGTCAGGCGACTTATTTCCTCGACACGTTTCCAGGCCGGGTTATGTACGCGGTTAAATGTAACCCCCACTTAGCGGTTTTAGAGGCCCTGTACGAGGCCGGCATTCGACACTTTGATACCGCTTCGCTCGCTGAAATTGCCCTGGTGCGTGAGCATTTGCCACAGGCCGACTGCTATTTCATGCATCCCGTCAAAGCGCGTGCATCGATCATGACGGCACGAAAAGTATACGGAATCGATCATTTCGTGATCGATCATGAGAAAGAGCTCAGCAAGATCATCGATGTGACTGGGGGTGGCGATGGCAAGGTAATACTGGTGCGGATCGTAACCCCGGTACATGACGCCCAGTATCAACTTTCAGATAAATTTGGAATCGCTGCGGAAGACGCCCCGGAACTGCTGAAAAAAGTACATGACGCGAATTTTCAAACCGGGGTCGCGTTTCACGTCGGCTCGCAATGCCGCAATCCACAGGCTTTCGTTGATGGGATAAACACCGCCCTCGATGTGATTGAAGCGGCCAATGTACCGGTGCATTACCTCGATGTCGGTGGCGGTTTTCCCGCCCTGTATGAGGATGATCGTCCCCCCGCCCTGAGCGCTTACTTCTATGCGATTCAGGAGGCTTTCGACCAGTCCCGTCTGCGGCGCGATTGTGTGCTGATGTGTGAACCGGGGAGGGCACTGGTCGCGAGTGGTTGTACCCTGCTGACTCAAATTCAGCTGCGCAAGGATAACAAACTCTATATCAACGATGGCGTTTATCAAAGTCTCTCTGAAACCCTGATGGGCAAGATGAAACTGCCCACGCGACTGATCAACCCGGCACGCGAAATTACGACCGAGCACCAGGACTTTACGATTCTGGGGCCCACCTGCGACAACCTGGATATATTGCCGGCGCCATTCTACCTGCCGGTCGACGCCGAAGAAGGTGACTGGATTGAAATCGGTCAAACCGGGGCTTACAGCAATTCAGCAGCGACCCGTTTCAATGGCTTTTTCCCGGAAGCTTTTGTCTCGGTAGAGGCTCCACCACTGTTGCCACAGTAGGCGATAACCTCGGTTACTCCACGGCAAATGAACCAGATATGTCGCAGGTAGCAAATTCCCGAGTTTTCAGATACCCCACGGTCGTCGTTGCCGTTGTCGGTGGCGTTGCATTAATGTCAATCGCAGGAACCATGCAAGGCATTAGTTTTGGTTTCGAAAAACTAACCTTTTTAAGCTTGTTGACTCCATTTCTACTCGGCAGCGGCATTGCTTTTTTTGTATCCCGCTTACTACAGAAGCGTTTGGATAGCCTGAGTAAAAAACTCGAGGATGAGTTTGCAGGGCGTACCCGGGAACTCAGGACTACTGAAGAGCGGTTTCATCAATATAGTGAAACCTCGTCCGAGTGGTTCTGGGAAACCGATGTGGAGGATCGCTTCGTATTTTTATCGTCGCATTTATTCGAGGTGAGTGGTGCCAGGCCAGAAGATATCATCGGGCTCAGACGTGAAGATTTGAAGCTCGAACCGAACGACCCCGCCGAACATGAAAGTTGGGACTATTACCGTCGATGTATAGAACAGCGCCTGCCTTACCAGGACTTCCAATATCGGGCACAGATAGCGAACGGTCGTGAATTGATATACAGAAGCAGCGGCAAGCCTTATTTTGATGAAAATGAAAATTTCCTTGGATATCGAGGCACGGCATCGGACGCAAGTAAAGAAGTCGCTGACCTGCGCCGTCAGCAGTATAACCAGGAGTTGATTTATAGCGCCACCGCGATTCTCAACGACGGCTTTATCCTGTTTGATGCCGATGACAGGATGGTGATGTGTAACCAGCGCTGTAAGGACATATACCATCAGATTGCCGACAAGCTTGAGCCGGGCACAAGCTTCGAGGAAATGGTGCGAGCCTCGGTAGAGGTACAAATGTCCTTTACCGATGCGGCGGAGAAGGAAGCCTGGGTCAAAAAGCGAATCGCAACACATAGCAAACCGAGGAGTTCGGTCGATCAAAAAATGGCCAATGGTGACTGGATTCGAATCATCGAACAAAAACTGCCGGATGGAGGCATCGTCGGACTGCGCATCGATATAACCGACACCAAGCGCGTCGAGGCTGATCTCGAGGAGGCCCAGCGTATTGCCGGGGTCGGCAGTTTTCGTTGGGACGTCGAGCATGACAAATTGATTTCCTACTCAAAGGGGTATGCCAGAGTATTTGGGGTCTCGATGGAAGATCTAAAAATATCAACCGCGGATGAGTATTCGAAATACATTCACCCGGATGATCTAGATCGAGTAAAAGCTGCCTATCGGCACAGCGATAATTCGGGAGAAGTAACCGAGGTGGAATATTGATTTCAGTCTCCTGATGGAAAAGTCGGGCATGTCATTGAACGCCTGGCGCCGTCGTTGTGGCGTGACGGGAAGGTCGTCGAACAGATTGGTACCGTTCAGGATGTGACCGAATCCAGGCGCATCGAAGCGGAACTCGAAGCCGCGCAACAAATTGCCAGGATCGGTAGTTTTCGCTGGGATAACGCAAATAGGCGAATAATTTCTTGCAGCGACGAATTCGCACGGATTTGGGGCTGGCCGAAAGCAGAACTGATTTCGATGATCGAGTCAGATAATTTCTTCAGTATACATCCAGGGGATCTGGAAAGAGTCAAACAGGATTTCGCTCGCGCAGACAGTACCGACGATTTATCTGAAATCAGATTTCGTATTGTGCGCCCGGATGGCGAAGTTCGCCATGTAATAGAGCGTGGCGATACCTCGGTTAAACGTGACGGTAAAGTTATTGAGCAATTATGGACATTACAGGATGTGACCGAGTCCAGGCGAATCGAAACCGAACTCGAAGAGGCGCAACGAATTTCGAATGTCGGCAACTACCGCACGGATTACGTAAACGATCGCTTGATTTCATATTCGTCGCAGATGGCCAGAATATACGGGCTGGACCTCGACGAAATCGACGCGATAAATCCGTATATGATTAAATTTGTGCACCCCGAGGACCGCGAGCTTGTTGACAAGACGTATCAGAAAGCGCGGCTCAGCCAGGAACCCAAGCCTGGAGAAGGTTTATTCGAAATCGAATACCGGATTATACGCCCTGATGGCGAAATCCGGTATATT